>NZ_QGGM01000037.1:0-1023 GCF_003148585.1 Psychrobacter immobilis | reverse complement strand
GGTGTAATGGACAAAATTCATGCTGGCGTAGGGTCTAACGCTATATACTGTCTATATTTGCAAGGAATCAACGCCATGAATCAAAAAACTGCCCTTTTTGTCGTGAGAAACACACCAAGAAGAATGGGCGCAAACTAGGCAAACAGCAGTACCAATGTCTAGCTTGCAAACGGCAGTTTTTAGGGGGTACAAGACTTAATAATCAAACCCTTTGGACAGAATATACTCAAGGTAAACAGACCTACCAACAGCTAGCTGACAAATATAATTGTAGTCTTAAAACTATCCAAAGACGGCTAGACAAAGTCAGTATCCAGTATCAGGTTAAGCGACCTAAGACTGCTAATATCATCATGGACACCACCTACTTTGGTCGCAAGTTTGGTTTAATGGTCTTTATGGACAACACCACTAAAGCCGTTCTCTCTTACGCGATAGTGAGTCATGAAACCAACAGCGCTTATAAGCAAGGGGTGGATCACCTAACATCGTTAGGCGTTGATGTACAAAGCATCACCTGTGATGGCAGACGAGGACTTAGAAGCCTGTTTACTAGCATCCCTTGTCAGATGTGTCAGTTCCATCAACTGCAAATAGTGACCCGTTACTTGACTCGTCGTCCTAAGAATATCGCGAGCATTGAGCTGAGAGGGCTTGCTTCAAATCTAAAACAGCTCAATAAATCCGACTTCATAGAGTGCTTAGATCATTGGTATTTAACTCATGAAGCCTATCTTAATGAACGTAGCACTAATGAAGATACTGGTAAAACATGGTATACCCACAAGCGTCTTAGAAGTGCTTATCGTAGCCTCAGAACCAATAGCGACTGGCTATTCACTTATCAAGAATATGAGCATTTAGATGTACCTAATACCACAAATTCTCTTGAAGGGTTATTCAGTGAGCTCAAACGACAATTACACAGTCATCATGGGCTAAATGAGAGGCGTAAGTTACGGTTTATTAAAGACTTTCTACTATCAAAGTCACTCAAATAGCATGAATTTTGTCCATTACACC
>NZ_QGGM01000036.1:0-1148 GCF_003148585.1 Psychrobacter immobilis | reverse complement strand
GAGATCGCCAAGACAGGTTTGGGTTGATTTCTACCGTCAGGCTGCGTAATTAAAATCTCCCAAGTTTAGGTGTACGGATTTGACAGCAGGGGTCATAATGTAAAAAATAACTATTAAAGAAACTATTTATAACTGATTAAAAAAGTATCTATTAACGTAGTTTTTCTAAGCATTCAGCCACTGATTCCAATTTAATTTTGACCATCCACCTAAAGGATTTAATGGTTTTAGAGGTTGAAGTAGATTTAAAGGTTTCAGTGGACGAAGTGGTTGTAACGGCTTTAACGGCCTCAAAGGAGTAAATGGTTTTAAAGCACCACTTGGAGTAGTCCCATCAAGCCATAAAACAGGCTTACCATTGCGATCAAGTAGCGAACCTCTATTAAATGGACCTAACCACTGCAATGAATTCGACGCAAAGAAATTACCGTCGCTTAAGAAAGCAACTCAATGTAAGTTTAAATCAAAAACATCTTCTCCATCGAACCAACCTGATAGCTCTGCATATTGATCAAATATTGGCGTCATAAGTTTTCCTATACATGTTTAGGATTATTTTATGAATTTGGAATTAATTGTAAAGTTTATTAATCCTATAGGAGAAGTTATACCATATATAATCCTACACTTGTTGATAATATATTAAATGAGAATTGTTGAAGATGTTATTAGTAACAAAAAAAGTCCCCAACGTTTATTCGTTGGGGGCTCCATCTATAATAGATAACTGACGATGACCTACTCTCACATAGCCAGAGCCACATCACCATTGGCGCTACGATATTTTACTTCTGAGTTCAGGAAAGGATCATACAACTCCATCACGCTATCGAATACGGACTGATGCAGGTGTTGCGCCAAATACTTCATTCATAGATTGGTATACCCATAGGTTGGTAAAGGAGACTTTAAGATATGGATAACTCTTGAACGAAAAATAATTTCTGAAAGAAGTAGTATATAGCAAACAAAGAAAACCCCCCAACGAATTAACGTTGGGGGGTTTTACTTTGAATAGAGAGCTGACGATGACCTACTCTCACATGGGCGAACCCACACTACCATTGGCGCAATGATGTTTCACTTCTGAGTTCGGGAAGGGATCAGGTGGTGCCATCATGCTATTGTCGTCAGCAAAGGGGGTTAGA
>NZ_QGGM01000035.1:0-1167 GCF_003148585.1 Psychrobacter immobilis | reverse complement strand
AACTTTGACTTCCTCCCCGCCCTCAAAGGAGGGGGATTCCTACTAAAGACGGCCAAGCCCGACCGCGAGAATGTTTTTTGCTCCATTAACGTCTCTGTTATGGGTCGTTTTACAAGAACGACAAAACCATACTCTTATACCAAGCGCTGATCTACCTTTCGGACTGTCTTGGCGAGAGCCGCAACACGAGCAGGTTTGGGTGGTGTACGCTTCATTCACTTCGATATAGTGGCAACCTGCGTTCGCGCATTTATAATCCAGTTGCCGCTTAATTTCAAACCAACCTGCATCATAGACGGATTTGGCAAGTTTGCCCTTAGTGAATGATGTTGATTTTATTTTACCAACAACAATTAGGCTGTTGGCTTTGACAAGCTTTGATGTGAATTTATGAATGAGGTCTTGACGGGTATTTTTAATCTTGGCGTGAATGGCCTTGACCCGCTTTTTATTCTTAGCTCTTTGAGCAATGGCCAGTTTTTCAGCGTATTGATGAGTGACTTTGGTTTGTAGTTTGTCGCCATCACTATTGACTGCTGAATCTTTGCAGCCTAAATCAATACCGACCTGACCAGTGCCACACGCTGTTTTTGGAAATTCTTTAACCGTCACACAGACGTACCAGTTACCGCGATTGTCCTGTACCAATTCGCAAGTATTGATGGTGTAGAGCGCTAAGTTATAGCTGTCCCATAGGTCAATAGTGAGTTTTTTACCTTTAGCTAAGCTGAATTGTAGGGTGCTTTTTAGACACTTTTTACCACTTTGGCGGGTGCTAATATGCTTAATAGCGGTCTTTTTAAACGGAATCCAACCAAGAGAACTACGTTTGGCTTTAGGGTTATTGGTGCGCCAGTTGAGTTTGGCTTTTTTAAACTGTTTACGAGCCTTGGCATGGGTTTCGGTCACTGCTTGTAAGGTTTGGCTGTGTAGGTTTAGATATTCACCCGCACCTTTGGTGTAAGTAGCCAAATCATAAGCCGAAAAGAATTGACCAGTACGCTTGAGGTGTTTAAAACTTAGCTCATTGACGTAATTCCAGACAAAGTTAACCGACCCCGCTAAGATATTTAGCTGAGTGGCATGTTTGTCTTTGATGCGTAGTTTGAGCGTTTTCATGGGGTAATTATGATCTCAATGTATTTGGTTATCAAGGTATGTTCAATC
>NZ_QGGM01000034.1:0-1203 GCF_003148585.1 Psychrobacter immobilis | reverse complement strand
TACGTTAGCAACAACACCAGCGCCTACAGTACGGCCGCCTTCACGAATAGCGAAGCGAAGACCTTTGTCCATAGCGATTGGGTGGATAAGCTCTACGCCCATCTCAACGTTATCACCAGGCATTACCATTTCAGTACCGTCTTGTAATTGGATTGCGCCAGTTACGTCAGTAGTACGGAAGTAGAACTGTGGACGATAGCCGTTTAGGAATGGTGTGTGACGACCACCCTCTTCTTTGCTCAACACATATACTTCAGCGTCAAACTTGGTGTGAGGAGTGATTGAACCTGGCTTAGCAAGTACTTGGCCACGTTGTACGTCTTCACGCTTAGTACCACGTAGTAGTACGCCACAGTTTTCGCCTGCACGACCTTCGTCAAGCAGTTTACGGAACATCTCTACACCAGTACAGGTGGTTTTTTGAGTGTCACGGATACCGACGATTTCGATTTCGTCGCCAACGCGTACGATACCAGATTCAACACGACCTGTTACCACAGTACCACGGCCTGAGATTGAGAATACGTCTTCGATTGGCATTAGGAATGCTTTGTCAACGTCACGCTCTGGCTCTGGGATGTAGGTGTCAAGAACGTTAAGAAGTTCTACAACCGCTGGTTGGCCGTATTTTTCTTGTGAGCCTTTTAGGGCTTCAGTCGCTGAACCATGGATGATTGGGGTGTCATCACCTGGGAAGTCGTAGTCATTAAGAAGTTCACGAACTTCCATTTCTACGAGTTCTAGCAATTCTTCGTCATCAACAACATCACATTTGTTCATGAATACGATGATGTACGGTACGCCAACCTGACGTGAAAGCAAAATGTGCTCACGGGTTTGTGGCATTGGGCCGTCAGTTGCTGATACGACTAGGATTGCGCCGTCCATTTGAGCCGCACCAGTGATCATGTTTTTAACATAATCGGCGTGACCTGGGCAATCGACGTGAGCGTAGTGACGTGCTGGGGTGTCATATTCTACGTGTGAGGTGTTGATGGTGATGCCACGTGCTTTTTCTTCTGGTGCTGAGTCAATAGACGCGTAGTCTTTGGCTTCGCCACCAGAGGTGATTGCTGCTACAGTTGCGATGGCAGCTGTTAGGGTTGTTTTACCGTGGTCAACGTGTCCGATTGTACCGACGTTGACGTGTGGCTTTACGCGTTCAAACTTGGCCTTTGCCATGGGTATTTCCTCTTTTTTTGG
>NZ_QGGM01000033.1:0-1278 GCF_003148585.1 Psychrobacter immobilis | reverse complement strand
TGATATATGCTGAAAAAACCGTAGACAAAAACTTGGTAAACTAAAGAAGACAAATAGGAGTTTACCATGACAAAGAAAGTTAAGAGATATAGTGAAGAATTTAAAGCAGAAGCGGTCAAAGCAATAGAAAATAATGGTGGCAATGTCAGTGCCACAGCAAGGCAGTTAGGGCTACCAATGCAAACGCTAGCTAATTGGCAACGGAAAGCTAATCAAGGTAAGCTCAAAGGTACTAAACAGTTTGATCCCGAACTAATGGCCGTTATTGAAGAGAATAAGCGTTTAAAGCGAGAGTTAAAGATTGCACAAGAAGAGCGTGAAATATTAAAAAAGGCCACGGCGTACTTTGCAAGGAACGGTCAGTAAGGTACGCCTTTATTGACCATCACAAATATGAATTTAGCACTACCCGCATGTGCAAAATCCTTGATATCAAACCATCAAGCTACTATGACTGGAACAAGCGTAATATCAGTACTCAGCAAATACATCGTAATCACTGTGAGCTACTTGTTAAAGCTGCTCACAGTGAAACCAAAGAGAGATATGGTTATGAGCGTCTGCATGCTCATTTGAGCGAACAGGGACATGAGATTAGCAAGTACATGGTGCGCAGTATCAAAGAAGAACATAGCATCAAATGTAGACGTCATAAGCGCTTTAAAGTGACAACGGACTCAGACCATAACAAGCGAATCTATCCTAATTTGCTTAAACAGCAGTTTGGCGTCAATCGTCCTAATTGTGCATGGGTCAGTGATATAACCTATATTTGGACAGATGAGGGTTGGCTTTATTTGGCAGGTGTTAAAGACTTGTATACCAAAGAACTGGTTGGCTACGCTATCGATAAACGTATGAAGGCTGATTTAGTCTGTAAGGCCTTAAATAAAGCGATCAAGGATAAACGACCTAGCCAAGGTCTTATTGTGCATTCAGATAGAGGTAGTCAGTATTGCAGCGATGATTATCGCAAAATCATCAGTAAATACGGTTTTAAAGGATCTATGAGTGCTAAAGGCAACTGTTATGATAACGCGCCAATAGAGAGCTTCTGGGGCGTCTTAAAGAATGAGCTGGTATATCATCATAATTATAGAACTCGATTTGAGGCTATCAACAGTATCATCAAATATATTGAGTTAGATTACAACCAAACGAGGATTCAGCAAGATTTAGGTATGAGATCGCCAAGACAGGTTTGGGTTGATTTCTACCGTCAGGCTGCGTAATTAAAATCTCCCAAGTTTAGGTGTACGGATTTGACAGCAGGGGTCA
>NZ_QGGM01000032.1:0-1678 GCF_003148585.1 Psychrobacter immobilis | reverse complement strand
TATGACGGTAGATACGTTTGTTATGACAAACTGCTATCTTGGTTGAATCAATATAGCTGATACCCGTACAGTCGCCCATCATGCTTTGCAAGTAGGCACATAGTGGCATGATACTGCGCGGCACAAGCTTTATAAATCGCGAGTAGCTCGGCAGATTTGGAAACTCCCGTTTCATCATGCCAAGCATGTGATGGTAGTAAAACGCCTTAAACTGTCGATAACGTAATTGATGAAACAGTACCAAGATGGTCATAATCTCTGCTACACTTATCTGGCATGCTCTTAGCCGTTGACGGCCCGTTGCGATTAAATGAGCGTCAAACTCAGGTTTGAATTGCTGATAAAAGTCGTCAATATGGCAGTATAGTTCGGTTAGGTTGTCCATGTAAGAAGTCCTTGTTGTGAAGTTTGTCTTGGTAAACTTACTTTAGCAACTTCGGACTTCTTTTTTTATCTTTTTTTTGAGCGCTTATCCCGAACTGGGGTTATTAATAAGTTAGCGATGGACAGTAAAAATCATCCTTTTCAGCTATAACTGGGCATTGGCGCTATCAACCTCAGCATATACCGCTGTGCTACCATCTTTATTTATTTGCATGATTTGATAAGGGTCGAACTGATTGTTATATTCCATACCAGGACTCCCCATAGGCATACCCGGTACAGCAAGGCCAATGGCGTCGCTTGGCGGGTTTGCTAAAAACTCTGCAACATGCTTAGCGGGTACATGGCCTTCAAACACATAACCATCACTCGTGACCGTGGTGTGACAAGAGCGCATATTATTAGGGACGCCGTAGCGCTGTTTAAATACCGCTAAGTCGGCAACATCTTGCCCCTCAGCGGTCATACCATGATCTTCGGCATGGCTAATCCACTCTTTACAGCAGCCACAATTGGCATCTTTATAAACCGTCGCAGAGACGTTTCTCAGCGCATCACTGTTACTGCTAGCGCTCGGAGTCACCGTTTTAGGCGTTTGGACTTTTGAATTCTGGCTGTCTGTTGCCGTCTCTACAGTCGCTGTGGTTGCAGCAGTGGTATTGGTTTCGCTACAAGCAAATAACGACGATGTCACTGTCAGTAGGATAAGCGCACCAAACAATTTATGCTGCTTAAAAGTTAAGTTATGGTTATCAGGTTTCATACATACCCTCTCGTCATTTATTGTTTATTGTTGCATTTGATATTTAACCCCAATTCGGGATAAGCGCTCAAAAAAAGATAAAAAAAGAAGCCCAAAATTGCTAAAGTGAGTTTACCAAGACAAACTTCACAACAAGGACTTCTTACATGGACAACCTAACCGAACTATACTGCCATATTGACGACTTTTATCAGCAATTCAAACCTGAGTTTGACGCTCATTTAATCGCAACGGGCCGTCAACGGCTAAGAGCATGCCAGATAAGTGTAGCAGAGATTATGACCATCTTGGTACTGTTTCATCAATTACGTTATCGACAGTTTAAGGCGTTTTACTACCATCACATGCTTGGCATGATGAAACGGGAGTTTCCAAATCTGCCGAGCTACTCGCGATTTATAAAGCTTGTGCCGCGCAGTATCATGCCACTATGTGCCTACTTGCAAAGCATGATGGGCGACTGTACGGGTATCAGCTATATTGATTCAACCAAGATAGCAGTTTGTCATAACAAACGTATCTACCGTCATA
>NZ_QGGM01000031.1:0-2554 GCF_003148585.1 Psychrobacter immobilis | reverse complement strand
TCTAACCCCCTTTGCTGACGACAATAGCATGATGGCACCACCTGATCCCTTCCCGAACTCAGAAGTGAAACATCATTGCGCCAATGGTAGTGTGGATTCGTCCATGTGAGAGTAGGTCATCGTCAGCTCTCTATTCAAAGTAAAACCCCCTTCTGCTTATGCAGAAGGGGGTTTTCTTTTGGCTGCGGGTTTGGGGTTACTGCGAGCTATAACATTTTCGTGCATCAGTCCTCTATACCTGATATTCCGCTAAGCATATAAATTTTGCGAAATAATTCAACCTTAGTTTAGATTAATGTAATAGCTTATCGTTTCATAACTGTTATTGATATGACTTTAATGATAGTTGGTGGATTGTTATATATTAATACTTGAGGATCTCATTATGCGGTTAAATGAAATATTTCCGGAAGGGTTGATTAAAGCTAAAGTGAACCTTAACGACGTTATTTTTCATCAAATAGGTATGGAAAATATTGAGGAAATTGTAAAACTGAAAAAAATTGTATGTTTGAATTAGGTGGTACAATTTGGGATAAATATATCCAAGTAACACCTAATGAAGATCCAATGATTTTAGCTGCTCATTTTCAAAATTTAAACCCTTATTTATTTGAAGAAGCATCTAAAATAATAGGTGAAAAGACTATTCAAGATATTTCATATACTTATGCAGAGGTAAATGATCCAGCTGTTGAGCATCGAATATTTAGTCAGCTATTAATAGCAGTATTATTTCGGGGAATATTGCATATCTCTGATGTTGAGTTTTCACATCCTTTACATGAGATTCCAGATCAAGACAGAAAATATACTTTTCAATCTCATAAAGGGTTGGGTTTATTTGGCGACCTAATGTCTAATTGTATTGCTTTTTGTGAAAAAGAGGGCTTGAATAAGATATGCTTGACTGCTGCCAGTATAGATTTGGTTCAATTTTTTGAGAAGTATGGATTTCTAGTAGATGATACTCCTACTGGTCGTTTTGGTATGGCGCATGGTGGAAGTATTCCAATGTCTAAATTATTATAGATATATAGAATGAGAGGAATTCTAATTTATATATCATTAGCTTGTTTCACACTTATTTATCGAATTCTAATATTAGGATACAAATGAACGAATATAAGAAAAGTTGTAAAGATGAAATTCATTGGAACAAAATTTCCCAATTGCATGAAGCAACATTGCAAATTAGGGCGTGTCCCTAATTCAGTTTGCAATGAATCATAGTACAAGCTAGATACAGCATAGACTTATAATTACGAGCCAATTTTTCGTATCTAGTCGCAATACTACGGAAGTGCTTTAGCCTTGCAAACGTGTTTTCAACTAAGTGTCGTAGCTTATATAAATAGTGATCAAACGCTACATCTGGTTGTTTAGCATTTTTTCTTTTAGAGATGACAGGGCTTATGTTATCTTGCTTTAGCCTAGTTCTAATGGTTTCAGAATCATAAGCTTTATCAGCAATAAAGTAGGTCGCATCCGTTAGCATCTCTATAATATCATCTACCGCTTGGCTGTCGTGGACGTCACCCCCAGTGATTTTAAAATCAATCGGGTTTCCATGCGAATCGACGGCGAGATGAATCTTGGTAGTGGTTCCACCTCGTGACTTTCCAGTAGCTCGAAGCTCTCCTCGTCTTGCGCCGCTTGAATGCTGATGACAGCGGATATAGCTTCCGTCTGCGAATACCCATTCTTCATCAATACTTGCTCGTAGGTCAAAAAAAATTGTTCCCACAACCCCTTTTTTGACAACCTATTAAAACGGTTGTAGGCCGTTTTCCATGGGCATAGCTCACTCGGTATATCACGCCATGGCGCGCCTATACGAAGTTTCCACAATATGGCTTCCATGACTTGTTTGTCGTTTTTCCAAGTATGACAGCCATGAGCCTTCATGTTACTTTGGAGTTGTTCCCATGTATTATCGGTGAGCACTGTTCTTGCCATAATTTAGAGAGCCCTGTTTGAAATAGTCTCTTTATTTTAAAGCCTTTATACTTACTTTTACAGATTAGGGACACGCCCTAGTAATAGTTGTTTTGAATTTAAAAAATTATGTGTCGCTCTGATAGGTATTTCTATTGTTGCTCTAGGGAAACTAATGGGCAATGATGTAGATCATTCTTATTTTGTCGTTCCTTTATTAATTTGTCTGGGCTTCTGGATTGCAGACTCTACAGCCTATTATTATCAAAGAATGACTAGAAAAAATATGAACAAACTGTTTAAGTTGATCGCAGAGGGTAATGAGTTAACTGATTTAGAAATTAGTGAAATTGAAGTGAACTGGAAAATGTCAGCTTTTAATCTTTCTATGTCTCTATATTTTGTTCTAGCATCATTTTCAATTCTAGGTTGGTTGTTGTTTTATAATAAATTTATTGGGTGACAAGTGAAAGTATTCGTTAATTACACAACAAGAGATTCTTTTATATCAAAAGGTTATCTAGGGCGTGTCATCAATTAAGCCAAATGACACAAGAAACTAAATGAATCGCACTGAGGAAATGACAGGCTAACTTGTCATAGCGAGTAGCAATCG
>NZ_QGGM01000030.1:0-3153 GCF_003148585.1 Psychrobacter immobilis | reverse complement strand
CCCGTGGATGTTCAGATGTGGTTTGACTTTTACCGTCAGATTGCGTAACTAAAATCTCCCAAGTTTAATTATACGGATTTGACGGCAGGGGTCAGTTCAGTGGACACGCAGTTTCCTGATAAGCTTTATGGATGACTTCACCGCCTTCATAGGTTTATCTGCGTCCACTGATAATACTGCTGACATATAAAGTGGAAACCAGCTCGATGCTGGCATCACGGATAAGCCATGCTGCGCCAATAGGGTCTGAGGTAAGGGTATTCATCATGAGTGACTCAAGCGATTATAAATAAGCCATTTTGCAGAAAAGCAATTATAAATGCAACACAATGGTTATTATTGGCCTACTTTGCATTAAATCGATTTTAATATGACGTTGTGATGCCCTTAGATCAAGACAAAATGGCATGTTGCTTAGATATAATGAGTTCCTATTTTTGCAAATAATGTCTTTTGTCTGACACATAAGGGTCTACTAATCAGATGCTTATAAACACTAGCGTCTGAAAATACAAATAGAAAAATGGGTTGATATTTAAAATCTTTCAGCTACTAGCCCTGCTTTAAGACACGATAAACAGTAGCCACCCCAGTACCGACTGCCTTAGCAATTTCTTCTTTTGTCATATTGGTTTGACTGGCCAATTCTTTAATACGGTTATGTTTTGCGGTATTGGCTTTCTTACCAGTGGGCTTATAGCCACTATTAGCCAATCCCTGCTTGATGCGCTCTCTACGCTTATCGTTATCCAGCTTTGCCATGGTCGCCAATAAATCGATCAGCATATCGTTAATAACTCTTAGAATCTCACCTGTCATACCCTCGCTAACCGTATGTGTGGTTGGTAGATCAGCCACCACTAGTCGTAAGCCCTTATCTTTGATACGCTGCTTTAGAATCGCAAAATCATCTTGTGACAACCTACTCAATCTGTCCACACTTTCAACTAGTAAGATATTACCTTCTTCAGCGTCATTGAGTAACTGAGCCAGTGCGGGTCTATCAAGCTTTGTGCCACTGAAGTGTTCAACGTAATCAACGAAATTATCATCATAGCTTTTACTGAACGTAATCAAATCATTCAATGCTCTGGTCGCGTCTTGATCCTTAGTGCTGGCTCTCACATAAATACGAACGGTCATAACGTCTCTTTGTATTATTTAGACTTAATAATATATGTTCATTGATAATAGCAAAATATTACTATCATTTAATAAAAGAAACAAGTCTAATGATAGTAATTTTATCGTTTAGAGGTTTTATGTTTTGAGTATAGGCTAATGATAGGAAAAAAGCACAGCAACCAGTCCTATAATTCTAAAGTCTGTTATAGATGGTTCCATATTAACAGTCTATTTTGAGTAGTCTGTTAATATGTTTGAAGGGTGAGATAGCTGGTTCCGCTAAGGTATAGATCGCTAAGACCGGTGTGGTTTGATTTTTATCATCAGGCTGCGTAATCAAAATTTCCCAAGTTCAACTGTACGGATTTGACAGCAGGGGTCATAGAGAGTGGGATGAATTTCATAATAGAAAATACATTTACGATTGAACCTATCCAAAACTTAATTACTGCATCTACTGCAGCATTAGGTTGTGGACTACTCATTGGTCTAGAAAGAGAGCGTAGCAAACAACGTGAAAATCAACACAGCTTTGCAGGTATTAGATCTTTTGCAATTTGCTCTTTATTAGGGGCAATTTGCTTTGCTTTCGGTTTATTTATGGGGCTCATAGGAGCATTGATAGTAGGTGGTATAAGTATCATCTCTACTAATAAACAAATTGAAGATCCAGGTGTAACCACTGAACTTGCTTTTATACTCACCTATTTTATAGGCGGACTATGTTTATGGCATATTCCTTATGCAGCGGCACTTACAGTCGTCCTTACTTTCCTTCTAGTGACAAAGCATTCAATGCATGGAGTAGCGGTTAGATGGATTACTGAGCGTGAATTTAAAGATGGTATCTTTTTACTGGCCTTGCTTTTAATTGCACTTCCTTTAACCCCCAATAGGGATCTTTGGGGTTCAGTACTAAATCCTTATATTATTTTAAAATTATTGATATTGATTTTAACCATTCAAGCACTAGCACATATGGCAAAGAGGCTTTTACCATCACGCCACGCCATGTTTTTATCTGCTTTAGCATCAGGATTTATATCCAGTACAGCCACGATTGCAAGCCTTGGAATAGAAGTTCGTCAGGGTCGTGCAGATGCAAAAGAAAATGCTGGAGCTGCGCTTATATCATGTGTCGCAACAGTGGTACAGCTTCTTATTATTGTTGCAGGTGTAAGTTTTAGCTGGCTTAAAATTTTATTATTCCCCTCTATTATTGCCATGATAGTTTTAATTATTCCTGGGATATGGTTGATGAGAAAAGCTCGATCCGAAGAGAAAGCTAAGTTAACTGATACACCCATGTTTAGTTTAAAAGAGGCAGGTATCATTGTAGTCACACTTACTATTATTCAAGTACTTGTTTATGGTTTAAGTTTATGGCTGGGTGACGCCGGTCTTATCGCAGGAACCGTACTGAGTTCTATGTTTGAGGTGCATGCAGCAATGGCTGCTGTAGTCATGCAAGGGAACCCAACTAACCCTATTTTATTGCTCGCCTTATTATTGGGTTTAGCGACACATGCAATTTCTAAATCAATTAATGCGGCAATTACGGGTGGTTTTCAATACGCACTTGCTTTTGTTCCAATCCAAATTATTCATATGATTGTTTTAATTATCTTGATATATACTATGACAAATAATTAAAAAAACTCGGTGGTGTGTCAGAAAGTATGCTGGGGAATAAAGGAGGGTGACAGCCGAGGCAAGATGATATATTTGAGTAGATATCAGCTGCCCCGACTGTCACAGTCCCGGTTTAAAGAAACCCCGATATTAACAACGTCACCTAAGGAAAGTAAACTTCATACCTCAGTCTTCTACACTATATAAATAGTAGCATATAGAGCTTTCTCGACTCATAAGATTTAAATAAACCCATAGTAATTATAGATATTAATAATATTTCGAGCACTATAATATTGAGGGATCCACTACCTAATAAGTTATAGTGCAGATTGTATAGGTTAACTGATCTCTAATATCGCTCTCAAATTCGGAACTGAATCTTTAACTTGATTA
>NZ_QGGM01000029.1:0-5083 GCF_003148585.1 Psychrobacter immobilis | reverse complement strand
TGTCGTCTTGTCATGATGATTAAGCTCATATGAGTAAATATAGAGTTACTATAGCTTATTCTAAAACAACTGTGCTAATTGATGACACGCCCTAGTTTTATTCGCTTATATCATCAACTAATGATAATCAGTTAGTCAAGATAGCGATTTAATACGTTGAGACATGTTCTTCGCTCTCAGTGCCGTCCAGCACTTCGGCGTCATCTGCTGTTGCCACCGCCACATCATCATTATTACCCACTGCCATGCCATCATCGGCGCTAGCAACTGCAATATCATCACCTTCGCCTGCTGTCGCAACACCAGTAGCTTCATCCTCCACTGCTGTTTGTGCATCAACGGCTGGAGCAGTTTCCATAGGTGCTTCTTCTTTCTTACCGCAAGCGCCCAATGTCAATGCCGCGGCAACCAAACCAACTGCCAGCAAGCTTTTACGCGTGGTGTTGTCGATAGTGTCATTTCTAATAGCCATTTTTATTCTCCATCATTATTTCATTTATTGAATTGTATTTGACGAGCAACCATTCGTACATGAATGCCTGCCCTTTAATTGCTTTTTGATGCACCGTTAAGCTCTACTATACGTATGATTAATGCTAGCTACCTTAGTAGTTACAACGCAGTTCTGTTAAAACCACGTAACCGAAAGTTTGCGTTTTTGCTTTCTCTGAAATGATGTTTGTATCATGAAGTGGCAAGGACTCAGTAATGGTAAAGTCAGTAAAATGACGCGACGACCATGCTCATAAACGCTATGTAAAGCAGGCACTGTTCACAAAATCATCTTTACTATCGCCTCAATCTCCTCTATGTTAAATAGCATAATACCTGACAGGTATCAAAATCATCTTTTTGCCACATTTTCGCCTTTTTGGGCGCTTTCATTTGCTTAAAACATTTATAACATAAGGAAAATAATTTATGAGTCAATCGAATACCACAGACGTTACTGCCTATATGCAAGCTGTTGGCAAACAGGCAAGAGCTGCTTCGCGTGTGCTGGCTGCGGCAAACACTGGTGACAAAAACTCAGCATTAATGGCGATTCATGATGTGTTAAAAGAGGCCAAATCAGATATCTTGGCCGCCAATAAAATCGATATGCATAATGGACAAAGCAACGATTTAGAGGCAGCCTTACTGGATCGCTTAGAGCTAAATGATGCCCGCTTTGACGGCATGCTCCAAGGGTTAAAAGACGTCGCCTCATTACCAGACCCTATCGGCGAAGTCACTGACATGACCTATCAGCCATCAGGGATTCATTTGGGGAAAATGCGGGTGCCGCTCGGCGTGGTCGGTATGATTTATGAGTCACGCCCTAACGTGACCTTAGAAGCGGCTTCATTGGCGCTAAAATCAGGCAACGCTATTATCTTGCGCGGCGGCTCTGAAGCGTTTGAATCCAATCAAGCAATCGCCAAATGTATCTTGGAAGGACTACAGAAAGTCGGGCTGTCTGAGCACAGTGTGCAAGTACTACAAACGACCGATCGCGCTGCTGTCGGCGAGCTGATTACCATGACTGATTATGTCGATGTCATCGTCCCACGCGGTGGCAAAGGATTGATTGAGCGTATCAGCCGCGATGCTCGCGTTCCTGTCATCAAGCATTTAGATGGCAACTGCCACACCTTTATCGATAGTGATGCGGATGCCGAAATCGCCATCAAGGTCAGCGTCAATGCAAAAACCCATCGCTACGGTACGTGTAATACCATGGAGACGCTATTGATCGACGAATCAGTCGCGGGTGAGCTATTGCCAAAGATTGCCGAAGCCATCATCGCCGCTGATGATGCGATGCAATTGCGCCTTGATGATAAGTCGCAAGCCATCTTAAATGATAATGCTAAGCTTGCTGGACATTTGTCTGCGGCCACTGCTGAGGATTGGGATACCGAATATTTAGCGCCTATCTTAGCGGTAAAAGTTTTGTCAGGTATTGACGAAGCCATTGAACATATCAACACTCATGGCAGCCATCATACCGACGTTATCATCACCGACAACTATACCAAGTCGCAACGTTTTATCCGTGAAGTCGACTCAGCGAGCGTCATGATTAACGCCTCTAGCCGTTTTGCCGATGGCTTTGAGTATGGATTGGGTGCCGAGATTGGCATCTCGACCGATAAAATCCACGCTCGTGGCCCAGTAGGACTTGAAGGTCTCACCTCACAGAAATGGATCGTTTATGGTCATGGTGAGACTCGCGCCTAACGTCTTATCGCTTAGCCTATCATCCACTCTCTGATTTAACGTATAATCCACAAAAAAACGCCAGCTCAATTGCTGGCGTTTTTTAGTAGTGTCAAATATGTTATATATGCGACATCAAAAACATGTGTATGGTAAAAGTCATGCGGCACGATAATAAAACAGGCGATAGGAAAGTGGGCTTATGCAGAGTGGTAAAATCAAGCACTGGAATTCAGATAAAGGCTATGGCTTTATCGATGTAGACAATCAAAGTGAAGACGTGTTTTTTCATGTGAGTAAAGTGCGATTATCACAGCCAATAACCGTCGGTCAAAGCGTCTATTTTAATAGTGAGCGTAATGATAAAAACCAACTACGAGCCACTGAAGTCACTTCCAACGAATTGAGTATTTTAGCCACTCCAGACTCAAATATAGCCAATCACCATTCAAATACTAACAGCCGACACAACTCTATTGATAATAACAAAAACCCGCGACACACTACTCGTGACAATCGCCATAGTCAGCGTGGCAATCAAAACAAGAGAAGCTTAGGCTCTACCCTATTTAGTTTGATTGCCCTTATTGCCGTTGCTGTTTATTTTTTTGGTGATTTGTCGTCTGGGTTTTTGACCGATAGTATTGACCCAACAGCGGTATCACAAACCTCATCCGAGACCCAGCCAGTAAAGACAAGCGGCGTCACGGGCGATGCTCAGATAGACAATACCATTGCCCTTATTCAACGAGGCGGGCCTTTTCCTTATCCTCATAAAGATGGCACGACATTTTATAATCGTGAGGGCAGATTGCCCGCGCAGTCGCAAGGCTACTACCGCGAATATACCGTGCCGACACCTGGCGTATCACATCGCGGTGCACGGCGTATCGTCACAGGTGGTCATCCGCCGACCGTATATTACTTAACCGTTGATCACTATGATAGCTTTCGCAGACTGGACGTAAAATAATATGAGTAAAGCCATCCACTATATTAATCTGGGTTTTGACCAAGATATTAACCAAAAAACTACAGCACTAAATGCTAGCATGCCCGCTCAGACTGTTAACATACCGGTAGACGAGATACTCAATAAAACCACATTATTAACAAACTTAGCCAATGCCTGTGATTTTCCCAGTTATTTTTCACATAACTGGGATAGCGCATGGGACTGTTTAACGGACAGCGAAGTGACTCACCTGATGCTGGATCTAACAGCGGTGAAAAAAATAAACACCGAAGATTTTAATGTTTTCAAAAGCATCATTGAAGATGCCTACAGAGATTTTGGCAAGCCGCAATTATGGGTTATTATGCCGTCCGTGGATGATGCCTAGTCGCCAATCACCACACAAACCTGAATTCGAGATAAAACCATATTTATCCCGAATTCAGGTTAATTTATTTTTATAGAAAGGATTAATATATGGAAATTACCCTAAACGGCTATTACACGCTGATACTAGCCACTCTAGTGCTGCTGCTTGGGCGCTTTTTGGTCAAGAAAATTAAATTCTTAGAAGATTTTAACATTCCAGAGCCTGTTGCTGGTGGTTTGGTCGCGGCAATAGTGGTCTATATTCTAAATATCATTTGGGGATATAGTTTTAACTTTCATCAAGGATTACAGACGGCTACCATGCTGATGTTTTTTGCCTCTATTGGTTTGAGTGCTGATTTTAGTAGACTCAAAGCTGGTGGTACGCCATTGTTGATTTTTACCATCGTTGTGTCCGTTTTTATCGTCTTGCAAGATGTCGTTGGTGTGGCCATGGCAAGCGCGTTGGGACTTGATCCACTACTTGGATTAGTGACAGGTTCTATCGCCCTGACTGGTGGTCACGGTACGGCAGGCGCTTGGGGTATCACCTTGGAGCAAGATTACGGTGTGGTCGGTGCAACGACACTTGGTATCGCCGTTGCCACCTATGGCTTAGTCGCTGGTGGTATCATTGGTGGTCCTGTTGCCCGTCGCCTGATTCAAAAGCTGGGGTTAAAACCAACACCCGCCAATCCCAATCCTAGTGACATCGAAAAAGTCGCTGGTGCGCAGTCGCTTTATAGCACCAAACATGATGAAGATTCGGCGAGTAGCAATAAAGAAATTTTTGAAAGACCTGATAGCATGCGTTTTATCACTGCCTCTTCTACTATTGAGACATTGGCATTGTTTGCCGCAGCGTTGGCCTTCGCCGATGTCATGACGCTTGTTGCGCAAGGCACGTGGTTTGAGCTACCTACCTTCGTTTGGGCGTTGGCAGGTGGTGTGATTATTCGTAATGTCTTAACCACAATCTTTAATTTTGATATGTTTGATCGCTCTATCGACGTATTTGGTAACGCTTCTTTGAGTCTTTTCTTAGCCATGGCGCTGCTGTCATTGAAGCTATGGCAGCTGACTGATTTGGCAGGCCCTGTGTTGATTATCTTATTGGTACAGACGGTCATTATGGTTGTTTATGTCTATTTCATAACCTTTAAGGTGATGGGTAAAGACTATGATGCAGCGGTCTTGTCAGCTGGACATTGTGGTTTCGGTATGGGTGCGACGCCAACGGCGATTGCCAATATGCAGGCGGTCACGGATCGCTATCTGCCTTCGCCTAA
This sequence comes from Psychrobacter immobilis, assembly GCF_003148585.1. GTDB lineage: Bacteria > Pseudomonadota > Gammaproteobacteria > Pseudomonadales > Moraxellaceae > Psychrobacter > Psychrobacter immobilis. Next base: position 268 of record NZ_QGGM01000029.1, on the reverse strand, counting down.
GGCGTTTTTGATTGTGCCAATGGTTGGTGCATTCTTTGTCGATATCGTCAACGCGACGATCTTGCAGATATTTACTAAACTGCCGTTTATGTAATTTTATAAGCAATAAAGTCAAATTAACCTGAATAAGGCTGGGCTACGCTATCGTAACCCAGCCTTTTTTATTGATTATTGGTGTAATGGACAAAATTCATGCTATTTGAGTGACTTTGATAGTAGAAAGTCTTTAATAAACCGTAACTTACGCCTCTCATTTAGCCCATGATGA
>NZ_QGGM01000028.1:0-5406 GCF_003148585.1 Psychrobacter immobilis | reverse complement strand
CCACACTACCATTGGCGCAATGATGTTTCACTTCTGAGTTCGGGAAGGGATCAGGTGGTGCCATCATGCTATTGTCGTCAGCAAAGGGGGTTAGATATGAGTCTGTTATTTTTATTGTTTGACGTCAAGTATTAGCTTGTTGTCGATCAACTTGTAACCTAACTGAATCAAGGTTAAAGGTGATATCGAAATATTCTCTCGTTTCTATAAGCTTTCGCTTATACAAGATAGATTAATTAGAGCTTTCATACAAACCACTTGGGTGTTGTATGGTCAAGCCAAACGAGCAATTAGTACAGGTTAGCTACATGCATCGCTGCACTTCCACACCCTGCCTATCAACGTCGTAGTCTTCAACGGCTCTTTAGGGAAATCTAATCTTGAGGTGGGCTTCCCGCTTAGATGCTTTCAGCGGTTATCCCATCCGAACGTAGCTACCGGGCAATGCCACTGGCGTGACAACCCGAACACCAGAGGTTCGTCCACTCTGGTCCTCTCGTACTAGGAGCAGATCCTCTCAAATTTCCAACGCCCACGGTAGATAGGGACCGAACTGTCTCACGACGTTCTAAACCCAGCTCGCGTACCTCTTTAAATGGCGAACAGCCATACCCTTAGGACCTGCTTCAGCCCTAGGATGAGATGAGCCGACATCGAGGTGCCAAACACCGCCGTCGATATGAACTCTTGGGCGGTATCAGCCTGTTATCCCCAGAGTACCTTTTATCCGTTGAGCGATGGCCCTTCCATACAGAACCACCGGATCACTAAGACCTACTTTCGTACCTGCTCGACTTGTGGGTCTCGCAGTTAAGCGCGCTTTTGCCTTTATACTCTACGACCGATTTCCGACCGGTCTGAGCGCACCTTCGTACTCCTCCGTTACTCTTTAGGAGGAGACCGCCCCAGTCAAACTACCCACCATACATTGTCCTCGGTATTGTTATACCTGAGTTAGAACCCCAACATGACCAGGGTGGTATTTCAAGATTGGCTCCACCAAGACTAGCGTCTCGGCTTCAAAGCCTCCCACCTATCCTGCACAAGTCAGGTCAAAGTTCAATGTAAAGCTGTAGTAAAGGTTCACGGGGTCTTTCCGTCTAGCCGCGGGTACACAGCATCTTCACTGCGATTTCGATTTCACTGAGTCTCTGCTGGAGACAGCGCTGCCATCATTATGTCATTCGTGCAGGTCGGAACTTACCCGACAAGGAATTTCGCTACCTTAGGACCGTTATAGTTACGGCCGCCGTTTACTGGGGCTTCGATCAAGAGCTTCGCTTACGCTAACCCCATCAATTAACCTTCCAGCACCGGGCAGACATCACACCCTATACGTCCACTTTCGTGTTTGCAGAGTGCTGTGTTTTTAATAAACAGTTGCAGCAGCCTGGTATCTGCGACTGCCAACAGCTCAAGGAGCGTGTCCTATCACCATCAGCAGCGTACCTTCTCCCGAAGTTACGGTACCATTTTGCCTAGTTCCTTCAGCAGAGTTCTCTCAAGCGCCTTGGTATTCTCTACCTGATCACCTGTGTCGGTTTAGGGTACGATTCGTTTATAACTATTGCTTAGAAGCTTTTCCTGGAAGCATGGTATTTGCCACTTCACTGTACAAGTACAGCTTGCTATCAGATCTCAGCCATGTAACAACCCGGATTTACCTAAGTTGTAAGCCTACATCCTTTCACCTGGACAACCAACGCCAGGCTGACATAACCTTCTCCGTCCCTCCATCGCATTATAAACAAGTATCGGAATATTAACCGATTTCCCATCGACTACGCCTTTCGGCCTCGCCTTAGGGGTCGACTCACCCAGCCCCGATTAACGTTGGACTGGAACCCTTGATCTTCCGGCGTGCGAGCTTTTCACTCGCATTATCGTTACTCACGTCAGCATTCGCTCTTGTGATACCTCCAGCATGCCTTACGACACACCTTCACAGGCTTACACAACGCTCCCCTACCACTTGAAAACAAATTCAAATCCGCAGCTTCGGCTCCTAGTTTGAGCCCCGTTACATCTTCCGCGCGGGCCGACTCGACTAGTGAGCTATTACGCTTTCTTTAAAGGATGGCTGCTTCTAAGCCAACCTCCTAGCTGTCTATGCCTTCCCACCTCGTTTCCCACTTAACTAGGAATTTGGGGCCTTAGCTGGCGGTCTGGGTTGTTTCCCTCTCCACAATGGACGTTAGCACCCACTGTGTGTCTCCCGGATATCACTCATCGGTATTCGGAGTTTGCATCGGTTTGGTAAGTCGGTATGACCCCCTAGCCGAAACAGTGCTCTACCCCCAATGGTGTTCGTCCGAGGCGCTACCTAAATAGCTTTCGGGGAGAACCAGCTATCACCGAGTTTGATTAGCCTTTCACCCCTATCCACAAGTCATCCCCTGGCTTTTCAACGACAGTGGGTTCGGTCCTCCGGTGCCTGTTACGGCACTTTCAACCTGCTCATGGATAGATCACTCGGTTTCGGGTCTATACCCTGCAACTATGGCGCCCTATTAAGACTCGGTTTCCCTACGGCTCCCCTAAACGGTTAACCTTGCTACAGAATATAAGTCGCTGACCCATTATACAAAAGGTACGCGGTCACCCTAATAAATTAAGGCTCCCACTGCTTGTACGCACACGGTTTCAGGTTCTATTTCACTCCCCTCACAGGGGTTCTTTTCGCCTTTCCCTCACGGTACTGGTTCACTATCGGTCAGTCAGGAGTATTTAGCCTTGGAGGATGGTCCCCCCATCTTCAAACAGGATTTCTCGTGCCCCGCTCTACTTAATATGTTAACGCTAATGTTTCGAATACAGGACTATCACCTACTACGGTCAGCTTTCCCACGCTGTTCTTCTACATTAGCATTAATCGGCTTCTCCCCGTTCGCTCGCCGCTACTAGGGGAATCTCATTTGATGTCTATTCCTAAGGGTACTGAGATGTTTCACTTCCCCTCGTTCGCTTCTTGTACAAGTACAAGATACCTACCTTATGGTAGGTGGGTTTCCCCATTCAGAAATCTCCGGATCACAGGATATTGCCGCCTCCCCGAAGCTTATCGCAGGCTGTCACGTCTTTCATCGCCTCTGACTGCCAAGGCATCCACCATGTGCGCTTCATTACTTGACCATACAACCCCAAGTAGTCTTTCGACTGCTAAGTGTTATAAAGTCTAATTATGATAACGATATCACCTATGTTTATACGCTTGATTCAGTTCTCTTTACTTTTTTTAATCACTCACCCCTGGGATAACAACTGATGTCGTTAAGAGGTGAGTGATTAAGGTTAGGAAGTGCGCGTGAACACGCTCTTCCTAACCCAGACTCATATCTATGTTTTTAAATAGTCTCTATGCTCTCGTCGAGTCACAGATTCTGTATAAAACAGAAAGAAGTAATCGTGTCTTTATTCAAAGATAAATCACTTGTTTCTATTTATACTATTAGCACTTAAAGCTTATTCGTCTATAGTGGTGGAGCCAAACGGAGTCGAACCGTTGACCTCCTGCGTGCAAGGCAGGCGCTCTACCAACTGAGCTATGGCCCCATTATAAAATGGTGGGTCTAAGTGGACTTGAACCACTGACCCCCGCGTTATCAACACGGTGCTCTAACCAGCTGAGCTACAGACCCAATTACGCTTGTTAAAACGTAAGCTTAAACTAAAGAACAACTTGTTGTGAATTCTTGCTGACCGAATGCCATCTATAAGGAGGTGATCCAGCCGCAGGTTCCCCTACGGCTACCTTGTTACGACTTCACCCCAGTCATCAACCACACCGTGGTGAACGCTCCCCCGAAGGTTAAGCTATCCACTTCTGGTGCAATCAACTCCCATGGTGTGACGGGCGGTGTGTACAAGGCCCGGGAACGTATTCACCGCGGCATTCTGATCCGCGATTACTAGCGATTCCTACTTCATGGAGTCGAGTTGCAGACTCCAATCTGGACTACGATAGGCTTTTTGAGATTCGCATCACATCGCTGTGTAGCTGCCCTCTGTACCTACCATTGTAGCACGTGTGTAGCCCTGGTCGTAAGGGCCATGATGACTTGACGTCGTCCCCGCCTTCCTCCAGTTTGTCACTGGCAGTATCCTTAGAGTTCCCGGCTTAACCCGCTGGTAACTAAGGACAAGGGTTGCGCTCGTTGCGGGACTTAACCCAACATCTCACGACACGAGCTGACGACAGCCATGCAGCACCTGTATTCTAATTCCCGAAGGCACTCCCGCATCTCTGCAGGATTCTAGATATGTCAAGACCAGGTAAGGTTCTTCGCGTTGCATCGAATTAAACCACATGCTCCACCGCTTGTGCGGGCCCCCGTCAATTCATTTGAGTTTTAACCTTGCGGCCGTACTCCCCAGGCGGTCTACTTATTGCGTTAGCTGCGTCACTAAGTCCTCAAGGGACCCAACGACTAGTAGACATCGTTTACGGCGTGGACTACCAGGGTATCTAATCCTGTTTGCTACCCACGCTTTCGAGCCTCAGTGTCAGTATTATGCCAGAAGGCTGCCTTCGCCATCGGTATTCCTCCAGATCTCTACGCATTTCACCGCTACACCTGGAATTCTACCTTCCTCTCACATACTCTAGCTCTACAGTTTCAGATGCAGTTCCCAGGTTAAGCCCGGGGATTTCACATCTGACTTATAGAGCCACCTACGCTCCCTTTACGCCCAGTAATTCCGATTAACGCTTGCACCCTCTGTATTACCGCGGCTGCTGGCACAGAGTTAGCCGGTGCTTATTCTGCAGCTAATGTCATCGTCCATGGGTATTAACCATGGAGTCTTCTTCACTGCTTAAAGTGCTTTACAACCAAAAGGCCTTCTTCACACACGCGGCATGGCTGGATCAGGGTTTCCCCCATTGTCCAATATTCCCCACTGCTGCCTCCCGTAGGAGTCCGGGCCGTGTCTCAGTCCCGGTGTGGCTGATCATCCTCTCAGACCAGCTACAGATCGTCGCCATGGTAGGCCTTTACCCCACCATCTAGCTAATCCGACTTAGGCTCATCTAATAGCGAGAGCAGTAAACTGCCCCCTTTCTCCCGTAGGTCGTATGCGGTATTAATACGAGTTTCCCCGTGCTATCCCCCACTACTAGGTAGATTCCTAAGTATTACTCACCCGTCCGCCGCTCGTCAGCGAGAAGCAAGCTTCTCCTGTTACCGCTCGACTTGCATGTGTTAAGCCTGCCGCCAGCGTTCAATCTGAGCCATGATCAAACTCTTCAGTTTAATCTTGCTATGAAGCTCTTTAAAGAAGCTTCTAAACTTGGCTCATCTAATCTGGCAAAATCGCTAAAAATTATGTTCGTAATGAATTAACTTTGAGTTTTTCTGCTGTCTTAAATGATAATTTTTATAGTTAGAATGAACTCCGAAAAGGAGT
>NZ_QGGM01000027.1:0-9712 GCF_003148585.1 Psychrobacter immobilis | reverse complement strand
TAAATAGTTCAATGAGTCTGGTTTGTTTGTACCAACTTAATCTGCTCTTTCTCATATGACTATCCTAGATTATTTTACTTATCTAGGACAGCCCCTAATTTTATATATGACAGTTTTCACCTGCTAGTAAAACAGCAAAAACCCATAACTTAGGCTGGGTTTTTATATTAAAAACATCTTTCATATACTCAAGGCTTAGGCAAAGTCACGTAATACTATAACCACTTTGTACGTTCAAATTCAAACCATGGTGTGCAGTTTCTCCACCTCAGTTTTTGATACTCAATGCCATCATTTTTCGTTAATTCTACAATTTTTTCGATATCTGACTCTTTACAATCTTGACCAAAAAGTATGCCACTTAAAGAATTCTGATATTCAAAATAAAGCTCCTCATCACACTCAAAAATGGCAAACCTAAATTCACTTTCATTTTCCCAGTCTGTAGCTTTTTCAAAGAATAAACGTTTATTAAACTTGAGTAAGTGGTCATAACAGTAATCTCTATCACCTCGTTTTTCTAATTGGTCAACATTAATCATGTATGCTTTTTCAAGTTGGATATCAGCTAGTAAACGATCATAATAAGCTACACTGTCATATTTAAATGTTCGATTAGAAAATTTATCAGAAAATATCTGTATAAAACGATCAAAGTTAAAAATCAGACAAACTCCTGTATGATTTCCAGCATATTGTGCCCACATTCGAGGTTTACAAAAACCTCTTTTAGGCGTGTCTTCTAAGTGATTGCCTGTAAGCTCTCTATCTTTAGAGAAACAAAGCAGCCTTGTTGACCCTTTAAAGTATGGGTTTAGTCTTTTTGATAAGTAGTCTGGAGTATATTCTTTTAGATCTTTCCCTTCATTTGTACCAGAAGTCAAAAACCAATCTTTCGTTTCTTTTGGGTCATTCGTTTGATTAAATGATGAAAACTTTAAATTCTTATTCTTCAGAATAAAGTCAATTGCAGTTGCAGCTTGAGTGTAATGATATATGTATTCAGCACTATTTTTTTGAAAGGTAAACACAGCCTACAATCTCCTTGTAGTTATAATCATATATCAACATAAGATATTAGCATCGATATCTCAGAACAACAATATAGCTATACTTAAAGACCTAACTCAACAATATATGATCATAAAAAGGCCCTAATGTTTATGAGAGCTCGGCATTTAAGGTACAACTTAGTCTAGATAATACCAACTCGCAAAACTAGCTCCAAAAGCCTCTCATTTAGACACAAAAAAACCAGCCATATTGCTATGGCTGGTTCTTAAACTAAAACGTCGTACTAAGCAAGATCACGAACCTTTGGCTCACGTTCCCACAAGCGTGACTTGGCATTTTCGATAAAAGTATCCAATTCAGCCAGTGGCGTCACGAAACTGTCTTTTTCGATAGGTAATTTACTCAAGATAAATTCGTCAGTCGCGCCGCAATAAGCAATGGCTTTGCAATGACCATACGCATCGTTGAACCAATCTAATGCTGAGCTGTCTTTTGCTAGCTTTTTAGCTTGCTCTGGCATAATGATACTAACGACAGCGTCAAACATCACTGATGGACCGCCAGCGAGACGCTCATCTGCTTGTATGCGAGTGTCGTCATCTAAGACAACTTCTTTATTGGGCGCAACGATTTTCACGCTAGCACCCTGCGCTTTTGCCGCCTCTTCGAACTTTTTGATTTCACTATGGTTAGAGCCTTCAGCGACCAAGATACCAATCAAACGGCCTTTTAAACTCTTAAGCGTTAAACCAATCGTTTGTACTGCTTTCGATGTCGCCATATCCTGTACAGGAGCAGCGGCATCAGCAGGCTCTGGCAGTTCCATACCTAGCGCTTTTGCCACACGATTTGCCAAGTCTTCATCGATATGCGGCAGATGGCTCAGCATACGCGTACGTACATGCGCCGTATCTACTTTACCTAGCTCAAAGGCATAAGCAGAAGCAATGTGCGCTTGCTCAGCTGGCGTCTGGCTACGATAGAACATCCGCGGTTGACTATAATGATCGGCAAAGCTCTCTGCACGCACGCGACCTTTCACACCATCATCCAACTGCTCATGGAATGATTCAAAGCCACGTTTGGCACTTTCGCGCGGTCTAGTCGGATCTAAGCTTTGCGGTTCATAGAGCACACGAGTCTTAGGTACTTGCATCTGCATATGACCATCTTGCTGATTATTGGCAAACGGGCATTTCGGCGCATTGATTGGAATTTGGGCAAAGTTAGGCGACCCTAAACGTGATAACTGGGTGTCTAGATAACTGAACAGACGACCTTGTAATAATGGGTCATTACTGAAGTCTATACCTGGTGGCAGATGCGATGGACAGAACGCCACTTGCTCGGTTTCTGCAAAAAAGTTATCGGGATAACGGTTCAGCACCATTTTACCCACGACTTTCACTGGCACCATCTCTTCTGGAATCAATTTGGTGGCATCTAGATGATCAAACGGGAATTTATCAGCTTCTTCTTCAGTAAATAGCTGGACGCCAAACTCCCATTCAGGATAGTCGCCATTATTAATGGCTTCAAACAAATCACGGCGATGATAATCAGGGTCAGCGCCTGAGATTTTTACCGCCTCATCCCATGTGGTTGACTGTACACCGAGTACAGGTTTCCAATGGAAACGGACAAAGGTGCTCTTGCCTTCTTTGTTGATTAAACGATAGCTGTGAATACCAAAGCCTTCCATCATGCGTAAACTGCGTGGTAGTGCACGATCACTCATCAGCCAAATTAAATTATGCATGGTCTCAGGACTTAATGACACAAAGTCCCAAAAGGTGTCATGCGCCGAAGCAGCTTGCGGAAATCCACGATCTGGTTCTGGTTTGACCGCATGAATCAAATCTGGAAACTTCATCGCATCTTGAATAAAGAAAATCGGCATGTTGTTACCCACGATGTCCCAATTGCCTTCTTCGGTATAAATCTTCACAGCAAAACCACGCACATCACGTGGCGTATCTTTTGAGCCTTTATTACCTGCAACAGTAGAAAAACGGGTAAATAAAGGCGTCTGTTTACCCGTTTCAGTCAAAATTTTGGCAGTGGTGTATTTTTCGAGCGACTCAGTGAGTTCAAAATAACCGTGAGCAGCACTACCACGCGCATGAACGATACGCTCAGGAATACGCTCATGGTCAAAATGATGAATTTTTTCTCTTAATACAAAGTCCTCTAATAAGGTTGGCCCACGTGCGCCTGCTTTTAGAGAGTTTTGATTGTCAGAGATGACGACACCTTGTTGGGTCGTTAGCACTTTAGTGTCATCCCCTGCGCGCTGGTGAGTCTCACCGCCATTGCCAAATTCCGTATTCATATCTTTAGCGGGGTCAGTATGATCAATATTATTTTTCATTATGCATCCTAGCTAGTAATTAAAAGTAGGCTCTGTACCGAGCTGTCTCTAATATTAGCCAAAAAATATGACTAATTCATGGCACTCCTTGTTGATATTTGGTTAAAGTTTGCAGCCGTGATAAAGCCGTAATTTCAGCGTATTTAAACAGAGCTTCAACGTTGACGATAGATTCTTGTCATGTAGTGATTTTTTAAGGTATGCTCTTAGGAAGCATTAAAACAGTTGATAAATAAAATGGGCATGATTTTAGCCAACTATTTATCTTTTTTATACGATTATAAGGCGACCTACCATGTTATCAACTTCAAATACTCCGTCCAAAAAACCTTATCACTCATTGCTAATGGGTGCGTCAATCGGACTAATAGCACTGACTTTCAGCCAAACAGCTGCCGCTATTACGACCAAAAATATTATCTATACCGTGGATGATCAAGCATACGAAGGCTATTACGCCAAAGACGACAAAGCGAATGCGCCTTTTATCCTACTCATTCATGATTGGGATGGATTGACAGACTATGAGCGTAAACGTGCTGATATGTTAGCAGGCGAGGGCTACAACGTATTGGCGGCAGACATGTTCGGGCAAGGCGTTCGCCCTACTTCCATTGAAGAAAACAAACGCTTAACTGGGGAGTTATACGATGATCGCAATAAAATGCGCCGCATACTTCAAGGTGCGTTGAATGCCGGAAGACTACAAGGTAATGATGTGCGTAAAGGCACTACCATGGGATATTGTTTTGGCGGTACCGTTGCTCTGGAACTGGCGCGCTCAGGATTTGAGCAAAAAGCATTTGTACCCTTCCATGGTGCCTTTGATATTCCAACGGGTCAAAGTTATGACAAGACAACTGGAGAAATCTTAGTATTCCATGGCTCTGCTGATGAATCTGTCTCTCTAGAGAGCTTCGCCACTTTGGGTAAGACGCTAGAAGCCGCCAAAGTACCGCATGAGATGGTGACATATAGTGGTGCACCACATGCCTTTAGCGTGTTCGGCAGTGATAGATATGATGCACGTGCAGATGAGCGCTCGTGGAAACGCTATTTGGATTTTTTAGCAAATGAATATAAATAACTTTAATTTATATTTTATAGGAACAGCGACCCTTATTCATTAACCAGCCTATCTCATTGATAAATGAGTCGATTAAAAGCCAAGGAAGCCAATTATGTTATTGAAGAACGACGTATTGCGTGCGCGTGTTAGATTGTTAGGCGCATTTTTAGGTGAGGCCATTTCTCGCCAATCTGGGGAGGATACCCTACGTACTATCGAAACATTGCGCAAAGGCTTTATTCAGGAGCGCCGTGAGCATAATCCAGCACACAAACAGCAGCTGATCGATCTTATTGCCTCATTAGACAATCGAACCTTAAAAAACGTCATTCGCGCATTCTCTATTTACTTTTTCCTCGCCAATTTAACGGAAGAAAACTATCTGCGTGAGCAACGCCGTACTATGCGTGCCCAGTCCAATCAAAGCTGGGAGGGCTCCTTTCGCCGCACCTTGTTAGAATGCCGTGAGCGGCAAATCGAACCTGCGCAAATCAAAGAGCTTATTGATCACCTTAAATTTATTCCTGTTTTTACGGCTCATCCTACCGAAGCCCGTAGACGCACCACTATGAATATTTTGCAGACCCTCTATGAGCATACCGATGCCATGAGCGACTATCCCGAAGGCAGTCTGGCCTTTATGCAAGCTGAGCAAAAAACCGCTGAAACCATTGACTTGCTGTGGTCGTCAGACGAAGTTCGCAGCCGAAAACCTTTGGTTTATGATGAAATAAACAACGGCTTACACTATTTTGATGCCAGCTTATTCACTGCCATTCCCAAAGTATATCGTAATATAAAAGATGCTATCGTCGATATCTATCCTGAGTTAATCGACTACCCTTTACCCGCCTTTGTCAGTTTTGGCTCTTGGATTGGCGGCGATAGAGATGGCAATCCATTCGTCACCCATGAAACCACTGAAATGGCGGTATTGATGCATGCCAATACCGTGCTACGCCATTACCAAGTATTGGTCAGAAAATTGCGTCGTGAGCTGATTCATAGCGATACTATCGTCGATATCGCGCCAGAGATTTATACCCGTATCAAAGACTACAGCACACTCGATCAAAAAGTCTTTTGCTACAATCCTGATGATTACAATAATGAGCCGTACCGAAGACTGCTGTCCATTATTCTGGCTAAAATAAAAGCGACCAACCAGCATATCCAAAGCCAAGGCACAGATGAGGAGGCTGCAAAAGAGGCTTATTCAACACCGACGGCCTTGCTAGATGATTTACGCCTTATTCGCAAAAGTGTCAATACTCATGACAAAGCGCATGGCGAAGGCTTACTGCTTGATACCATTCGCCTAGTCAAAACCTGTGGATTCCATTTAGCCTCGCTAGATATTCGCCAAGATTCAGGATATCACGGCGAAGTTATTGCAGATATTTTTGCTAGCGCCTCGAATCTACCCGACTATCGCACCCTCAGCGAAACAGAGCGCCAAGAATGGCTAACTCGCTTGCTAGAAAAGCCAGGTGCACCGCTGATTTATACCGACAACTTAAGCGCGCAAACACACGAACAGCTTGCTCTGATGAATTCTGTCGCTAAACTGCGCAAACTGGTCGGCGACGATACTTTTGGTAGCTATGTAATTTCGATGACCAACAACGCCAGTCAGCTATTAGAGGTACTACTACTGATGCGTTTTGCAGGCTTATCGGGTATTGATAAGAACGGGCATTTATTTTCTGCCCTACCAGTTGCGCCGCTGTTTGAAACTATCGAAGATTTAAAAAATATCGATAAGATTATGCCAATGGTGTTGGACAATCCGCTATATCGGGAGTTACTTGAGCACTCAGGAAACATTCAAGAGATTATGCTTGGCTACTCAGACTCTTCTAAAGATGGCGGCATTATTACCTCCGCTTGGCAGTTATATAGTGCCCAGCAAACCATCACCGATATCGCCAATCAATATGGTATCACCACCCGCCTGTTCCATGGTCGTGGTGGTTCCGTCAGTCGTGGTGGTGGCTCAACCCATCAAGCCATCGCTGCTCAGCCTGCTGGCACTTTACATGGACAGATCAAATTCACCGAACAAGGCGAAGTACTTTACGCCAAGTATGCCAATCCAGATACTGCCGTGTTTGAATTAACCATGGGAATCACGGGGGCGCTAAAAGCCAGCTCGTCACGATTTGTCGAACAACCCAAACAGCTAGATAGCTATGAAGCGTTGTTTGCTGACTTGGCAGATGCAGGCGAACAGCAATATCGAGAGCTGACGGATAATACAGAGGGCTTCTATCAGTTTTATTCTGAGGCCACGCCAGTACAAGAGATTTCATTGCTCAATATTGGCTCGCGTCCTGCTCACCGTAAAAAAGGACTGCCGAGCAAATCGACGATTCGGGCGATACCGTGGGTATTTGGCTGGTCATTGGCACGCTTTACCCTTCCCGCTTGGTATGGCGTGGGCAGTGCTTTAGATAGCGTCAAAAAAGACGAAGCGTTAATGAAAGAGATGAATAAAAACTGGCCATTTTTCAATGTCTTTATCAGTAATATTGAAATGGCTTTTACCAAATCCGAGATGAATATCGCCCGTGCATACAGTCAACTGTGTAAAGACGAAAGCTTACGTGAGCAAGTCATGCAGGCAGTGATTGATGAGCATGAACTGACGCACGCAGGTCTCAACTCCTTGCTAGAGCAGGCGTCTTTACTCTCAAACCAACAAGAATTGGCTCATTCATTGGAATGGCGTAACGCCTATTTAGATCCCATTAACTACATCCAGATTGAGCTACTCAAGCGTATGCGCCAATCCGATAACACTGACAATGACAATTTGGAAAATGACGATAGACCTGCTGTCGAAGATGCATTAATTCGTAGTATCAATGCTTTGGCAGCAGGGCTACGCAATACGGGTTAGTATTGATAGAGAATGAGGAAAATAGAGAGGTATTTACTCAATCAAAATCGTATTAAAGCTGAGTTGATTCATGGTGTTATCACAGTGACTCAACTCAGCGTTTTACGTTAATAGAGTTTTTCGAATACTAATATTTGATTGTTAGATGGCATCTCATAACGCCTACTTAACGTTAAATGATGTGCATTTGCCAAATCTATAACGTCTTCTAAATGACGGATGCCACTGTTAGCATCACGCTGGCGCAAGCTATGGTCAAACTGACGATTGCTTGCACTGCTATAACTGCCCTTTTCGTTAAAGGGTCCATAAACGATGAACTTACCATTTAAAGGTAATATATCGCCGACCAATTGGAATAATTTAGCCACTAAAGACCACGACATAATATGCAAGGTATTGGCGGTAAATACCGCATCATACGTTATATCGACCGCATTTTTCATTGGCACTGAATCACACGATACATCAAAAGTAAGCGGTGCATATAAATTAGGGGCAGGATAAGCAACATGCCAAGCATTGATGGTGGCGTGATTGACAAACACATCACTGGTCTGCCATGTTAAATAGGTCAATCTAGGGGCAAAATATACGCTATGCTGACCGGTTCCAGAACCCACTTCTAATACATGAGTAGACGCTTGTAACTCTTGCTGTAAAACTTCTAGAATCGGCTGCTTATTATTTTCACACGCTTGAGAAAATGCTATTCCAGCAGGAGCAATCGATTGGCTATTATCTGAATCATCATTCAACACTGCTAATATCCTTATATATCTTCATTACTGTAGCTTTGATATTAATAATGGCGACAAGCAAAGCGTCGAAAAAACTAATAAATACCCACTTCTACCCCAGCTGCCAGTGTCATCGCTAGCTCTTCGACTTGCTCAGTAAAGATTTCTTGCCAATCACCTTGTAAAATCAGCGCCTCTTGAATCCATTCCCAGCGCAATCCGGTCGTAATGGTTTTCATAGCAAGCTTAGTACCCATACCGTCATGACCTGCGCGAATGTATAGTGCAAATGGCATGCCCTGCTTCTTCTCTAACACCGGATAATAACAGCGATCAAAAAAGTCTTTGGTCAGTCCTGCCATATAAGCCAAGTTCTCAGTCGTGCCTAACAATAACGCATCAGCAGCTAGCACATCTTCAGGTTGCGTATCTTGGGGAGATTTTAGTATGACATTGATATCTATATCAGGATGATTGGCACCATCATAAGCCACTTGCGCCAACTTCTTAGTATTAGGCGATGGCGCATGAGCGACGATAAGCAAGATTTTGGTAGCCATATTAATCACCGTTATAGAGGTTAATAGTTCTTGGAATCAATAACTATTAGAATGAATAGTCACTTTTTGAATAATATCAGGATGGATGCTTTTCGCAACCGGACAAGTCAGCGCGGTGTTATAGAATATCTTTTGCGTTTTCTCATCTAGCTGCTTATTAAAGGTGATAGCAACATGCACTTCACTGACTCGTCTTGGGTCAGCTGCCATCACTTTCGTAACTTCAGCTGTAGTACTTGCAATATCGATATCCATATCGCGAGCTTTAATCCCAATAATGGTCAGCATACAACTGGCTAAACTCGTCGCCAATAAATCAGTTGGTGAAAATACCTCGCCCTTACCGTGATTGTCCGTTGGCGCATCGGTGATAATCTTGTTATTTGATTGTAGGTGTATCGCTGTAGTACGTAGATCGCCTTGATAAGTTACTTTTGAGGTTGTCATTATTTTTCCTTTAATAGTTATTGTTATTGGATTATCGCTCTTTAAAAGATTTTAAAGAGCCTTCTGATATAGAATAAGCATTTTAGATTCGTCAGTTACAACATTAGATATGAAACTCGGATATTTTTAAGGAAAGAGTTTATGTATAACACACATATGTAGCAGACTAAACTCGTTAATTATAATGTGTAGGGAAGCCAAACCTAAGTAATTATTTTATTTTCTTTTGGGTAACTTATTAACTTACTCGACAGCACTCTATTTATTTCTAATAAACTGTTTAACAGTTCATCTTCTATTACTGGAATATCAACAATTGGAATCCCTACATTTCGAGCTTGCTTTAGTTCCCAAATTACCCATGGACACAATGGAGTAGATTTAGAAGAAATCAATAGAATAATGTCTGAGCTGAGTAATTCTTGCTCCACAAATTCTTGTTTTTTGTCTGCTGTATTATGAAGTAAGTCTATAAATGTATTGGTATACTCAGAGACTACTTTATCTACGCTTTCTAGGGCGTGTCATCAATTAGCACAGTTGTTTTAGAATAAGCTATAGTAACTCTATATTTACTCATATGAGCTTAATCATCATGACAAGACGACA
>NZ_QGGM01000026.1:0-13336 GCF_003148585.1 Psychrobacter immobilis | reverse complement strand
TAAATAGTTCAATGAGTCTGGTTTGTTTGTACCAACTTAATCTGCTCTTTCTCATATGACTATCCTAGATTATTTTACTTATCTAGGACAGCCCCATTATTTAACTACAAGCTCATTTCGCTATAAAAAGCAGTGCTTTAAATACAGTAAACAGCTGGTTACTATTATCCTTACTAAGAAAAGCACTACTTGCTCATAAACTGATCTGAATTGAACGACTATCGACTCACAATAATAAAAAATAGCGTGACTTATTTTGGCAACACATTAACATAACTACAATTGATATTGTTATTTTTATACAAGAACTTGATAGTTTATAATTAAGTTTGATAAAGCAAAAAATATATGTTGTAACAGCATAGAGGATAAGCGGTTAGCAACAAGGTGCGAACGGTATTTTCCTTGGAAATTTGTGAATCAATATACGAATCATCTGTTTTGTAAAAAAAATTATTACGTGAAAGCTTTAACATTGTAGTTACAAAGCAATGATTTTCTGTATAAGAATTATAAGTTCACATAAAAAAAGCGCTCTACATATGATGTAAAACGCTTTTGATAATGATTTCTTTATTTACAATTGTGGGTTGTCAGACATATGCTTTTCACGCAGTTTTTGACGTAGTACTTTACCTACATTACTCTTTGGCAACTCACTGACAAATTCGATATGACGCGGGCATTTATAGCCAGTCATATTGTCCAATGCAAATTCTTTAATGACGTCCTTGGTGACATTGTTATCGGCAGGGACGATATAAATTTTGACCGCTTCACCTTGATGCTCATCGGGAATGCCGATCACCGCACAATCAATAATACCATCACAATCTAGCATCACTGATTCAACCTCATTTGGGAAGACATTGAAGCCGGAAACCAAAATCATGTCTTTTTTACGGTCTAATAATCTAAAGTATCCTTTTTCATCCATGCTGACGATATCGCCAGTGCGAAAGTAGCCATCTGCCGTAAAGTCATCACTACTGTCTCTGTTAAGATAGCCTGAGGTTACGTTAGGACCTTTTACACACATCTCACCAGCTTCGTTTACACCAACGCGATTGCCTTCATCATCGATGACAATGACATCGACACTAGGAACAGGGACGCCAATCGTACCGTTAAACTTGCGATCAGTGATGACGTTAGCGGTACCTACAGCGACACCTTCTGTCATACCCCAACCCTCAATCATAGCGCAACCAGTGACTTCTAACCAGCGAGCAGCTGTCTGCTCAGTTGCTGCCATACCACCTGCTTGCGAGATACGTAGTGAGCTAAAGTCCAAATCTTTAAAGTTTGGATGATCAAGTAAGCCTTTAAACAAGGTATTCACCGCTGGCAATATATGGAAAGGCTGTTTTGATAGCGTTTTAATAAATCCTGGTATATCACGTGGATTAGGTATCAAGATAAAAGTGTAGCCTGAGCGCATGCCGAGTAAACTGAGCATAAAGGCAAAAATATGATATAGCGGTAACGCCATGACCATATTGATATAGACCTCATTAATCTCTGAGGTGATCGGTTTGGTCCATGCTTCTGATTGCATCGCAGCCGCGACGATATTGCGCTGCGTTAAGATAGCCCCTTTAGATAGTCCTGTTGTGCCACCTGTATACTGTAAAAATGCTTTTTGATCTAATTGCATTTTTGGTTTGTGGAACGGCAGGCTTTTGCCTTTCTTCAGCACATCAGGAAACTTGGTCACTTCGTGCTTAGGGTCATTCAACTTGTACTTAGGCACTAAGCGTTTGACCTGACGAATGATGGTATTCACTAAGATACCTTTTAAGCCCATCATGTCGCCCATTTTTGAGAGGACAATACGCTTAATATTGGTCTCGTCAATGACTTGTTCGAGCGCTTGAGCAAAGTTATCAACCACAAAGATAACCTGAGCACCCGAGTCATTCAACTGATGGCGTAATTCACGACCAGTATACAGTGGGTTAACAGGGGTACACACATAACCCGCTCGCAAAATACCAATCATCGTTGGCAGATATTGCGGCACGTTTGGCATCATGAGTGCAACCACACTGCCTTGAGGCAGCCCCTGCGCCTGCAACCATGCAGCAACGGCAAGTGAAGCTTTATCAACATCATCGTAGGTATGGGTCACGCCCATACAGATACTCATAGGGTGCAGACGAAAGCGCTCAAAGCATTCTTCGTACAGCTCCATGATGCTGCTATATCTATCGGGGTTGATAGTTTTTGGTACACCATTAGGATAATGGGCAAGCCAAGGTTTATTCGGCGTCATAGTCAGCGTCCTTGAAGTTTAAAATAGGGTGAATTCTGTCGTAAAGCAGTCATATCCGTGTCAATAAAACACATCAGCGCTGACGTAAACCGTTTGCCGCTGAGCGTGATAATATCCTTATCTATTGACTGGCTGCTAGGTTTTATTGCTATAGTACAAAACGACTTAATCATTATTAAAGGATAATGAAGTCAATTGAACGAACAGATCGCCTAATTGTAAAAGCATTTTTGCTCTTAAATAAGCTCTACCTGTTATCTAACACTAAGGTATCAGAAAATAATGATACATTTAAGCAATACAGTAGCATGAATGTCATCAAATATTATACTAATACGAAATACTGAGCAGTGCATAAATAAAGCTGAAAAATATGATTTCTATGGAATTTCACGTGACTGAATAGATGCGCTGTTTACCACTTAATAAGTATAGAAATGAATGAGTATAGAGGGGTGAGTGAAGCAAAAAATTTATCATAGCCAACATCAATATATCAACTATAGATTTGTCAGCACTCCAACTGAATGCAGTTATGCTCAATTATTCAGGTAATATCAGTTGCTTGTTTTGATTAAAAAAGCGTCGATAAATGAGTAAAGCGCTGATTGTACAGCCGAGCGTACTGCTCACACATATCAAAAACATAGTGACTATCTGATAGCGAATCGCTTGAGTGGGGTCAGCGCCAGCCAATATTTGACCCGTCATCATTCCGGGCAAGCTAACGATACCGACGACTAGCATAGAGTTCAGCGTTGGAGTCATGCCATTGACAATGGCGGCGCGTATTGGTTCATGCACTGCTTCAAATGGACGAGCAGATAGGCTGAGCATCATCTCTATACGTCCTTGCTGCTCATGAAAGGATTCAATCAACTGGTTGCTGGTCAATGAGATAGCGGTGAGCGAATTGCCCAATATTAGCCCCAATATAGGAATAACGAATTGCGGTGTGTACCAAGGCTGTACTTTTAAAATAACCATGATGGCTATGGCAGTGACTAATATAGCCGAAGCGCTTACTGCTAACAAAGTGTCAGTTAACAAACCTCTATAGCTACGTTTGACGCGATTTTTGGCAGCAGCGCCTGCAATCAAGGTCATGATGGTCAAAATTAACAGGACTTCATACCACTGTTCACGAGCGAAAATCCATGCCAATATTAAACCGATAAAACTAAGCTGGAGCACCGTGCGGATAGCCGCGATTAACAGCGTTTTGGTCAGCTGTAAGCGTAGCCGCCAAGAGA
The DNA here is from genome assembly GCF_003148585.1 of Psychrobacter immobilis. Taxonomy (GTDB): domain Bacteria; phylum Pseudomonadota; class Gammaproteobacteria; order Pseudomonadales; family Moraxellaceae; genus Psychrobacter; species Psychrobacter immobilis. The sequence continues at coordinate 9,808 of NZ_QGGM01000026.1, read as the reverse complement.
TAATAAGAACGATGATAATTAAGCTGCTGGCAAGGGCAATATCACCGTAAGTTAAAAATACTTGTATATCATCTGTACCGCTCATAGTGGCTCATTATATAAAATGACGAATATAAGATAGACGTTAATACTAATTTGTTAAAAAAAGTCATCTTAAAGAGTGACATGATAGGCTTAACTTAACGTTAGGGTGGTGTTCTAAAAAGTATGCTGGCGCTAAAAATCAATAATAAGTCTATGCTAAGTTCTCTGATTCTATATGGCTTTCAAAGCTTCAAAAATTGTTCAAATTTTGATCAGTATACTTTTTGACACACCACCAACGTTAGAATATCTCAGTTAATACCCCTGCTTGCATCTGCCAATGCTGATCAGCTAACGGCATGATGTCTTTTGTATCGTGAGTTACCCACAGTAATGTACGCTGACTATCTGCCTCTAACCAGTTCATGAGTAGATTGACGAGCTGGGCTGATGTGTCACTGTCTAGAGCCGCGGTAGGCTCATCTAGTAATAATACCCGTGGGTTCAATTGTAAGAGGCGTAACGTGTTGACCAGTTGCCGCTCGCCGCCCGATAGATGATAGATTTCTTGCTGCAAAAAGTCAGCGCTGCGTTGCAATTGCTCAAGCTGTGCGATATGCCAGTCGATATCAAACCTGCGATGCTGATGCGCTTGTAGCTGATAAGGCATTTGCAAGTTTTCAAGCACACTGCCTTCTAATAATTGTGGGTGCTGGGCGAGTAGGGCAACGTGCGTGCGCCACTGTATCGGTGCAGTATCATGGATACTACAATAAGCACTACTGGTTGATTGGTCATCAGAGCGCAAACACACATTGCCGCCGCTCATGGGCAACAGTCCAGCCAATACCCGTAATAATACCGATTTACCACTGCCAGAAGCACCTGTCAATACGGTTACTTGACCTGCTAACAGCTTGCCTGTGGCGCCATCGATTAATAATCGTTGATGAGCAGGTATGATTGTCTGAGAGACAGTGTTTGGTCTTAGTTTGCTGATCCATCTTTGACAAATGGTAGATAGCGCAGATGTTGTGGCTTCCATATTTTTGTCATTAATATTTTTATCGTCAACCTTGTTATCATTATAGGCAGGTATGCTGGCTGTACGTTTACTGTGTACCTGAATATTCTCGAATATCAGTATCGGTTTGTTATTATGAAGATGCATAAGTCATTATCACTAATTATTCAGCCACTAAGTATCCAACCATTAAGCATTCAACTGCTCGTGGATCGCTTGCTCAATGGCATCGCGTAAATGCTTTGGAACACGAATAGGGCGCATGGGCGTGGCACTAGCAACCGCAGTATCTGCCTTACTATTGGATAGCGGTTTGGTTTTGACTTGGTTTTGCACACAAGCAATGATGATTTTGCCACTACTTAATAAGCTGCTAGCATTGGCATTGCTATTAGCATGATCAAGAGAAAGGCTGTCTGGACTGTGACGATAAATGCTCTGGTAAAAGATAATGCTGGCAGGTTTTAACTCGACTTTATCGATGCGCACACTGATGACTTCATCTAACAGAATGGCTTTTTTGTATTGCAAGTCTGCTTGACTGACGACAAAATGTTGGATTTCTCCATCGTCAGTCTGCAAAAAATATCCATTTAAATTCAGTTCCCCAAACCAATCACGGCGGCAGTTTTCAAAAAACACCAAATGATTGGCATGGTAGACTATACCGCCTGCATCAGTATGGTTAATATAGACATTATAATTTTTGGTAAACAATGGCGTATATTCGCCGTCTACACTTGCCACTGTATTTGTATTTTTGCTGTTATTTTTTATCATAAAGATGCTCGGTCATTGTTTTAATAAATATTGTTCGATGTTCATGATTCGATGGCCAAAATTTGATAGCAGCCATATTAACCACAACTACTCTAGCTTAAGATATCAGGGCGCGCAACAGTTAGGTCGGTCGACGTCTGTTATGATAGTGGATTATGCATTTTCATAGCCCATTTCTTTATATTAGCACCGTATTTTCATCAATTAATATAGGATAATTTATGACCCGTTTTGTCAGTTTTAATATCAATGGTATTCGCGCTCGTCAACATCAGCTTGAGGCCGTGCGAGAAGTGATCGATCCTGATGTGATGGGTCTACAGGAAACCAAAGTACATGATGAGCAATTCCCCCTAGAGAACATAGAGAGTCTGGGCTATCACGTAGAGTACTTTGGTCAAAAAGCCCATTATGGTGTGGCGCTACTATCCAAGGTTGCACCTATATTTGTGCAAAAGGGTTTTCCTGGTGAAGATGTCGAGGCACAGAAGCGTTTTATTCATGCCCGCTATGATTTTGACGGTTGTGAAATTGATGTGCTTAATGGCTATTTTCCACAAGGAGAGAGCCAAGACCATCCGACCAAATTCCCGATGAAGCGGGCTTATTATGCAGATTTGATGGCATATATCGATACCCTAAAAGCAGAAGGTCGCTCGCTCATAATCATGGGTGATATGAATATTGCCCCAGAAGATACTGATATTGGCATCGGCGAGGTCAATGCTAAGCGCTGGTTGAAAAATAGAAAGACCTCGTTTTTACCAGAAGAACGTGAGTGGTATGCGGCGCTGATGTCACGCGAGCTGACAGATACCTATCGCTTACATTATCCAGAGAGCACAGAGCTATATAGCTGGTTTGATTATCGCAGTCGTGGGTTCAATGATGAGCCGAAACGTGGCTTGCGTATCGATCATATTTTGTGCAGCTCGGATCTTGTTGAGGCCTGTGTTGATGCTGGGATTAGTTATGAGCTACGGGCGATGGAAAAACCATCTGATCATGCGCCAATTTGGTCGGCATTTGATTTAAAAAAAACGGTAATATTTACATAGGTCGCGTTTAGCATTTCACTAGCAGTAGCGTCATTGTTGAAGGCTCAACGCACCTCAGTGTTTATCGCATCATCTGTTATAAATAATGATAAAGATTTTACAATAAGGATTGAACCATGGCAGTCGGAAATGTTGCAGTACCTGATATTATTTATCCTATCGAAGGAATCAAGCTAAGCGCCACTGCCGCAGGCGTACGCTATAAAGACCGAGATGATTTAGTAGTGATTGAGATTACTGATACCGCGACCACTGCGGTTGTGACCACAAAAAACACCTTTTGTGCTGCGCCTGTAAGGGTGTTGCGTGAGCATTTTGCCAAGATGAGTCCGCGTTATTTGGTCACTAACACAGGTAATGCTAATGCTGGGACGGGTGCTGATGGCAAACGTCGAGCCGTTGATATCTGTGCCGCTCTGGCGAGTAAGGCTGGCGTGGATAGTAATGCAATATTGCCATTCTCGACCGGTGTCATTGGCGAGCCATTAAATAGCGATGCGGTCATCGCGGGCTTAGATAATGCACTTGCCAATTTGGGGGCTGACAATTGGCTTGCCGCAGCGAATGGTATTCGCACCACAGATACGATTCCGAAGCTCGCTAGCCAAAAAATCGACGTGGCGGGTGTTAGCTACCATATAACGGGTATGTCGAAAGGCTCAGGCATGATACGCCCTAATATGGCAACCATGCTGGGTTATGTGGCAACTGATGCCAATATTGCTGCTGACCTATTACAAGAAATGCTAAGTGCCATCAATGAGCAGTCTTTTAACCGCATCACTGTCGATGGCGACACTTCAACCAATGATTGCTGTGTGTTGATCGCCACGGGTGCTGCCAGCTCAGATATCATTGATAGTTCAGAACATCCGCATTATCAGGCTATATTTTTGGCTTTGACCGAGGTGTTTGTCCGTCTGGCGCAATTAATCGTACGTGATGGCGAGGGTGCTACCAAGTTTATGACTGTCAACGTCACTGGTGGTAAGACGACGCAAGAGTGCTGCGATGTGGCATATGCGGTCGCGCATTCACCGTTGGTCAAAACCGCATTCTTCGCTAGCGATGCCAATTGGGGTCGTATCTTAGCGGCGGTTGGTTATGCTGGTATCGAAGACTTGGATACGGAACAAGTGGATGTCTATCTAAATGAGGTCATGATTTGCCAGAATGGTGGCGTCGCGTCTAGCTATACAGAAGAAGCGGGCAAAGCAGTCATGAGTCGCCCCGAGATTACCATTCATATTGACCTTGCTCGCGGCGATGCCAGCGATACGGTATACACCTGCGATTTATCATATGACTACGTCAAGATTAATGCCGATTACCGTAGCTAAGGGTTATCACTGTCAGCTAAGTAAAATACTGTTTAATGAATAACTGAGCCAGAGTGACTATCACTCTGGCTTTTTGATGTGTAAATTTTGCTCAGTATCAATTTACTCTACTATTCAATACGCGCGATTAACAACAGTTGCAAAAGCTGACGTTACTTTACAAAGCAGTTATAGAGCAGAAGACGAGTTGCGCTCTATACTGGCCTCAGTAAACAAACAATAGACGACATTATTGAGACGTAATAGGTTTATTCGGTAAAGCTAAATCAGAGTGAATACTCTTGCTTGGCTCCATATCGACAGTAGTATTACACCCATCGCAAAAATTGACCGATATTTTTAAATATATTTACCAGCATGATGTGTCCAAAACAATAATCTCAAACCATCAATAATGTATTTATAACCATTAACTGAGGATTTAATAATGAAAAAATTAGTACTTGCAGCAGTAATGACCGCCTTTGCCCTGTCAGGTTGCTCTACCATGGGTATGGATAACGAACGTACCATGGTTGTCGATGGGCAACCTATGAATGTTAAAGTGGTTAACATTCCAAGTTTTGAAATAGAAGTAGCACCACTGAAAGCTGTCTGTGAGCTGTCAACAGCTGAGGGTACTAAGGTTGAAGCAGAATGCCTACAGTATCGCCAGACTTATCAGAAAAACTATACACCTCTAAACGGCAATATTCAGGGTTTCACTTATGAGCCAAACTATCGTTATGTTCTAGACGTTCGCCAAGAAGTAATGATGGATGAAAATACTAACATGGCTAAGCCAGTTTGGATTCTAAACGAAGTGGTTTCAAAAACAGCTGAGTAATGAATCATTGAGCATGTCTAGTTAACGAGTATATTTAACCGAAATAAAAAAGACCTCTAATTCTATATTAGGGGTCTTTTTTTATTTCAGAAAATACTTGGGAATGTGATGTCAGGATAAGCTATATTAAACAATCGTTATGTTAGCACTGACTATATTTTACACTGACGCCATGAGTGGCAGTAGGGATTCGATTGTCTGCATAAACGGCAAGACCGCCTCGTGAGGTTTCTTTGTATTTATCTAGCATATCCGCACCAGTGACTTTCATGGTTTCAATCACTTTATCTAAAGAGACAAAGTGCTGTCCATTACCACGGCAAGCAAGTCGCGCCGCATTGACAGCTTTGACGGCGCCCATGGCATTGCGCTCGATACAAGGCACTTGCACTAGACCGCCTACAGGGTCGCATGTTAGACCTAAGTTATGTTCGATACCAATTTCGGCCGCATTAAGGCATTTAGCTGGATCACCGCCTAAGATTTCTGCCAATGCAGAAGCTGCCATGGCACAAGCAGAACCAACTTCACCTTGGCAACCAACTTCAGCGCCAGAGATGGAGGCATTTTGTTTGATTAAACTGCCAATAGCAGTCGCATTTAACAAAAACTTGCGTGCACCATCTTGGCTATAACTTGATAAAAAGTCGCGATAATAATGCATGACTGCAGGAATAATACCTGCTGCACCGTTGGTGGGGGCAGTGACGACATTTCCACCATTGGCATTTTCTTCATTGACCGCTAAGGCATATAAATCAATCCAGTCCATGGCAGCGAGTTTGTCATTTTTGGTAATGGGTTGGTTTTTCTCGGCGCACAGCTGTAGATGTAATGCTTGGGCACGGCGTTTTACATCCAAGCCTCCAGGCAATATGCCACTGTTTTGACAGCCTCGCGTCACGCAGTCCTGCATTGACTCCCAAATAGAGTCTAAATAAGCAAAAACTTCTGATTGATTGCGGTAATGACATTCATTTGCCAATACCAATTCACTCACGCTTAAGTGGTGTTGACGACATTGCTCCAGCAATTCTGCGGCGCTATTAAAGGGGTAAGGAATGGCGTCAATGGTCGGCGTGGCGTTATCTTCATCTGGATTGGTGGCATCTTCTTCATTGATAACAAAGCCGCCACCTACCGAATAATAGGTTTGTTGATAATGACTGCCGTCGGTCAATAATGCACGGATAGTCAAGGCATTAGGATGGTAGGGCAAAACAGTTTCGTCATACCAATGAATATCGCGCTCTGTCTCAAAGGCAATAACATGCGTGCCTGCTATATTTAGCTGTTTGTCTGAAAAAATCGGTGACAAATATTGACTGGTCAAACGGGTATCGATCGTACTAGGAGCATGCCCAAGCAGCCCTAACAATATAGCAGTATCGGTTGCATGCCCTTTGCCTGTGGCTGCCAAAGAGCCATAAAGCTCAATTTCAACGCCTGTAATAGCCGTCAGCTCTGTTTGCTTGGTTAATGAGCCCAAAAAAAGATTGGCGGCGACCATGGGTCCTACCGTGTGTGAGCTTGATGGGCCAATACCAATTTTAAATAAATCAAAAACACTAATCATAATAACTTACCAAGTTTTTTAAGTGCACTAACATGTTGTATAGCTGCTTTAGCCACTTTCATTGAGAAGATAACAGGCAGCTCTCGCTTATAGCACCGACAAAGGTGTAGAGGAAGCACCGCCCATGGAAGTATTAACGCAAAAGAGGAAAAATGGTGATTGAATAATAACTTTTATTTGTTTTGAAACTCCGCTATCATGCTCGGAGCTAATGGCTATGTAACATCCTGTAAGTTGATTGTCGCTGCAGAGTACACTGAGTCATAAGCGACCATAACCATTTTTTAGTTAAACATATCCGACCACATACATCTACCAAAACATGGTCATCATACCAAATAATACTTTTGGTTTGCCATATTGCAACATAAATGAATGAGTCAGAGCGACATATTATAAATGAAAAGATGCGGATTTTACTCGTTATCGTAATTTCTAGCCACATATTCTTGCCGATTGATGCTCTGATTTAACTCAATTTTTATTTTTCATTTACTGTTGTCTATTATTTTAGCCCAGTTTACATAGGACAAGCGTGTATGCCCTCTCAAAAAGACCATTCCTCGCCTTTAGAAAACAGCGCTCAATCACCATCTGCTGAACATGGATTAGAGGCTGCGGCGATCAGTCCTCCGTACAATCCAGACTTTGAAAATGGACGCTGGTTTCCGACATGGCGTCCGTATCAAGGCGATTTAGATCGTGATCCAGTCGGTATCAATGAATATTTGCCACCGTCAAAAAGCGTGCTATTAGGTGTACAGCATACTTTTGCGATGTTTGGTGCGACCGTGCTTGCGCCGCTGTTAATGGGCTTTGATCCCAACTTAGCCATTTTGATGTCAGGTATCTGTACGGTGATGTTCTTTCTGATCACTGGTGGGCGCATGCCGAGCTATTTGGGCTCAAGTTTTGCTTTCATTGGTCCGGTTATCGCTGTGACAGCTTATGCAGGCACAGGGTTCAATGGTAATTTGAATGTCGCTTTGGGCGGCATCATGGCTTGCGGTATCATTTATGCGTTAATTGGGCTGCTGGTGATGAAAACGGGTACTGGCTGGATTGAGCGTTTGATGCCGCCTATCGTTACTGGTGCTATTGTGATGATTATTGGTCTCAACTTAGCGCCAGTGACCATTCAAGGAGTGTCTGCCAATCAGTTTGATGCTTGGATGGCTACCTTGACCGTATTACTCATCAGTGGTGTGGCTGTCTTTACACGTGGTATGCTGCGTCGTCTGTTATTACTGGTTGGTTTAATATTATCCTATTTTGCCTATTTTATCATGACCAACGTCATGGGTTTTGGTACGGCGATTGACTTTAGTGGTGTGGCAGCTGCTTCGTGGTTTGGCTTACCTAGTATCCATACGCCTCGCTTTGAGATGAGTGCTATTATTCTGATTGCGCCTGTGGCCTTTATTTTGGTGGCTGAAAACTTAGGGCATTTTAAGGCTGTTGAAGGTATGACCAAAGCTCGTGTAACGCCTTATATGGGTCGAGCATTTTTTGCTGATGGTTTGGCAACCACTTTTTCAGCAGGATTTGGCGGTACTGGTGTGACGACTTATGCTGAAAACATCGGTGTGATGGCGGTGACTAAGGTATATAGTACAACAATATTTGTCGTGGCAGGTGTGGTAGCTATTTTGCTAGGGCTATCACCAAAATTTGGTGCCATCATTCAGACGATACCAGCCGCTTTATTGGGCGGTGCGTCCATTGTGGTGTTCGGTTTGATTGCTATTGCAGGGGTCAAAATTTGGATAGACAGTCGTATCGACTTTAGTAAAAACAGTAACCTAATTATCGCGGCTGTGACTGTTATTATGGGTACCGGTAACTTTAGTTTGCATTTAGGCGGCTTTGATTTGGGCGGTATCGGTACGGCGACTTTGGCAGCGATTGTCTTAAATGCGTTATTTAATCAAGGATCTGAAGCGAAAGCCGCTCATCAATCATTGGCTAAGTAATTAGCTTTTATGATGCTGAGGTTTTAAACCTATCAGTTAATGACGGTAACAGCGTATATCACTCCATAAAAAGCGCCCATGCTACCGAATAGCATGGGCGCTTTTTATGGAGTGGCAACAAGTGCATGATAAAAATGCAGAATAAAAGCTACTTGTAGTCTCGCTTGTAAAATTTTGAGAAAAACCGATAACGTCGTAGGGCGCGCGGCTTAGGTTTCAGTGAACCCAAATAGATTGCAAACATGGTCAACAGAGCACCACTCCACTGTAAGCTATTAATCGGTTTGTCCAGCCAGCTATAATCAATGACCAATGCAGCAATGGGTTCTGATAATAATAATAACCCAGTTAACGCCAAAGACAGCTTAGGAATGGAATAGGCAATTAGTCCCCATGCCAAGCATTGCATCACTGTGCCGTAGATGAGCACCCAGCCAATTTCAGACCAAGTATTTGGCAAAATATGACCCATATCAAACACAAACATAGGAACAATCATCGCCAATACACCACCGATACTAATCAGCTGCATCAGCATAAATATGGGTGTGGGTTCAGTATCATGGGTCTTACGGATAAAGGTCATCGATGCCGCTAGCATTGCCCCTGAGACGATACCAGTGATGAACCCCCAAGTAGCGGCGCTGTTATGCGCAAACTCAGGACTGCCTATCATGGCCACACCAAACATGGCTAAAAACAAACTGATAAGCTGTAGTATAGATTGGCGTTCGTTAAAATATAAAAACCCAATGGCGGCTAAAAAGAAAATCTGTAGGCTATTCAATAAAGTTGAGATGCCAGGACCGACCGCATAAATACTCTCGTGCCAGAGCGCCAGATCTAAGCCTAAAAAGACACCTGATAATAAACCATAAAAAATAGCGCGCCTTGAGCGGGGTAGACGCTGTCCCATGATTTTGGCCAATACAGCGAATACGACACCTGAAATAGCCAAGCGCCAAAATGCCATTGCCCAACCGCCAATATCAACGTGAGCGACAATCAAACTACCTAGGCCAAAGATAATACAACCAATGACCAACCCAGTAGAGGCAGAGCGTGAAGAAGCAATCGCCATACAATATCCTTATATCCGTATTATTATTTTAGGGGCTGTCCTAGATAAGTAAAATAATCTAGGATAGTCATATGAGAAAGAGCAGATTAAGTTGGTACAAACAAACCAGACTCATTGAACTATTTA
>NZ_QGGM01000025.1:0-15639 GCF_003148585.1 Psychrobacter immobilis | reverse complement strand
TAAATAGTTCAATGAGTCTGGTTTGTTTGTACCAACTTAATCTGCTCTTTCTCATATGACTATCCTAGATTATTTTACTTATCTAGGACAGCCCCATTTATTTTTAATATATCAATATTATGGTTATGGGTTTGATATAAACACCTTTAGCTGCGCCTATTCAGAACAGTATTGCAAGATGGCGTCTTTGCCAAGCAAACGCGCTATTAAAGTACCCAGTTTATCATCGAACTTAGTCGCATAAAAAATCAATGGCGGTCGAATGACAACTTTTGTTCTGTCAGTTGTTTCTAAACAATGATCATCTGGAGTATTGTCAACCAATGCAGACAGCTGGTTTGCAGCCAATAGCTGCTTAACTCGCTCAGCAATCGCTTGTCCAGAATCAATGACCTGTATCGCTAAGCGCTGCTGAGCAATCTCATTTAACAAAAACGTTTTGAAAAACGGATAGTGCGTACAGCCTAGTACCAATTGATCAACACTATCATGAGCAAATAATGTGAGCTGCTGGCGTAATCTTAAAGCAGTATCGTCCTGCTCTGGCATTCCCGCCTCGACCCAAGGTACCAATTGCGGATCAAAATATTTGGTCACTACCGTATTGTTGGGTTTAGCAAAGTGATCGATGACCTCATTAAGCAATGTGCCATTCAAGGTAGCCTTAGTCGCTAAAACGACCACGCGACCAGTTTTGCTCGCCGATATGGCGGGCTTTAGCGCCGGTACTAATCCGACGATAGGCAGCTGCGGATAACGCCGTCTGGCTGTTTCCAAAGCATAGGCTGAGGCGCTATTACAAGCAATAACAATGAGCTTGCAGCCCTGCTCATACAACCAATCAACGGCTGTTAAAGTCAACGCTTCAATATCGGCGCTATCACGATTACCATAAGGCACATTTAAGGTGTCTGCATAATAGACATAACGCTCGGCAGGCAACTGCTGTGCCAAATGTAGATAAACTGACAGTCCACCGACACCAGAGTCAAACAATCCGATTGGCGCATTGCGCTTTTTATTATTTATAACTGTGCCAATATTCGTTTTATGGATGTCAGCTTTAGCATTAGTTGCACTCTCGACATGCTCAACATGTTTACCATCAAAGCTATCTGAGCGCATTTTCACCCTATTTAAGCTATTACATGTAGTAATATCCATCACTACTCTACTGCCATTTTTATATACATATCGTCATCTTTATGCTGTTTGCTGTTTGCTGTTTAGCATACTACAGTAATTATCTGGTGATTTATCGCTATAGTCGGTTCAATATAATTTGGATACAAGGAGAGCAAGCGAAAGTACTACAGATAGTAGACTAAGCGAGCCTGACACCGTATTTGATTTATATAGAATTGACTATATCTAAACCGTAAATCATTTGACTGATACATAGCTTTAAATCCTTACGTTAACTGGCTGGCATCGACAGCTCATAAAATTTTCCGCCACTTTGTAACGTCAGTATCGTCTCACCATTTTGCTCTGTCAATTCGCCAATTTCGGTCAAGTGATAAAAAGTATTACGCCCAATAAGTGCGTCCAAACCATTTCTAACGGGCATATAAGGACGTACCTGCATATCCATTGCTGTCTGCTGATCAATCGTATCATTGTCTGTAGGATTATACGCCTTTAATGTGATGGTGTGCTCATCATCTAAACGCACCACATCGCCAGTCGTCGTGGTAAATTCTAGCCAACGGTTATTGCCTTCGTTGACGATACCGACGTCATTGATTAATAAAGGGGCATCTTCAACTTGGATACGGATTTTCTGTACTGGCGTCTTTAAAAAATATTCAATGATGCCATTATTGTCTTCTTTCCATAAAATAGTCGCAAATAGGCTCACCAATGACTCTCTGGTCATTTGCCCGCCTTCATGCCACCACTCGCCATTTGCCTTTATGACCAGATCCATATCGGCCACATCTTTTGGGTGCCATTTATCCAATGGTGGGATGGCACGTCCTTCGCGTTTGCCTACAGTAGACTTTAGATACTGACTGAGCGAATCCATATTACTTAGCTCAGATGGCACGTCTTTTGGCGGTTTAGCTACCGATTCATCGTTTTGAATTGTGTCTTCATTATTGTTATTCATCTTATAATCCTTTACTTAGCATTCAAAGTTTGGCAAATCTATTATTACTATAAATTTTAGTTTCGGGTATGATGAAAACATATCATCTTAGCACCATCATTAGTTCAATCTTACCTTAACATCGATACTCATAAATGCGTATCGTGTTTGTAGGACTTTTCTTTTATAATGAGTAACGATTTTTTATTGAAATGGTCAAGTGGGTGTTGTGTTAATGACACATTTTACGTGATGTGTTGATATCCTTAAATACATGGATCTCGACAGTAACATGGTCAATTGATGTCGCAAAGACAGTTTTTATCGGGCAGCCATATGTCTGAGTAATGTTAGCGCCGCAAGTCTATTATTCAATTGTTAAGCTAATGATGCCCTGAGATAAGCCACTAAAAGTTTAGGAGTAGGTATGCAAGAGCAAGACAATCAAAAGCCAGTCATTGATAGTGACACTGTGAATACTGACCCATCAGTAGCGACAGAGACGGCAAATCTAGATAAAGCAGAGTCAGCCGTTGTGACCCAAGAAGTGCCAGCTGAAACAGTCGCTATCGACAAAGCGCCAGAGCCAGTAGTAGAAGCTGTCGCGGCAGAGCCTGAGATTGAACGTGAGTCCATGGAATTTGACGTTATCATCGTCGGTGGTGGACCTGCTGGGCTATCTGCCGCTATCCGCCTGCGTCAGCTCGCTATCGCTGCTGGTAATGATGAGTTTATGGTTTGTGTGGTCGAAAAAGGTTCTGAGTTTGGTGCGCATACCTTATCAGGTGCTGTCATCGAACCACGCGCCTTGAACGAGCTGATACCAGACTGGAAAGAAAAAGGCGCGCCGCTTAATGTGCCAGCGACCGAAGATCGCTTTTATTATCTAAACTCAGCCACGCGCTCTACTAAAGTACCTGACTCGTTGATTCCAGGACCGATGCACAACAATGGCAACTATATTGTCTCATTGGGCAATGTGGTGCGCTGGTTGGCGGTACAAGCTGAAGAGCTTGAAGTCATGATGTTCCCAGGCTTCCCTGCAGATGATATTTTATATAACGATGATGGTTCTGTACGTGGTGTCTTAACGGGCGATATGGGTGTGGCTGCCAATGGCGAAGCCAAGCCTAGCTTTGAGCCAGGTTATGAGTTACTTGCTAAATACACTATTTTTGCCGAAGGCAGCCGTGGTCATTTAGGTAAGCGCTTAATTAGCCGTTTTGATCTTGATAAAGACTCAGATCCTCAGCATTATGGTATCGGTCTAAAAGAGCTGTGGGACGTAGCCCCTGAGAAACACGAGCAAGGCGTGGTCATGCACGGTCTTGGCTGGCCATTGACCGAAACAGGATCTACTGGTGGCTGGTGGTTGTACTTCGATGAAAACAACCAAGTAAGCTTTGGTCTTGTCGCTGACTTGTCTTACCACAACCCATACATGTCGCCATTCGATGAGATGCAGCGCCTAAAAACCCATCCCGTCATCAAAAACGTATTGGAAGGCGGCAAGCGTATCTCTTATGGCGCACGTGCTTTAACCAAAGGTGGCTTAAACTCTCTACCGAAATTCACTTTCCCAGGTGGTGTCTTGGTTGGTGATGATGCTGGATTCTTGAACCCTGCTAAAATCAAAGGCACACACACCTCGATGAAGTCAGGCATGCTCGCCGCCGAAGCGATCTTTGAGGCACTACAAGCTGAGCGCCAGCATGACGAAGTCGTTGCCTATACCACCATGTACAAAGAATCATGGTTGTATCAAGACAATTACGAGTCGCGCAACTTCTCACCTGCGATCCATCGTATGGGTCTATTCATGGGCGGTGCTTTCACCTTTATCGAGCACAACTTGCTAAAAGGTAAAATGCCATTTACCTTGCATGACAATATTCCAGATTACGATCAGTTAGAGCGTGCTAACCATGCTTATCAACCAACCTATCTCAAGCCTGATGGTAAGTTGGTATTTGATAAATTATCATCGGTATTTATCTCTAATACCAACCATGCAGAAGATCAGCCAACGCATCTAAAACTCACTGACCCAACGGTACCTATCTCTATCAACTTACCGTTGTATGCTGAGCCTGCGCGTCTATACTGCCCAGCGGGTGTATACGAAGTGGTCAAAGATGCTGAAGGCGCTAAGTTTGTTATCAATGCTCAGAACTGTGTACATTGTAAGACTTGCGATATCAAAGACCCTTCGCAGAACATCACTTGGGTAACACCAGAAGGTGGCGGTGGTCCTAACTATCCAAACATGTAAATCAGGATAACTCTGATTTAGCATAGTATATGTATCGTTATTAAAAATCATACCTCAATAAAAACGCCCTTTTTTCTAAGAGAAGGGCATTTTTTTGTGCCTACCACAAGCAATCCTGCTTCATCCGTACCGCTTAATCTGTCCAAGCATCACGATTGGCTTCGTTTTTCAGCTTCACAAAGTCATCAGGATTAAACTTGATTTGATCGCCAGTTTTACCTTCTTTAATCTGACGCTCGTAATCCCGCAATATGCGCAGCGCTACGGGTGACAAGATTAAAATAGCGACTAGGTTAACGAGTGCCATTAGACCCATTGATAAGTCAGCGAAGTTCCATATGGCAGGAAGACTGGCAATAGCACCCACAAATACCATGCCAAGTACCATAAAGCGGAATATCATGATCATGACTTTAGCATTTTTGGCACCAGAGATGAATTCAAGATTTGACTCACCATAGCTATAATTGGCAATGATAGAGGTGAAAGAGAAGAAGAAAATAGCAATCGCAACGAAAATCACGCCCATATCACCCACATACTGCGACAGTGCCAACTGAGTCAGCTGAATACCTTCTTGCTCAACACTAGGATCGACCACACCGGACAAAATAATAATCGACGCCGTTGCCGTACAAATGACAAGCGTATCCATAAATACACCCAGCATTTGCATAAATCCTTGCACCGCTGGATGATCGGGGTGACTCTTAGCCGTTGCCGCCGCATTAGGCGCTGAACCCATACCCGCTTCGTTTGAAAACAGACCACGCTTGATACCGTTAATCATTGCCTGAGCAATACCATAACCAATCACCCCGCCTGCTGCTTGCTCAAAACCAAATGCTGATTTAACAATTAACACAATCGCCGCTGGGAATTGACTAAAATTCGTCACGATAATGAACAAGGCTAATAAGATATAGAGAATCGCCATAACGGGTACGATTTTACCCGCAATACGAGCAACCGAGCGCAAACCACCGAATACCACTGGCGCCACTAATACAACCAATACCAAGCCTGTCATCCACGTTGGAACCCCAAATGCTTCGTTGGTCGCTTGTGCGATGGTATTTGACTGCACGCCATTAAAGGCTAAACCGAACGCTACTAATAAGCATAATGAGAAAAATATCGCTAGCCAGCGCTGACCGAGACCTTTTTCGATATAATAAGCCGGTCCACCGCGGTAAACATTGTCATTGTGCGGCACTTTATAGGCTTGTGCTAATGTTGATTCGATAAAACTGGTCGACATACCGACGATCGCAGTCATCCACATCCAAAACACTGCACCCGGACCGCCAAGGTAAATCGCGATTGCGACCCCTGCCAAGTTACCCGTACCGACCCGCGCTGCCAATGAGGTCATCAGCGCCTCAAATGAGCTGATGCCGCCATCTTTACGCCCTTGATTGGACACGCGCAATAGCTGCCACATATGCCCAAAGTGGCGAAACTGAATAAAACGTGTGGCAATGGTGAAATACAAACCCGCACCAATCAGTACGAACATCAGTAATCCATACCAAGGGTTACTTGCAATTAGCCAATCATTGTTGCCCCAAATAATACTGACACCATAATTGACGATGCTATTAAACCAACCTGCTATCCCTTCACCCATACTGCTATCCTCTCACTTACATTTTATACTGCTAGTATATTTTATGGATTGATGTGATTAATGATATTTAAAAATGCTTACTAATCCCTCTGCCTACTCATGAAACAGTAAATATCTGATTAATATACTGGCAAAGTAAATCACTAACATCCTGTCGCTACATTTTAACTGACTAGAGATTATTTAACTATTTCAAACCTCTATTATAGAAATTAAATAATTACGAACTTTTGCAAGATATTTCGATAAAAATCAAAAAAATATTTTTTATATGAAATATTGAAGAAAACTTTTGAGACTAGGTACAACAGATAGATTTTAAAACGTATTCATATAAACACCATTCCAAAAAAAATAGTCACTGCCATAATATTTATTGAGTAAAGTATTGGCTATATTTATAGAATGAATGACTTTTATTGCTAATAATGCTCTAATACCTCTATAAAACTAAATCCTTAATATAAATAAGGTTTTAGCACAGCTCCTGAGCAACGGCCGTTTTTTTAGCTGGTCTCTCTAACATAAGTTGACCATGGTTTCCATAAAGCAAACATTTAGTTACATAAAGTAAATAAAATTTATTTATTGTTAATTAAGTCAATATTGTATATATTCCCAATAAGTTCATAAATATTTCTTGCAATACTCATTGGCATGAATAATAAGTTGAAATATTAAGACAATATCATCAGGGATGATGAGCATAATAAGACAGAGGACTGTCAATCAATACCGACCCTCCTCCATAAATCCTCATCTCTATGTACTATAAATCCAGTCATTCTATAGCCCATAAATCTTGTTAGATGTTTAGGTTATAGTCGACCCACAGCCATATTTTACAATGTAAATTTTTAGCAAAATCGAACCACAGAAAAGTATTTTTCGTAGTGCTTTGATTAATAGAAATCTGCTTTTTTTTCGATAATATTGGGTTACTTACTACTGGTTGGTCATTCTGCTTTATCAGCCTATAAACTGATTTTAGGATTCGTTTATAGACAACGTATCGAACTGTCTTCCATCATGTGATACATGCTAAAGCAAAATAACTTGTCAGGCTCAAATCAGTAATCTTGTTTTTATGTTAGGCAAAAGGAGTTGTCCTATGGAAAACCACAACGATCCATCCGGTTATTGGCGTGCCAATGTCCGTCTCATTTTAGGTAGCCTATTTATTTGGGCGCTATGCTCATACGGGTTTGGGATTTTGTTACGTCCTCTCTTAGCAGGTATTAAAATCGGTGGTACCGACTTGGGCTTTTGGTTTGCTCAGCAAGGATCTATTGGGGTATTTATCGTTTTAATTTTCTTCTACGCTTGGCGTATGAATAAGTTAGATAAACAATACGGCGTAGACGAGGAATAGCCCCATGAGTCAATTTACGATTAATATTATTTTTGTAGGTCTATCTTTCGCTCTATACTTCGGTATTGCAATTTGGGCACGTGCTGGCACAACGAGTGAATTCTACGTAGCAGGCGGCGGTGTTCACCCTGTCGTCAACGGTATGGCAACGGCTGCTGACTGGATGAGTGCTGCGTCATTTATTTCGATGGCAGGTATTCTTGCCGCTGGCGGTTATGGCGCATCAACTTATTTGATGGGTTGGACAGGTGGTTATGTACTACTGGCAATGCTCCTAGCGCCTTATTTACGTAAATTTGGTAAGTTTACGGTACCTGACTTCATCGGTGACCGTTTTTATTCAAAAACGGCAGCAATGATTGCCGTAATTTGTTTGATTATCGCCTCAACCACATACGTTATCGGTCAGATGACAGGTGCCGGTGTCGCTTTCTCACGCTTCTTGGAAGTTGAAAACACTACTGGTCTACTGATTGCTGCGGTTGTTGTCTTCTTCTATGCTGTACTTGGTGGTATGAAAGGGATTACTTATACGCAGGTAGCGCAGTATGTGGTTCTAATGATTGCATATACCATTCCTGCTGTTTTCATCTCACTTGAGTTAACAGGCAATCCAATTCCAGGTTTGGGCTTGTTTTCAAACCATGTGGAAGCAGGCGTTCCTATCTTAACCAAGCTAGATCAGGTGGTTACTGACTTGGGTTTCACGGCTTATACCGCTGATGTCCCTAACAAGCTAAACATGGTGCTATTTACCTTATCACTCATGATCGGTACAGCAGGTCTACCACACGTTATCATCCGCTTCTTCACCGTACCTAAAGTCGCTGATGCGCGTTGGACAGCTGGTTGGACGTTGGTATTTATCTCGTTGCTATACTTCACTGCTCCTGCCGTAGGTGCGATGGCACGTTTAAACCTGATTGATACGATTTATCCACAAGGGGTAGCAGAAGCACCTATAAACTATGATCAACGTCCAGACTGGATGAAGACATGGGAAGATACCGGTCTTATTAAATATAATGATCTTAATAATGATGGTCGTATCCAAATGTACAACGACAGTGGACTTGGTGCCGCTGAGCTTGCCTTGAGTGCTGCACAAGCGGATGGTGGCGATGTAGCCGCTGCCACTGCAGCCGTAGAGACTGCACGTGTCGCACAGGATCTAGAACTTGATGGACGCTTTACCGCAGCAGGCTGGAAAGGTAATGAGCTGGATGTCAATGCCGATATCTTAGTATTAGCTAACCCAGAAATTGCGAATCTTCCACCATGGGTTATTGGTCTTATTGCCGCAGGTGGTTTGGCAGCAGCGCTCTCAACAGCAGCAGGCCTACTACTCGCTATTTCGTCAGCGATCAGTCATGACTTGATTAAACGAAACCTTAATCCAAACATTACTGATAAAGGCGAATTGAGAGTTGCGCGTATTACGATGGGTGTTGCGATTGTAGTTGCTACTTGGTTAGGAATAAATCCACCAGGGTTTGCCGCACAGGTAGTCGCATTAGCATTCGGTATCGCTGGTGCATCGCTCTTCCCTGCACTGATGATGGGTATTTTCTCTAAACGGATCAATAATGTTGGTGCCATCGCTGGTATGCTAACAGGTCTGATTAGTATCCTTGTTTATATCTTTGTCTTTAAAGGTTGGTTCTTTATTAGCGGTACAGCGAACTTCCCTGATACGGCAGAGTATTGGTTGTTTGGTATCTCACCACTATCATTTGGTGCGATTGGGGCATTGCTTAACTTTATCGTAGCGTTTGCTGTCTCTTATGCTACTGCTCCGCCACCATTACACATTCAAGAGTTGGTTGAAAGTGTCCGCTCTCCACGTGGCGCAGGCGGTGCAGTCGACCACTAAGTATATAAATGAGAATATATCTTCAGTTACTATATATCACTCACAGGCAGTAGCTGCTTGTGAGTGATTTTTTATCTCTTACTTATTATAAAAAATGTTAGATTTTTGCTTTATTGAATATACTTTATTAACTATGCTTAGGGCGTGTTCTCAATTAAATCGATTACCCTCTAAATGGGCTAAAAATGGCTAAATTTTGCCAAACATCGTTAAATAGCTTATCAATATCTCGATATTATTTGCGCTACTTTCCTTGTTTGACGGTAATTTATCTCATTTTTATTACCATTTTTAAAATGAGGACACGCCCTAGTTAAAAGCGCTTAATTAAAAGTGCCTAACGCATTAAGGAAGATTTTATGCTTTTTGAGTTTATCGCTACCATTGCTGCCGCATTTGGCATGGCTGGTCTGGCACTCATTATAACTCACCTCAGTAAACTGGCTGGCAAACGCGCACCAAAGTGGCTTATTCCTTTGTTTGCTGCGATTGGTATGTTTGCCTTTCAAATACACCAAGAGTATAACTGGTATGGTCAGCAAGTGAGCAAGTTACCAGCAGGCGTGCAAGTCGTCAAAGTAGCAAAAAGCACCGAGTGGTTTCGCCCATGGTCTTATATCAAGCCGCAAATATTACGTTTTATCGCTGCCGATACCGCCAACGCTAGCGTACAGGTAGACAATCCAGATGTATATTTGGTTAATTTATATCTGTTTGAAAGACGCAGAAGTGTGCAGAAAGTACCACAAGTTATAGACTGTCGTATTCCTGCACGTGCCGATTATGTCATACCCGAAAAAGACAGTAAGCTAACGATTGATGAACATGTCAAGCAAACAACAGCATGGCGAGAGTTGGCAACAGATGACCCGTTGTTCATTAGTATTTGTACTGACAAAAGCTAACCTCCTCATAAATATACAAATAAAACCCTGCTAAAATATCTGATTACTAAGGGGTTTAAGACGGCTTATATTATAGTCATGTATTCAATTGCGCTGAGAAGTTGCGGTATAAGTATGCTTAGAATTAGCGCCTAACAGCAATCCAGCGCATAGACCACCGAAGTGCGCCGCAAACGAGATACCTTGTTGCGGCATCAATCCTTGCTTGATGGTCAACCAATAGCCAGTACCCATGACAATACAGGCAATCAAATAACCCCAACGCCGCGCAAATACAGCACCACCTATCATATAGCCGAGCATCGCGAAGCATAGCCCTGATGCGCCAACATGAATTGACAATGGCGAGCCAATGATCCAAGTGACCAATCCAGATGCGATAATGAGCTTAATCACTGTTCGATAAGCATTCTTCTCAAACAATCCAAACAAAAATAAAATCTGTAACAACGTCAAAGTGTTACCAAGCAAATGTGAAAAATTGCCATGCATCGTCCATGACGCAAACACTCCAATCATGCTGCCCACGTCTAAGGCACGAGGCACAATCCCAAAGATATTCCACATGCCAAATAATACCACTTCATTTAAAAAAAACATGCCCCACATCGGTATTAATACAAAAGCATATAAACCTATAACCTGCTTTATTCGTATCATAATCAAGCTAAGCAGTTGCTGCCAATTCATATAATGCCCTATTCTTTTAATTCATGTTTTAATTCATGTTTTTA
The DNA here is from genome assembly GCF_003148585.1 of Psychrobacter immobilis. GTDB lineage: Bacteria > Pseudomonadota > Gammaproteobacteria > Pseudomonadales > Moraxellaceae > Psychrobacter > Psychrobacter immobilis. Next base: position 4,761 of record NZ_QGGM01000025.1, on the reverse strand, counting down.
GCGATATTTTAATGACTCAGCGTAGTAGTGGAGCGTGTTACAGGTGTAAAATCTAACAATGCAGCCTCTTTGTCAGTCATCAAATAACTGTCACTATGTAATAACGACGTCGAGTGATAAGGCACTAAAGCGGTGGGCACAAAACGACGAGCGGCATCGATATGTTTGATAGAATCATCAAAAAAGATATGAGGTGCAAATGTTCTAAGTACAGCTGTTTTTTCTAAACCTCCTAAGAAAAACGCCATATCAACATTGACACCCCACTCTCGCAATGTCTTAATCGCACGCAGATCAGCAGGTGCGTTGCGAGCTGTCACCAATGCAATCTTTATTGGAGAATACTTGAGACCAGCAGGTAGACGTTCCTGTAAATTTGATAGTTTAATCAACAATTCAGCATAAGGGCCTTTTTCAATGGGTAAATCACGCATCTGTATTTCGCGATCGTGAAAAGCACGCAGTCCTTTTTGCTTGTACAGTAGCTCACCTGAATCATCAAACAGCACCGCATCACCATCAAAAGCTATACGCAACTGATCGGTATCTAACTCATAGGTATTGACAGGGGTTGCGTCGAGTATCGCACAAGCGCAGATATTGGCATCAGCCACTTGCTGGGCATCTTCGCGATTGGTCGTCAAAAATAGATCGACATTGAAGTCTTTAATATAAGGAGCCACAGGACTGCCTGAAATAAAAGCCGAGCGTGAGATAGTCAGCTCATGCTCAAGAATTGCATTGAGGACTTGAATGCCCGTATCTGGACTACTCTTTGAAACAATGACCACTTCCACCAAAGGTGTCTCAACCTCTAAATCTTGCATACTATCATTGCAATAATTATTCAGATTTAATAAAGCTTTAATTAATGGATAACCAGCACCAATACTGAGAGCATCGTTTTCACGCTTGGTCATATAGTCTCGAAACTCTTTTATGGCGCTTACAGGTCTCTGCTCTAGCAGCTCTAGCAAATAATTTTCTGATTCGGTTAAATCAAAAAGTGCCGTTGCAGAAATCGCGACGATGAGCGTATTACTAAAATCGACTGCCATGATTTTCTCTATTTATAAAGTTATCTATTCGGAAATGCCAACCAGTTTACTACATTCACAAGCCCTTAGAATGATAAGAAAAGTTATCCACGTATAATGTCATTTAGTATAAAAACCACCTTCTAAGTAATCCAAATGACCGCTCAAAAAATGTCTCATAATGTGACTTTATATGCCTTTATGTGGAATAATTTAACCATAGAATTGTTATGTCGACTTTTTCTTTTATCATAAAAAAGCCATATTGTTATGAAAACAATATGGCTCTATTAATGAACAATACAGATGAACAGTGTAGATAAACGACGCAGCTATGATTTTCTAAGCTTACTTTTATCAATAGCGCTTACGTTAGCAGCACTAAAGATATCGCTGGAAAGGCGACCAAAATAACCAGTCGAATCAGATCAGAGACAATGAACGGTGCGACCCCGCGGAACATATCAGACAGCTTAATATGCGGTGCCATTGCCTTAATGACAAAGATATTCATCCCCATCGGCGGCGTAATCAGTCCAAGCTCTACTGTCAATACAGCGATGATACCAAACCATACGGGATCAAACCCTAACGCCACAATGATTGGATATACCACTGGAATGGTAATGACCAGCATCGCCAAAGCATCCATGAACAACCCTAAGAGGAAGTACATGATTAAGATACAGATCAGTACAATCATTGGGCTAACTGCTAATGTACCAATCCAAGTCGCTAGCGTATAAGACAAGCGTGAAACGGAGATAAAGTAACCCAAGGCTTCTGCACCCAGCAGCATAAAGAATACCACCGCTGATAATGCAAGCGTTTCAATCAAAGACTGCTTTAGACCTTTTATACGCATGCCTTTGGCAAAAGCATAAGCCCATGATACAAACGCACCGACTGCTGCCCCTTCTGTCGGAGTGAATAACCCAAAGAAAATACCAGCGATAATCACAATGAAAATAAAGCTAAATGGTATGAGTCCCGTCAATGACAGCAGCTTGGCTTTCCAAGAAGTAGGCTCACCGCGACGCGCTAAATGCGGCTTCCAGCGTACCATAATCATAACAGTGATTGAATACATCACCATGCCCAAAATCCCAGGCAAGAAACCAGCGATGAACATGTCACCGACTGACTGCTGGGTTAAGATGGCATAAACCAGTAGCGCAATGCTAGGCGGAATCATAATACCTAACGTGCCACCCGCTGCTAAAATACCACAGGCAAAACCTGGTTGATAACCATACTTCTCCATTTGTGGCAGCGCAACCTTGGTCATAGTGGATGCTGTGGCTAAGGATGAGCCTGAGATAGAAGCAAAAATACCAGAAGATCCTATGCCAGCGATACCCAAACTGCCCCTCACTCCCCCAAAAATAGTTCGGGTAGCTTCAAACAATTTCCCTGCCATCCCTGAATGGGTAGCAAAGACTCCCATTAAAATAAATAAGGGAATCGCACTAAAGTCATATTTGGCTAACACATCTACCGGAATATCTTTGAGCATTTGTAATGCACCACTGGGCGCCGTCACTGCGCCAAAACCAACCAATCCAACACCTAACATGGCAAGCGCCACTGGAACTCGCAGGACAACAAGCAGGATCATGACGATTAAGCCAATGGCTCCAATAATTTCTGGACTCATGCGCCTGTCTCCTCGGCGTCAAAGAACTCGCCCGTTTTAAAGATATTGATGGATTCGATTAATGAGCGAATGGCGAGTAAGAGACTTAAAAATGCACTAAATGCATAGATGGGCATCATTGATAATCTAAGATCTTGAGTGACTTTGCCGTATTCTATGGCATCAACAGCACTCTCATAAAGCCCCCAAGCAAAAACGATACCAATGACGAAAAAGCCCATCATAAAGACGCCCATCATATAACCTTTAATGGCTTGCGGCATTTTTTGGGTAAAGACATCAACGATGATTTGTGAGCGTTCGACGAAAGCGCCAAAGGCAGCAAGTAAAGCAAAGAGCATGAAGTAAGAAACGATCTCTACACTGCCTTTAACGGTAAAGCCAAACTCACCACCAGTCAGCTTGAAAATATAACGAGCAGTCACATCGAGCATCGTTGTGAGGACAATAATAATAAGACTAATACCACCAATAAACTGGCATAATCTAGAGATTAGAATACTGATTTTTACTAAAAATGCCATGTGACACCTCCAATGGGTTATACCACTTTACAAGCGGCACTGGCAGCTTTTGCTTTCTCATAGACACTATCAGCATCTAAACCCAAAGCATTGACATCACTTAGATATTTTTTAGTACCCTTTTCAAGTGGTCCTTTCCAATCAGGATCATTCAATGGATCAGGAATTTCAACGATCTCATCGCCTTTAGCTTTAGCAGCTTGAATGGCCATTTGATCATGCTTATCAAACACTTCACCAACTTTATTAGCCAATGCCATTCCTGAGTTTTTATCCAATACTTGCTTTAAATCATCAGGCAAGTTGTTATATTTATCCTTATTCATAGTAACCATCAGCGCCGAACTATAAAAAGGAATGTTGGTATGATATTTGGTGATTTCGTCAATTTTGAACGCTGTTACGGCCTCCCAGGGAAAACTCAACCCATCGACGACGCCGCGCTGTAGCGAGGTATACATATCATTAGCAGGCAATCCTACTGGTGATGCCCCAGCGCTTTCGATAATATCACCTGCGACTGCAGAAGGGCGTCGGATGCGCATACCTTTCATGTCTTCAGGAGTCCGAATCAACTTATCCGTAGTATGCAGTGAGCCAGGCCCAGCGCCATACATGAATAGTAGATGTGAGTCTTCATACTCACTAGCAAGCGTGCCATCCTCATAAAGCGTCTGAAGCATACAACCCATTTGAGTCGCTGAGTTTGATAAACCAGGAAGTTCAGTGATTTGAGTTAAAGGAAAACGTCCACTGGTATAACCATGTGCTTGTGAACCGATATCTATCGTACCTTTAGCAGCAGATTCGTACGTAACATCTGCTTTGGCAAGACCCGCGGAAGGATACAACTCCACTTTTAGACGACCATTAGAATCTGTCTCTATTTGCTTTGCCCAAGGTTCAAAAACCTCTGTGCTGATAGAGGAGGTTGCTGGCCAAAAGTGGGAGAAGCGTAAAACGGTCGTTTCTTGAGAGGTTGCTGATGAGCCATCAGTCGCGTTAGAAGATTGGTTAGAGCAGCCTAAAAGACTTACAGCCGCTAAGGCACCAATTGAAAAAAGAGGAGTTAGCTTCATTATCAATTCCTTTTGATAATTGTGAAAATAGGAGTAATACATCACTGGTAAATAATCCAATCTATACCAGATGTAATAACTTACAAGTTTCAAATATATCTTTTACATACCTGTAATAAAAATCTAGTTTAAAATTAGCAGCTATAATGATATAAGTCAAATCATTTTGATTGCAGGACTAGAAAATATATTCATAAAATTGCATAGCATTTAAACAAAAAAATCGTCAATTCAAATAGAAAATACACTTATAGAATGAAGAAGTCGATAGTATAAAAACCAGACAAAGAAAACCCCCTTCTGCTTATGCAGAAGGGGGTTTTACTTTGAATAGAGAGCTGACGATGACCTACTCTCACATGGACGAATCCACACTACCATTGGCGCAATGATGTTTCACTTCTGAGTTCGGGAAGGGATCAGGTGGTGCCATCATGCTATTGTCGTCAGCAAAGGGGGTTAGA
>NZ_QGGM01000024.1:0-26774 GCF_003148585.1 Psychrobacter immobilis | reverse complement strand
GAGTGGCGTTTTAACTACAGTGATCCAAAACGTCAATTACACCAGCTAAAACAATGGGTTAAACAGGAACTGAACTAGTTATCTAGGACAGCCCCAAAATAAAAGATAGAGGCATTCATGCAAATTTACCTTGTCGGCGGCGCGGTACGCGATCAACTGTTAGCACGTCCTATTAAAGACAAAGATTTTGTCGTCGTTGGTGCAACTGTTGCAGAAATGCTTGATGCAGGGTTCCAGCAAGTGGGTGCAGATTTCCCTGTATTTTTGCATCCTAATAGCCATGAAGAATACGCACTGGCACGCACTGAACGCAAAGAAGGCTTGGGGTATAAAGGCTTTAGCGTACATGCCAGTCCTGACGTCAGCTTAAAAGAGGATCTACAACGTCGAGACTTGACGATTAATGCCATGGCCATAGAAGTCACCAGCTTAACTGATGATACGCCAATCAACGGTGACGTCATTGACTATTATGGTGGCATGGCTGATATAGAAAGCAAAACCTTGCGTCATGTATCAGGTGCATTTAGCGAAGACCCTCTACGAGTGCTTCGAACCGCTCGCTTCTATAGCCGTTATTACGACCTAGGTTTTGTCATTGCTGATGAAACTTTGACGTTGATGCGCCAATTGGTCGACTCTGGAGAGCTTGCACATTTAAGTGCAGAGCGCATTTGGCAAGAATCTAGCCGTGCAACCATGCAGCTATCGCCGCAGGTATACTGGCAACAACTGTTTGAGATTGGTGCGCTCACAGAATATTTTGCCCCACTACATCAAGCTTGGGCTAATACTCAGATACGTGAAACGGTACAGACTGCGCTATATTTCGCAGGGCAAATGCAATTGAATCTATCACAGCGCTGGGCACTATTAATGAGTAGCCTTAATTCATTTTTATTTACCTCAGAACATACAAATGAAAACGTGAATAAAGCAGCCAATATAAAAGGTATCAATGATATAGGCAACGCCGCTAAGGTACCAAAGGCACACACTCAATTTTCGACTCTCTTCGCTCAGCAAGCCACAAAGCTAAGCACAATAAGCCATTTAAGCGCGGCTGAAAAAATTGACCTCATACAAATTTGCGGCGCTCATAAAGAGCCTGATAAGTTATCGCAGCTATTAGTGACCAGCCACGTGTTGCAATTGGCAACACAGCACCGTCAGATGATGATAGCATTGAATAGCTTTCATGCCATTAACATGCAGGATATTGACTCAGCACTAACAGGCCCTGCGATTGGTACGGCATTACGACAAGCCAGAATTGAGCACTTACAAGCACGAAACCAATGTTAAGAAAATTTAAAAAGATGCAGCAGCGCGCTATTATTGACTCAATTCCTATGCAGCGTATAGGTCGACCTGACGAGATTGCCCATCATGTGTTGTACCTCGTACAGGCCAATTATGTTACTGCTGAGATTATTACTGTTGATGGTGGTCGCAGCCTGACATTGGCTGATGGTCATATTTGATAGAAAAGTAGAGCATCATAAAAAATATCTTGATTACTACCTATCTTTTACTTGAAAAATTAAAAAATTCAGGTATCATTGTCCGTCTAGCGTTAGGGCCCATAGCTCAGTTGGTTAGAGCAGAGGACTCATAATCCTTTGGTCGTAGGTTCAAGTCCTACTGGGCCCACCAAATTCAAACCCTTATAAGCATTGGCTTGTAAGGGTTTTTTATTGCCTAGAATTTAATAGAAAACAATCATTGAGCTGTGCTGAAAAACAGGTAAAAGTAAACTTGCTAAACTAATAGATTGGGTAGCAGTAAAAAAGGTTGCCAACACTATATGTAATATAGCGTTAGCAACCTTTTTTCATTTAGTATTTTACTTAGATAACGTGCCTAATATTAGAATTTGTTATATCTAATTTCTAACATTAGAAAGAAGTACGGCGATAATTACGATATTCAGGTAACCAAAAATTCGCTTTTAATCGACGTTGTAAATTCTCCGCTGTGATAGGTAGCGCTAGCTTATCTTGAGCCGCTTGCAATGCCACTGCATACGCTATTTTTTCACTGATCTCTCTGATAACTTTAATCGGCGGTAGGATGGCACCAGGTGCTTTTTCGTATTCCATTGATACATCTGCAAGGGCTTGGCTTGCCGCCATGAGCATATTATCGCTGATCCCCGTCGCCCGTGCTGCTAAAACACCCAGACCAATCCCGGGGAAAATATAGCTGTTATTACACTGAGAAACCTCGAAAGGCTGACCTTCAAAAGTGGTATGAGGAAAAGGGCTACCTGTTGCAACAATTGCCTTACCCTTGCTCCAATTAGTCACTTCTTGCGGTGTCGCTTCCACACGAGACGTTGGGTTTGAAAGTGGTAATACAATAGGATGCTCAGTATTAACACACAAGGATTCGATCACCTCTTGGGTGAACAGACCTTTTTGCCCACTGACACCAAACAATACGGTTATTTTTGCTTGTTTAACCACTTGCGCTAAACCGAGTTTCTTACTTTTATCCCAGCTTGCAATAGCGGATTCTTTTTGTACTAACGGTTCTTGGAATTTTTGTAGCTCCGTCATGTTATCAGTAAGCAGGCCATAGCGGTCAACCATAAATACTTGGCTGCGAGCCTGCGCCTCCGTTAACCCTTCACGCTGCATTTGGCGAATAATATGCTCAGCAATACCGCAACCAGCAGACCCTGCGCCTAAAAATGCTATTTTTTGTTGGCTAAGCTTCTGACCCTTATTTAAGCACGCTGCAATCAAGGTACCGACTGAAACCGCAGCAGTACCCTGAATGTCATCATTGAAGCAGCATAATTGGTCACGATATTTATTCAATAATGGTGTCGCATTCTCTTGGGCAAAATCTTCAAATTGTAATAATGCCTCAGGCCAACGACGTTTAACGGCTTGAATAAATAAGTCGACAAACTCATTATACTCGTCACCAGAAATGCGTGGGTTTCTCCAGCCCATGTACATAGGATCGTCAAGTAGCTGTTGATTATTGGTACCAACATCCAACAAAATTGGTAGGCAATAAGCTGGGCTAATACCACCACAAGCGGTGTACAAAGCCAATTTACCAATGGGAATACCCATACCACCAATACCTTGATCCCCTAGACCTAATATACGTTCGCCGTCAGTGACAACGATTACCTTCACGTTTTGCTTGGTGGCATTTTGCAGCATGTCATCGATTTTATGGCGCTCAGGATATGAGATAAACAAACCCCGTTTACGGCGATAAATTTGCGAGAATTTTTCACATGCTTGACCTACAGTTGGCGTATAAATGAGCGGCATGACTTCCTCAATATGCTGCTCAATCAGATGGTGAAATAAGGTTTCATTGGTATCTTGGATGTTACGCAAGTAAATATGCTTATCCATATCATTAGTGAATGAGCGCAGTTGATGATAAGCGCGTAGTGATTGCTCTTCAATTGTCTCAATGTTATGAGGTAATAGCCCAGTTAAATTAAAGCTATCACGCTCTTCTGATGAAAAAGCACTGCCTTTATTTAGTAAAGGAGTCTCTAAAAGAGCGGGGCCTGCAACGGGAATATATAAAGGACGCTTGTTTGACATAATGTAATCTTCTTATTAAAGGCATATGAGTGAAAGCCATACTGAGTGAAAGCTATGCTAGTGCTGCATTATACATAGCATCTACTAGTATTTAACAATAGATAACAAAATCATTTTGAATGAACATGGCTCTAAAGGTGATGGCATGGATACATTGACCTAGAAATATAGATATACTTAGCTTTTACCTTAAATTTTTATAAAAAAGGGTTTTTTATTATTGGGTGTTTTCTATGAGATTTCATACAATCGAAGCCGCTACCTTTATTGATGTCACTATTGACGGCGGTATTGATAGAAATCTTTGTTAAGCAGATAAGTAATCTGCCAATATGACTTTTATTATCACTACGATATTTTTCAATTATTCAACGTATCACTATCAATACGACCATCAACCAAATTAATCGTTCGATCGCAAGATGCTGACAAGCGTGGATCATGGGTGACCAGCAATACCGCGCAATCACGTTCCTGATTGACTTTGCGGAACAGCTCAAACACTTCTCCAGCCGTCACGGTATCCAGATTACCTGTAGGTTCATCAGCCAATAGCAATGCCGGTTCGGTTATCAAGGCACGTGCAATGGCAACACGCTGTTGCTGACCACCTGATAGCTCGTTAGGTTTACTGTCAGCAAAGCGCTCTAACCCAACCGCTGCCAGTAGCTCGCGCGCTTTTTGGATAGTAAGCTTATTTGGACGACCCCTTGTCAATGTTAGCGGCATTAAGATATTGTCTAATGCACTAAACGCTTGAATCAGATGATGAAATTGAAAGACAAAGCCAATACTACTGCCACGCAAAGCGGTGCGACCAGCATCATTCATAGCGCTGGTTGCTTGACCCAATAGATATAGCTCACCGCTGGTTGGCTGATCTAGTAACCCTAGTACATTTAGCAAAGTACTTTTACCTGAACCAGAAGGACCAATCAGGGCAGCAAAGTCGTTATTGCTGATGGTTAAGTCAATACCGTGCAGCACCTCAATCTCATTAGGTTGACCGATATTATAAGACTTTTTTAGTGCCTCTAAACGCAGAACTTCGTGAGATTGACTGGACATAGGAGTTGACGTCTTATTAAAAGGATTGGCAGAAACATTGTTAAAGTCATTATTAAAAGTGTCGCTAGAATCATGATTAGACATAACGAATAGCCACCACTGGATCAAGTGCTGCTGCGCGCCGCGCTGGAATAGCGGCTGCTATAACACCAGTTAGCGTTGCTAACGACATAGTCACTAAGATCAGGTTTATCGATATGGGAATTGTAAATATGTCGGGCCCAAAAGTATTAAAAGACCAGACCAATATATAGCTGACACCACTACCGACAATAGAGCCTAACAAGCCAAATATAGCCCCTTGAATTAAGAATATTCGTAGGATTTGCTGACGAGTTGCACCCATGGCTCGTAAGATACCAATCTCGCGCGTACGCTGAACCACACTGACCGATAGCACACTGGCAATACCAAAAGCCACCGAGATCGCCACAAAAACAACAATCATATTGCTAGATAAACTTTGAGCGGTGAGACCACTCAGCAGTTGGGCATTGGTTTCAATCCAGCTTTCTGCTTGCAATGAGGTCAAACGACCCACTTGTGCAGCGATTTCCTCCGCCTCAAAGATATCTTCAACCGTCAAATCAATGACTGTGATACCGCCCGGTAGGTTGAGTAATGACTGCGCTTGTTTTAGGTCTAGATAAACGTAGCGCGCATCAAGCTCTCGTACGCCGAGCTCAAATATACCAGCGATATTGACTACAGCGCTGTTGCTACTAATGTTGCTACTAAGGTTGTTACTCAAATTATTACTGGGACTACTATCTTGACCCGTATCCAAACGTAATTTGCTGCCGACCTCTACACCCAAATCTTTAGCCAGTTCACTACCAATCAATACATTATCTGCGCCCACTCGCAGCTCACCACTGATTAAGTATTCATCAAGTGGAATAATATTCTGATAGCGCGCCAAGTCAGTACCTACTAGTATTACCGACTCTAATGCCTCACCACGCCGGACGAACCCAGGCCCAGACACGTTTGGCGATACGGCAGTTAACAAGGGCAGTTGATCTAGCGTATCAGTGATTTGCTGCCAATTATTAATAGAACGTAGCCGCTGTGGACGCTTGTCTTCTTGTATCAGTTGCAGCGTATCATCAGCATACGGCGCTATTAGGTTGACTTCATCTGGCGCTACTAAGCGAATATGTGCCTGACTGCCAAGGGTGCTTTCAATAAGGTTGGTCTGTAATCCTTGGATGAGTGCCGTAATAAATATAATAACGGCAACACCTATTGCCACTCCCAGAGTAATCATCAACGACTGTATGCGTCCCTCGCGTAAAAAACTGATGGCAATAGTGGCATCAATCCATAGTCTACCGAAAAAAGCCGTCAATTGACTGTCTCCGCTGCTTGGCTCTTATCCTTTACCGCCCTCATCTTATCAGCATTAGGAGCGGTAAAAGGTGCTGCTTGAAGCGCGGTTCTCACTCTTTTTCCATCAGCCAGTGAGACTGTCGCATCAACCAATATCTCATCACCTGCGCTCAGTCCTGAGAGCACCTCTGATGCTGACAGTCCGCGTAACCCTAATTTCACTGCTTGACGTTGTGTTTTACCATCACGCAATAATAATACTTCGGCGCTGTCTTCTTCAACATTGGCTAGTGCATCATTCGGAATGACTAAGGCTTTTGCGCGTTGATCCGTTTCGATATTCACTGATACTGTCATGTCTTGACGCAAAAAATCAGGTACAGGATCGACGGACAATCTCACCTCTACCGTACCGCGTTGCGGATCTATACTTGGTGCAATGAAACTAATACGTACGGGGAACGGTTTATCCGGATAGGCATCAGCAATAGCGACAGCTGGTTGCTGCAAAGCCAATCGAGATAAATTACGTTCATCAAGCGGTACTCTTATTTCAGTTTTACCATCGAGGGCAATAGTAAACAAGCTCTGACCTGGCTGTACCAAATCGCCTACCTCGACATTACGGGTCAGAATAGTGCCTGATACTTTGCTACGTACTTGCGCTTTGTTGAGCTGAGCCTGCAATGCTGCAATACGAGCACTTAATAAATCTTCTTCAACACCACCAGAGGAGAGTGCATTCGCTCTCAGGCGTGCATTTTCAAGGTTATTTCGTGCTTGGGCTTGGGCTTGAATCGCCTGCTCCATTTCCTCATCAGAGATGGCCGAGATAGTAGCTAATTCGCGCCTACGCTCGACATTACGGTCAGCTTGCGCCATCGCTACTTTGGCATTGGTCAAGTCCACCACTGCTTGTGGACGAGTGCTACTAATCAATTCCGTCAACTCGGCTTCTGCTTGACGCACTTGGGCTGCAACGTCATCGGAGCTTAGTACCAATAATAAATCTCCTGCAGCGACTTGTTCGCCTTCTGCTACCCGTCGCTCTAATACAACACCTGATATTTCGCTACCAATGTCAGTATTTGATACGGCAACGACCCGTCCAGTCGCTACGACCGTCTGCACCAAAGGCATGGCAGATATTCTATAGCTTGGTAATAGTGGTCCTTGCCACCAGCGAAGGGCAAAAAATCCCGCAACAATGATGAGCAGTAGTGCGCTAACAATCAGTTTATAAGGAATAGCGCGCAATGAGTTTCTCCCGTTCAGAACAAATACCTAGTGGTTTACAGTTTCTACTAAATCCGATCGTTATGCGAGTTTACTGCAACATTTTTTAGGTTTAAAATTATTTATTAACTGAAAATCATCCTGTTAGTATGGTTATATTAAAAATATTTGCTTCACTACAATAGTTAAGATGCAAAAAAACCCTTCATGCTATTATTTATATAGCATGAAGGGTTTTTTATTACCGAATAAATCAGTGCGATATCTACAGATTAAAAAGCCAAGTTGATCATCAAATGCCTATCGTAAAGTCAAAATAATAACTAAAGTGCTCAGAATCATACAAACACCAAGCCATCTTCAGTCTGATGCACCTTAATATCGACATCATAAACATCACTTAATTGTGAGCGTGTCATCACTTCACTAGGCGTTCCTTGTGCAACAATTTGTCCACCGTTTAATAGCACCACTTCATCAGTATAGCGATGCGCATGGGTCAAATCATGCAACACAACCAAGATACTTTTGCGCTGCTGTCGTACCAAATTATGCAAATAATGAAGTAAAAAACGCTGATGGCGAATATCGAGGTGATTGGTCGGTTCATCAAACATCATGATTTTAGTGTCTTGCATTAGCGCACGCACGATAGCCAAGCGCTGTTTTTCACCGCCTGATAAGGTTTGCACGCGGGCACTGACCAAACTTGATAACTCAAAATCCTGTAGTAAACGTTGCGCGCGCTCAACATGATTACTATTTGGGCGCTGATACCATGCAAGATTTGGCGAGACCCCTAGCAGCGCATAATCCAATACCGTTAACGGCAGCTCAAAACGCTCATGTTGTCCAACCCAAGCGATATGACCATCATTCATGACCTTGTTGATAGGCTGACCGTAAATCATAATGTGACCATCCGTTTTAAGCGCGGTTCCCGTGTGCTGACCCAAAACCGTATGCAACAACGTGCTTTTACCCGCGCCATTTGGTCCAATAAAGGCGACCAGCTTTTGGCTTGGCACGGTTAGTTTGTCTATCTTTAACAATGTTTTATGGCCATGCGAGATATGAATATCTTGCATCGACAACAGCTCGCCTTCATCACTACTCTTGATATCACTACTATTTATACGACTGTCTCGACTCGCTAATGATGTCTTTGATGTAGCCGTAAAATACGAATGAAACATAAATACTCTCTCCAATTAGCGGCGGCTACTACGCACAAACAGCCAAATAAAGAATGGACCGCCAAGCAACGCTAAAACGATGCCAACAGGCACATCCACTGGATAAGCAACATGCCGCGCCGCGCCATCAATGACGAGTAATAATATCGCCCCAAGCCAGCCAGACCAAATCATGAGACGCATACGTCCGCCGCCAAACAGAATAGCCAGCAGGTTTGGCACCATCATGCCAATAAAACCAATGACGCCTGCTAAAGACACCGCTGCCCCTGTTAATAATGCCGAGGCAATCACGACCAAACAACGAACCACACCCACTTTGATACCCAAGGACTTAGCGGCTGCCTCACCTAACATCAACCCGTCCAACTGGCGACCTAACGGCAATAAAATCGCTAAGCCTAAAACCATAGAAATAATTGAATATCGCAGTGGTACAAAGCCCGCTTCCGCCATACTGCCTGACAGCCAATTGGTCGCGGAGCGCAGCACCATGTCATCAGACATGAATAAAATCAGGCTGACCACCGCGGCACAAAAAGCACTGATGACAAATCCCAATATCAGCAAGCCCATCTGCCCACCGCCCAAAAACCGATGACAAGCGAGAATAAACAAGCACACCAATACGCTTCCGGTAAACGCCGCAAGCGGTATCCCAATGCCGCCAAACCCTAGCGCCAGAACTAAAACAACACCAAGCGCCGCGCCACCTGACGTACCGATTAAACTTGGATCCGCTAAAGGATTCTCAAATAAAGCCTGTAATGCTGCACCACTAACTGACAACGCCATACCAACCAGTAATGCCGTCACCACACGCGGATAACGCAGTTGCCAGATGGTATCATCAAGATGATTGGGACTTGACCATTCGCCAAAGCCAATACCAAGCGCCAACCAAATTAGTAGCACAGATATGACAGCGGTAGTAATATAGTAGAGGCTAAGTTTGTGTTTTCCAGTTTGTGTAGGAATAGAAGCAGAAATCGTATTTGCCATGTGAGATGTCATTTTGTTGAATATAAGATATTTTTGCTTAGGCTATTTTGCTACAGCGTTCAGCTTTTTTAAGACGTCAGGCGAATGCAAGCCGTAACGCAGAAAGTCATCGGCTGGCCAAAAGTGTACGCCGCCCTTCTTGCCTGCGGCACTTGCTGCAATCTCTGGACGTTTGCTAAATTTACTGACCCCGCCAACCACTGCCTGATTATGATCAGCAATAATAATCACATCGGGCTTGGCGGCCAGCCAGCCTTCACGGGACATAGGTTTTAGCCCTGATACGTTTGCAGCGTTAATCCCACCAGCTCGGCGAATCAACTCGTCGCCTACCGTGCCTTTACCTGCAACGATACGACCATCGTAACTTAATAAATAGCGCTTACCCGTCTTTGCCATTGGACTCATCCCTGTATTCCAACGCTTCGCAAGCTGCGACCCTTCAGCTTTTTTATCAACGTAACTGGCGATGGATTTAATACTATTAGCAAAGGTGCTTACCTCTTCTTTAGGCGCGACATTGACGGCTTTAACTTTTAAGCCGTTTAAGCGCTGATAAATACTGGCAGGCTGCACCATATAACTGCCGAGCACCAAATCTGGCTTGACCGCCAACACTGACTCGGCAGTGATATTACGATGCATACCCACGGCAGGTACATTCTTTAACGCTGGATTATGATTGGTTGCATCTTTACCAACCAACTTATTGGTCGCTCCTAGTGCCACCACGACGTCTGCAACATCGGGACTCATCGCGACAATACGCTCATAAGCTTGGGCAGAAAGTGAGGGCACGGCAAATGCGCCAATAATAGCCGCAGTGCTGATAGCACGACTCATCAATTTTTTATTTATCACTGAGTGAGTGATTACTGTTTTTGATAATTCAGAAGACATAAGCATTCCTAATTTGCTAACGTAAAAAATGACACTATTAACAGAACCATTAACGTGTATTAAGCATCCCAAATAACTCACACAACAGCTATGACTTATCCGTTATGTGAGTGTCAATATCGCAAAATTTGCTGATTTTTTATGACGGGTTTACACGCTCTCTGCTTCAGCCATTGCAACTGCTGCTAAGGATTCTGCATACGAATGCGCTTCGATGACCGTCGAGACAAGTTGCTGCCATGCTTCAAGCTCAGGTGTGCCTTCAATACGCTGACCAAACACGCTAAAGATACTGACGCCGTGACCATCAAAACCTTCGATACAAGTCACGATACCGTCTTTGGTTGGACGCTTAACGCTCCATACTTGCGCCAATGCTTTGTCTTTTAAATGCAGCGTAAAGTCATTATGGTCTTTGTCTAAAATATTAAACCAATCACCCATACGCTTGAGTGTCTGTACCGTTCCTGTCTGAATCTGTACGAGTCCGCTATTACCGACAAATATCATCATTGGACATTTGGCATCGCGCGCTTGCTCAAAAACCGCTTCGACAGCGCTAATCTCAAGCTGCTGCGTCATCTGTTCTGGTGCTTGACGGTAACTGCTAGCACGATCGATATCGAGGTTTTTTAGTAATGAATGAAACTGATGCACATCTGTCATTGCCTGCCAGCCTTGTTGTAGCTGCGCACTCTCCGCCTCGCCCAGCGCCTTATAAGACCATTCACTGACTGACTCTTGTGCCTCTAACGTCAGCGTCTCATTATTCACCGTTTGCTGCTGCTCCTGAATCATCGCTTGCCAGCGCGCAATAGTCTCAGCGCTTAACTCTCGTAGATACACTTTATCAATCGCGCCGCCTTGCGCGTTATAGAACTGAATACTATAAGAGGGTTTATCCGCGCGGCTGGTATCCGTTACCGCCAGCATATGCTGCCATTGCCACATAAAGAATCGCAAATCTAGACCACCCACATTGAGTGCTAATCCCATCTTTTCGCCAAGCTTAAGATTATGATATGGCGCGGTTTTTTCATGCACGGCCAGCTCGTTTCTGACAATACTTTCCATGTCACCAAAGTTCTCAAATTGCTTTAATACAGCTTTGCACTGATCACCCATATACTGGCTATAAGGAGATGCAAGCATGAGCTCAAACTCGCTGATGCCTAGCGCAGCCGCTCCTTCTGTGGGAAATAGCATCGGTGTTTTTGCTTTTAATGCTTGGTATTGTTGCCACAGCTCAGTATTTTTTTTGGTTAACGATAGCGGTTGACTCATGATGGTCTCCATAAAATGAATAGCAGTAAAAAAGCCAATGATCTTGGCTATGTAGTATTGAGATATGAATATCTTCAGAAAATAGCAGAGACGATGACTATGATTGATATTTGATAAAACCAATGCCTGCTGTACTACAATGCTTGCAATGATGCAGCAAGGATGTATTTATCAAGCAGGCTGTTAGCAATTATCGCTGCTAGTTCATCATTTATAATTTTGTCTCTAGGCTTCGGACGAAATCATTATGGCAACATTTTTTCACTTTGTAAATAATAATAATTATCATTTACATATTGATAATTATTATCGTTTGAAATACTATATCTGGGCTTTGTTACTTAATCTAGTGAATCAAGTAACCAAACCTTTAATAATTAATACTATGAAAAGGTCGCTTTAGATCACTCTTTTTGTAGCAAAAGGTCTTTAAGTAACACGACTTTCTTACTCTCTCTTTTTACGATGGCTGTTTTATTTATGTCAATTTTAGCGTTTAATTTATCGTTGACTCATACGGGACTAAACACCCATCCTTCACCGCTGCGTCGTAGCCCACTAGCCATAAGTGTGGCATTAGCATTGTTTGCATTCACGTCAGTTTCAGCCCAAGCAGCGCCAATTTTTGCAGAGACGAATGGTGATATGCCCGACGATGCAGCCATGCCGAGCACACGTTTAGACCCTATAGTGGTAACGGCGACTCGCTCTGAGCGCGCTTTAAGTGATGCGCCAGTTGCCCTGCAAGTACTCAGTCGCCAGCAGCTCGATGACAACCATGCGCATACTTTAAAAGAAGCGCTAGCCTTGTTGCCCAATGTTTACTTACGTGAAGTCCACGGCAAGACAGGTTACGAAGTCAGCATGCAAGGCTTCACAGGTGATCAAGTATTGGTGTTGATTGATGGTTTACCGATCACAGCCAGCACTGGCTCGACAGTAAACTTGAATCAATATATGAATATGGATATCGAACAAATAGAAGTGGTGCAAGGAGCGGCGTCAGCGCAGTTTGGTAGCGCGGCGATGGGTGGCGTCATTAATATCATCACCAAACCCATTGGCGCGGCAACAGGACATATCACCACCGAGATTGCCAGCAATGGGCAGCAAAATCCATCTGGTAGAAAGCTAGATGCCAATAAGCGCTATGTAGAAGCCAGCGTGGAAGGGGCTTTGGATAAAAACCAGCGCTTTCACGCGCGTCTATCAGGCTCGTATCTGGACAATGATGGTTTAAGCTTAGATCATGAAGCATGGCCCAGATTAAAAGATGCCAGCGAGCAATCACAAGTCAGTGCCCGATTTAGCTACCACCCGGACGGTAAAGGCATATCAGACAATGACGATAGTAACAACGATAGCCGAATGGTCAAAAACGCTCAATATTGGTTAGAGGCCAACCACTATAAAGAAGACGATGTTAGTCGTTTTAATTATTATGTGGCGCCGCGCTATTTGGCACAGCAACGAGATGAGCACATTACTAAGCAGCGCTTTAGTGTTGGTGCGCGCGCTGATATCACGCCGCATGTGGATAATCGCAGCAAAAGTTATCGGTTGTCCGCACAAGCCCTGCATGAAGAATATCAAAGCGAATCCAATACTAAAACACAGCAAACTATCACCAGCGCCCGTGATACAGACATCAGTACCACGCTGGCGCAAGCGCAGCTCGACCTACCTGAGCTATTACTATCCGATAAGCACATTCATCTTATTCAAGTTGGCGGTCAGGTTCAGCAAGACAAGTTAAGCCAAACGAAAAATCAATCCAGCGAGCTTATCAGCGATAACGTTAGCCGTGATGTCGGCGAGCTATATATACAAGATGATTGGCTGATTGGTGATAACTGGGAGGTGTTGAGCGGTATTCGCTATCAAAACGATGAAGACTTTGGTGGCCATATGGCGCCAAAGGTATCACTCAAATACAACCATTTGGATGCAAGCGGTCGCGACCATGTCTTTCGTAGCAGTATTGGCGGTGGTTATCGCGTGCCCAACCTAAAAGAACGCTACTACGTCTTTGACCATAGCAATTTGGGTTATAAAGTCATGGGTAATCCCGACTTGCAGCCTGAAACCTCAACCAGTTACCAAATCGGCTATCAAGGTCAGCTGAGCGATAGTGTCAATTTGACGGTTAATGGTTTTTATAACGAGATAGATGATCTGATTCAGACCGATGAAGACAATGCGAGCTTTGAAGGCAATATCGCCATTTATAAATATATGAACGTCGATAGTGCCAAAACCTATGGCGGCGATATTGGCCTTGACTGGCAAGTGGACGAGCGCGCCAAACTACAAGCCAGCTACGCTTACCTCAAGACGCATAACAATGTCACCGATACCGAGCTGACCTATAAGCCCAATCACAAAGCGATGCTGGCACTAGATTATCAAATCAATGACAAATTACAGCTGATCCCGCGCCTCAATTATGAATCCAAACAGCTGATTAGTACCAGCGAGCAAGCGTATTCACCCTCTTGGTGGACACTCGATAGCAAGCTCAATTATGACGCCACTGCAAACTTGAGCTTGTATGCAGCGATTAATAATATCTTTGATGTGCAGCGTGATGTCACCGATACCAGTGACTACCGTCCCATTGATAATCGCGAGTGGTTACTTGGCGCCAGCTACCATTGGTAAGCCTTTGATTCACAATCATTCTAAAGCAAGTGTATTTGTACCGCTATTTTTACCCTTATTTTGTACCCTCTATCTGAAACCACAACCTTCAAGGAAGCTGATATGACCCCCATTTCCCCAGCAATTCACACCAAGCCGACCAAATTGGCATTACTGTTTAGTGGCAGTATTTTAGCACTCAGCATGACTGGCTGCGGTGGTGGCGGTGATGGCACCAGTAGTGACAGTAACGGTAATGGCGGCACTACCCCGCCTGTGAGCAGTGCCAGCTTTAGCGAAACGGCTACTTGGCAAGTCACCAATCTAGCGCCTAATACTGCGACCTGTTATGACTTTGATACCAAAGTTGAAAGCTCGTGTGCTGAAGATAAATGGGATATCAAGTTTGATAACCAAGCGCGTTCGGTTAAGCTTTGGTCAAATAGCGGTGATTCTGGCGCAGGTTTGGGCGGCGTTTTTGGTTTGATCGATTGGTCAGATCTGAGCCGTTATAGCAATGCAACTCAAGACCCTGATACCAAACGTGATATTACCATGCACTACAATGAAGACCGTAGTGGCGGTATATTTGATGCACAGCCGTGGTTTGAATACAATTTAAAAGGCAACCATCAGCTATATCCGAACAATCGCGTCTATCTTGTCACCACAGATAATAGCAGCGCCATGACAGACAGCAGCGTCCAGCAGCCTATTTATGCCATGCAGATTACCAATTATTATAATGATACTGGTGCCTCTGGCCACCCTACTCTGCGCTGGATTGATACTGCGCTACCGAATAAGGTACAGACGAAAACCATCGATGCCTCAAACAATGATAATTGGGTCTATTTTGATTTAGCTACAGGAAAAAGTAGCAGCGATAAAAACAGCAGTTGGCAGATTGGCTTTAAGCGTAATGATGTGATTTTAAATGGTGGGGATTCGGGCAGTGGTAAAACTGGCGGTTATCTTGCCGCCACACCAGCCGGATATTATGATGCGCAAGGTAAACCGATTACCAGTCAATTTACCAGCGATGGTAGCGCGGCTACTTTAGCCGACCTTACCAACACCGCTGTATATGATAAACCGCTGAGTGCTAGAAGCTGGGTTATTGACAGTAAAGGCTCAGATCTCAATCCTGCTTATACCGGCAGTTTCCCGAACTTAGACTTTGGCTGGTATACCTACAATGGCATGACCCATCAACTAAATGCCAAAGCGGTTGACAGCGCTCAAGGCGCGCTCATTAGATCTGCTGAAGGCAATAGCTATGCACGCGTGCGTTTGGATAAAATCAACTATCCTGATAGCTCAGCCACGACTGCGACCTCATGGGAATTTAAAATAGACATTCAGCCTGCTCCTTAACACTCTACTGTTCGACTTTAGCTCGCCCAACTCATTTTTGTAAGCTATCAGACCTTACAAAAATAGGTTGGGCGATAACGTTTATACACAGTCTAAGAGTCACCACTGCCAATTATTACAAGAAAAATATTAGTCATTCGATAACACCTGTCCTTTTATGATTGTAAATAAATTAACCTATGGTATATTATCGTAATAAAAATATAGGTGATATTAATAATCATTAACATTTGCATGTTTTATGCTTATTAACTATTACATTTCCATCTTGCCCTTAATCAGCAGCCAATCAATCATTTATTAATTAAAAAATTTTACTGAACAATTATTTGAATTTTGGCTTGGACGACATTTTATGGCTCAACCACTTACTCAGTACGATTTCGATAAAACACCGCTCGACATGGCTGACAAAGCCCAGTTTATGAGTCATGTCAATGAAGAGCATCAAGATGAACTCGCGATGTTTATCAATGCCTTTACTAACACGGCAGTGAGTGAGCACGAGATCGCCTCGATAGCAGAGCTGTATACTGATGGGATATTAATGGATGTCACAACCGCCCATCATGACGACGATACCTTAACAAACAGCAGCAAGCTCAGCCGTCAATATTTTATTGATTTTACAGTTCCTATTAGTGACTCTATGACGCTACAGGAGCAATATATAACGCTATTGCAAACCTCTGCCAATAAGCTTGGCAAGCGCACGATCAAGCTTCAAGAACAGCGTTTTACGGTCATTAATGGCTATTATGCCAGCCCCAATATGTATCGACTGCTGGTAACCGCACCTGATAGTACGCCACTCTCTCATCCGGGCTACGCGTATTTGTTTGAGCTGGATGCGAACGTTCTATCTGCTACAAAACACCAGCCCAAAGATAGCGACAAACCTTTGCAGCGCTACTATACCTTGCGAAAAGCATGGCGAGATTCGAGCAGCTCGTCTGTCCAAGCGTGGATAGACGTTTATATTCATGGCGATACGGCAGGAGGCAGTTGGGCGCGCGCACTTAACTGTGGCAGTCAAATCAAAACAGTACGTGAATATCCAGAGAAAATAGAACATCTCAGCACTGGTCAGTGCTTACTCATCTGTGATGAAACCTCTTTGCCTACGGTGGCCAATCTATTGGAAAACTGGCAGAATCCATTGCCGCCCCTCGTCATTGCCATCACTAATGATCCAGACGATATCCGTTACTTACACACCCTCACACTCAGTAATCAACTACGCCATAATGCGCATTTTTTGCAAGATAATGTGTGCCAGCTGGTTAATACCCCAACAACTGATATTACTGAACAAATAATGGCATTATTAAATACACAATTTGCGCGACTGCCTGTCAATATTGACAAAGTATGGGGCGCGCTGGAAGCAGCGGATATCAAATCATTGCGACAGCAACTAAAGGCAAATCTTGGATTATCACGTCAGGATATGGTCATTAAAGTCTACTGGCGTGCGCAATAATCATTATGTTTTTTGTAAATGGTATTTTCTATAAACAGCAAGCATTTAATAAATAATAGGCATTTAGCCACTTACTAACCACTTGTGCTGACTTCTAAATTGAGCTAATAACAATCGTTGCTGCTGGTGTAGCGCGACTAATCAACGTAGTGTAATTAATCAACTTTAGACGACTTACTGTTTTTCCTAACAAAAACGTACACTTAACACGATAAAAATATATTGAGATTTAATCCAGTAATATATTGTAATGAAAATGATTATCATTATAATAAGCATTTAATCTATGTGCTGGAAATATTCATGCAACTGTCTCGCTTATACTCTGCTTTATTTCGCCCTACTCTATTGAATATGTCTCGCCATCCCTTGTCATTAAAATCACTGTGCTCATCTTGTCTGTCCACATCGGTAATACTACTGGGTGCAAGCCAAATCGCGTGGGCACAAGCAGATTTAAGTGCTGACGCTCAATCCGATACCCCAAGCGTGGTACTCGATGAGATTGTCGTGACCAGTAGTGCTGATGCATCAGCCGATGGGTTGCCAGATGCCTATGAAGGTGGTCAAGTAGCGACAGGAAGCCGTGTCGGAATCTTGGGCAATCAAGACATCATGGACACGCCGTTCTCCACTACCTCATATACCAATGAGTATATCGGCAATCAACAAGCCCAAAGTGTGGGCGACCTGCTCAAAAAAGACCCGACTGTTCGTGTCGCTAGAGGCTTTGGCAACTTTCAAGAAGCGTACTTTATGCGCGGCTTTGTCACAACCTCTGATGACACCATGTATAACGGTCTATACGGCATATTGCCAAGGCAGTATATCGCAACGGAATTGTTCGAGCGTGTCGAGGTTCAGCGCGGGGCATCTGCCATGCTCAATGGCGCAGCGCCCAGTGGTGGCAATGCCGGTGGTACGATTAACCTATTACCTAAGCGCGCCAGTAATGACCCACTACGTCAACTAACGCTTGGTTATGGTCAAGGTGATCAAGGCAAAGTTGCCGTAGACGTCAGTGATCGCTTTGGTA
Organism: Psychrobacter immobilis; assembly: GCF_003148585.1. Classification (GTDB taxonomy): domain Bacteria; phylum Pseudomonadota; class Gammaproteobacteria; order Pseudomonadales; family Moraxellaceae; genus Psychrobacter; species Psychrobacter immobilis. Next base: position 8,639 of record NZ_QGGM01000024.1, on the reverse strand, counting down.
CTGATGATGCGTTTGGCATTCGCTTTAATGCTGCTTATCAAGATGGCGACAGCGCGATTGATGATGAATCTTCAACACTGGGTCTGGCAGCGTTAGGACTAGATTATAGAGGCGATCAGTATCGATTATCAGCTGATTTGGGCTGGCAAGACAACAAACTCAAAGAGACCCGCCCTAGTGTCACACTTGCTGGTGTTTCTAGAGTACCAAAAGCACCAGACGGCTCAAAAAATTGGGCGCAGCCTTGGACGTATTCAGATGAAGAAGATGTATTCGGTACCATTCGAGGAGAATATGATTTTACTGATAATATTACCGCTTATGGTGCTTACGGTGTGCGAAGTGGTGAGGAAGAAAACTCACTGGCCAATCTAACCGTCAACAATGTTGATGGTGCAGGTACGTTTTATCGCTTTGATAACTCTAGAAAAGATTTGGTACAAAGTGCTGAGCTCGGTCTGCGTGGTAAATGGCAAACAGGTGAAGTGGCTCATAATTGGGTACTAGCAGCGGATCTCTATGACCAAGAAGAAAAGGGGGCTTTCGCCTATGATTTTGGTAATCAACCCGCAACCAATTTATATCGCCCTATTGACTACGCTGAGGTACCTTTTACAAGCACAGCAATCTTCGGTGGTAACTTAGATGATCCAAAATTGACCAACGAGAAGCAATTCCAAAGCTTTGCGCTAGCCGATACCATATCATTGTTCGATGACAAACTAAAAACTACTTTAGGCGTGCGTCATCAGAGTTTAAAAACCACCAGCTATGATCCTAACACTCAGGCTAAAACGGCTGATTACGATAAAAGCGAGTGGACACCAAGCGTTGGAATTGTCTATCAACCAAGCATGGACTGGTCTGTTTATGGTAACTATATCGAAAGCCTAGCGCCAGGCGCAAGGGCACCTCTGACTAATAATGGTGGTGCTGTCACCAATGGCGGTCAAAATTTAGACCCTTATGTGAGTGAGCAAACTGAGGTTGGTGTTAAGTATGACAATGGTCTGATTGGCAGTAGTTTGGCGATATTCCGCACTGATGAGCCGCGTGCTTATATCAATGACTCAAACACGTTTACCGCTGCTGGAGAAAATCGACATCAAGGGGTGGAATTGACTGTATTTGGTAGCCCGAACGAAAACATGCGCTTCAATGCTGGTGTTACTTACTTAAAGGCTGAGCAAAAAGACACGGGCGATGTGACGTTCGACGGCAACCGAGTCATCGGACTGCCCACGCTACAAAGCAACGTCAATCTAGAATATGATATTGCGGCAGTTGAAGGAATGACGGTGACCGGTGATATCATTCACACAGGCGCACGTTATGCCGATGCCGCCAACAGCTTAAAAGTTGATGGTTATACCACATTAGATCTAGGTGCTCGCTACAAAACCATGTTCGCTGGACAAGACGTGACGCTAAAAGGAGTAGTTACTAATATTACTGGTGAAGACTATTGGCAATCAGTGGGTGGTTATGCGGGTGCTGGTTATTTAAATGCCGGTGAGCCTACTGCCCTAAAAGTATCAGCGACTTTCGACTTTTAAGACATGCAGATTAAACCACGTTTATAAGACTTAGATAAAAGGGATTAGGCACAACCTACTCCCTTTTATGCCATCAAAAATACGCAAAAAACCATTCTATTATTGAGCCATTATGTCCTCTCACGCCACTGTTTCTTTATATCAAATGATTTGGGCACACTATCGCCTGCCCTTTCTTAAAGTTATTTTCCTTAATTTGGTGAATGCGGCGGTCAGTGTGGGCATCATTGCCTATATCAATCACACCTTTATCAGTCAGCCTGTTTTTAATACCTTATCGTGGGCAAGTTTGGGTCAATTTTCAGCTTTGGTGGTGCTGCTGTTAGTCACGACCTTCGCATCACAATATGCACTGACTCGTTTAGGGCATCAGTTCGTCTACGAGCTTAGAACCAAGCTGGTCAAACAAATCATCGACACCAAAGTTCCGCAAATAGACCATTTGGGTAGCGCACGGTTGCTCGCCAGCTTATCCTCAGATATTCAATCAATTACCGTCGCCTTTGTGCGTATGCCAGAGCTGGTGCAAGGTGTTATTTTATCGGTTGGTGTCGCCCTTTATTTAGGCTGGTTGTCGCTGCCATTATTATTGATTGTCATGTTTTGGATTGCGATGACGATTTGGATAAGCACCATTTTAGTGAAGCATGTCTATACTCATTTAAGAGAGCTCAGAGAGATCAATGATCTTTTATATGAGGACTATCAATCCATTATAGATGGTCGCAAAGAGCTGGCGCTTAATCAACACCGCGCTGAAAAACTCTATAAAAATAATTTCTTACATCATGCCAAGTCTTATCAAAATCGAGTGATTAAATCGGATACCTATCATTTATCCGCCGTGAATTGGTCGAATATTATGATGTTCGCAGCCATTGGTGTGGTGTTTGCCGTGTCAAATTATCTTGCTATTCCAATGGGTATTGCCACCACTTTTTCTTTAACCATTCTATTCATGCAATCACCCATCCTCCATGCCGTTGGTGCGTATCCGACCTTACAAACGGCACAAGTGGCGCTGGATAAAATACAATCGTTGGAATTGGCGGAGTACCAACCAACCTTTACGACAGATATTGTGGTCAACAACTGGCAGTCCATATCCTTCAATGATATTGGCTATCTTTATGCAAGTAACGATACCACTGCAAATGAGCTAGCGGTCAAAGAAAATGAGCATGCTAGCGATATCCTAAAATCAGTTAATCTCACCTTAAAACGTGGCGATGTGGTGTTTTTAATCGGGGCGAATGGTAGCGGTAAATCTACGCTTGCCAAGATTATTACAGGCATTTTTACCCCTAGCATAGGTGCTGTAAAAATAGATAGCCAGCTCGTTAACTCAAAAAACAACGCCGATTATCGACAGCTTTTTTCTGCCATTTTTAGCGATCAGCATCTTTTTAAACAGCTGATTGGTAGAGAGGGACAGCAACCCGATGAAGCGCTCGTAAATACATGGCTGCATAAATTGAATCTACAAGATAAAGTCAGCGTAACTGATAACCAATTATCGACAGACAAGCTCTCACAAGGACAACGCAAGCGCTTGGCCATGCTCATTGCCGTGGCTGAACAAAAAAACATACTGCTACTCGATGAATGGGCGGCTGACCAAGATCCTGCCTTTCGCCGAGTGTTTTACCAAACACTGATACCTGAACTCAAAGCCTTGGGTAAAACGCTGTTTATCATCAGTCATGATGATGGTTACTTTGAGCATGCAGATCGATTATTATTGATGAAAGAAGGCAGACTTATTGAGTTAAATGCTGAAGAGCGGCAACGTGCTAGTGCCGATGCCATTGCTATGTTGGAGTGAATACTGGCTTAGTAAAAAGTGAATGGCGAACAATAAAAAATCGGGGCATCTTTTAGAAAGTTGCCCCGATTTTATTTAGATAAGAATGACTTTTTGAATGGCTCTTTTATTTTATTTAATTTTAAAATAATAGTTTCTGTAAAAACCCAACCCGTGAAATGACTAAGAAATCTAGTAATCCGATAGCAATAATCGCGATGATGGCGGTCGGGAATATGATTGCCACTGCTAACAAAGGAATGGCAAACGGCCACCATATAGAAAAACTGAGACCACGCGCTGGTGGATTCAGTCCAACCTTTTCACTGGCATGACGTGGACGGCGTTGCCACCACATGATGTAACCGCTCACACAAATAGCAATAACCGATAAGCAAAATAGGACATTGACCAATACGCTCCACCATCCAAGCGTCCCCATATGAATAGCAATGCCTGCCGCCATAAATTTACCAAAAGCATTGTAATCATCAAAGCGGATATCTGCCAAAATATTGCCCGAATAACGATCGATATGTACCGTACGATCAGCCATTGGATTTTTCATATCATAGCTCATTGAGTCTTGGCTAATCGTCCAGACACCCGTATTACCCTGTGGCAGATTTAATTGGTAACGTCCGACAATACCAATCTCACGAGCAAATCGATCTACGGTATCGATCATAATCGGTATATTGGACGCGATACCATCCTTGCCAGCGACCGTGCCAGATGCTGGCATTGGTGTCAACTCAAGCACCCAAGGCACATCTTTGGTACTACCCGTATTTAGTGCATCACCATGCGTGGGTGCTGTGACTGGTGTTGCTCCATGAACGTGCGGCGTGGCTTCAGCGTTATTCATATCCATACCAACATGATGTTGACTGTGATCAATAGAAAGCGGCATTGGCGCAACGCCCCATTTGCCCGCAGGAAACTGACTCCAAGCCTGTACCATACGCTCGCCCCAGATGCCTGCCCATGCCATTCCTGAAATACAGAAAAACAGTAGCAACACAGATATCCAACTGCCCAATGTCGCATGAATGGTACGTATGAATGAGCGTTTTTTCTTATTATTTACAGCATCATTGGGTATAAGCATGGCTTTGAGTGATTTGCGTTTTTGCCACCACAGATACCAACCCGTTAGAATCATTAAAATCGTCAATGAGGCAGTGGTTTCTTGGATATAATCACCGACTTTGCCCAATAGTAAATCAGCATGAATATCATTAAAGGTATAGTACAGACCACTATTAGTCGGCGTGCTTTTAACGATATCAGCCGTATAAGGATTCACCGCCACCATATTCTCATGACTGGCTGACTTAACTTGAAACAAGGCAACGGTGTCCGTATCACGAGGCGCGATATATTTCACCAGCGTGCTGTTAGGTAAAGTGTTCAACGCGTTTTTAGCTTGCGTAGAAATAGGTGCCGTCACCACTGAATCTGGGGTGGTAATGGTGAGGCGATCATCATCACGACCTGCTATGTTAGACATCAACAGCATGCCAAGTGCGCTGCAAGCTAGGATAATTAGGAAAGGTGCTATAAACATTCCCGCATAAAAATGCCAACGCCATACCGTAAAATAGCGTTGAGTATTGGTTGATTGACTTGTGTGTTTGCTCATAAAGATGACCTTTAACAATCTTTGGTTGCTCAATGAACGACCTAGACCTATCAATAATAGTAATGAATCCTGTCTGCCGGTTGATCTAAAAGTTGATTCCAAATAGACGGCTGCATCATACGAGGAAACCGATTTAAACACCATCGTTTATAGCCAAAAATTATCGTCATATTAGGGCGTTTCTTCAATTTTCATGTTTGCATCATAGTCATCTTAATGGCTAAAAATGAGGCTACTTCACTCGACATCTTACTAAGAACGCTTTGTTTGTAAATTTTTAATGATAATGATAATCATTAATGTTATAATTCCTTTTCTCTCGCTTTCGGTATTTGATAACTTACAAGGAAATATGATGCGTTTTATCTCAACGTCTACATCCATTCGTCAAAAACGTTTAACTCTCGCCGTGCAACTGGGATTGGCAATGGGTTTGAGCCATGCAGCTTATGCTGAGACAATGCCGAATAACATCGAAAACAGTGTTGAGAACGATGTTGATAATGATGTTAATAATAATGAGACCGTGACACCATCGACCACCTTGGATACCATTACTGTCTATGCCGACAACTACCGCAGTACGGGCACCAAAACAGCGTTAGATCCTAATGATGCACCCATGAGCTATACGAGAATCGATCAAGCACTATTGCAAAAACGTCAAGCAGACAGCGTCAATGCAGCGTTACGTTATGAGCCAGGGGTGAGTACTGAGAGTCGCGGTACGGTGTCCATCTTTGATGAATACAATATTCGCGGTTTTAAAACTTACTCCAATTTTTACGATGGATTAAGACTGCCCTACGATGGGGCTTGGAATCTGATGCCGCAAGTCGATATCTACGCAACAGAAGCAGTCGAAGTGGTCAAAGGGCCAGCATCCTCACTCTATGGCTATGCATCTCCAGGTGGCATGGTCAATCAAGTCGCCAAAACCCCAAAAAGCACTCAAGCATCTGAGGTACAGTTGCGAGTGGGTAATCAAAACCTAAAAGAAGTGGCGGTCGATACGACAGAACCTATCTCAGACACGCTCAATTATCGACTTGTGGCGTTAAAACGACAAAAAGACGGGCAGATGCAGACCACAGAAGAAGAGCGCACACTGATCAATCCGTCACTGGAATGGCAACCGACAAAAGATGTGTCCGTTCTTGCCAATCTGTTTTATCAAGATGATCCAGAAATGGTGCCCTCCACCCCACTGCCTGCCGTTGGCACTGTCTACAATGCCAGCTATAGCAAATTGGGCAGTGACGCCTATGCCGGCGATGAGTGGAATCACTTCAGCAAAGAAGTATTTATGCCAAGTGTTACCATAAACTGGGATATCAATGATACGCTCACCTTTAAACATATCACGCGCTATACCGACGCCGACGCGCAGCAGCGTAATATGTACAACAGCGGGTTTGTAAGCGGTAGTGATAAGATACTAAATCGCGTGGCCTACACCACCGATGAGAGCATGAGCAACTGGACCACGGACAACCAGCTTGCTTATAAACTTAATACTGCTAATACTTCACATAACCTACTGTTTGGCGTTGAGTATCAAAAGACAGACAGTAGCGCCACTTATTATGATGCTGGCGCAGATGGCACGCCAAATCTTGACTTATCCAATCCAGATTTTTCGCAAATCAATGCCGATACCTTGCCTTTAGAGGCTTATCGTCAAAATGAAGACATTGAACAAAGCCAACTTGGTTTTTATGTACAAGATGAAATGAAATGGCAAGATTTGATAGTAGTAGCAGGCTTACGTCATGATAACTTTGATAGTATCACTAAGCAGACAAAGGCTTCTGAAGGTGCCATCTATAGTGATCAAACCATTGACAATGATGCCTCAAAAACCAGTGGTCGTCTCGCAGCTATCTATGACTTTGATAATGGTCTATCTCCTTATGCAAGCTACTCGCAGTCGTTTCAGCCAGTGGTCGGTAGTAACTTTATTACCAATGCGCCATTTAAGCCAACGACTGCCGATCAGCTAGAGGCTGGTGTCAAATATCTCTCTGCCAATCGCGCCACACAAGGAACATTAGCAGTATTTGATATCACTCAAAAAAACGTCGTGGTGGCTGACGAAATTAACTATAGAAGTCAAACACAAACGGGTGAAATCACCTCCAAAGGCTTTGAAGTCTCAGGCAGCCACATGCTCAACGACTGGGTAGATGTCGCGGCAAGCTACAGCTATACCGATGCTGAAATTACAGAAGATGAATTCAACCCTGATGTGGTTGGCAATACCCCTGCGCAAACGGCTAAGCACAAGGCAACATTGTGGACAGATTATTATGCTTCAGACAAGCTCAGTCTCAATGCTGGCGTACGCTATGAAGGCGGTATGCAACTTGACAAACAGAACTCAGACGAATTACCAAGCGTGACTTTGGTAGATATTGGCGGTAATTATCAAATCAATCCGATGCTCACTGTCGGCGCGAGTATCAACAATCTCTTTGATAAGACCTATGTCGGCGCTTGTTATGATATTAACAATTGCTGGATGGGACCTGAGCGCCAAATGTCCGTCAGCCTAAAAGCCAATTTTTAGGCAATGTAGAACTTACCATTACTAGAGAATATCAATCTTATAGAGTGGTCTCATCTCAAATGATGACCTAAACTATCAAATAGTTAAATGAAGGAAAGTATTAATATGGCAAAACCTACCCCAAGAATGCTAGATGTAATTGGCAGTAAATACCTCACGCCACATATGTGCCGTGTCACGCTTGGCGGTGCTGGACTGACTGATTTTCCGGCAGATCAAGAAAGCGCGTACATTAAGCTGATATTCCCTCAAGGCGATGAGGCTCGACCATTGATGCGCACCTATACCGTCAGCGTTCAACGTGATGACGAAATAGATGTCGATTTTGCGTTGCATGAGACAGAAGGCCCTGCTTCAGCATGGGCACGTAACGCCCAAGTGGGCGAGCAAATATTGGTAGGCGGCCCTGGACCGAAGAAGCTGATTAACAATGAGGCTGATTGGTTTTTATTGATCGGTGATATGACAGCGCTGCCGGCGATTACCGTCAATCTTGCCCAGCTACCTGCTGACGCACGCGGCTATGCAGTCCTTGAGATTACCAATGAAGCAGATAAGCAACTACTCAAGAAGCCAGACAACCTTGACATTCATTGGGTGATAAACACGCATCCAAATGCAGAAACTAGCCCATTACTTGATCGCGTTAAAACGCTTACGTGGCTAGCAGGACAACCTGCTGTTTGGGCAGCTTGCGAGTTCCATAGTATGCGCGCCCTACGCCATTACTTTAAGGTAGATCGCCCAATACCAAAAACGCATTTGTACATATCTAGCTATTGGAAAGTCGATAGTACAGAAGACCAGCATAAAATTGTCAAACGAGAGGATGCCCAAAGTATAGAATGATAAGCAATGACGTTTTGTATTTTTGAACTATTTTGAAAGCGGTTTAAATAATGATTGATAAATTTTGCGTTACTAATCATTACCCCACTGCTTATATATTTTTGTTGGCTAAATAAAAGTAGGGGCTGTCCTAGATAACTAGTTCAGTTCCTGTTTAACCCATTGTTTTAGCTGGTGTAATTGACGTTTTGGATCACTGTAGTTAAAACGCCACTC
>NZ_QGGM01000023.1:0-28350 GCF_003148585.1 Psychrobacter immobilis | reverse complement strand
TAGAGCTTATCCACCCAATCGCTATGGACAAAGGTCTTCGCTTCGCTATTCGTGAAGGCGGCCGTACTGTAGGCGCTGGTGTTGTTGCTAACGTATTGAACTAATCTATTAGTCTCAGTAATGAGCTTGTAAGTTAGTCATAAAAAGCCATCCTTGTTTAAGGGTGGCTTTTTTTTGGCTATAAAAAGGTAATGGCATAATCAATATTGTAATGATAAATATTTGAAATATATTAAGTGCTATTGTATTTGGGTTTGTATAAATAATAGTAAAAGGATATATAATGTTGATGATAAAGATTTTATCAACCCATAGTGCAGATTTTGAGCAAGTGCTGCAAGCAGTAGCGGATATTGAAGCCATCGTTCAACCGCAAGATGCTTGGGGTTTTCAGACATTAGTGGAATCACTCAAACAAGATAGCATGCATCTGCTGATCGTTTATGAGCAAAAAAACAATAGTATTAATAATACTGTGACAGGCTATTGTCTATATCAAGTGATTTTTGAACAAGCGGAGATTTTACGTATTGGCACCCATCCTGATTATCAACGTCAAGGTATTGCCTCACAAATTTTTGCCAGATTGAATACAGAATTGAGAACGCATCAGGTGGAGAGCCTTTTATTAGAAGTGCGCTCAGATAATGCGCCTGCGATAGCCTTATATGAGCAACAAGAATTTGCTCTAATTCATAAGCGTAAAGGGTATTACCAAACTCCACATCAACCAGCTATTGACGCACTGATTATGCAGCGTCTTTACGTCCGAGAATAATGAATGGCATCGAATAGAACCAAATAAACCCGCAGAATAGTAGATGGGTCGGCACTTTTATTATTATTGAGTGGGTATTTTCTTTTTGCAGATTTCAATATTGAGTTTATAGTCATTATCTACTTTCATACGCTCAAGAACATCGATACGTTCGCTTAATAGCTCTACCATGAGGCTGATATTGGCTTGCTGTTTTTGTATTTGCGCCAATTTTTGCTGAGTAAGCATCAGTTGTAAATCAACATCCAATTGACCATCGTAATAATCATTCAAGCTGTCTCTGATTTCAGTGAGTGTAAAGCCAATCGCTTGCGCACTTTTGATTAGCTCAATACGTTCGATACATTCTGGATGAAACTCGGTATATAAACGGGAGCCTGCCTGACGCTTACGAGATTTTAGCAAGCCCAGTTGGTCATAATGACGAACGGTGTCTTTGGTTGTTTGAGCTTTTGTTGCCAGTGTTCCAATCAGTAAGAACGATGTGTCGGGTGCCATGATAACCTCGTTGGTAGGTAGCAGTTGATAAGGTACGAGTTAATAAAGTAGCGATTAACAAACAGACATAAGCTATCAATCACTTCGTCATCGTATTTATTTTAAGATAAGCTGCCAAGGTTCTATGGTATCAAGTAACGATACGGCGAGTGGTTTATGAGAGTTATTTTGCCATTTGGCAGTGCTATTAGCCGTTAACAGATCCAATTGAGTCAAAAAGTCAGCACGCGGTAGCGTGGTTGCACCCAAGCTCATCAAATGCTCATTTGGTAGCTGACAGTCAACTAGCGCCACATGGCTTTGTTCACATAAGCGCATTAGACCCCAAAATGCGAACTTTGAGGCGTTAGAGGCGATATGAAACATCGATTCGCCAAAGTAAATGCTACCTACTTTTAGACCATAAAGCCCGCCAATGAGTTGCCCTTTATCATTCCAAACTTCAATGCTATGTGCAAATCCTTGTGCATGCAGTTCGGTATAAGCCTCAATCATTTCATCATGAATCCAAGTATGTTCGCCCTCGGGCTGTTCATTATTGAGGCGATCACTGCGCGGTAAACTACAGGCATGAATAACGTTATCAAAAGCTTGATTCAGGGTTAATTGCCAACGCTCGCGGATGGCTTGCTTACGCAGCGACTTGCTTGGCTTATAATTGGTTGGCACCATCACACAGCGCGGTTCAGGGCTCCACCATGCAATTGGCTCATCTTCATTAAACCAAGGAAACAGACCCTGCGCGTAAGCAGAAATCAATGTTTCGGGTGCCAAATCTCCTCCGACAGCGACGATGCCAATGCCGTCAGAATCAACCATCAAAGGGTCAGGAAAGTCATAACGCCCAAGACTTTTTAAGGTCTCAGGCGTGATGTGCTCATTGTTATATTGAGAGAAATTACCCATTTAGGCTTCTTTATCAGCAGTCAATGTTGACGCATAAGTATGGTCAGCGGCTGTGGCTTCGCCAATCGCATCCAAGTATTTTTCAGCATCTAGCGCGGCCATACAGCCCGTACCAGCAGAAGTGATTGCTTGACGATAGACATGATCTGCGACATCACCTGCGGCAAATACACCTTCGATGCTGGTTTGTGTGGCATTGCCGTCTAAGCCGCTTTTGACAATAAGATAGCCGTCTTTCATATCCAGCTGACCTTTAAATAAGTCTGTATTCGGCTTATGACCAATCGCGACAAACATGCCGAACACGTCTAATTGTTTAGTGCTGCCATCAATCATAGATTCGATGATTACGCCATTGACGCCCATGTCATCGCCGACGACTTCTTTGACTTTATGATTCCACTCGATTTTAATATTACCGTTTTTGACCTTTTCAAACAGTTTATCTTGGAGGATTTTTTCGGAGCGTAAGCTATCACGGCGATGCACCAAGGTCACTTCAGCGGCAATGTTAGATAAATATAGGGCTTCTTCAACAGCAGTATTACCACCACCGATGACAGCAACTTTTTGATCTTTATAAAAGAAACCATCACAAGTTGCACACGCTGATACGCCTAGGCCACGGAATTTAGTTTCTGATTCCAGTCCTAAATATTGTGCTGATGCGCCAGTCGAGATAATAAGCGCATCACAAGTGTAGCTACCGTTATTACCCGTCAGCTCAAAAGGTCGCACGTTTAAATTGACTTCATTGATATGGTCATAAACCAATTCAGTACCAAAGCGCTCGGCATGGGCTTTCATACGATCCATCAATGCAGGACCCGTTAAATCATGCGCATCGCCCGGCCAGTTATCGACTTCGGTAGTGGTCGTTAATTGTCCACCGACCTCCATGCCAGTTACCATGACAGGTTTCAGGTTGGCACGTGCTGCATACACAGCCGCTGCATAACCAGCAGGGCCTGAGCCTAGGATAATGAGTTTTTCGTGACGTGGAGCGGTATTGTCAGTTGCCATGAGTTGTTCCTTGCTAAATATAAATGTTAAAAATACGAGTGAGCAATATAATAAAAAACAGTCTTCAAAATTGATGCTAATGGGATTTTCTAATCGCTGCGTGATAATAACATAAGGGCATTGGACGAAAAGTACAAGTTTGCTAAAACAAACACAGGTATGATTACAATCAAAGTATATTTCTCTTGAAATATTATGGTTAGAAACCGCTGGTATTTTATAGGTCTTGTCTAATATGACTGTCCTTGTTCTGGTCGTTATATTTTGCAAGTGACATAGGTTTTTGTTTAAACCGTATGATTTTTATCTAAACCGTATACAGACTGATTTTATTGCACGCTTTCTTTGTAAGACGGTCGCCACTATCCCTATGTATTTGTTATTATAAGAAGTTATGCCAAGTGTGCCAAAGGCAAAAAGAAGGCTGTTGTATATCGCTTTTATAATAGACAATGTTTTCTGTACACTTCGCTAAGTGCGTTTGTATCAGCACTTTATATCAAACCCTTTATCAGCGCTTTATGTCAGCATGATTAGGCTTAGTCATGCATTGGCAACCATTTAGTATTAATAACAAGGCAGATCTTACGTGATATCAGCACCGCTTATTGAGTATTTAAAAAAGGGAATATTTACCCTCCTTGGGTTAATACTGGCCGTTTATCTATTTGTCATTTTGATGACATATACCAGTAACGATCCTAGTTGGTCGCATATCAGTAGCGATATGACCACGATTAATAATGTAGGCGGCGAATCGGGTGCTTGGTTATCTGACTTGCTTTACAGCTTCTTTGGTTTTGGTGCATGGTGGCTGCTGGCGTTTGTGGTTTATGAGTCTATCCTTATTTGGTGGGACAACAAGCCAACGTTTTGGCTGATGCGAGTGGTTGCTTATGTATTTTTATTATTAAGTGCCAGCGCTTTGTTTGCACAATTGGTGGCGTTAGTACAGCAATTGACCAATCCAGGAACGCTAGGGCTGGAAAGCGTGGCTGGTGGCATTATTGGGTTTGAATTACAGGCGCGTTTGGCACAGCTTTTATCGCAGTGGGGGAGTGTGATTTTCTTGACGGCATTCGTCATTATTACCGCAACTTTTGCCTTTAATATTCATTGGCTAGCGATTTATGAGAAGGTTAAGGCGCTATCGTGGCTTGGCTCAGGGGTGAAGCGTCAGGGTAAGATGCACGATAGCGTGTCAACCACGCCAGAAAACATTAATGCCAAGCAAAATAATGAAAACACAGCCAACAGTAACGAGAAAAAAGACGCAGCCGATCACGAGCAGTTACCACTTGAGTTACAAGTTGCTGGCAATGCTCAAGCCGTAAACAACAGTGGTCGGTTCAGCAATGTGTTGTCAGAGTTCTTGGCAACGTCAGGGTTGGCTGAGAGCGTTAAAGCTTCTGTAGTTGCCGCAACACAAGCGGCGATGCCTAATTCAGCTGCTAAATCTAGTCGTGAGAATAGTGAGCCTGTTCCTGTCTCAGTAGAAACACCTAGCAGTACTGTTCAAAATCTTGCGAGTCATACGAATACATCGACGCCGTCAAGTCCTGCCATGACTGCTATCCGTAAAGTTGAGCCAAGCTTTGCTTGGAATGACGCCAATACTGTCGATGACTTGTTAGCCAGCGAACAAATGGCTTATCACGCTAATGATATGAACACTTCTGATTCAGCTGCTACTACTTCTGTATCTGCCGCTACTACTTCTGTATATGCTGATAGCAATACTGAGTCGTTAGAGACAGCGGTGCTAGACTCTACAGCGATATCAGCCGTAGAGATGTCCGAAGCTCAACCAACAGAGAACTTGCCGTCAACAGCTCAGCCATCAATAAATGAGCTGGTATACGGTGAGACGGCTGACGAAACGGATAATGAGCCTAAATCGTTCGAGTTAGAGGATAAAGTGGAGGCCGTTGATATACTTGCCGATGCATGGTTGGCAGAGCATGCGGATGTATCAACACCTACAGCTATGCAGTCTGTAGAAACAGGGCAACCTACAGGAACAGTGCAAGCAGCCAATATGACTGAGCTGCCCAGACAAGCAGCAGTCACCGCGCCTGCGACAGACTCATCTAATAGCGAAATGAACGACTTTACTGATAAATGGTTTGATGAAGAGCCTGAACTGTCAGAGGATTTCGAGACTTCTTCTATATCTAATGAAGCGAGTATCGCCAAAGCAGTAGACGTGGTTGAACCAGTTGCTGATATGACGCCGACCAATACGCCGCCGTCTAATCCTAAACTGCCGCCTACGGTAGAAACCCGCGTCACAGCATCAGCTATTGAACCAATAGTTGTGCCTAAACCAACGGTAAGTTTTGCGGTACCTGAGGGCGATAGTAGCAATCATATCACTGACATGATGCCAGAGGATGACAGCGCTGAGGATGTCAATGCGCCCGTTATGCCAGATATTAGTGATGATGCCGCCTTCAGTCAAAAATCACGCTCGATGCAAACAGCTGCCTATCGCAGTAGCCTAACGCCTATTCCAGAGATTTCTATTTTGGATAAGCCAGACCCTGATCGTAAGCCCAGTTATACCGTCGCCGAGCTTGAGCAATTATCAGAGTTACTAGAGATTAAATTACAAGAGTTTAATGTAAAGGCGAATGTGGTCAACGCCATTCCGGGTCCTGTTGTCACCCGCTTTGAAGTCGAGCTTGCTGCTGGTGTAAAAGCCAGTAAGGTTACCGGTATTTCACGTGATTTGGCGCGCTCGTTATCGATGGCGTCTTTGCGTGTGGTTGAAGTGATTCCGGGTAAGCCGTATATCGGTATCGAAGTACCGAATAAGCAGCGCGAAATGGTACGTTTGATTGAGCTACTGAATACCGAAAAATTCCAAGATCCCAAAGCCCAAATTAGCATGGCGATGGGTAAGGATATCGGTGGCAATGCCATCATTACTGACCTTGCTCGCGCGCCGCATATGTTGGTTGCTGGTACTACAGGTTCGGGTAAATCGGTATTGGTCAACTCGATGCTATTATCGATGCTACTCAAATATACGCCAAATGAGCTGCGTCTCATTTTGATTGATCCAAAGCAGCTTGAGCTTGCCAACTATAATGATATCCCGCATCTATTAACACCAGTCGTCACCGATATGACTGAAGCGGCCAGTGCTTTGTCATGGTGCGTGGCAGAGATGGAACGTCGCTATCAACTGATGAGTTTACTCAAAGTGCGTAAGCTTAATGAGTTTAATAAAAAGGTCATTGCTGCTGAAAAATCGGGTAATCCGATGCTTGATCCTTTATGGCGACCTAATGACAGTGTGAGTATCAGCCAAGCACCGAAGCTAAAAACCTTGCCGATGATTGTCATTGTCGCGGATGAGTTTGCCGATATGATCATGCAGGTTGGTAAGCAAGCCGAAGAGCTTATCACCCGTCTTGCACAAAAATCGCGGGCAGCAGGGATTCATTTAATGCTGGCTACCCAGCGTCCATCGGTCGATGTCATCACGGGTTTGATTAAAGCCAATATTCCCGTGCGGGCGGCACTACGTGTGAACTCAAAAGTAGATTCGCGGACGATTCTGGACAGTGGCGGTGCCGAAGACATGCTGGGTAATGGTGACATGCTATTTTTAGGACCTGGGCAAATTGAGCCAGATCGTGTGCATGGTGCCTATGTCAGCGATGAAGAGGTCAATCGTGTCTGTGACGCGTGGCGCGAACGCGGTGCGCCTGATTATATTGACAATATGGCAGGCAACTTTGAACTGTCTAGTCCTAGTGGCGGCGGTAGTACGGCTAACGCCTCTGGTGAGGACGATGACCTTTATAACGATGCTGTGGCCTTTATTATGGAGACGCGAAAAGTTTCTGCTTCAAGTATTCAGCGTAAATTTAGCATCGGCTATAACCGTGCCGCACGTATCGTAGATTCCATGGAGGACGCGGGGTTGGTCAGCTCAATGGGCAAAAGCGGTAAGCGTGAGCTATTAATGTAGCGTTTAGATTATATTAGATAATAAAAAAGACGAGTCACGAGAGTGGTTCGTCTTTTTTATTGAAGAAATATGATAGAGCTCATGTCTGAATGACCAATCAGTTTTTTTATCAATTATTAGCACTCGTTTTTTATACTAAACTGACAGTGGTAAATAGCATAAATATCACTCAATTTTCAGAAGTCTTAGGTTTATTACTCAGCAAGGATGCAGGTTATGTTTAAAGAATATATCCAATATGATGCCATAGCATTGGCGGCATTGGTCAATTCAGGTGAAGTCAGCGCTAAAGAGTTGTTAGATGCTGCCGTCTATCAAGCCAATACACTCAATCCCAAATTAAACGCTATTATCCATCGTTTCGATGACAGTGCTTATCATGCTGCACAGGCGGGATTACCCTCAGGTATATTTAATGGTGTGCCTTATTTGCTCAAAGATTTGTCATTTAGCTTTGCCGATGAGCCAATCACGATGGGCAGTCGTAGTGTTAATATCATCTCTGAAAGCGACAGTGAAATCGTCAAGCGAATGAAGGCCACAGGTGTGAATACCTTTGGCAAAACCAATACGCCAGAATTTGGTTTAATCATTACCACCGAACCAAAAGCCCATGGTGCGACTCATAACCCTTTCAAAAAAGGTTACAGCTCTGGCGGTTCATCGGGCGGTAGTGCAGCATCAGTAGCGAGCGGTATCGTACCGATGGCGGGCGCGGGTGATGGTGGTGGCTCGATACGCTTCCCTGCTGCTTGGTGCGGCGCGTTTGGACTCAAACCCAGCCGTGGTCGTAACCCAATAGGCCCTAAATTCGGGGAAGGCTGGGAAGGTGCAGTCGCAGATCACGTGATTACCCGCAGCGTACGTGACAGTGCCGCGATGCTCGACGCTACAAATGGCGCAGAGATTGGTGCGCCTTATGTCATTGCGCCACCTGATGGTACATTTTTGCAAGCAGCGATGCGCGCACCAAGGCAATTAACCATTGCCTTGCATCAACAGCCATTGATTGCCAATACTGTGGTGGATAAAGAAGTGTTAGCCGTATTAGAGCAAACGGCTAAGCAGCTAGAAGCCATGGGTCATCGTGTCATACCCGCTGAGCCGAATATCAATATCGAGCAGTTTTGGCATGACTTTATGGTGGTGGTCTGCACCCATACCGCTTTTACCATTGATAATATCGAGCGTGACTTTGGGGCAGAACATATCAAAAACCTAGAGCCTCAAACCTATAATATGGCATTGCTGGGTCGCTCATTATCAGCCGTTGATTTGGCGCATGCTAAGCATGGTTGGCATCACAGTCAGTATCAAACTGGTTTGCTACTCGAAACCTATGACATGATTTTATGTCCGACCGTGCCGACACCTGCAGTTAAGCATGGTGTATTGCCACCAAGTCGTATGGATGAAATGCTCATGCGTAGCGCAGGATTGCTCAATAAGGGCATCGATATGGGTAAGTATGCCTTTAGCTCAGGTATGATCGAAAAGCTTAGTCAGCCTGTACTGGGCAAAATGGCCTTTACACTACTGGGTAATATCACAGGATTGCCAGCGATGTCATTACCGGTAGGAATGAGTAAAAAAGGTTTGCCAATTGGGATGCAGCTGATTGGGCGTATGAATGATGAAGCGACATTATTCAGTGTGGCAGGGGAGATGGAGCGAGCAGGGTTGTTTACCAAACACGCTTTTGAGAGGTAAGTTTGCATTTTATCGATTAAGTAATTATTACTTAATCAAATCGATAAATATCCATGCCTAAGCTATGATGCGCCATGCTTTGATGGACAACTGAGACACGCTGACCTGTACCTAGGGCAAAAAACAATGGCAACAGATGCTCGTCACTCGGATGAATATCTTTATAGTCAGGGTATTGCTGCCAATCTAAAGCACTAGGAATATCTGTTTTAAGCTGTTGTAGCAGCCATTGCTTAAATGCTTTAGCCGTTTGGTCAACACTATCTGCTTGCCAGCGTAATGCTTGCAGATTATGGGTAATGTTACCTGAACCGATGATCAGTATTTGCTCTTCACGTAGGCGCGCTAGCTGCGCACCCAATTGATAACAGGCGATACTGTCATAATGCTGCGGTAGAGAAACCTGTACGATAGGTATCTCAGCCTCTGGATATAAGTGCCTGAGCGGTGCCCACACCCCATGATCGCAAGCCCGCACCGGATTAACACTACAAGTAATACCGCGTGCAGTGAGCTGCTGGGCAAGGGATTCAGCAAGTGCTGGCTGACCAGATGCAGGGTATTGAAGCTCATATAGCTCAGGCGGAAAACCTGAAAAGTCGTGCCAAGTCTTGGGTTGCGGATTACTGCTTATTTCGAGTTTGGCGGATTGCCAATGCGCTGACATAATCAGGATGGCACGTGGCTTTGGTAAGTTTTGCCCAATACGTGCCAGTGCACTGGTCGTGGCAGATTGTTCAATGGCAAGCGTGGGTGCGCCATGCGAGATAAACAATGCTGGTAGCTTAGCCACATTTGACCCTGAAGCAGGTGCATCTGTCCAAACGCCAGTCGCTGTAATAGGCGTTGGCGAAAGAGAGTACGAGTCATCAGGCTGATGAATTGCATGAGGGGCGGTAGATGTCGCATGTTTTGGATATTTCATGTAGCGTTTATTAGGGCGCACAGCAATTTTTCAATCGCTTCTATCATTGATATTGTTGCCCATAAACTATCGGCACAGAGTATGGCAGTGTTTAATGATTGCTTAATTGCCACGATGATAAGGATGGTTATTATTGATACTCATCGCGCGATACAACTGCTCCATGAGCACAACACGTACCAACGGATGTGGTAATGTGAGCGCTGATAGTGATAATTTTACATCGGCTTTGGCTAATACTTCTGGTGATACGCCGTCCGCACCACCGATCACTAGTGCAATATCATCACCTTGCTGCATGCCATCAGCTAATTTGTCAGCCAGCCCTTCTGTCGAAATCATCTTACCTTTGACATCCAGTACCCATAGTTGCTCACGCCCTGAAGCATTATGAGCGGCTAATATTGCCTGTCCTTCTTGCTCACGATACTGTGCCAAATTGGCATCAGAAGGGTTTTTTGCACGCTTTGCGGCAGCAATTTCCACGATTTCTGTACTGAGCATAGGTTGGATACGCTTAAAATACTCATCGAACCCCGTTTGTACCCATTTAGGCATTTTATTACCGACGGTTAAAATTCTTACTTTCATAGCCAGTACCACTTTAATTTTAGTCATTAGTAAAATGTAACAAAAAAATTTTACGCTTAAGTGAGCGTAACAAACAAGATTCTACGAAGCTTTTTTTATGCTCTACTAATCTTCGATAAGCAATAGGTCTTACATCAAGGGCTGTATGGTTTCTGAGACAGTATCTTCTGTATTTTGGTCATTACCGCTCGCATCAGTTGGGCTGGGTTTTGGAATGATAGTAAGCTTGGCATCAGACTCAAAAACGATGGCTTCAACATCATCGAAACGATGCACTCCTTCAGAGCGCATCGCACATTCAATCTCTTGACGAGTCAGCCGCTCAGCGCGCATGGCATCTGGCAAAAACTGCCCCTGATAAAAAACAATACGCGGCTCTGACAAAATAAAACTGCTAAATTGCGGTGAGATCGAGGCGTATTTCGTAACTAAAAACTGCAATAGATAAAGTACTAAAATCGATGAAACCCCTTCGACAAAAGGAATGTCTTTGAGCAGAATAGTACTGGCACCAAGTGAACCGATCATCACAGTGACGATCCAATCAAAATTATTAAGCTGCGAGGTGGAGCGTTTACCTGAGACTTTGGTCACCAGTACGATCAACACATAAACCATGACTGTCGTCAAAACGATGCGTCCAAGCTTGTCTATATTGTCAAAAAAAACCATGTCCATGATAAATGCTCCTATTAAAATATAAAACCGTTAATCACCCACAATCATCCAAAAGGTTACTCATTAAAGTTAGCCTAACGGATTTTATGTATTAATAGGGAGAAAAATTTGTAGCACCTTGTAGAGGTTCGGCTGAGGTCTTCTCGCTCACATAGTTTTGCGTTTAGGGTTAAGCAGGCGATTGATCGCCCAAAGACTGATGCGAGCACTGACCAGTGTCAGCACCAATATCATTACCAGCGATGAGACCAATGGCAATGATTGCTGGATGGCCATCTCCAGTAGGACTTCGCGATTTACCGCATCAAACAACCAAAACCATATGGCTAAGAAGTAAATGACAGTCAGTAGCCAGACCACCGCGACGCCGCCAAACATTAAGCGATTGATTTCACCGCTATTCAATGCGCGCTGCTGATGTTTGACAAATTTACGAACCGCGATATAAGCCCCGATAATGATAGACAATACCGTTACCAGTTGCGAATTCAACGCAAGCTTGGTTTGAATCATCATAAATATTGCGCTGGCAAGCGTATAGCCTATCGCGAAATATCCTACATATTGTGCCAATTTAGGCTGCGCTGACTCATGGTTTTTCGGCAGCGGCTCGCCACCTGAATGAGTCTTGGATTTATTGAGATTGGTTGTCTTGCGTGACATAAGTGAACCTTTATAAAGGTGGAAAATAGGATGTGAAAAACACTTAATGCTGTGCCGTCCAATCAAGCATCGCATCTAGTACGGGTCTGGCTGTATAAGCGTTATGTGCTTGCTCACTATTGATGAGTCCAACCACGACATAATCCTGTCCCGACAATCCTTTGACATAGCCTGCCATCGAGGTGACGTTGTTTAAGGTACCTGTTTTTATCCACGCCCGACCAATGGCTGCTGATTCTGGTAGACGTTCACTATGAGCGGTAATGGTGCCACTGACGCCAGCGATACCTAACGAGTTGACGTAAGCGTTAAAACTTGGATGGCTATAAGCATAAGTCAATAGCTCGCTTAGGTTGGCGGCTGTTATGGTGCAGTCGCGGCAGAGTCCTGAACCATTGGTCAAATGGGGCGGCGGTGTGCTTAGATTGGTCTGCCACCATTGATTAATAGTTTGTAATGCGACAGGATAGCTCGTCGCAGTCGGCGTGCCAAATTGATACAAGCTATGTGAATTACTAATAGCTTTATCGAGTGTTTTATTATCAACTTTGTCATAAACACCAATCGATAGCGCCACTTGCTCAGTCATCACATTGTTTGAAAAGTGATTGATATCGTAAATCTGCTGCGTCAAATTCAATGATGGGTAGCTGACAATAGGCAGCGGTGATATAGGAAGTGCTGCTAAACCATGCGTTGATTTGGTGCTTTTCGTTGTAATGTAAGGTGCTTCTTGAGTGATGACATTACCACTTAGCGTATTGCCTAGCTCTTGCCATTTTGCGGCAATAACGCGTGCTGCAAAATCTTTGGCGTCAGGATAAGCCACATAAAAAGCATGCTCTTGGCAGCTGTTTGGCAAATGAGTATTTAACACCAATTGTTTTGCTTGCCACTCAGGTGCGAGACTATAACGCGCTTGTCCACAGGACGCCGAACGCGTATTTATGATGCTGGGCAAAGCATAATTTGCTAATTTTGGTGTGTAAGTTAGATTTGCTTGGTTATCGTTTAACGGATAGCTTTTGATACCGATGGTACTAAAATTCACCAAAAAACCATCGGGACTGGCGTTATAAGGACGCAGTGGCGAGTTATCAAAGGCGGCAGGGTCTTTACTGACATTTTTAAAGACGCCACTGTCAATGATAATATCACCGTCGATATGACGGATACCGGACGACTGTACTTTATAAAGGAGCTGTTTTAAACGCTCGTGGGTCATTTTTGGATCGCCGCTGCCTTGAATAATCAGATCGCCATGCAGACGGTCACCGATGACAAGGCCTGTATGATAGACACGGGTATGCCAGACAAAATCAGCGCCTAAGGTGTCTAAAGCAATAAAGCTGGGAACGAGTTTCATGGTGCTGGCAGGCGTGCGAGCGATATCGGCTTGATGGTTCAGCAACGGCGAAAATGAAATTTTTATGGAGGCGTTATCAGTACTGATGTCATCATTTTTATTGTTATTAGCATTGTTGCTAATGACAGCTGTTTTTGCCTTATCACCCAATATTGTTGGGATGCTTTCTAAGCTTTGATAAGTGTAAGGGTCATCGGTGTAAGCATGCAGTTTTTTCTCATGCTTTTCAATGGTACGCTGCTCAATAGTAATCAGCGTACTCTGTTGGCGCACATGGTTATTATTGGTTTTGTCATTATTATTTTGCGTGGCTTTTTGAGAGTTACTTTTTATATCAGCATTTATATTGGCAGTCGGTTTTGGCTGAAGAGCGGGTTTAGGTGAGCGGTGCGTGCTGCTGCTATCAATAACCTGAATGGGAGTGGGCAGGTGACTGGCATTTTTATCACCGACTGGTGTGACGATAATACTAATATCAGCTTCTGTTAAATCGGCTCGTGATAATGCTGCTTCGATGGCTTTTGGTAGTGCTGCTTGCGCATGGATGGGCAGTATTGTCGCCGTTGCTAATAACGCTATGATAGGTACGTATTTAGCAGGCGGCTTCGACGGTCGCAGATAACGACAGAAAGGAAATAATTTGGCAGTAAAAGCAGAGGAGTGACGGAGTTTAGAGGTGGGTCGCATGAGCATCTTTCATCAGGTGGCAAAAACAGCCTATGGTAACATGAGTTGACGTTTTCGCGTAGATGGCAGGCGTAGATGAAAACCTGTTTTTATCTGAATTTTTAAAATACGCACACACGCTAGCGCACATGTAAAAATGCCATGGCGGTCATGATGGCATCGTTGTAAGCATCATGAGCGCCTAGGTCGGGTATATTATAATGCGCTAAAATATTGGTGAGATGCTGCGCTTGGCTAGATAGCCCTTGGGTTTGACCACTCATGCGTCGACTATATAAATGGCGCAAATCGATGACTTCGTTGGGCAGTGCTGTGCCCATATAGCGTTTGACCAGAGGGTTTAAAAACGCTGTGTCTAAACTCGTACAAAACCCCACAATTGGGCGATTACCTATAAATGGCAACAGCAGCGCCAGCATCTCATCGTAGCTCATACCATGCTCAACGTCGGCAGTACGTAGACCGTGAATCACAATGGTGTCACGGTCTGGCATCACAGGTGGTCTGCATACGATATGCATGCCATTACCGGTATCGATTGTATTGTCATTGATATGAATCGCGGCGACAGACAATAAATGGTGATTTTTTGGATTGAGTCCCGTCATTTCGCAGTCAATCGCTACCCATTGCTTAGCCACAGGTTTGGTAAACATCGATGCCAATTCTGGGCGCTGTAGCTGCGTTTTTTGCCAAGCGCAGGATAACTGTGTTAGCCAACTCATAGTTGTCGCTCATCCATTTATGCGATTGTTGTACTTATGCGAGTTCTAATTGATAATGCTGACGTAGCTGATTTTTAAAGCTTTTAACAACGGCCAAACACTCTTTTAATAAGTCGCGCTCAAGCGCGGTCAAGGTCATTGGGTTGACTTGCCGTGCATGTTTATCGTCGGTTGATAGGGCGACTGATAGGCGCTGTGCCATAAAAAATTCCAAGGCTTCTAGTAAAGTATCTGCGCGCTCTTGGGTCAAGGCGCGCGCTTGTACCAAAGCTTTAAGACGATTTTTACTACTGGGCAGCTCTAAGATATCGTTTTCTAACGCCAAGGTACGAATGCCATGAACCAGTGGAAAAATACCGGCTTTCTTTAGATCAATGTCTTCTGACCCGGATTTACCACCGAGCAAAGGCACGAACTTTTGCCACCACTGATTGACATCACCGAACTGTAGCGCGGCGCGCGCGAACTGGCGTACAAACATAGGGTCTGACTGCCTGTGGGCAACCTTTAAATGTTGACGCACCTGAGTCAATAATGACTCATTTCCGCAGACGTATTCGCCATCGAGTATCGCGGACAAATAGATACCATGCATGGGATCCGTATTTCTAAACCATAAACCAATCTGAGCATTAAACTGTTTTAGCGGCTGTCGCCACATAGGGTTGTTCATCATGATATTACCATCGCACAGTGGATAACCGAGGTCTGCTAAATGCTGATTAAAAGTATCCGCAAATTGTGCCAGATCAGGGTGAGTATAGCCGTCACGTAAGATGAGCGCATTGTCTTGGTCAGTACGCATGATTTGCTCACCGCGCCCCTCGGAGCCCATCACAATCAGGCAGGTATTTGTCATGACCTCATCAGGCACGATAAGTTGCCAGAGCTTAGTAAACACCTGTGCATTCAAGGTCTGTACCATGCGGCTGATATTACCGATTTTGACACCGTTTTGATGCTGTGCGCGAATGTAACGACCGATAAGCTCGACGGCAGTATCTAAGCTCGATAAGTCTTTTGCTTGCTCGATTTGGATACTAATGAGCTGTGAATGATGACCAATATGCGCAAGCATATCGCTTTGTCCCAATATACCGACGACATCCCCATGTTGATCAATCACTGGTAGCCGATGGATACGATAGCGGGTCATAGTCAATAATGCATCGCCAATCTCATCACTGGCTTTGATGGTACGCAGGTTAAAATTAGCATAGTTCTGGCAGGGGGTAGTGGCTGGATCTTGCTGGTCACTCACGGCGCGGCAAATGTCGGTATCGGTCAAAATACCCAATAGATGACCAGTACCAAATCGCACCTCTCCCTCGTGTTTTAGGTGGTCTAAGGGTTGCACCAGTACATGTTTTAGCCCCGCTTTCGTCATGATAGACGCGGCTTCGTACAAGCTGTTATTGGCGTTGACGATATGGACGGGCAATAGATTGACATCAATGACGGGCTGCAACATGATTTGCTGCACTTCTTGTTGGTCATTGTAGCTGGCAGAGACTATGGATTTATTATTGCGGCGCTGCTGTAATGCCTTTAGCCGTTCGGGCAATTTGTCTGACAGCATTTGGCGCACTAGGTGATTTTGGGCGCTGATTTTATCGACTGCGCTACCAGCGACTTGGAGCAACAAGGTATCCTCAGCGGCTCGAAACTGATAGGTCTGCAGCGCTTCAGTATTAAGGTTATTTTCAGTCAATGATTCAGGCAGACGACGGCTGTCGAACCAGTCGTTATTATTGAGATGGTCGGAGTGATTACTACCCAAGTAAGAGGCAACAAACTCACCATCAAGCAATTGCTCAATCTGCCCTTTAATGACCACATACAGATATTGCAACTCTTCGGCAGTTAGATTCTCATTTTTGGCAAGGTAGCGGATTTGAGTATTTTTTCTGATACTTTGGCGTTCAGCCAGACTCAATACGTCAAAGGGCGGCTGGGTAAAATCAAGATGGGGCATGGCATCATCCTTGATGGCATATTGAGTAAAAGATAATCGATGATAAAAGACACTTTACTATAGCATTATTAAAGCAAAAAACCTCTAATAACCACAGTAATATTGTGGCTATTAGAGGTTGCTGTTTTTTTTGAAACTTTTATATATAAAGCGACTGCTTATGCGCCTAGTAATTTTCGAATACGGTTTATCGCTTCGCGGCTCTCATCAACACTCGCAACGAGCGCAATGCGCACATAGCCTTGCCCAGGGTTTTTGCCATCAATATCACGTGACAGATAGCGCCCTGCTAGTGCGTGAATATTGGCCTGCTCGTACAGTGCTTTGACAAACTGCTCATCATCCCCATCGAACGGCTCAGGGACCTTTATCCAAAAGTAAAATCCAGCCTCAGGCATTCGTAACTCTAGTAACTCACCAAGCTCAGACATCCACAAGGCAAATTTTTCTTGATACAGAGCGCGATTGTGTGCCACATGCTTTTCATCTTGCCATGCAGCGATCGAGGCGAGCTGATGTGGTATCGGCATCGCACAGCCTTGATAGGTACGATATTGCAGATAAGCTTGCAAAATATTGGCATCACCTGCCACAAACCCTGAGCGTAAACCAGGCAGATTTGAACGCTTAGATAAAGAGTGAAAGACAATACAGTTTTTGAAATCATGACGACCGAGGGCAGCGCAGGCTTGCAATAGTCCAATCGGTGCCGTATCAAAATACAGCTCGCTATAGCACTCGTCACTGGCAATAATAAAATCGTACTGATCTGACAGACGAATGAGATATTCCCAATCCTCCATCGTCATGACCGAGCCCGTCGGATTGTTAGGACTACAAACAAACAGCAACTGCGTGCGCGCCCAAACATCTTTTGGTACGGCGCGATAGTTACCTTTAAAGTCATCGTCCAGTGTGCAAGGCACGAAATAAGGCTCGGCTTGCGCCAGTATCGCTGCACCCTCATATATTTGGTAAAAAGGGTTGGGCATGACTATTGTAGGAGCAGTCATAGGAGAAACGGCAGATAATGGGTCAGAGACAGACAGCGGACTACTCTCTGTATCGCTTACTTTATGATCCACGACTGCTTGTACCAGACTAAAAATAGCCTCGCGTGTGCCCATTACTGGTAATACTTGCGTATTGGCATCGACATGGTTCAAAAAGAAGCGTTTTTCTAGCCAATGCGCGATGGTTTGGCGCAGCTCAAACATGCCATTAGTCGTTGGATAACGACTTATTTTGTCCAAATTTTCACGTAGTACGTCCAGCACGAACGTTGGCGGCTCATGTTTTGGTTCACCAATACCGAGCTTGATTTCACTGTAGTCATGGGCTGGCACACTGTTAGCAAGCAATGTTGCCATCTTTGCAAAAGGGTAAGGATGCAGGTACGTTAAGTTGTGATTCATAAGTAGGGTAACTATAATAGACAATTAATAATAAAGTTATAAAGAAAAATTACATTTAAGCAGTGTAGCACTTCTCTTATTTTTTGTCTTTTACTTCTCATGCTCAAGCTGCTTAGCTATTTAACCATAAATTATAATAACTAATGAAGCAGTCACAGATTTAAAAATCCTAAAAAAAGCTTATCAATTGATAACTTATAACAATACAAAAAACTGCTGTCAGCCCTAATGATAGATTATGGTGAGGATAATTTGATATGCCTAGTATCTCAAAAACTAATGACCTTAACGCGACAGACATTCAAGATGAAAATTTTGATGATGCGCAACAGCGAACCAAATTGTACGAACTATTAAAACAGCGGGAGCAAAGCTGGTGGCAAGCTCGCCAGCAATTAATTAGCCATAAAGAACGAAAAATGTTTTGGTATGGTGAAAACAGCTTGATGATGTGGTTACTGTGGCAACTGGTCAGTTATGTGATCATTGCGATGGTGCTGATGTTGCTTAGCAATCAGCTCGGTATTTTACTGCCTTTATGGCAATATATTGCCTTATTTGTTGTACAGACAGTGATTTTTGTGGCCATGCTCGCGTCCAAAAGTCGAATGGCGGACGGCTTACAACGTAAAATCGATAAAGATGAGTTGATGCGTGAAGAGGCACTGAATGAGATGATTATCTTAGCAGAGGACAGCCTTTATCCCGATGTGCACGCCAAATCGCCTATTTCTCTAAGACAAATCTATGAGTGTTTTGAGGGGGATTTTCATTTAGCAAGTTTACATTGTTTGCTGCAAAAAGAGGTCAACGCTGGGCGCTTAATACTGACGCAAAAACAGATAGAAGCAGAGATTCTGCCACCAGATCTTGCGGATGATGAGCTCAATGAGCACGCTAGCGAAATGATATATAAAAGCACCTTATAAAAGGTGCTTTTGATATTAACGGGTTAAAAAATACAAAGCATGCCATCAATGAATGGATGATACACGCCGAGTATTTATCTTAGACTTATCTTGTAAGCCCATTTGTTCAATCACATTTACTGTAAGCAGCAGGCTGCTCTCTTTGCATACTGAGACTGGCCATCAAGGCGGATCGTAGTGCGTCAAGTCTAGCAGCAGATAGCGGTTCATCATTTTGATCGCTGATATAAAACATATCTTCTGCACGTTCACCCAAAGTGGTGATACGCGCCGCATGCACCTCAATTTTCTCCTGCAAAAACACCTGTCCTACTCTTGCCAGTAGCCCCGGCTGATCAAGGGTTTCTAAGCTCATAATATGCTGATCAGAAGCCTCATTAAACTCAAAATTAATCACCGTGGTTACTTCAAAATGTCTAAGCTGACGCGGTATGCGCTTATTGGTAAGTTTCAGTAGTGTCGGGTCTTTAAAGGCATTGATTAGGCGCTGTTTGAGCTCTTGTTGACTGTCCTCATCGACCAATAATGTGCCACTGGGATCAAGCAGTACATAGGAGTCCAAAGCAAAATCGCGGGTAGCAGTAATGATACGGGCGTCTAAAACATCCAAGTTCATTTGATCAAATACAGCCATGGTGACTGCAAACAGGTTCGTCTGATCTTGGGTATAAACAAAGACCTGTACCGCATCAAGGGCCAACTCACGATGCTCACGTAATACCACCAATGGCGGGCTATCTGCATTAGAAGCAAGACCAATCGGCGGATGGTTCAAAATGGCCTCGGTATGCCATAAGATGTCTTCAGGAATTTCTCTCAAGAAATATTCATCACCCAGATCATCCCATAGCCTCAAGACTTCATCACGATTCATATGTTGATTGTTGACATTATCGAGCATCGCTAAGGCTTGGGTACGTGTGGCACTGATCATATCTTGGCGATTAGTAGGTGCATCGATATCAGCGCGCAAAATGCGCCGAGTTTGTGAGTATAACTGTTTCATTAATGTGGCACGCCAGCTGTTCCACAACTGTGGATTGGTCGCATTCATATCCGCAACAGTGAGCACATATAAATGATTGAGGTGGGTGACATTACCGACTAAATTGGCAAAAATAGTGACCACTTCTGGATCTGAGATGTCTTTTTTCTGAGCAGTCATCGACATTAATAAATGATAGCGAGTGAGCCAACCAACCAAGTTGGCATCTGCCAGACTCATACCATGCGCCAAACAAAATTCAGTCGACTCGGTTTGACCCAGCTCACTATGGTTGCCACCGCGACCTTTGGCAATATCATGGAACATGGCGGCCAGTACCAAGATTTCCTTGCGCTCGATACGCTGAAAGATAGAGCTGACCAGTGGGAAATCTTCATAAAACCGTGGGTCGGTGAAGCGATGCAAAATCCGAATCAAAAATAAGGTATGCGCATCAACCGTATAACGGTGAAATAAATCATATTGCATCAGACCGGTCACTTGGGCGAACGCAGGAATGTAGCTGCCTAAGACGCCGTAGCGATTCATGGCACGCAGGCGATGAAACAGATAATTCTGCTCTTTTAAATTGGCTAAGAAGAGCGCTTGGTGAGCGGGGTTATCACGGTAGACTTGATCGATGCCACGCGCGGCGATTTTTAGCGCACGCAAGGTATGAGTGCGCACGTTTTTGATACCGTACTGACCCATCAGTAAAAACATCTCTAAGATAGAGTCAGGATGCTGAGCAAAAACCCGATGATGCGCCATGGCGATTTGGTCACCAACTTGGTTAAAGCGCGCATTGATTGGCTGCTTTTTTGGACGCTCATCATCAGGCAACTGCGGCTCTATAATCGTCTCGTAGTAGTGATTGGTCAGCATCTCAGACAGCGTCGATATCTGCATGGCACAGCGATAATAGTCGCGCATAAAACGCTCGACGGCGGCATTTGGCTGATCGTCTGGCTGCGTCTCATAACCCATCAACTGGGCAATTTCACGCTGATAATCAAACAGCAGCTTGTTTTCGTTGCGACCAGTCAATACATGCAGATAATGACGTATTTGCCATAAATAACCTTCTGCAAAGTTCAGCTCATCGAACTCTTTTTCAGTCAAAAAGTTTTGTTGTACTAAATCATACAGCTTACCCACTCGAAAATAGCGTTTGGTTACCCAGCCGATGATATGAATGTCGCGTAGACCACCAGGGGCGGTTTTTATATTGGGTTCAAGATTGTACTCGGTGGCATTGTGCTGTAAATATCGCGCTTTAGCTTCTGCGATTTTTACTTCAAAAAACTCACGCGGCGACCACTGTTTATTGACAATTTGAACGGGCACATCCTGTAAAGCCTCATTACCAATTAATAGCCGAGCTTCTAGCTGTGCACTGGCAATGGTGTGATCGAGCGACGCTTCTAAAGCGTCATTAACACTACGTACCGAGAGAGCAGGCTCTAATCCGATATCCCACAATAGCGCCACCAACCGATCTATTTTCCCACTGGCATCAGCACCAATCTCATCAGGAGAAAGCAATAAAATGTCGATGTCTGAATAAAGCGACAGCTCGCCACGACCATAACCGCCTGTGGCAAATAAAGCCAAATCTGTCTTATCCAGCTCAAACCAGTTGAACAAGGCAATCAGCAATTCGTCAATCGCACCAGAGCGTGCCGCGACCAATTGACGAATATTGACACCGCGCTCAAGTGCACGGTTAATATCCTGATTAATTTGAGTCAACCAGTGAGGAATACCCAGTAGCGACTTTTCAGTGACAGGAGTGTCCGCTAGCAGTGATGCGTTTGTCGCTATATCATTTGATAATAGAGGTAAAGGTGTCAGATCGATAGAAGCGACATCACAAGTAAACATGAGTGTTATCCCGTTAAGAGTTTAAAAATAAAACGTTTCAGCTGAAAAGCGTAGAATCACCAGTGTGCTGGTAGCTGACAAAATTCACAAATAGAAGTTACCAATATAAGTTATTAAGTCATCAGAGTATAAAGATAAAAAGCGGGTGAGCACAATACTCAATATGACCTAATTATTGGCCAAAAAAAAGACCGCCTAGGCGATCTTTTTTGATATTACTGGGTCAAAAAACTTAAATCTTCTTCAGGGCGAGTGGTAAACACCTCACAGCCATTATCGGTCACGACCATCGTATGCTCCCACTGTGCTGACAGCTTACGGTCTTTAGTAATCGCCGTCCATTCGTCAGGCAAAATCTTGGTTTGCCATGTACCTTGGTTAATCATCGGCTCGATGGTAAAGGTCATGCCTGTTTTTAGCTCAAAGCCTGTACCTTTTTTGCCATAGTGCATGACTTGCGGCTCATGGTGAAACTCATTGCTAATGCCGTGACCACAGAACTCGCGGACGATACTGAAACGTTCAGGTTCGACCACTGCTTGGATAGCAGCACCGACATCACCTAGACGCGCACCGTTTTTGACGACACTCATACCGGCATATAACGCATCTTGTGCGACTTTGCAGATACGCTGTGCCATGATAGAGCCGTTACCAACGATCCACATTTTTGAGGTATCGCCATAGTAGCCATCTTTTATCACGGTCACATCGATATTGATGATATCGCCATCTTTGAGTAGCTTGTTTTCGGCTGGAATACCATGACAAACCACATGGTTAATCGAGGTGCAAATTGATTTTGGGAAGCCATTGTAGTTAAGCGGTGCAGGAATAGCCTGTTGCACATTAACGATATAGTCATGGGCGATTTGGTTAAGTGCCTCGGTACTGATGCCAACTCGAACGTGCTCATCGAGCATGACAAGGACATCACTGGCAAGTTTACCGGCCACGCGCATTTTTTCTATGGCTTCTGGGGACTGGATAAGAGATTTTTTAGTCATCATTATATTACTTATAGTTATGGAATTAATGGCTTGAATTATAACATAAATGAAGACG
This sequence comes from Psychrobacter immobilis, assembly GCF_003148585.1. GTDB lineage: Bacteria > Pseudomonadota > Gammaproteobacteria > Pseudomonadales > Moraxellaceae > Psychrobacter > Psychrobacter immobilis. Next base: position 5,565 of record NZ_QGGM01000023.1, on the reverse strand, counting down.
CCGCTGTTTTACGTTAAGTGATAGTGAACCTATCATTATTATTGATAATAATTGCTTTACAGCGAAGTAAGGGCAATTGTGACCCTATAGTCACGATAATATATTCATATTTTGACAATTTAGTTGAATGTTACAGAAGATATAAGTAATGTAATTTTGCATGCTAAAGGAATTAGCAGCAATCTTTGCCGCTTCTGCTGTCGTATTTGAGAGGTAAAGATAATCAAAATTAATGATAACAAGGACGTTATTATGACGCTAAAATCTTCTCTAGCTTCGGCTTTCACGCCCAGCGCATTTCTCCCTTCACTTGGTGTTATCGGTGCCGGTGTACTTTTAATGGCTTTACAAACCACCTCGGCTCAAGCTGCTGGTCAATACTATAATTGTGCCAATTCAACCGGATGCAAGCTGGTCAGCAACAAATACTGGACGTCAAATCATACTGATACAAAATACCCAATTGTTATGGCACATGGTCTTGGCGGCTTCACTAACTTGTTTGGGATTATCGACTACTTCAATGGCATTCCTCAAGAGTTGATGAAAGGCGGCTCAGAGGTATATACCACCAAAACGTCAGCCGTCAATAACAGTGAGATTCGCGGAGAGCAGCTGCTGCAACAAGTCAAAACCATCACTGCCATTTCAGGTGAACCAAAAGTCAATTTATTTGGACACAGTCAAGGCGGTATAGATATCCGCTATGTCGCTGGCGTCGCGCCAAAATATGTCGCATCAGTTACGGCAGTATCAAGCCCAGAACAAGGGTCAAAAACGGCAGATTTTGTCAAAAACACCCTTGAGCCAAACAACACCACAGGTAATCCATCCAATGTCACAACACAGCTAGTCTCAGGCGTGTTCAATTTGATTGGTGGCTTTACAGACGTTGGTTCAGGTATCAGTTTTAAAGAGATACAAGAGCAAGATGGCTGGCAAGCGCTCGTGGCTCTATCAACCGATGGTGCGGCTAAGTTCAATGCCAAATTTCCCGCGGCAATGCCAAAAAATTATTGTGGTCAGCCGACCAGTACTGCCGTCAATGGTATCAAATACTATTCGTTCAGCGGGGTTGGACAAATAACAAGCGCACTTGATCCTAGTGATTATTTATTGGCAGCAACGAGCGTGCCGTTTGCAGGCGAGTCTAATGATGGGTTGGTATCTGCTTGCTCAAGTCGTCTTGGTTATGTGATTCGGGATAATTATAGAATGAATCATTTGGATTCAGCCGATCAAGTATTGGGTCTGACGGCATGGGGCGATTCTGAGCCAAAATCTATCTATCGTACTCAGGTCAATCGTCTTAAAAACGCTAACCTTTAATAAAGTAAGTTTTTAAGAACATACGCTTTTAAAAACATCAGCCTTTAAGCTGACTTATAAAAAAATCCTCATTTATGTCGAATAATCGCCGCCCAGCCTATCTACCAATAGTTATAATCGCCGTGGTTAGCATAGCCATAACGGCGGCGGTGATTATGTGGTTCAAACCTGATAATACACGTATGGCTACAGCGCAACCAGTATCCAGTGCCCTCACTAGTGAGGCTGATGCTACTCTATCAACTGCGCTGGATAATGGCCAATTAGTGCAAACAACAGCCGCCCAAAACCAGGCTCTATTTGTCACTGGATTGGAGCGTTTGCCGCGCTCATTACAAGGCACGCAAATCGACGGCGAAATCATCATTGATGAAAATAAGCAGTTGGTCGTCACTGAAGGTCTACGGCGTTTATTCGATTATTTTTTGTCGGCGCTGGGTGAAGAAGATGAAGCGGTTATTTATACCCGTGTCGAAAGCTATATTCGTCATCACACGCCAGAGCCTGCCGCTAGTCAAGCGGTCACTATATTTGACCAATATATTACCTATCTTAAAGCCATTCCTGAAATAGAACAACGTTACGGTAATCTGCAATTACAAGCGGCAAAAAGCGGTGAGCTGGATCTAAATGTCGTCGCCCAGCAAAAGCAAGATGTAACCAAGTTGCGTCAGCAGTATTTTACTAAAGAAACCATTACCGCCTTCTTTGGTGCAGAAGAGGAGTATGATAATTATAGTATGGAGATGGTCAGAATTAACCAAAACCAGCAGCTAAACGATGTGCAAAAAGAGGCAGCGCGGCAGAACTACATTAGCCGTATGCCAGATAATGCGCTCAAAGCCGGTATCACCCAGCAAGCCAATCTGAACGAGCTGATGAATCGCACAAAACAGATGCAAGCAAAAGGGGCAACGGCTCAGGAATTGTATAACATGCGTCGTGATCTGGTAGGTGCTCCAGCCGCCGCACGCCTCGCGCAAGTCGATGCAGAAGATGCTAATTTTGCTCAACGTTTCGACCAATATCAAGCTCAAAAACAGCGCTTATTGAGTCAAAGTGCAGATAAAACGCAAGCACAAACCCAAATCAATCAAATCGAACAGCAGCTATTTAGTGAGGCTGAACGCAAACGTTTGGTAGGCTATGCTGCTTTGCAACAACAGAACCTCGCCAATCTAGAGTAATGCCTAACATAAATAAGTAAAACAATGATTTTAATGAGAAATTGTCGGCTTTTAGAGTATATTCGAGAAGTTATATAAAAAGTGTTAGCAGTTAATGTACTGTCTAACAATAGAGGTTAGCAAAAAGACTATAGATCGCAACAAATAACAGGGTAATCATACACTCAATCTATAATGACAGTTAAGCTGCAGTTGTGCATAATAACCGCATTATTGAGAGTAATGAATAAAACAGTAAATTAATCATAATAAAAACGAATGTTTAGGATAAGAGCTATTTTTTATTCTAAAAAAACCACTATAGGAGTTTATATGAAAAACATGACTAAAATGATGATGGTAGCGACACTTGCGGTAGGTACGTTGGCTGCTGGTTGCCAAACCACCCCTAGCGTAACAGCGCCAGTGACTCAACCAATTACTTCTAATACGCTACAAGCATATGATTGGCAGCTGGTTGACGCAAAACGCAGCAATGGTGATAAGGTTAGCCAATTGTTCTTTGATCCAGCGAAGCCATTGACGCTAAAGTTTTTCAAAGATAGCGGCAGTGACCGTGTGACCTTTATGAACACCTGTAATAACATGGGCGCTGACTACAAGGTTGTGAACGGCAATGTCGTATTAGGCAACGTTTTATCTACTATGATGGCATGCCCTGAGCCACAAGCAAGTTTTGATACTGCGACTTTAGCGACCGTACAAGGTAAATATAGCATCAGTAAAAATGCCAATAACACGCCTATCTTGACCATTACCAATAGCAATCAAGTTGCCCATTTCAAAGCCGTTTCTAAATAATTCAAGCATTACAGATGGTTTTTAAATAGTATTTGCTAAAAGCAATATTCGGTAAAAGTAATGTTGAATAAAAGCAATGTTCTATAAAAGTCAGATGTAGTTTTAAAAATGCCTCACTATCTAGTGGGGTATTTTTTTGTCCAAAATTTGGCATGGTTTACGCTACACTGTCATTTGCTATTAAGTAAAGTATGTAGGCTAGGATGCTTTAATGCACTCAATCTTTTAGCCTTAATTGTCAAGATTCTCAGTACGCAATAATCAACACTTTATTGGACGTTATTTTATGTCAAAAATGCTTGTATCAAAATCATCTGTCAATATAAGAACGATAAGTAATATCACCGCACTAACGACTTTTATTCTGTTGACAGGTTGTCAGACCTTGCCTAGTACGATGTCTAAAACGATGCAAGCACCTGCTAATAATATGAGTGCGAGCAATCCACTAACGGCGCAAATGTCAGCGGTAGATCGGCAAGGGCGCATTGCCTATGTCGAGGAGCAAGGAATCGGAGCTGCAAAGATGTCGACGCTTTATAGCATTCGTCCTGATGGTAGTGATCGTCAGTTAATCGATCAGCTTAATGGTTATATTTATGCGCCAGCATGGTCAGCTGATGGGCAACTGCTGGCATATAGTAAACAAGCGCCGCGCCAACACCCTAAGATTTATATCTATGATCGCAAAAGCAACATCCGCAACCTTGCGGTAAATGCTGAAGGCAGCAATATGTCAGCGTCGTTCTCACCTGATGGGCAAAAACTCCTCTATAGCTCAACGGTCGGCGGCAATGCTGATATCTATGAGATACGTCTGAGCGATGGTAAGACCACACAGCTCACTACGTTACCGAGCACGGAAGTACAGCCAAGCTACGCCAGTGATGGGCAAAGTTTTGTCTATACCAGTGATAAAGTCCGCGCTGGACGCCCACGTATCTATCGCTACCACTTCGAGACTGCTAGTGCCACGCCTGTACCAACAAGTGGCTATGTCGCCAGTCCGCAACTGAGCTTGGACGGTCAGCGCATGGCCTATCTCAATGGTCGTAAGGCTGCGGTGATGACGCTGAGTACTGGGCAAATCACCAATCTAGCAGAGACGGGACTGGATGAACCAGCACGTCTGTCACCATCTGCACAGTATGCTGTCTATCCGACAAAGCTTTCACAAGTGGGCGGTCAAAATAGCGGAAGTTTGGTCATTCACTCATTATCTGGTAATACAAGTTATGCCATTGGCAGTAAGGTGGGCGGAGTCGTGCGCTCGCCGATATGGGGACGCTAAAGGCAAAACCTATGTATTATGTAATGGAATGTATATATAATCCTTGATAAAGCAACATAAGTTGATTTAAAAAATGTAAACTTGGCAGCATTAATTCGAGTGAGCATCATCCCCATAATACCAATTTGCATAACCAAGTCATTGAGCTAATAGATTGGGTGAGCAAAAGGAGAACACGCGCAATGCAAGAAGCTTTTTTAGTCTTTATCACTAAAATCAGTTTATATCCCACGATTATTTTTACGGGGCTTGTGATGTTCGTCACTTTATATTGGGTTGTGTCTTTACTCGGCATGGTAGATATGGATAGCGTAGACCTTGGTGAGTCAGGCGGTGATGCTGATGTCTCTACCTTATCATCGACTGGTTTTTTTACGGGTCTCATGCTCAAATTTGGTCTTTACGGTGTCCCTTTAATCATCATACTAAGCTTAATTAGCTTGATCGGTTGGTTGCTCAGCTATTTATATACCAGCTTTTTACACCAATATTTCGATTCTGGCGTTCTGTACTATTTATTCGGTACAGGGGCACTCATTTTCGTATTGGTCGTATCCATGTGGTTGACAGGTATTATTATTTCGCCGATTCGCAAAAATATCGCCAAAATTCCCAAACGTAATTCGTCTAATAATGTGGGTAAGATCGCTGTTGTGCGCACGCTTAGTGTCACAGATAAGCATGGCGAAGCAGAGCTAAATGATGGCGGTGCAGGATTGATATTAAAGATTCGTTCAGACACCAATGATGGGTTGCTGAAACAAGGTGATAGAGTGATGTTAGTAGAGTATTTAGACGAAGCCAATACCTACCGAGTTGCTGTCGTCGAAGATAAAAAAATATTGTAAAAGTATGAATACAACTAGGGCGTGTCATCAATTAGCACAGTTGTTTTAGAATAAGCTATAGTAACTCTATATTTACTCATATGAGCTTAATCATCATGACAAGACGACA
>NZ_QGGM01000022.1:0-28380 GCF_003148585.1 Psychrobacter immobilis | reverse complement strand
TAAATAGTTCAATGAGTCTGGTTTGTTTGTACCAACTTAATCTGCTCTTTCTCATATGACTATCCTAGATTATTTTACTTATCTAGGACAGCCCCAATTTTAATATTTGCCCGTAAATGTCATACATAGACGGCGCATCTTTTACCATACTACTGGTAATACCATGCACTTCTATATTTTGACGACTAAAAGACGTCTGCGGTAAAATTAAAGTGCTGTATGTATCGATTAACTTACCGTTCAAATATTTAGCCAAGCCTATTTGACAAATAGACCCTACGTCGCTGTTTGCAGTTTCAACGTCAATGGTCACAAAATTCACTAGCTCGTCCTCAATGTCATAGATTTAGTCTGATTTAGTTTTGTTTATTCAATCGCCCCAAACTTCTCTTTAGCCATTGGCATGACACTAAACATCATCTTACCCATTGCAGTACCATTGCTATCACGATAATACTGCATTAATTCGCTACCATACTCGCGCACATCAATACTACTACTGGCATTAGGCACTTGCACATCGTTTGGTAAATTGGGAAATGCCATGTCTTTAGTGCTGACAGGAGAATACTGCTGCAAAACATCTATGACCATGTTCTTACTATCGGCGGTTTCGCTCGGAAGCTCACTGCGCAAATGCTGCCATTTGAGCTGACCACGCTTATCAAACCCATACAACTCTTGCGTCTCTGCATTTGATAGCGTTGCACTTTCTGCCGTCTTTTCTTTTGCCTCTGCCATTGCCATTGCTTCCTCTACTGTCTCAATGCCACTATCCATGTCACTTTTTATCATTGCCAACATTTGCTGCACTAACGCTTTACTGGTAAATTTATCAGCATCTGTGTTGCCTACCTCGTAAGCCGCGCTTACTTTGACCAGTTCTGGATATCGCTGACTCATCCGCTCGTAAATGATGCGCATATAATTTTGATAAAACTGCTCATAACTCTCAGCACTTTGTACACGGCGAATAACTTGGTTACTTGCTAGCATTGCTGGTAGCTGATGCGCGGGTAACTTGGGAGAGAGTGAGGCTAGCGTATTAGGGGCGACATAATCAAACTGGCTAATAGGTGCGGCATCAAATGTGGCATCTAACGCGGCAAAGTGACTTTTTATCAATTCACTACCAAAGCCTTTGGGTAAGGTGCCATCATTAATGGCTAGCTTTAGCCATTTGTCGCGCCACTTTGTCCCGAGCTTGTCATCTAATAGCTCTGAATTAAACATCGCAAAATTATCTGCCCATAGATAAATATTACCGTTTTTCAAATCCAGATAAATCGGCTGATTCATGCTGCTTTGATGATTGCGCGCTTGATACTGCACGCTCGCCAGCATCGTCGCCTTGCCAGCCATTGGCTGATAAATGCCTTGTGCATTGATTGACAGTGGCTTTAGCACATAAGCATCTAGCAACTTTGCTTTTTTGATATCTTGCGCTGTCGCTCGGTCGTCGTAATTGTCAAACAACTGTTGGTAAAACGCTGGCACAGTGATTTCACTATCATATTTACTCTCTACCCATGCCTCATAGGCATCCGTACACTCAAGATAAGTGTCTTTGAGCACCGTTCGCTGAGCATCATAATCTGCCGCTAAAATATCTTTATTTTGTGCTTCTGCTTGGGTAATTAAGGCGGCATACGCTTGATCGTGTGTGTCTTCGCAATATTCATCGATATAGCCTGAGGCGACTGGCGCTTGGGCATCGATTTTAGTATTAATATCACTAAACTGCTGCTCGTTACTGATCTCCAGATTGCTATGATAGCTAAAGGACTGGCGGCGCTGTTTCTGTAACGCCGTCGCCAATGCTGTTTTGGCTGCTACTGGCGTTTGCTTGGCAGTCATAGCATTAGAGTGGTCAAGACTGGTAGATTGGCAGCCCGTTAACAATAGTGCTCCTGTGACCAACGCACCAGCAAATAGGCGATTGCCATTAAGAACTGACGCAAGGCTCGCTGACGGAAGATGACTTGCAATGATTTGATGTGATTTTTTCATTTTTTATCCTTAATAGATGTGGGCTTAAACATGGCAAGATAGCGTTATTGACGGTCTACCCTGTTGTCAGAATCATCTGCGGCATCGTCTTCGATATCAGTGTCATCTTGACTATCAGGACTGTCATATTCTGCTGCATCATAGCCGCTGTCATCATCTGCATAATCGCTACTATAGTCATCATCATTGTAATCATCACTGCTCCCACTATAGTCATAGCGGGCATCACGTGCCGCTTGCAGTCTTTCTTTTTGTTGGCGTTGCTCTGCCATCCATGCATTGCCATCGATAGCAGCTTTAGCATTTGCGCCAAAAGACTCGGTCAATAAAGGCGTTAGTGCATGTTTATTAAAACTGCTTTTATCGTAGCGTATTTGGTTTAGTACGCTGGTTGTAGAACCAATCAAATCGCCACCGATATTCACCCGCTGCTGCTTAGCAAGTAGGCGATCTGAGCGGTCTAAATAATAGTAATTTATCTGATTAAAAGAGATCGGACCGATGGCCTCAATAAGCTGCAATAGCGCGCCCACATCCGCACTTTGGTAGCCTTTATTGTATAGCTGTACTTTTGCCAGCGCAGTTTTTAGCATGGCGCCATCAGGATATTTCTGTGGATTGGCATCGACATAATCCTGTAGCGACTTTGTCATGTATTTTAGGGTTTTGCCGATCATCTCACCGCTTTGCTTGCTGCCAAAATAGACTTTTACCGCTCGGCTCGCCCCGACTTCTTTGGCAAAGGCATCACTGTGAATGTCTACCGCGCTAAAGTGCTCAGGCCCAAGCTCTGCCATGCTGCTCTGTATGGCAGCGATGGCGGCATCGTAAAGCACTGCTGGCGGCAGCTGCGCGGTAATACTCTCGGGCAACCCAAAACTAACGGTATGCGAGGCCATCTGGTTAGGTAAAGGGGTATTTTCAGGATTAACAAGCGCCATAATAGGCATGATTGCCGATGGGTCTACCGTGACTTTACTATGGTTAAAATCGAACGCTAACGGTATCTGTATGGATGAGGCAATCGTCGGCGTCACATAGTCATAGCTATAGACGCTTTGCAGTTGTCGCTGTTTGGGTTTGTACTGACTGACACTATTAAACGTTAAATTTTGATATTGATAAGCATTTGACGCAGCTATCTGTTCCGGCGTGCGATGGAACATACTCAGCATTTGACCAATGACGCCCGTAGATGGCGTTGATGATTGGCTACCTTGTTCTACATCCTCTGATTGTTGTTTTGCCATTTGTACGGCTTCATACTGCTCTATCATGCTTTTTGGGTTTAATTTTGATAACTTCGAAAAAGCACTGTCTGATTCATAATCATCGGTGTCATAGTTCCCTTCGCCGTAACTCTCTGATTGATAGTCACTGCGACTATAACCGTTTTCGTCATAGTTAATATCCTTTACAACACAGACTTCATAAGCGTCATCGTCCTCATTGTCATTGCATTTATTCGACTCTGCACTTACCGCTGCTAACTCTGCCATAGCCTCAGTTTGCCTGTTCTCATAATCACTTTCATCATAGTCACTATCATCGCTGTCTGAATCTTCAGGCTCATAAGCATAAGCCTCTATAATCGTTCTAAGCAAGCTACTAGAGCCTGCATCGATGCTATCTGGATCAATAAAAGGTGCGGCTTGATAATTGGCTTGCGCGACTGCCACATGTTCTGTTGCCAGATGCTGACGAATAGCCGCCAGTAAATGTGATTTGGCTTGATTGTCAGTATTGGGATATTTTTCTTGGTCAAATAATTGTTGATAACGCTCAGATTTGGTGGTAAGGCTGGCATTAAACGCGCGTCCTTGTGCTTGGCTCTGCGCGCTATCAGCGGTACTAAAATCAATCATACTTTTTGATGCCGCAGACGATGATACCGCTGGGCTTGATTGACAGCCTGCCAACCCAAACGTACTGCCAAGCAGTAATGCGCAGCCTGCAATAGAGGTTAATTTGCGCGACTGATATGAATGCTTGTTATGATTGTTAGGGTTATGGGCAGATGACTGGTGATGAGCCATGCCAGAGTGACGCTGTTGGTCGCGTTTATGAGTACGGTTGGATGACATAGTAATTTCTTCTTATAAATAGACAGACAATAATGAATAAATTCTAGCACTATTATTTATATCACAATGAGTTACAATTTAGTAAGATTAGAACGTATTTCTTAAAAATTTTCAGTATTTTTGATAAGACTGTTTATCTAGCAAACGTGGCACCAATTATTATGTCAATGAGGACACGCCCTAACGTTCTAGCCTCTTTATTTTTACAGTCTTATTTTTACAGACCAAACGTGTCATCACTTGCTCAAAAAGGAATTTACAATGCAACATCTAATATCAAAAGATGAAATCAACGCTTCTCAAAATAACTTTAAAAACAGAGCAAAAATAAAAACCGCTATTCTATTAATCAGCAGTACGTTTTTAGTATCGCTATCTACTCATGCGGCTGAGCCAACCACCAAGCAATCAACTACCATCAACCCAACATCGATTAACACCAGCGCCATCAATCTCGCTATTATGGCTGATAATCCTACGGTGGTATCTGAGACGCAGCGCGTAACGAGAGCCAAAATCAATACCCTTACCTCCACGATTAAAAATGCCGATCAAGCCATTTATTCTGAAGATGCGATTCATCATCCGGTTTGGGCAAAGAACGGTATGGTCGCCACCCAAGAAGCGCTTGCCTCTGATATTGGACTCAAGATTTTAAAAGACGGTGGTAATGCCGTTGATGCTGGGGTCGCGGTTGGCTTTGCCTTAGCAGTGACTTTGCCGCGTGCTGGGAATATCGGTGGCGGTGGTTTTATGATGATTTATGATGCCAAGCAAGGCAAAACAGTGGCTCTCGATTACCGTGAAAAAGCGCCAAGTAGCGCCTCGCGTGATATGTATCTCGATGCAGATGGTAATGCAGTCAGCGACTTGTCTCGTTATCATGGTTTAGCCATCGGTGTGCCAGGGACGGTCGCAGGATTGCTTAAAGCGTTAGAAGATCACGGCACCATGAGTCGCGGGCAAGTGATGGCACCTGCGATTGCACTGGCTGAGGACGGTATAGAAGTCACGGCTGGCTTATCTGAGTCGCTCACCGCCTTGAGCGAGCGTTTACAAAAATGGCCAAGCACTAAGAAGATATTCTTTAAACCTGACGGCAGCGCCTATCAACCCGGTGAGCGCTTAAAACAGCCTGAATTGGCAAAATCGCTTAAGCTTATTGCCGCAAAAGGCGCAGATGGATTTTATAAAGGGGAAACCGCAATTAAGTTGGTCAAAGCGGTCAATGAGGCTGGCGGTAGCATGAGCTTACAGGATTTGGCTAATTATGAAGCCATCGCTCGCGAGCCAGTCAAAGGCGACTATCGTGGTTATGAGATTGTCTCGATGCCGCCACCGTCTTCTGGTGGTATCCATATCGTGCAGATTTTAAATATCTTAGAAGGTTATCCGCTAAAAGACTACGGGCAAAACAGCGCGCAAACCATTCACTTAATGGCAGAAGCGATGCAGCTCGCTTACGCGGATCGCGCTGAGTACTTGGGAGATTCTGATTTTATCGACGTACCTACTAGCGGCTTAACTTCTCAAGCTTATGCGGACAAACTGCGTAGCCTAATCGATCCAAACAAAGCCACACCAGCCTCTACCATCAAAGCGAACAACCCCCTACCATATGAGAGCGATCAAACCACGCATTTCTCAATTGTGGATAAAGACGGTAACGCGATAGCCAATACTTATACGCTAAACTTCTCTTACGGTACGGGTCTTGTCGCTGACGGCACAGGCATTTTATTGAATAATGAAATGGATGACTTTTCTGCCAAACCGGGTGTGCCAAATGGTTATGGATTATTAGGCGGTGAAGCAAATGCCGTTGAAGCCAATAAACGTCCACTATCGTCTATGAGTCCGACGCTGGTCTTCAAAGACAGCAAGCCTTACATCGTTACTGGTAGCCCAGGCGGTAGCCGCATCATCACCACCGTTACCCAAATCATCTCAAACGTCATTGATCATGATATGAATATCGCTGAGGCCACACATGCACCGCGCATTCATGATCAATGGCTGCCTGATGAAATTCGAGTGGAAAAGGCACTGAATGTTGATACAGTTAAAAAGCTTGAATCAATGGGTCATACGGTCAGTCCAAAAGCAGCCATGGGTTCGACTCAGTCGATTATGATCACGCCAAATGGTGTCTACGGCTCGTCTGATCCGCGTATCGTCGATGCGGCAGTCGTTGGGTATTAATATTAGAAGTATTGAGTTAAATAATATCGCTCTCTATTCTTCATCGCTCTCTATTCTTCATCGCTCTCTATTCTTCATAGTGTAGAGGGCTTTTTAATATGATTTCTTATTTGTTTTTTATATTACCAAAATGACTTACATATGTGTATCAAAGAGATTAAACCAACCGAATCAGTGGCTGTCTAAGCCAAATAATGCTATTATTAACGACCAAATTCAAACCTTGGAAATACAAATTTTAGCGTTCTACTACGTCTTAAAAAAAAGCATAAAAAATTCATCATCATACAACTCATTTCTTCTTGATCGTATCCGTAAGAGTCCTCTATGGCATTTGTACACCTTGGCATCCACAGCGAATATTCAATCACTGATTCTATCGTGCGTATCAAACCGCTAGTGAAAGCTGCGGCGGCTGACCATCAGCGCGCGCTGGCATTGACCGATTTGTCCAATCTGTATGCCACGGTGAAGTTTTATCGTGCCTGCCTAGGTGCTGGTATCAAGCCCATTATCGGCAGTGAAGTCATCATGGAAAATGAAGACACTCGGCTCACCCTACTTGCGATGAACAACGAGGGCTATCAAAACATCACTCGTATCGTATCACTTGGCTTTACCGAAGGGCGCGCCGACGATGCCAATCATGGTGTACCAGTCGTCAAGCGCAGTCATATTTTAGCGCATGCGGCAGGCGTGATTGTCTTATTTACTGAAAAATCAGATGTCGGTCAGGCATTGGTTGGATCTATGCCAGAAAAAGCCGATGAGCTGCTAATAGAATGGCAAGCGCAATTTGCTGATCGCTTATATTTTGCGATTAAGCGTACCAATCGCTCAGGTGAAGACGCCTTTATTAAAGCGGCTATTCACTCTGGTGCTAAGCATCATATTCCTATCATTGCTCATAATGATGTGCGGTTTTTAGAGCAGGATGATTTCGATGCTCACGAAGCGCGGGTTTGTATTGCTGGCTCTTACGTACTTGCCGACCAAAATCGCCCGCAAACTTATTCCGATGCGCAATATCTTAAGACCCAAGCGCAAATGCAGCAGTTATTTGCTGATATTCCGCAGGTTATTAATAATACTTTGCGCTTAGCAAGCCGCTGTAATGTGACGTTGACGCTTGGTATCAACGTACTACCTGACTTTCCTGTGCCTGAAGGTGAGACGATTGAATCGTTTTTCCGTGCAGAATCAATCCGAGGTCTGAATAATCGACTAGATAAACTATTTCCCAGCGAGAAACGCAGCGATAATTGGAGCGACTTTCGCCAAAGATATGATGACCGCTTAGAGTATGAGCTAAAAGTTATTCTTTCAATGGGCTTTCCTGGTTACTTCCTCATCGTGATGGACTTTATCCGCTGGGCAAAAGCCAATGGCGTACCAGTCGGTCCTGGTCGTGGTTCTGGTGCAGGCTCACTCGTTGCTTATTCGCTCAATATTACCGACCTCGACCCTATTCATTACGACTTATTATTTGAGCGCTTTTTGAATCCCGAGCGTGTGTCCATGCCCGATTTCGATATTGACTTTTGTATCGAAGGTCGCGACCGCGTGATTGATTATGTGGCGCAAACTTATGGTCGTGAAGCAGTCTCGCAAATCATTACCTTTGGTACGATGGCAGCAAAAGCGGTTGTACGAGATGTCGCGCGAGCACAAAGTAAATCCTACTTCCTTGCCAGCAAAATGTCGAAACTGATACCTAAAACACCGGGTATCACCCTCAGTCAAGCACTCGAGCAAGAGCCGCAGCTCAAAGACTTAATTTCCAATCCTGACAATATGGATTATGAAGATGCCACTGAAGTGTGGGAAATGGCGATTAAGCTTGAAGGTATTTGCCGAAATGTGGGTAAACATGCTGGTGGCGTATTGATTGCGCCGCACAGAATCACAGATTTTAGCGCGATTTATTGTGATGATGAAGGTCACCGTGTCAGCCAGTTTGATAAAGATGATGTTGAAGCCGTTGGGCTAGTAAAATTTGACTTTTTGGGTCTACGTAACTTGACCGTGATTGATGCGGCGGTCAGAAATATTAATCTGTGCCGTGCAAAAGAAGGCAAAGATGCGTTGGTATTAGAAGACCTACCGTTAGATGATAAAAAAGCCTACAAGCTCTTGCAAGATGCCAAGACCACTGCCGTCTTTCAGTTAGAAAGTATGGGTATGAAAAAGTATCTGGCGAAATTGCAACCGACCAACATCGAAGATGTGATCGCCATGTGTGCGCTTTATCGCCCAGGCCCACTGGACGCTGGCATGGTAGAGATGTATATCGACCGCAAACATGGTCGTGAGGAAGTCATCTATGACCATCCCAATCTTGAGCCGATTTTAGAAAATACCAATGGCGTTATTGTCTATCAAGAACAAGTCATGCAAATCTCGCAGGTCATGGCGGGCTATAGCTTGGGCGGCGCGGATATGTTACGCCGTGCTATGGGTAAAAAGAAACCTGAAGAAATGGCAAAGCAGCGCGATATCTTCATCACGGGTGCAACAGAGCAAGGTATTGATGAAGCAACGTCAGGCGGCGTGTTTGATTTGATGGAGAAGTTCGCCGGTTACGGTTTTAACCGCTCGCATTCGGCTGCTTATGGTGTACTCGCTTATCAGACTGCTTATCTCAAGCAATACTATCCTGCTGAGTTTATGGCAGCGGTACTGACGTCAGATATGAACAACACCGATAACGTGGTGTTCTTTATCAATGATTGCCGTGAAAACTTTGATTTGACCGTGGTCAATCCATCGGTAAATCGCAGTGAGTGGCATTTTGTCGCTGATACCCCGACTAATATCATTTATGGCTTGGGTGCGATTAAAGGCGTTGGTGAAGGCGCGGTCGAGTCTATCGTTGATGCACGCCGCCGTGAAGGACCGTTTAAAGACCTCTATGATTTTTGTCGCCGCGTTGATATCAAAAAGGTTAATAAACGCACTTTAGAGGGACTGATAAACGCTGGTTGTTTTGATGACTTTGCAGCCACCCTACGACCAGATTTACCAGCCGATGAAGCGTACGAGATTCGCGGCGCATTAATGAGCCAGCTGCCAAGTGCCGTACAAGCTGCTGAACAAGACCGTCAGAACCGTGAAATCGGCATGATGGATTTGTTTGGTGAAATGGATGGTATCGTCGCCGCGCCGCCACTGGTTATGACGCCAGAGCTGATTTGGGGTGATAAACATCGTTTAAAAGCAGAAAAGAACACGTTAGGATTGTATTTGACGGGTCATCCAATCAATGAATACTTGGATGAGTTAAAACGCTATACCTCAGGCGCACGTCTCGATAAACTAACTGACACCGGCTATAACGGTAGCTGCTATTTTGCCGGGTTAATTATTGATATCGCCAACTTTGGTAATCGCAACGTCATTATTTTAGATGACGGCACTTCAAGGCTGGAAGTAAGCTGCTATGCCGAGCGTTTCAATCGCGTTAAAGAACAGTTGAAAATTGATGAAGTCGTCATCATCAAAGGCAGCATTCGTGAGCGTGATGGGCGTTTATTTGCCCGTCTTGATAGTGCCATGAGCATGGTCGATGCGCGCCTAAGATGGATGAAAAAAATCAGTATCAAAATTCATGGCAGCGATATCAATCTGCTGACGCGACTGCAACCGTTACTCAAGTCTGCACAAGCCAGCATTATTCCGGCACCAAAACTGTCTCATGACAACGAGCAAAACGAGCAAAGTGGCAACTTTAATGGCAATAGTGGCTACGATGCTGCGATGGGCGGAAGTTTATATGATGAAAATGGCAATGATTTATTGGCGCTAGAAAATGACATGAATCAAAATAGTGCTAATCAAAGTTATGCCAATAATGCTTTGAGCAATACTGACACCTCCATTAATGATAATTGTCTGCCACTGGGACTGAGCATTTATGAGAAATTTGGCATCGCTAACGTAGGGCTATCTGAGCACTGGCGCATCTACCCCAACGATGATAACTTACAGCAATTAAAGAATATGGTTAGTGAAGACAATTTGCATTTCCATTATAGCTAGGGCGTATCCTCATTTTAAAAATGGTGATGAAAATGAGATAAATTGCCGTCAAACAAGGAAGATAGCGACGTTAATATCGAGATATTGATAAGCTATTTGACGATGTTTAACAAAATTTAGCCATGTTTAGCCCATTTAGAGAGTAATTGATTGAATTGAGGACACGCCCTAATACCTGAAGAACATTGACGTATTTATTACAAACCCTTTACCGTTTTAACTTTTAGAATTGGACATAAAACCATGGATGAAACCCCAAATAAAAATATGGCTCACCAAGCTGAAGAAATCATTAATCATGAGCAATTTGAAGATATGCGTGATTTGTTAGAAGAAGACTTTGCTGATTTGATACAAGTGTATATCACTGATAGTCAGCAGCGAATAAGTGCGCTGCGAGTCGCTCAGCAAGAAAATGACAATGCCAATGGTTTTGAAGTTGCTCATGCGCTAAAAGGAGCCAGCGCCAACTTGGGCACGACCCAATTAACGAACTTGAGCAGCCAGTTACAAGAGCGCTGCCGCGAGCGTCTTATCAGCGAGCAAGCGGCACTGATTGAAAATATCGCCGTCGCATTGCAACGCGCAGAACAAGAAATCAATCTAAGACTGGGGTTGTAATGAGTAATGATTCTACCCCTATATTAGCAGCATCTACTGTCAATCATACGGTGAGCGACTATTTGTCTTGTGTGCAAGTTGTCATGGTTAATACCACTTTGCCTGCCAATATTGGCTCAGCAGCGCGCGCCATGCACACAATGGGTTTGTCTCGTTTGACGGTTGTCGATCCTAAGCTACCAATTGATGAAACCAGTGTGTCTCATGCAGCAGGTGGCAGCGAGCTGCTATCATCAGCCTTGATTGCACCTACTTTAGAATCTGCTATTGCGGATTGCCAGTTGGTATTTGCTGCCAGCAGTCGCAGTCGGCATTTGCCCCGCCCTGTCGTGACACCCACGCAAGCTGCTAAGATTATGTTTGATTTTATCGATAAACAGTCGGCGTCGAGCAAAGACGATAGCAACGCTAATACCCTGTCGGCTGTTACTGCTAGTAAACCAAATATCGCTATCCTATTTGGGCGTGAAGATCGTGGATTGACCAATGAAGAGTTGGCTTATGCCGATTATCATATCCAAATCGATGCCAACCCTGCTTATCCTGTACTCAATGTCGCGTCAGCCGTGCAAGTAATCGCTAGCTTTATTTTTGCTTACGCGCAATCACACACTCAGACAGCGGATAGTTTAGATACTGCTTTGAGTACTACTACTCAGCCAATGCTCGATGTACATTTACGTCAGCAATGGGATGAACCCGCCATTACCCAGCAGCAATTGCAACAGCTGACCCATCGCACCACTGAACTGATGGCTCAACGAGTTTTAGCCGATAGCGAAAACTTGAAGTCATTACCATCGCGGCTGTCACGACTGGGCTCACGCCTACAGCTTGATCAAAAAGAGTATCAGCTACTCAGTGCTTTGATTGCCAAACTTGCAAAAGACTAAAGCTTTTAATATGCAAATTTTCAGGCGTTGAGTTGCTATTGCATTAGCAGCCGTAGCATTTACAAATCCTATGATTTTAAAAATGATAGGATTCAATAATAAAAAGGAATTGATGATGAATTGGAACGTTTATTTGTCCGGAGAAATACACACCGACTGGCGACAAAAAATCATGCAAGGCGCGAAAGACCAAGGTTTAGACATTACCTTTACCTCAGCAGTCACTGAACATGAAGCCAGTGATGCCGCCGGTGACGTACTCGGTAAAAATGACAATGGCTTCTGGCGCGACCATCAGTCATCAAAGGTAAATGCGATTCGCACCAAAAACATGATCCAAAAGTGCGATATTGCTATCATTCGTTTTGGTGATAAATATAAGCAGTGGAACGCTGCATTCGATGCCGGCTACTGCGCGGCTTTAGGCAAGCCGTACATTACCCTTCATGCTGAAGATATTATCCATCCGCTAAAAGAAGTCGATGCGGCGGCAATGGCATGGGCGCAAACGCCAGAGCAAGTTGTTGAGCTGCTAAAATATGTTGTCAGTGATAGCTAAATCATAAATAATTGCCTATAGATAAATTGTCAATGACTGGCATTTTATCTGTCAGTCGTCTGCTTTTATTTATCGCTCATCGCTATATTTTGTGCTGCAAAGCTGCTATAACTAAATTGATTGTAATCAAAAATACGATAGGACAATTTATGTCATTGCCAACTGCCTTATTCAAATCACTTTCACGCATCAAAAAAGACCTAACAGAAGATATCGATGCGGTATTTAACCGTGATCCTGCTGCGCGTAATAGTCTGGAAGTCATCTTGACTTATCCTGGCATCCACGCGCTCGTCCTACATCGCGGTGCCCATTATCTGTGGCAAAACGAGCAAAAGCTGGCGGCGCGAGTAATTTCTTATGGCTCACGCATCATCACAGGTATCGAGATACACCCTGCTGCCAAAATCGGTCGACGGTTTTTTATTGATCATGGTATGGGTATCGTGATTGGCGAAACGGCAGAGATTGGCAATGATGTGACGCTTTATCACGGGGTAACGCTTGGTGGCGTCTCTTGGAATAATGGCAAGCGCCACCCTACTTTGGAAGATGGGGTTATCGTTGGTGCTGGTGCTAAAGTATTGGGACCATTCACTGTCGGTAAAGGCGCTAAAATTGGCTCAAATGCCGTCGTAGTAAAGGCAGTACCAGCAGGTGCGACCATGGTCGGCAGCGCCGCTCGGATGATATCAGACCATCATGATGAAAAGGGCAATCCAATTGTCAAAAAAGTCGATGATGCCAAGCAACAAGAAAAAGTAGCGCAAGCTGCTTCTACAGATAATGGCATAGATAAAAAGGCAGTAGATGAAAAAGCCACCAACCGCTCAGCACGCGAAACCGCGTTTCAAGCCTATGGTATCGACCCATCCTCACAAGATCCTGTGGCTGAAGCGTTTGCTAAAATGCTAGAGCATATCCAACAATCAGAAAATCGCCTCGATCAATTACAAGCAGCGATGTGCAAAATCGATCCTGACTTTTGTAAAAAAGAATATGACAAACTGTGCTTAGAAGATATCGATGTGATTGGCCGTGCCGATATAGATGAGATAGGCGCTGAGCAGAAGTAATCTTCTAGCTATCGTCGATACTGAATGAAAAGAGGCTAAACAGCCTCTTTTTCTATTTTAACCAATTGATAAATAACGCTTTACTGACTAGCTATTTGACAAACAACATTTATAAAAAAGATGAGTCAGGCTGCGTCAAAAACGCTATTTCTTCACTACTTGAAACCCGTCCTAAAATGTCATTACGATGCGGATAACGACCAAAACGATCGATAATCACTTTATGTCTAAGCTCAGCATCCACGGTATCTGCATTGGTATATTGCTTAAATAGCTTCTCTGCTTGCTGATGAATCAGTTTTGATTCGCTGTGCATATAAGGCATCAATAAAAACTTACGCTCATTTATAGTTTCAAGCGCCTCTAATACACCGGCAGCCACCGCCTCTTGCGCGAGCGCGAGACTCATCGTATCTTGGGCAAAAGCCGCTGGCGTATCACGGTAAATATTGCGTGAAAATTGATCCAATATAATAATTTCTGCTAAACGTCCCTTTATGCTGCTTCGCCATGTATAAAACTCTGCAGCCGTCGCTTGCTCAAGTATACCGCTGTATCGCTCTATTAATAATTGATCAAACGCTATGTCTTTCTCAAAAAACTTCTCACTACCCACCTCTTCAAAACAGAAATTTAATATGTCGTTGTACATTATTTCCTCATCACATTATTTAAAAAAATCAGCCAAAAGCATTATTCAAAGCTATGTTTAAAGCTATCATTTAAAAACATAAAGCATTCATCTTTGGTTTCATAATCACTAAAGAGTATTTAGCGATTCTGCCTTATACTCTCTCATTATTCATAACTAAAAAAACAGGAAAACTCATGGCGCGTTTACAAGATAAAGTTATCATTATTACTGGTGCCGCCCAAGGCATGGGCGAAACGCATGCGCGTTTGTGTATGGCAGAAGGCGCTAAAGTGGTCTTGACCGACATCAACTCTGATAAAGGCGACGCATTAGCAAAAGAGCTTGGCGATAGCGCTCTATTTATTAAGCATGACGTTACTAGTGAAGAAGATTGGACGCAAGTTGTTGCAGCCACCCAAGATAAATTTGGCAAAATTGATGTCTTAGTAAATAATGCAGGTATTACCACTCACAAATCTATTTTAGATACGTCGGTAGAAGATTATCGCAAGATTCTAGAGATTAACCAAGTGTCGGTATTTTTAGGCATGAAAGCAGTTATTCCAACTATGAAAGCCGCCAAACAAGGCTCCATCATCAATATCTCATCGATTAATGGTTTGGTTGGCGGCGCTATCGGCTATACCGATTCTAAGTTTGCGGTACGCGGTATGACCAAAGCGGCAGCATTAGAGTGTGCCTCTCATGGCATTCGCGTGAACTCCATTCATCCAGGCGTCATTGCCACACCGATGATTATGCAAGGCGATACCAAAGATGCGGTTGAAGCATTTGCCAAAACTATTCCGATGAGACGTGTGGCACAGCCCGAAGAAGTCAGCGGCATGGTGTTATTTTTAGCCTCTGATGACTCAAGCTACTCGACGGGTTCAGAGTTTGTCGTTGATGGTGGTTTGACCGCACAGTAGGCGTAATAGTTAAACTTTTTAAATGTGATATAGGCTGGGCATTTTGCTCAGCTTTTATTTTGAGAGGTTTTAAGAAAAATACTAGGGCATGTCCTCAATAACTTTTACTTATTTAGAATAGCATCTGGGCTGCTTCATTTAACCTTTTAAAAAATGACCTTTAATCAACTCCTCTACCCCTGCTCTTTCATGCGCTTTGAATGGGTAACGATCTCCCATTACAATCCAATTAGACTCTTCAAAGTTCTTATTTTTGCTTAGGCTATTTTCATCAGAAACAACTTCTATTAATAGCGTTTCTATCAATAGAATATCGATATCCATCGTAACTTTTTTTATTGGCGTCTGAGCTTCTGTTAGACGCTGCCTATGACAGTCACCCTCAAGATCTTTAAAAACCTGCTGTAACTGTTGCAGTGTCATTGGCTCTACCAAACGCAAATAAACGCACTGATTGGTATAATCGGGCTTTGGTTGCGCTTCGGTCGATGTAAAGTCAGGATTTTCAAACGCAGTAGATAACTGTATCTCCCCTAGCGCCGCTAGATCCTTTCGGACAAGCGGCAGATAATGTTCAGCTTGATAATTACTGCCTAAAGCCAATAATACTGCCGTCACAGACTGCGTTTGCAACTGTTCAGGCGTCTGCTTTTTTAGCGTTTCAAGACTCAAATCAGCCAAATTTTTATGCATATTATGCATCATCGTCTTTGCTTACAACTGGCTTATCTTCGATGACCGTTGCATAACGCGTGATCTGTACCCCAACCGCATCGGCTTGCTTTATAGCAGTAGGCTTAGCAATGCTTAAAGTGATTTTATGACAGCTATATTTGGTAAGCAACTTATCAGCGATTTGCCCCGCTAAATGCTCTAGCAACTGCGCTTTAATCGCTTGGCACCACGCGCTCACATCATCGCAAACTGCTTTGTAATTCAGTGCATCATTGACATCATCTGAGATAGCCGCACGGCTGATATCTGTTTCAAGTGCTATATCAATCAGCAGCGGCTGCGTGATTGCGCGCTCCCATGCATAAACACCGATAACTGCTTCTACTGTCAAGCCTTTAACGAATACCACATCAGATTCGGTATGAAACATGCTCTCATCCTTGTTTGCTAAATTTTAATTAGATTTAAAATCTCAGGTTTTTTAATTGGTTTTCTGCAACGCCTCTTCACGCAAACGCGCGGCTTTTAGCGCTTTACTAGGACGATGACGCCATAAGTCAATGCTGAATAATAACAGACCAAACCAAATCAGACCAAACACTGCAAGACGCTGTAAATCAAATGGCTCGTTATAATAGAACACCGCTAAGAAGAAGATAAATGTCGGCGTCAGATAATTCATAAAACTTAAAATACTATAAGCAACGAGCTTGGTAGATTTATTAAACAATAATAGCGGTATCAAGGTAATCGGCCCTGCGATCATTAGTAGCCAAATATTGGGACTAAACCAAAAACTCAATTGACTACTGACCACATCCGCTTGCCAGAACCACCATAAGCAAATCGGCACCAACATCGTTGTTTCGACAAACATAGCATCGACTGCCGTCAAAGGTGTCTGCCGTTGAATGGTGCCATAAGTACTAAAGCTAAAGGCTAAAATCAGTGATATCCATGGCAAGCTACCAATCATAACTACTTGAATGACTACGGATAATAAGGCGAAACCAATGGCAACCCATTGCAGCGTACGTAAGCGCTCTTTGAATAAAATCATCGATAGCGCAACGCCCACCAATGGTCCGATAAAATACCCCAAACTGGCTTCGAGAATGCGGTCGTGATTGACGGCCCATACATAAGTGAGCCAGTTGGTGGCAATAATCAAACCCGATATAAATGAGAACGCGATCCATCTCGGGTTTTTCTTTAAGGTATCGATCCACTGCCAGCGCTTGGTGACTACCAACACAATAAGCAAGCAAGCAAACGTCCAAATAATACGGTGACCGATAATCTCGGTCGCATCGTAGGCGGCCAATTGTTTAAAATATAATGGAAACCCACCCCAGATAAAAAAGGCAATGAGAGCGGTGATGATGCCACGTCTGGTTGTTTTAATGGGCGTAACTGGTTTTTTGATGACGTTTTGGGTGGTCATAGTACAGTACAACTTTTTAGAGCAAAGCGCACTCTTGCCCCATATTAATTTCTATATCAATTCAATGGCAAAAGCGCAGGGTCACTACAGATAGGATACAAGTTAAAAAGCAATGCACTCATGCCAATATAGGCATCAACACATTGCTAACGATAACAACTTTAAAAACAACATTTACATCAAGGCTAACGAGTAACTTTTTAGACTTTATTGAATGCTGTAGCCAGCATTTTACAAGTCAGTACTTTAAAGCTCAACCTTGCAAAAGCCAATAATACTATTCAGCAAGTTAATATAGTTTGTGGTATTAAACCGCAGCATTATCAACTTTAATAGACATTCCAATGTGATTGGCAAGCTCTGCAAATCCTGGGAAACTGGTATTGACGGTCTCAACGCCTTCAATAGTAATTTGCTTGGATGCACGTAAGCTGGCAATGGCAAAACTCATGGCAATACGATGATCATGGTGCGAGGTAATATGACCGCCACCAAAGACAGGCTGGCTATTATTGACATTGCTATTTTGACCCTCAATACCTTCGCCTTCAATGCCCTTACCTTCGATGATTAGCCCATCTTCCGTCACTGTACAATCAATACCCAGTGTTTGTAATCCTTCTGCCATGACTGCAATACGATCAGACTCTTTTACGCGCAGCTCTTTGGCACCAGTCAACACCGTACGACCTTGCGCACAGCTGGCAGCAATGAACAATACTGGAAATTCGTCAATCGCTAATGGCACTAAATGCTCTGGGATTTCAATACCTTTTAGGCTTGAGCTACGAATAGTGATATCAGCGACTGGCTCGCCGCCGACATGTGTCTCATTACTTAAGCTGATATCTGCTTGCATTAATTTTAAGATATCGATAATGCCCGTGCGTGTCGGATTAATACCTACTTGCGTCAAGGTCAGCTCGCTATTTTGGCTGATCGCAGCAGCGACCATAAAAAATGCCGCAGAGGATATATCAGCAGGGACAGCGATATCACCACCTGTGAGTTGCCCGCCACCGGTTACACTGATACGATTGCCATCAACCGTTACTGGATAACCAAAAGCTGAAAGCATACGCTCGGTATGGTCTCGACTGACTTCCGGTTGGGTAACGGTTGTGGTGCCTTCTGCCCAAAGTCCAGCCAACAATAAGCAAGATTTAATCTGCGCAGAAGCCACAGGCATCTCATAATCGATACCTTGTAATGGCTTACCGACAGTCGCTCGACCAGTGATACTAAGTGGCGCCGTACCACTATGACCCGTACTTTGAATGACTGCACCCATCTCGCGTAAAGGCGCGGCCACACGCTCCATTGGGCGCTTGTTTAGGCTGGTATCACCTGTCAACACGCTGTCAAATGATTGCGCCGCTAAAATACCAGCCAGCAGGCGCATGCTAGTACCTGAGTTGCCCATATACAATGGTGTTTTACTCGGTTTCAGACCGTTCATACCCACGCCATGAATGGTCAATTTTCCGTTATCAGGCCCTTCAATGGTCACGCCCATATCACGGAATGCTTGCAAGGTGGCAAGCGCATCTTCCCCTTCCAAAAATCCAGTGACATTGGTCACGCCTGTCGCAAGGCTGCCCAGCATAATGCTGCGATGCGAGATAGACTTGTCACCAGGAATGGCAATAGTGCCCAATACAGTATTGCTAGGAGTAATATTATAAGAAGCTGACATGGCAGAAGTATCCGTATAAGGGGTGCTGGCTAACATATGGCCAAAATGTCGCCGTGCGGCTTGCGCTCGGCCTAAAAGTCCCATCAGGGCGGTTGAATCTTTATCGATGATAAGCTGGCGCATGGTCTGTAGGTAAACGCCATACTCATCAAGGGCGCTAACAATCGCGCTTTCGTTGGCAAAAAATATATCGTGCCACATTTTAGGATCACTGGCAGCGATGCGGCTAAAGTCACGAAAGCCGCCCGCTGCATAGCGAAACATATCTAAATTATCATCATGGCTCGCCAATTGCTCAACCAAATTAAATGCAAGCAAATGTGGCAAATGACTGGTGTGAGCCAATATACGATCATGGTGTTCCGCATCCATTGACATAACGTTTGCACCCACCGCTTCCCATAACTGCCGCAGCTTGGTAATCGCTACATTGCTTGTAGTAGGTAGCTCACAAATAATGACACTATGATTAACAAACAATGTCGCGCGTCTGGCATGATATCCTGAATTCTCAGCACCCGCAATTGGATGCGCTGGAACAAGACCTACAGGCAATGAGCCAAAGACGGCTTTGGCAGCGTCAATGATATTGACCTTGGTGCTACAAACATCCGTCAGGATGCAATCAGTGGCAAGCTGTCCATTATCCATCGCTGCTTTGATATCAATAAATACGGCTTGCACCGCTTGTACTGGTACAGCGATAACAATCAAATCACTACCAAACACTACCTCACTTAAGACAGCACTACCAGCGTCTAATAAGCCGTGCTGAATGGCTTCGTCGATGCTTGGTGTATGTCTATCAACCGCCACCAAGCGCTCACTCAAACCATTGTCTTTAATGGCTTGGGCAAGGCTCGCACCGATAAGCCCTAGACCAATCACACAAATCTGTTTAAATAACGGCGGCTGAGTATTCATAGACTGCATTTTATTGTTTTGATTGCTTATGTTTTGGTTGATTATATTGTTTTGCTGGCGACTCACGGCTTTTCTCGTTAAACAAACTAGCATCAGAATGACTAAAACAAGCCGACGCTAGTGTCATGAAAATGATTAATAAATTATTTACTTATCCAAAACGACCTAACATACTTCTTATCAATTATCAGTCAAGATTGAGCGCAGTGTATCAATCAGGCGCATATTTTCTTCTGCTACCCCTACTGTGATACGCAGCCAATGAGGTAAGCCATAGCTCTCTAATGGACGGACGATAACACCCTGCTCTAGCAATGCTTGATGAATAGAAGCAGCGGTGATGTCTTCCATCTCAACGGCTATTTCTACCATAATAAAGTTGGCATGAGACTTAATAAAACCCAATCCTAATGCGTCAAACTGCTTTTCTAACCAGCGCATTTGCTCATCATTCATCAGACGAGTTTTTTCAATAAAGTCTGAGTCAGCAAGTGCAGCCGCCGCCGCCGCTAAAGCCACCCTACTCACGTTAAATGGCTGACGGATTCGGTTGAGTAAGTCCGCGACAGCCACTGAGCTAAGCGCATAACCGACACGTAAACCCGCCAGTCCATAAGCTTTGGAAAAAGTGCGCACGATGACGACATTATCAAATTCATCTAACAACGCCCTATTATTACTTTCAGGGCTATATTCGATATACGCTTCATCTAATACCACCAATACCGAGCTTGGTATACTAGCCATAAATGCTCGTAACTCTTGAGGCTCAAGCTGCGTGCCAGTTGGATTATTAGGATTGGCGATAAAGACTATTTTAGTATTGGGGTTGTCTTGAACCGCTTGACTCATTGCTTTTAGATCATGCCCAAAGCGATGGGCAGGCACTTCTATACCTGTGGCCCCTTGTATTTTAGCCAACATCGGATAAACGATAAAGGCATATTGACTGTAAACGATAGCATCGTCAGCACCAGCAAAACTACGCGCTAAAATATCAAGCAAATCGTCAGAGCCATTACCCAAAGTAATCTGCTCCACACTGACATCATTGAAGTCAGCCAGTGCTTGTTTTAGATAGTAACCGTTGCCATCAGGATAACGTGCCAACTGACTCAATTGCTCAGTAATCGCTAGCGTGACGTGCGGTGAGCAGCCTCTTGGGTTTTCATTACTGGCAAGTTTTACCACATCTGAGACGCCATACTCACGCGTCAACTCTTCAATCGGCTTGCCCGTTTGATAAGGCACCAGCTCTAAAATACTATCGTAGGCAGGTACAAGCGGTGATAAATTTGACTCTACTGAATGAGATGACGGCATGATTTATCCTTAGATATGATTTTGGCAAGTGATGTGACCCATTCGGCGTTATATCGTTGGTTCAATTTCAAAGCGAGTCAAGGGTAACCAAGTGCAGATGATTATGTGATACTTCACGCAAGGTAAACGCCATGACTCTTTTACAGTAGAAGGACTATAGCACTGCTTTTGGATAAGAACCTAGAACACGCACATCTTTTACCAACGGACGGATATCAGCGATAGCAGCGCTGACGTTTGGCTCGTCAATATGACCATTCATGTCGATGAAAAATACGTATGCCCACTTATTCGGACGCTCAGGACGGGTTTCGATACTGGTCATCGACACGCCATGATAAGACAAAGGCTTCAAAATCTCGATCAATGCGCCCGCTTTATCATGTGCTGATACGACGATAGACGTTTTATCCTGACCTGATGGCGCAATCGCTTCGTGACCGATGATAAGGAATCGCGTGGTATTGCTCGGGTTGTCTTCGATATTTGAATATAGCTTATGTAAGCCATATTCTGCAGCAGCCACATCACCGGCTATTGCTGCTGAATGCCATTCATTTTTCAAGCGGCGGGCAGCTTCGCCGTTGCTCGATACCGCCACGCGCTCGACATTAGGATAATTGACATCGAGCCAATGACGACACTGCGCTAGTGACTGCTGATGCGAGTAAATACGGCTTAAACCATCAAGTTTGGTATGTTCAGCGACCAAGAAATTCTGATGAATCGGCAGCTCAACCTCTCCGATTATCTTTAAGGTAGAAGACAAAAAGCCATCTAACGTATGGTTGACCACACCCTCAGACGAGTTTTCGACTGGCACCACACCATACATCGCTGTGCCTGCTTCAACTTCACGAAATACATCAGTGATGGTGGTCATTGGTACGGTATCAGCGGCTTTACCGAAATGCTTGAGCGCAGCAGCATGAGTAAAAGTGCCTACTGGTCCCAAGAAAGCAATGCGCTGCGGTGCTTCTAAGTCGAGACAGACCGACATAATTTCACGGAACAATCGCGCCATTTTGTCATCAGCGATCGGACCTGTGTTACGTTCCATCACCGCTTTTAGCACTTGCGCTTCACGCTCAGGGCGATAAAAAATAGGATTGCTATTGTCGGCAGTCGGGTTATTGACAATGTGCTGTTTCTTTACTGCGGCCACTTGCTGAGCCAACTTGGCACGGTTATTAATCAGTGTCTGGATTTCGCAGTCTACTGTATCAATACTTTGGCGAATATCGTCCAAAAATGCTTTTTCAGTTGCAGTATCGTTAGCCCCTGCGATGGCTTTATTTAGCTTATCCATATTTTGCTCTGATGACTGCTCACTCATTACCGCCTATCCTTTTTCTAAAATTATTACTGAGTTTTTTTACTATTAGGTACTGCTTTTTTCACTTTGAAGACTTTAAGTACTGCTAATTATCGACAACCATTCATCTCATTATTGAATCAGCACTCAATGACGGTCAGAGGTGTCAAGCATACTAGCAATGATATTCGATAGAAATCACACTAAATAGCAAGCAGCCTCTCAAAAGCACCCTGCACTGCGAGCGCTATCGTCTAGTGTTGTCGCATGTTAGTCACACACACCAGCATGCAAATGTAGCAGCCAGATCGCTGACCCGGTCTACTATAACAAAAACTATCGACAGTGCCCATGTGTAAATGCGCGTAAATTCGTCAATATTCGCAAACAGAGGCAATATGGCAGCGATGTACGGCAAAACTATGAAGGAACATCCACTCAAAACTATGTTACAGTCTAAAACTGATAGCAAATAGCACTATAAAGTAGAAAATCACCACGTAACTGAACACAATCTGTTTTTGATCAAAAAGGATATATGATGAGCGCATTACAACAGCTTCGTACCATGACCACCATTGTCGCTGATACTGGCGACCTTGCCGCCATTGCGCGCTTAAAACCTATCGATGCGACCACCAATCCAAGCCTCATTACCAAAGCACTCCTCCATCCTGACAACCAAGGCATGCTGTCAGAAACCATGAGTCGTCATAATGGCAATATAGATGCAGTGATTGACGCGCTAACCATTCAGGTTGGCTGTGATATTTTAGAGCTTATCCAAGGCCGCGTCTCTACCGAAGTGGATGCTCGTTTGTCTTATGACACTCAGGCGACGATTGATAAAGCCTTAGCATTTATGGAAGCTTACCAAAAAGCAGGGGTTAACTCAGAGCGCGTATTAATTAAGATGGCCGCGACATGGCAAGGTATTGAGGCAGCACGCTATCTTGAAACCCAAAATATTCACTGCAATTTAACGTTGTTATTTGGACAGCATCAAGCAATTGCCTGTGCGGATGCAGGTGTGACATTGATATCGCCTTTCGTTGGTCGTATTTTAGACTGGCAAAAACGCCAACAAAATCGTCAAAACGTGCCCGCTTCTGATGATATGGGCGTGCAGTCTGTGAAGCGCATTTATCAATACTACAAGCAGCATAACTATAATACGCAAGTGATGGGCGCAAGCTTCCGCTCGACTGAACAGATATTGGCGCTAGCAGGGTGTGATCTATTGACCATCGCGCCTGACCTTATCGACGCGCTGGCAGCGATGGATACTGAGGTGATACAGCAACTGTCACCTAGCATGTCATTAGATGTGGCTGACATGAAACGCGTGAGTCTAACGCGAGAGGAATATAGTAGCGCCTATCAACAAGACACGGTTACACAAGATTTATTACCAAAAGGTATCGACGGCTTTATTGGTGCTCGTGATGAGCTTGCTCAGATGTTAGCAGCGATGCGTCATTGATATGAGCGTCGAGCGTTATAAACGGTGATGAGTATGATCAACACTTTACAAACCTCAGTCGCAGGTCATAAAAGAAATTTGCCTGCTAATAGTAAGTTGGCTATCATGGCTCACTTCTCACAACAAGAAGCAAGGCTTGATTATGAAACGGCTATCAGTGTTATTAGTGGGTGGTGTTCTAGCAGTCAGCACGCATGCAGTGAACTGGTCAAAAATATCAGAAAGTCCTACTGGATCAATTTTTAGCTTAGACTTGGACTCTATTGAAAGCTCCGACATCAATATCATAGACGAAAAAAATGTCGAAAACATCACCGTATCTATCCGCAGAACATACCCTGCACAAAAAGATGAAACAAAAGTAGATAAGGAAGGTCAAGAAAAAGCGATTCATCATAGCGATCAGCAATTGCTCATCTCTTGCAAAGACGCCAGTTACTATAAACGCGCTTACGTTAACTATGATGCCAATAACAAGGTATTAGAATCTTGGCAATCAGAAAAACCCATCTTAACCACAAAAGACTTTAAGATAACCAAGCCAAAAACGATCAGTCGCATGCTAATAGAACAGGCGTGTAAAACTTACCTTACCAGCAAGACAAGTAACGTACGTTAAAACAAAGCAAATACAGGCAATTAAAAAAGCGCGCTAAACTCATTCAGCGCGCTTTTTTGATTGCTTCATTTCACACTATTCACTAAGCGTTGCCAGTTTTAAGCCTTTAAAACCGTATACACAGGCACTGGAAATTCGCCATGCAAATCAACCAAATCTAGCAATACTAACGCCCCCACCACAGTATGATCTGCCGATTTACACAGCTCATAAGCGGTGGTTAAAGTGCCGCCTGTGGCTAAAATATCATCGACCAATAGCACGCGCTCAGGCGGTAGATTGTTTTGCATCTCAAGCGTGTCTTTACCATATTCTAGAGCATACGCTTTATTGGCAACGGGCGGTGGCAGCTTACCGGGTTTACGTAGCAAAATCATCCCTTTTCCCAATCGACCTGCAAGCAAACTTGCAAAGACAAAACCACGCGCTTCGACTGCACCTAGACAATCTACCTCGTCCATCACGCCTTCAGGCAGTGCAGCGAGCAATGCATCTATCACCTCATTAATATGACTGCGCAGTAACGGCGTAATATCATAAAAATCAATGCCGACTTTCGGGAAGTCTGGTACTGTGCGAATCACTTGCCAAAAGGGATGATCCGTATTGAGCTCATTAGACGACTCATTTTCGACATTTTTAGATGTAGCGGCAGCATTAATGCTCATGGTAACCCTTAGCTTATATGACTTAGATAATGTAATTTAGATAATAATATATCAACGATAAATGATGGCTAATACTGTGAATTTAGCGGCGCTTATTATAACATAATTGATAGAAATATCGCAGTTGAGCACGTAAGCGTACAGGTGCTTACTGACAGACAGAAGACCTAAACCCCTTGATAAAAACCAATCAATCTCAATATACAAGTGTAAACTTAACGACGAAAATCACGGTTATATGCTAAACTATGTGCGCTTTTACAGTCTCATTTAACGGCTGTGATTGTAAATATGAACGTTAAAAACACCCTGTAACACGGATTATAAACACTGATAATGCTCGATAGGACTATTTATGAAACGTTATGAATGTATCGTCTGCGGCTGGATATATGATGAAGCACTCGGCTGTCCCGAAGAAGGAATTGCCCCAGGCACCAAATGGGATGACATCCCTGATGATTGGACCTGCCCAGAGTGCGGTGTGGGCAAGCTTGATTTTGAGATGCTTGAGCTGTAATAGACGACCCTCTAATTAGGACACTTCATGACAACATCGAATGACATCAAACCATCGGCAACCCTACCAGAAGACTTAGGTGGCTACCCTACTCCTGAGTGGCAAAAGTTTGGCGCGCACCAATGGCGAGACTCTGACCTTAGCAAGCATCTGTATCAATCAATGATTGATATCGGCGATGGCATTGAGCTGTGTGTTGAGGCAGGTGGCAATCCTAATAATCCACCACTGCTCATGATTATGGGACTTGGCTCACAGATGATATTTTGGCCAGATAATTTTATCAAGCGCCTTATTGATGCCGGGTTTTTTGTCATTCGTTTTGATAATCGTGATATTGGTCTGTCTTCTAAAGTGCAGATTGATGGACTACCGCGTATCAGTCAGCTAAAAATGATGATGCGCCTGCAAACGGGGTTGTCCAATAAAGGTACGCAAGTTGCTTATAATTTAACGGATATGGCAGAAGATACTGTTCGTTTGATTAAGGCATTGCAGTTGGGCAAAACCCATCTGATTGGGGCTTCAATGGGCGGCATGATTGCGCAAATCGTAGCGGCACGTTATCCAAGTTTAGTGCAGCGTATGGCGTTGATGTTTACCACGACCAACCGTGCATTTTTAAAACCACCGAAACCTAAGCAGCTATATACCCTGATCAACCGCCCTGAAAGTCATTCTGAGCGCGATATCGTGCGCCATAGCGTGTGGTTTATGAAGACAGTCGGTACGCCTGGGCATGTCAACGTACGTATGGTGCGTGAAATTGCCAAATTGCGTTATCAGCGCAACTTTCATCCGCTTGGCACGGTACAACAGCTCAATGCTATCTTGGCATCAGGCTCTATTAGCCGGTTTAGCAAGCAAGTCAAAGCACCGACTATCGTACTGCATGGTAGCGCAGATGGACTACTGCCCGCCTCACAAGGTCGTGTGGTTGCCAAGACCATTCCGAATGCCAAGTTTCATTTAATCGAAGGCATGGCGCATGATATTCCTGAATACTATCAACCTTATATGGTTGATTTAATCAGCAATCATTTATTAGACGAATAGTTTTAGTTGTCACACAATCCATAAAAAAGAGCGTAAATCCTACTACTGACTCATAGGGTTTACGCTCTTTTTTATGCTGGATATTTTACCTAGGTCATTAGATCATGTAGGTCTTTATATTTGGACGCGCCGCTTAATCACAGCCCACTCCTGTGCCCTCTTTATCGATACACATTTTATTGCCGTTTTTTAGATTGCCAATCCACGCTTTACCACCAGTAAAGGTAAAGGCGGGTTTGCCTTGATAAAGATCACCAGCTGATACACCGTTATTGGCAAAGCGAAAAGGAATCACCAACTCGCCACCAAGATTAACAAAGCCCCAGTTCTCATCGATGCGCACGCCAGCCAAGCCTTCGGCAAAGGGACGTACTTCATCAAAAGAATAGGTAATCATGGTCACATTATTGTCATCGATAAATCCCCATTTGCCATCTTGCTGACGCGGTTGTAGCATCGTAAAACGATTGGGAAGTGTCTGGTTGGATGAGGATGCATTGCCATTAGCGCTGGCAGGTGCTCGTGGCGTCGTGGATTGCTCGTTGTTACTACCATTTGGGTCACTGGTCGTTTTACCGTTTTCATCAATCCAACTGATTGCTTGATTTTTACGTACACGGGTGACACCCTTTTGGTAATCATCAATGTCACTAATCGCGGACGAAAATGGCACGATGGTTTTATTACTAGTAGTAATGACCCCATATTTACCATCCTGCTTTACCACGATACGCCCGTTAGAGACGGGACGCGCCCAACCCTGTCCTTCTTTAAGCACATCATACATCGCAGGTACTACTTCACGACCTTGCATATTAAGATAACCGACATGACCATTGCGCAGTACAGGCAGTAAACCTGCCGATATCTTACTGGCATCGACTTTTTGATAACGTGATAAATCAACGACGCTTTTGCCCTTACTATTAATCAGAGCAACTGGCGCGCCGAAATCTTTTGTCGCCAAAAAATAGCCGCTATTTGCCGTACAAGCCACGTTTTTATAATAACTTTTTGGAATTTTGCAACTGGCCGCTTGTACGCTTGGCACCATAAACAGCGTAATAGCAAAGATGGCGATAGCAAAACCAGATGTCGATAGTCGTTGTTGTAGGGATAATGAACGTCGCAACATAGATGAACCTAGGCTAATGATATTGAAGTACTTGAGGTAAAGACTAATAAGAAACTATCCTGTTTTATTGTGCCACTACAGAGATTATAAACCACTAGATTAACAAATAGTGGTATCTACGCCAACATCGTTCCTGTAAGGATGTCTCCACCATATATTCGTATTGTTATAGAGATTTTCTTATATGAGTGAAGCTTAAGGTCATCATTGATTTTATACCTAGCATATACAGAGATAAAACCTGATACAGCAATAATAAATCAAACAATAAGCATAAATGATGGTTTGACCATTTCATTTTAGCGTCAAAACCTAGACAATACGGTTTGTATTAGCGTCAGTATTCATTGGCGTCATCGTTGATACAGTAAGATAAAATAAGGGGCTGTCCTAGATAACTAGTTCAGTTCCTGTTTAACCCATTGTTTTAGCTGGTGTAATTGACGTTTTGGATCACTGTAGTTAAAACGCCACTC
>NZ_QGGM01000021.1:0-28874 GCF_003148585.1 Psychrobacter immobilis | reverse complement strand
AGCTGAGTGGCATGTTTGTCTTTGATGCGTAGTTTGAGCGTTTTCATGGGGTAATTATGATCTCAATGTATTTGGTTATCAAGGTATGTTCAATCTTAGGTGACAACGGTTGACGCCTGATATCCACGCCCTAGAAGGACGTGGTTTTACGGCGCTAGATGATAATATTTTAGAATGTGACACACAGTATAGAGCGTGTTACCCGTTCAACTTAAGTCGCTATCCTCGTTGTTATCTGCGTTATACTAGCCATAAGCATTGACTATCACTGAGCTGACTGCTTAGATGGTTTATAATTAGGAGAATGTCATGACTCAAGAACACGCTTCCCATGAAAAGCGCAAAATCATCGATAAGTTTTTGATGAAACTCACCAAAGAAGAGCCGCAAATGTATTATGCTAGCACCTCTGAGGTCGCTCGTAGCATCCATACTATGATAAAAGAGCACACCAATCGCTTGTCGGTAGAAGATCAGGCGCTCGTTAGACATATGACCGTCGAGGAGATACAAGGCTTGCTAGGCTTTCACCTTAAATAATCACACTTTCAACGTTCCCATAAAAAAAGCCCGCTGATTTGCAGGCTTTTTTATTATTAAAACTTTAATTTAGAGCATTGAAAATATACATCGCTTAAAACGGATACTCGCGTGGCTCATGTTGCATAGATATCCAGTGCGTTCTAGTGAACTCTTCTAGCACCCACTCACCGTTAAAACGACCAATACCTGAGTTTTTCTCGCCACCGAATGGTAAGTTACTTTCATCATTGACTGAAATATCATTAATATGTGTCATGCCTGCTCTGATACCGCGAGCAAAGCGCATGCCTTTTGCCATATCTTTTGTAAATACCGCACTCGACAGACCAAACATTGAGTCATTGGCGATCGATAACGCATCATCTTCATCTTTGGCACGGATGATACCGACCAATGGTCCAAATACCTCATTACGTGACAAATCCATCTCGCGCGTCACTTCAGTAAAGATGTGCGGCGGTACAACTTGTCCTTTAATCTCACCACTTAATATCATTTTTGCGCCTTCTTGCTGCGCATTAGCGATTTTCTCTTTCAACGATTCGACTTGTTTTTTATTAATAATCGGACCAACCGCCGTGTCTTGTTTGCTCGGATCGCCGACATTTAACGTTTTAACGTGTGCCAAGAAACGCTCAACAAAGTCATCATAAATCTCGTCTTCAACGATAATACGATTAATAGCAATACAGATTTGACCTTGATGTAAGAATTTGCCAAAGGCTGCTGCTTTGACCGCTTGCTCAATATCAGCGTCTTTTAGTACCACAAATGGACTGTTACCACCCAACTCAAGCGCTACTTGTTTAATGTAGTCGCCGCCATTGGCCAACTCGCCAATGCGCTTACCGACTGAAGTAGAGCCAGTAAATGATACAAAGCTTGGGGTTTTGTGTTCAACGATCGCATCTCCTATCTCTTTGCCTGAGCCAACCACCACGTTGAGCAAGCCTTTTGGCAAACCTGCTTCTTCGAATACTTTTGCTAGCAGCAAACCACCAGTCACTGGAGTATCACTCGCAGGCTTGAGTACCACAGCGTTACCAAGTGCTAAGGCTGGTGCAATAGAACGTTGTGTCAAATGTAATGGAAAGTTCCACGGACTAATGACAGCGACGACACCGATGGGCTCACGGTAAACAAAGTTTTCTTTGCCAGGGGTGTTAGATGGACGAATCTCGCCATGTACACGACTGGGGAAAGTCGCAGCCTCAAGGGTAATGCCGCGGGTAGCAGCAAACTCCACCATGGCTTTAACACGGGTACTGCCCGACTCTTTAATGAGCCAATCGACGATTTCATCTTGGCGCTGATCTAAAATCTCAACCACTTTATATAGTACACCTGCTCGTGTCGCTGGCGTTTGCTGTGCCCACTCTTTTTGTGCCGCACTTGCTGCTTGATAAGCTTCATTAAGCTGTGCTTCTGTCGCCTGCTGAATCTTTACAAGTGTATCGCCATTGTAGGGGTTGGTGTTGGTATTGACGCTATCATCTTGACCGCTTTGCCATTCCCCTGCAATGTACTGGAGGTGGAAATCATTATAGGCATTGGCTTTGGTATTATCGGTATCAGTTAACATAATTCTTCTCATTTATTTTATGGATGTTATGTTGGTTGTCAATAAAACAGTATGGCTAGCAAATTGAGGCAGATAAAAAATAACCCTTAACACAGTTATTTATATTAAATAGCCTGCGCTCGCGACATTTGATTAAGCACATCAAAACGAAACTTGCTAGACGACTGGTCTAATGCTACCATAGACCTCATACAAATAAGCGTATTTTGTCAGCAAGTATTGTTGAAAAAACGTAACGTGACCATATCAACCCTGACAATAAGCACTCATTATAAGCAACGATAAAAATCTGCATCGACCCATAGAAAGTATCATGAATAATTGTTAATAGCGCGCTAAGTAGCATTATTCGCCATACCTTATCTCTGAAATACATTCATAAAAAATATAGGAGGACATTACCATTATGTCTGCGGCCTCAACCACAATCCCACCAGATACCAAAACGCATCTGTTAGAAACAGGCTATCAATTGATTTCTAAAAAAGGCTTTACTGCCGTCGGTATCAAACAAATACTAGACACAGCCGGTATTCCTAAAGGCTCTTTTTACCATTATTTTGCCTCAAAGGAAGCGTTCGGTGAAGCTATCATCAGTCATTATTTCACTGATTATAAGATACGCTTAGACACCATTGGTCGTCAAAAAGTTAATGCTCAGCAAAAGATTTATGATTACTTTCAAAGCTGGTATGACACCCAGCAAAATGGCTGTGATCATGAAAAATGCTTGGTGGTGAAGCTCAGCGCTGAGGTTGCAGATCTGTCTGAACCTATGCGCATCGCACTGAATGCTGGTTACCAGCAGACCATCAGCTGGCTTGCTGAACAAATCAAAGCAGGCTGGGCGGATGACTCTGTACCACAACCTGACAATATCGCGGCCGAGAGCATGGCAAAACGTTGGTATTTTGCTTGGCTTGGTGCCAGTTTAATCGCCAAGATTAGCCAAACCAATACACCGCTTGCAGAAGTATGGCAGATGACTACTTCTCAATTGGGACGCTAATCTCGTGCGTTAAACGCTTTTTAGCCATTTATACTTCCCTATATCTAAAGCAAAAAATTGAGTTATAAGAGAGTTTTGTAAAAATTACTAGACGACTGGTCTATTTAATGTACAATGCCCACAGTTGCAAAAACGAATGGCTAATTTGCCACTGAGATTTTTGCACCCCATACGCCTAACACAAATATTTAATGATTTTAGGAATACTATGAATAACTTCCAATATTACAATCCAGTACGTATCGTCTTTGGTGAAGGTCAAATAAAACAACTATCGGAATTGGTTCCGACTGATGCCCGTGTACTTATCACTTATGGTGGCGGTTCGGCACAGCGCACAGGTACGCTAGACGAAGTAAAAGAAGCCTTGGCTGCGAGCGGTACACGTACCGTATTCGAATTTGGTGGTATTGAAGCCAATCCAGAATTCACGACTCTTTTAAAAGCAGCAGATATGGTCAATGAGCACAATATTGACTTTTTGCTAGCGGTCGGTGGCGGCTCAGTCATTGATGGTAGCAAATTTGTGGCATTGGTATCGTCACTCACTGAAGAAGATGACACGACTGTCTCACGCGAACAAGCATGGAACGCACTAACCAGCTATTGCAGAGACATTGATTCTGCCATCGATTTGGGTGCTGTTTTGACCATTCCAGCCACTGGCTCTGAGATGAACTCAGGCGGCGTCATCAATTATAGTGAACGTCAAGCTAAGCTACCATTTGGCAACGCACTTGCCTTCCCTAAGTTCTCAATATTAGATCCAATCAAAACACTGACATTACCTGAGCGTCAAGTGATGAATGGTGTTGCGGATGCCTTTGTCCATGTCATGGAACAGTACCTAACGTATCCAGTCAATGCCAAAGTGCAAGATGCCTTTGCTGAGAGCTTGCTGAAAATCCTCATTGATGAAGGTCGTATCGTTAAACAAGATCCAGAGAACTTAGAAACTCGTAAGAATATTATGTGGACAGCGACAATGGCACTCAATGGTCTAATCGGTGCAGGAGTACCGCAAGACTGGACGACACATATGATCGGTCATGAGCTAACCTCGTTACACAGCATCGATCATGCACGTACATTAACTATCTTATTGCCATCAGTGATGCGTGAGCTAAAAGAAAGTAAAAAAGAAAAATTACTTCAATATGCACATAATGTCTGGAATATTACGCTCGATGATACTCATCAAGACGAAGACGCTGTCATTGAAGCCGCTATTGTCCGTACAGAACACTTCTTCCGCGACCTTGGCTTGCCCGTCAGTTTAGAAGATGCAGAACTTGATGCGTCAGCTATTGACCCAATTATCAAGCAGCTTGAAGCGCACAACATGGTTCAGTTAGGCGAGCACAGCAACAATGATTTAGAAGTGTCACGTCGTATTCTACAACGTGCTATTAGTAGCAAATCTGCTTAATAAAAACACCACCGTAATAAGAAACACATATTGTTATGCTATTTATAGTAGTTGCTCAGCACTGAGTAACTACTCCATTCACCATTGAGTATCAAAACCAGTAAATATTAAAATCAATAGAATCTTAAAATTAATAAATAGAAAAGGAATCTGATAATGAGCTTTGATAAACAACAAAATCAAAAAATAAATCGTCAAATTAAATTAGCAAGCCGTCCAACAGGTGAGCCAAAAGCTGAAAACTTTGATATGGTAACCAGCGATATCCCATCGCCAAATAACAATGAAATGCTGCTGCGTACCGTTTACTTATCATTAGATCCATACATGCGTGGACGTATGAGCGATGCAAAAAGCTATGCTGATCCGCTAGAAGTGGGTGACGTCATGATGGGTGGCACGGTTGCCCAAGTCGTTGAATCCAATATCGACAAATTTGCTGTGGGTGACTTAGTGGTCTCAAACTCAGGCTGGCAAGACTATAGCGTCAGTGATGGCGAAGGCGTCTTAAAGCTTGACAAAAACATGTCAAATCCCTCTTATGGTTTAGGCGTACTAGGTATGCCAGGCTTTACCGGTTACATGGGTTTGACCGACATCGGTAAGCCGCAAAAAGGGGAAACTTTGGTCGTCGCTGCTGCAACGGGTCCCGTTGGTGCAACGGTAGGTCAAGTTGGCAACCAATATGGCTTACGTACCGTTGGTGTGGCTGGTGGCAAAGAAAAATGTGACTTTGCTGTCAATGAGCTAGGCTTTGATGTCTGTATTGACCATAAAGCGGATGACTTTGCCGAGCAATTAAAAGCGGCGTGCCCAGATGGCATCGATATCTATTACGAAAACGTCGGTGGCAAAGTGTTTGATGCCGTTATGCCATTATTAAATGCGCATGCACGTATCCCAGTCTGTGGTCTGGTCTCGCAATACAACACCACCGAGCTGCCTGATGGCAAAGATCGTCTAGGCGTATTAATGGGCAACATTCTAAGCCGTCGTCTCACCATCAAAGGGTTTATTATTTTTGAAGAGTATGGTGATCACTTCCCAGAATTCTTAAAAACCATGAGCAAATGGGTCGAGTCAGGCGATGTTAAAACCAAAGAATATATCGCTGAAGGCTTAGACGATGCACCAAATGCCTTTGTGCGCATGCTAAATGGCGATAACTTTGGTAAAACAGTGGTTAAAGTTTCTGAGGTTGAATAACAGAACCAATGGTTATCAGTTGATTGAATCGCAAATAACGACTTAACAACATAACTTGCTAAGACAACCACTGAAAATGACCTCTCAACCATGAATACTGTTCTATGAATACCGCTAGCAGTCATTGCAAATACTCATATTAATTACAGATGACCAATTAAGCATGACTGCTAACAACCCATGATTTAAAAACAACATCAATAATAAATAAGGACGACTATGAATATTTTAATGGTACTAACCTCACATGATAAGTTGGGCGATACTGGCAAAAAAACGGGCTTTTGGCTAGAAGAGTTTGCCGCGCCTTATTACGCTTTTATCGATGCGGGCGTCAATGTGACACTTGCTTCTCCTGCTGGCGGGCAGCCACCACTTGATCCGAGCAGCGATACTGAAGACACGCAAACGAAAGATACCAAGCGCTTTAAAGAAGACAGCGATGCTCAAAAGCATCTTGCCAATACTGAAAAACTCGCTGATATGAACGCTGAAGATTTTGATTCAGTCTTTTATCCAGGCGGTCATGGTCCACTATGGGACTTGGCAGTTGATAAAAATTCGATCAATTTGATTGAGACGTTTGTCAAACAAGACAAACCTGTCGCCTTTGTTTGTCATTCTCCAGCCGCTCTTAAAAATGTCAAAATTGACGGTGAGTATTTAGTCAAAGGCAAAACAGTGACTGGCTTTACCAATTCAGAAGAAGACGCCGTTGGTCTAACAGATGTCGTGCCATTCTTAGTAGAAGATGCACTAAAAGCCAATGGTGGTAACTATGAAAAAGCCGCTGATTGGGAATCATTTGTGGTTGAAGATGGCTTGCTGATTACTGGGCAAAACCCAGCGTCATCAGAGGAAGCTGCCAAGCGCTTAATCACTAAGCTGAAAGGTTAATATCTTTTTAACGTTAATATAATAGACCATGCAAAAGGCCACTATCATGATTCGCTTACATCATCTCAACCAGTCTCGCTCATTACGTATTTTATGGCTTTTAGAAGAGCTGGGCGTGCCTTATGAGATCATTAGTCATCAACGCGATCCTAATACTCATTTGGCACCAGACAGTTTAAAGGCGGTACATCCACTCGGTAAATCTCCGGTTATCGAGATGGATGGTCAACTTTATGCCGAGTCGGGTGCAATCACTGAGTTATTGATTGAGCGATTTGCGCCAGAGCGCTTACGTCCTACGACTGATAGCGTAGACTATGGACATTATCTGCAATGGATTAACTTTGCTGAAAGCTCGCTCATGTTGCCGTTATTACTGGAGCTATTTACCAAAAAAGCCGGCATCGTCGATAACGAGTTTTTAGATGGTTATATCAGTCAAGAAAAACACAGATTGTTGAGCTATCTAAACGAGGAAGTTGCAGATAAG
The DNA here is from genome assembly GCF_003148585.1 of Psychrobacter immobilis. Taxonomy (GTDB): domain Bacteria; phylum Pseudomonadota; class Gammaproteobacteria; order Pseudomonadales; family Moraxellaceae; genus Psychrobacter; species Psychrobacter immobilis. The sequence continues at coordinate 21,718 of NZ_QGGM01000021.1, read as the reverse complement.
TCATTTATCGTTGGTCATAAGCTAAGCGGCGCTGACTTTATGCTGTCTTTCGACTTAATCATGCTGGCTAAGCGTGAAGCGTTAGATGATTATCCGCATATCAAGCAGTATGCTTTACAACTCGCCAGTCTTGATAGCTATCAGCGCAGCATGCGTTTAGAGGCGAATTATGATCACTCTATTTAGTACCATAGTCTAACTGTTTATCGACTATTTAATGTATAAAAAAACAGCTCTTTATAGAGCTGTTTTTTATGGGTGAAAATGACCTGAGTCGTAGCTATGTGACATATAGTCAAGGAATTTTAGAATCGCTACAAGGCGACCGACCGCAGATAGTACACTGAGTACATCTATGGCGGGTAAAGCCGTAGCAGTTTAAAAGTGCTCTGACTATAGCACTGTGTTTCTTATCTTCTCTCATTGACAGACAGCTGCATCTATCTTTTAATTTGATTTTCAATGTGTTAGTTATGCGTGATAAATGCTCAACAAAAATTATGATAAAATATTCAAAACAGGGTTTAGAATACTTTTTTGGTTTTATCAGCCTACTAAATGGCTTTCTGTTAAATGACTTTTTATTAAATGACTTTTTATTAAATGACTTTGAACGTCTTGAGTTTCATGACTATCCGACGAGCGCGATGCTTGTTTAACAACGGCTATACACCATTTTATCCCTCTACGCAGATTATCCATCCATGAGTACTGAATACCAGTTTAAGCCCCATGAACGACCATTCATGCTTGGCTCGCCTGCCACCCCTGATCACCCTGTGCGCCGTAAAGTATTTTATTTACTGATTGGTATTTTTATCGGCTTAACTGCCAGCTTTCAGAATGGTCTATTGGTCGCGAATCTCACTCAAATCCAAGGTGAAATGGGCTTAACACCAGTAGAAGGTGGCTGGATATCAGTCGCTTACAATATGACCAATGCTTGTGTCACGGTGCTGCTGTACAAAATTCGTCAGCAATTTGGTATGTCGCTATTTAGCAAAATCACTCTTTTCTTTTTGTTGGCAGCCACCAGTATGCAGTGGTTGGTCAGTAGTAATCTACTCAGTACGACGATTGGGGTTAGCATTGAGCCTTATTATTTAGAACTGCTCGCCCGTGGCTTTAGTGGTGTGGTGGCTAGTGCGATGACGGTATTGTCTATTTTTTATTGTCTACAAGGCATGCCAACTGCTCGGCGTATCAGCGGACTGATACTGGGCTTTGGCTTGGTACAGTTTGGCATTCCACTGTCACGGATTATCTCGCCTTATTTAGCCGTTGATGGTCAGCTTGAAGGTTTATTTTTATTTCAAGTGGGATTATCGCTGATTTGCTTTGGGCTTATTAACATTCTTGAGCTACCACCGGGCAACACGGAAAAGGTCTTTGAAAAACTTGATTTGGTGAGTTTTGGCTTTTTTGCCAGTGGTCTTGCCGCCCTATCCGTATTTTTAGTACAAGGTAGAATTCAATGGTGGACAATGCCTTGGCTTAGCTATCCACTGATTATTGCCGTCGTGACTATCTCGATTGCTTTATGGATTGAGACGCACCGCAAAAACCCTATGTTACAAGTGCGCTGGATGCGTAGTCGCACCATTATTGCCTTTATGATTACTGGTGCCGTCATGCGTATTTTGCTGTCTGAGCAAAGTGTGGGCGCCGCAGGATTATTAGCAAACCTTGGTTATGGTAATGACCAGCTGATTGTTTTTTATGCCATCATCTTGGTGGCTAGCATACTGGCATTAGTGATTAGCATTTTTACCACCAAGGCGACGGATCTGCGCCGACCAGTGATTTTTGCGGTTGCATTGATTGCGATTGGTGCATGGGTAGATACGGGTGTGTCGCTAAACTCTGCCCCTTATATGTTCTATTTCAGTCAGTTTATAATCGCTTTTGCTGCCGTTTACTTTATGGGACCAATGGTATTTGAAGGTATGTTTCGCGCCATTGCTAACGGACCTGCCTATATTATTAGCTTTTCGGTTATTTTTGGTATTTCACAAACGGTCGGTGGTTTGGCAGGCGCGGCAGGTATTCAAGCATTTACCACCATTCGTACTCAGATGCATTATGCCGATATGGTCAGTTCAATGAATACCACTGATCCTGCTACGATGACCCAAATGCTACAGGGTGTGCAACGTCAAGCCACGGTCGCCGCTTATGACGATTTATTCTTTTTGATGGCGGTGAGCGCCACTATCACTGCGCTATATTTATTGATGATTTATTTTTATTACCTTTATCATAAACGCAATCCACTTGGTAAAGAACTTGCCGCATTGGCAGAAATGATGGGCAAAAAATAACAGGTGACAATAATATCGATTTTTTGCTGTTACCTTTTCTTCTTATGCTAATTACTATATTTTAAAAAGTTATCCACTATGTTTACCAATCTCATTAGGAGCGCATCATGAGCGAAGACAAGTTAAATGATCTTGATGACCATAATCAAGACACCGCTCAAGATGCCACCCAAAATACTGCTGAAAACAATCAGACATCATCCAAGGCAGCAGCAATAGAGATGCCTCTAAGCCAATCAAAAAACGATGATACTGCGTCCGTAGCGAAAAAAGAGGACTCGATAATAACGTCCGTTGCTGATGCTGATGAAACGCCAATGCCGCCAAAAGAGCTTATTCCTGACGCTACAGGTTGGTCGCCTAAAAAGAAATCTTATTTTAACCTAGGCTTATTGATTGCACTAATCATTATTGGCGTCCTTTTGATTCTTTATGCGTGGAAGCTACCGCCCTTTACGCCTACGGTTCAGCAGACTAATAATGCCTTTGTAAAAGGTCAAACAACGATTATCAGCCCGCAAGTTTCTGGCTATGTCACAGAAGTGGCAGTGCAAGATTTTGAAAATGTACAAGCGGGTGATTTGTTGGTTAAGATAGACGACCGTGCCTTTTTGCAGCAGCTCGAACAAGCACAAGCCAATATCGAAGTCGCTATGACCGACCGCTCAAGCAATGCGCAAGATACGGGCACCAGTCAGGCGCAAATCGAAGCACGTAAAGCGGACTTATATAGTGCCAAAGTTAGCGTTGATAGTGCACGCGAAGACGTCAAGCGCTATCAAGGACTTGATGCCATTGGTGCTGTGTCCAAAGCAGAAGTTGCTCATGCCCAAGCTCAGCTCGCTCAAGCACAAGCTGGCGTTCAGCAAGCAGAAGCCAATTTACAAGTCGCCCTTGAGGCTAGCAAAAAAACCAGTGGTAGCCGCTCATCACTCGATGCCAATATTAAAAATGCAGAAGCAGTTGCTAAGCAAGCAAAGATTAATTTAGACAATACGATTATTACTGCTCCTGAATCAGGACAACTGAGTCAAGTCAGCGTCAAAGCTGGGCAATATGTCAGCGCGGGCACACAGCTCATGTATGTGGTTCCAAAAGGCGTGTGGATTATCGCCAACTTTAAAGAAACCCAAGTGGCAAATATGGCTGTCGGTGAGCCTGCAACTATTCATGTGGATGCGCTAGGCGGCGCTACGTTTCGAGGTCATGTCAGCAATATCTCGCCAGCGACTGGCAGTGAATTTAGCGCGGGCGCGGCAAACCCTGCGACTGGCAACTATATTAAAATCGCTCAGCGTATTCCGGTACGAATAGATTTAGAGCAAGGACAACCTGAGCTTGCGCAATTGCGCCCCGGTATGTCGGTGTCGGTCGATGTCGACACCCAAAAAAATAAAAAGTAAGGGGATATCTGCAACTCGGCCTTTCTCTTATTTAAATGGTAAGACTTGAGCAAGGAAATCTTCATACTATCAATCAATTGTTATGCTGCTTACACCTACAGTCAATTTATGATGAATTTATTATATGAAAGGAACAATAATGCGGCATAAAATGATAGGGTTAAGCACTTTACTAATTTTATCAGGGTGCATAAAAAATCATAAAAATACGGAAGTTCAATTGGTCGAATTTAAACGGACATCATCATATTATGAAATAACTTTTTTATCAGAAGCTAATTTTTCAATACGTGAATCAACTAGAAATACAGGGAGTTATATACATTGTATCAACGATAAACGAATCTATGATGATAAATACATTCCTGACTACTCTTCGAATAATTATTTGAGCGGCAATATTCCTAAAAAAACCAAACCTACTGCTGACACACTTTCAGATCAATACATCTATAGCATCAAACTTGATTCTTCAACATACTTAGAGAACGACAAAACTTTATATTGCCGTATATTTACAGGAAACTTCCCAGGAAAGCTAAAAAAGTCGCAAGTACTCGAGCTTATACCATAAAGCTTTTAATAAAATTAGGTGCTGTTGCTGTTTAGAGCAGCAACAGCACCTAAGAAATCACTCTCTGCTTATATCTAAATAATAAGTAGCAAATATGTTTAAGGCAAAAGGCGCTTGGTAGTCCAGCTTTCACCATTGTCTTTAGTATAGACAATACGGTCATGCATACGGTTGGCACGACCTTGCCAAAACTCAATCTCATGAATGGTAATCTCGTAACCACCCCAAAACTCTGGTGTTGGCACTTGGCTATCTTCTGGATACTGATTTTGCAGCTCATCAAACTTGGTTTGCATCACCTCACGATCAGCAACTTCGCCACTTTGAGGCTGACTGACCCACGCACCCACTTGACTGTCGTGAGGACGCTTTTGAAAGTAAGCAGCTGACTTATTAGCATCGATTTTAGCAATACTGCCACTAATACGTACTTGACGCTCCAGCTCATGCCAAAAGAATAGCGCTTCGACATTCGGGTTTTCGGCAATATCTTGACCTTTAGCGCTTTCATAGTTGGTATAAAACACCACACCATTTTCAGTAATCTCACGCATAAGTACGATGCGCACGCTAGGTTTATTATCAGCACCGCACGTCGCTAGACTCATCGCATAAGGCTCTTGCACCTTTTGTGCTATTGCCTCATTCATCCATTCTTTTAGTAGCTCAAATGGAGAGTCTGGGACGGACTGTTGATCAAGCTCACCTTTTTCGTATGACAAACGCTGATCGGTAAAATCCATGCTCATAAAATATTCCTTATTTTAATATAACTATATTATGACTTTAACCCAATATTGCTTTGATATGGTCAGCCAAATCATTTGCCAATACATCACATTCTATTTCATCATCCGACTCAACCATCACACGTATCATAGGCTCTGTACCTGACTGTCGAATGAGCAGACGACCACGACCCTCTAAAGTGGCCTGTGCTTTTGCAAAAGCAGCAACCAGCTCTTCATGTTCAAACGGATCTTGCATTTTACTTAAGCGTACATTGACCAGTTTTTGTGGCAATTTTTCAAAGCCTTCGGTCAAATCACTGAGCGCTTTACCACGTGCTTCCATCACCGCAAGCACTTGCAAGCCGGCGATAATTGCATCACCCGTACGACTCTTATCTAAACATAGAATATGACCCGATGGTTCGCCGCCCAGTATCCAGCCATTCGCTTCAAGCTCATGCATCACATAACGATCGCCTACTTTTGCACGAGTAAATTTAATGTCTGCCGCTTTGAGTGCCAACTCTAAGCCCATGTTACTCATGAGCGTACCAACCACACCTTTCGCCTTAGTCTGACCTTGGGTAGCAAGTACGTATAAAATGCCATCGCCGTCAACCAGATTACCAGCCTCATCAACCATCACAATACGATCACCATCACCGTCTAGTGCGATACCAACATCTGCCTCGTGCTCAATCACTGCTTTCTGTAAGCCTTCAGGATGGGTAGAGCCGCAGTCGGCATTGATATTGATGCCATCAGGCGTATTGTTAATAGCAATCACATTGGCACCCAACTCACGCATGACTCTTGGTGCCACGCTATAGCCTGCACCATTGGCACAATCTACGACGACAGTCAGATGACTCAAGTCGTACTGATAAGGAAAACTGCCTTTACAGAATTCGATATAGCGACCTTTGGCATCATTGATTCGATTGTTTTTCCCTAATTGTGCTGGATCAAGAATAGGCATAATCACATTATTGTCCGCCTCAGAGGCACTCATAATCGCTTTTAGCTTGTCATTAATAGAGTTTTGCATCTCATCAGTCAGCTTTTTGCCATCACCTGAAAACAGTTTGATACCGTTATCATAGTAAGGATTGTGCGACGCTGAAATAACCACCCCAGCATCTGCATTAAAACTACGGGTCAAATGCGCAATCGCTGGTGTGGGTAATGGTCCAAGCATATGCACATCGACACCAGCGGCATTAAACCCCGCTTGCAATGCGCCTTCAATCACATAACCTGACAGCCGCGTATCCTTACCGATGACCACGCTTGGCTTGCGAGCAGGATTGTCATTATTCTCTATCAGCACACGTCCCGTCACATAGCCCAATTTTAAAATAAAGTCTGGTGTGATCGGCGACTCACCGAATTTTCCGCGAATACCATCGGTGCCAAAGTAGCTCATTATGTATGCTCCCAAATCTAAGAGTGAAAACCAGACGAATACGCAAACAATAACGTATAAACAGTCTAAGTAGTTATTATTATAATCCGCTTGTGTATTTTACAAAAAAAACAGCCAACAATAACAAGGCATTGTTGGCTGTTTGTATCTTAAGGTCACTGCAGCCCTGCAAAATAGCTATCGTTGACGTAATGCAGGATTACAAAACACTTTTTAATTCACACGATAGTTCGGTGCTTCTTTGGTGATTTGTACATCATGGACATGCGACTCTTTCATACCCGCCGATGTCACCTTAATGAATTGCGGATTGGTACGCATATCTTCGATAGTCGCAGAGCCAGTATAACCCATTGATGAGCGCAAACCGCCAACCAACTGATTAACAATACCAGCAACTGGACCTTTATAAGGAACTCGGCCTTCGATACCTTCTGGTACTAATTTTTCTACGCCATCTTTAGCATCTTGGAAGTAACGATCTGATGAGCCATTTGAACCTGACATCGCGCCCAAACTACCCATACCGCGGTAAGCTTTGTAGTAACGACCTTGGAACAGCTCAACCTCACCCGGCGCTTCTTCAGTACCCGCCATCAATGAGCCTACCATGATGCACGAAGCACCAGCAGCGATGGCTTTTGCCATATCACCTGAATAGCGAATACCGCCATCAGCAATCAGTGGAATACTGTCTTTTAATGCGCTAGCGACGTTATCGATGGCTGAGATTTGCGGCACACCGATACCAGCGATGATACGCGTAGTGCAGATAGAGCCAGGGCCAATACCGACTTTTACCGCATCAGCGCCTGCATCACGTAGTGCAAGTGCAGCATCCCCTGTTGCGATATTGCCACCGATGACTTGTACGTGTGGATAGTGCTTTTTAATCCAAGATACCTTATCAATCACGCCTTTTGAATGACCATGTGCGGTATCAACCACAATGATATCGACGTCAGCAGCGATTAACGCTTCAACACGCGCTTGGGTATCTGCACCAGTACCAACAGCAGCACCAACACGCAGACGACCTTGCTCATCCTTACAAGCATTTGGATTGTTTTCAGCTTTTGCAAAATCATTAACCGTAATCAAACCACGTAAGCGGAAATGATCGTCGATAACGATGACTTTTTCAATACGGTGTTCATGTAGCAGACGCTTGATGTTTTCGTTGCTTTCACCTTCATGTACTGTCACCAACTGATCTTTTGGCGTCATGATTTTACTAACTGGCAAAGACAGATTGGTTTCAAAGCGCCAATCTCTGTGAGTCACAATACCCACGACATTATCAGTGCCTCTTTCTACCACAGGTACGCCTGAGATATTATTATCTTGCGTCAGCTGTAGCAGATCACCAATCGTCATCTCTGGATGCACAGTAATCGGATCTACAACCGTACCTGCTTCAAATTTTTTGACGCGGCGTACTTGTGTGGCTTGCTTAGCGATATCCATGCTCTTGTGCAAGATACCCATACCGCCTAGCTGTGCCATCGTAATGGCCATTTCAGATTCGGTCACGGTATCCATCGCGGCGGAAATCAGCGGTAGATTCAGCGTGATATTTTTGGTCAAACGGGTGGTCAGATCGGCAGTTTTTGGCAAGACTTCAGAATAAGCTGGCAACAATAAAACGTCATCAAAGGTTAAGGCTTCATCGACAATTCGCAACATACAGACCCCTAGTGGTGGTTATTTTGATGGGTGGGATATTTTTGGCATTAAGACAATCAACCAAAATCAACGATATGACTTTATGAAGCTAAAGTCTTAAAATTAAAGACCTTGTATCACAAAGTTTTAGATAATCAGCAATGAGCCAGCCGGTGTTTGTGATTAAACAAACAGAGACACTCGAAAATTGCAATTGATTGATGCTAATAAGTTTGCACAAATATAGCGCGCCCCTACTCTTAATCGCTCATTTATCCCTTAAAAATAACGCCATATTATAACAAATAATCAGACAAATCGCATGCTATATTTGTCAGCTTATTTTGCTAGCGCTTGTCTATCGATATCGACGTCCGTAAAGACCAGCTGTTTAAAAGCATAGAAAATATACTCAATCGTCGGTTACTGGTCTTTACCCTTCAATATTAAACGTTCAGCAGGCAGATAAGCTTTTTGTTTGCTATATAGATAATTCAGCATCTGCTCACGTATCTCACAGGCCAGTGTCCATGCTTCTATGGGACCTACCGCTGAAACAGCGCCGCGCAGGTGAATAATATTGGCAGTCACCTCAACGACAAACATTTCAGGCTCAGTTTTGTTGTCCCAAAGCTTATTGTCTTTAACCGCCGATATAAATTGCTGGCGAATGGCATCAATATCTGCACCATAATCGACATATAAAAACACAGGACAGGTCTGATGTACTTCTGTATGTGACCAGTTTTCTACCGTTTCGGTGATCAATTCGCGCATCGGCACGATCAATCGACGTTCATCCCATGTTTTGAGTACCGCATACGTATAACGCAGGTCTTCAACGGTACTAAAGTTGCCATCCATTATCACACTGTCGCCAATCCGTACCGGCTGGGTCACGGCCACCTGTACCCCAGCAATGATGTTACCCAGTATCGGCTGCGCGGCAATTCCGATGACCACGCCTGCGATACCAGCCGAGGTCAATAGCGTTTTGCCAAGGCCTTCCATGTTGGCAAATTCACTGAGACCAATCCAAATACTGCCCAAAATCATGACAAAAATAAAGACGCGGCGAAATATCGATACATAAGTACGGCGACGGCGCTCTTTATCAAAGTGCTCTTCAGCCAGATTTTCAATTTGTAGGCTTTGATAGCGATTAGCAAAAAAGTTAATAACGCGAATGCCAAGCCATAAGGTGCTAAATACTAGCCCAATCCAGATAAGCGGACGAGTCGATGAAGCTACCGCATCCAAATAAGGAAAGCCGCCTGACACTAAAGTAAAGACGAGCAAAAAACTGATGGTAAAAGTCAACGGCACGGTCAGCTTATTAACCAAATCTGCCACGCCATTAGTACTACCAACATAATTGCTGTATTTTTCATCGTCGATATAACGGCTGATGATTTTTTCCGTGCCTTTACTGAGTAACCACCCTACTCCCATGGTCACTAAGAAAAACAGTGCTAATGCCAAAAACTCCCATAGTGCAATACTAAAAATCTTAAGTTTTAACCATCCAGGTAAATAACGCTCAAATTCCGCTGGATGATATTGCTCATAGAGATTGTCAATATTATCAACTGTCTGTGCAGAAAACACCCAAATAGGCGCAGCCTCACCAACCCGTACTCGTTGCAAATAAATGGGGACACGGCGCTCACGATAGTCGATATAGCCTAGCTGAATCGAACGTCTAGGGATGCCCATGATACTACTGGTATTGCCAAGTGGCGGCTCGATTAAACCATCTGGGCGATCTGGCAGATCATCAAAAACATAAAGCTCTTTTTCCGTTAACAAAAAATCCAACCGTTTTGATAACTCAAGCGCGTGGTTACGCTGAATTTTCTGATCGATTAAATTCATGTTAAGTGCATAAGCGGCCAAGTCGTATTGTTGCTTCATGACCGCTGATTGAAAAAATTCTAAAGTCGCCAGTGGCGTGGTTAAATTTGGCGGCTCCGATAATGGCGGCAAGCCTACATTGAGCTTGTCTAGCAAATAATAACTTTCATTGTATTCACCCGTCAGTCCAGAATCGCCCTGCAAATTACCCGCTTGCTCTACTACATTGCGCTCGGTAGGATCAAATATCTCTTCTGCAACGCCAGAGATGCTGAGGCTTTCGTCTTTAATTGTATTGATTTTTTGAGTGGCATATTCAGCCAGATTATCGGGCTTGCTAATTGAAGTTGATGACGAGATGGACTGCTCATCCGCAGCTTGTTTGCTATCGCTAGTGCTTGCGGCATTAGCGGGTGCAAACACAGCACTCATGCTGACTATAAAAAAAACCAATAGTAATGACAAAGTACTGGCGCGCACATTCCAACGCTGGGCGTTAGGATAGTGGTCACTGTCGGTATCAATTGCTATACGATGACCGCCAACAATGCTTTTTTTGAGAATATTCATATTTTAAAAGCCATTAATTCACTTGATGTTTGCATCTCTTGAAGCTTGCCTACAAAGCTTATTCTTACATATATTACATAGCCAATTTAGCTTGATCTTTCTTGTTTGACTGCAATTTGTCTTGTTCTTAGCACCATTTTTAGAATGATGATACGCCCTAGTTTAGTCTATAAAAAAAGCCAGCTCAAAGCTGACTTAGTTTATGACTATCTATATGGGTGTTCTGTAACATGATTGCCTTAAGCACGGCGCCATGTCGTGCCAGCACGGCTGTCTTCAAGCTCAATACCAGCATCTTTTAATTGCTCACGTATCTCATCAGCACGCGCAAAGTTTTTATTGGTTTTGGCATCCGCACGCTCAATGATTAAACCATCGATAGTGTCATCGGTTAACCCATCATCTGCCTGTTCACCAATTATTGCTTGCAAAAACTGTTGAACTGGCTGCTGTAAAATATTGAGTACCTGTGCCAACGCTTTGAGCTGCTCTGCTAATTGCCATGCAGTGTCTACCTCTTCGGCTTTAATGGCTTTATTAATGTCGCGCGCCAGCCCAAACAGTACACTGATCGCCGTTGAACTATTAAAATCATCGTTCATGGCTTTGATAAAGTCTTGTCCGGCACTGCTACTATAAGCATCATTTATCAGCGTATCACTGACTACGAGCGTCTGCCCTTTTTGTTGTTCGGCCAATTTTAATGCATTATATAGCCTGCTTAGGCTATTATGTGCTTCATCCAATGCGTTGTCAGAAAAATTGACTTGGCTGCGATAATGGCTTGATAATAAGAAAAAGCGCACCGTTTCAGGTAGGTATTTTGCTATCACATCGCGAATGGTTGAAAAGTTCGCTAATGACTTAGACATTTTTTCGCCATCGACATTAATGAAACCGACATGCATCCAGTTACGCGCGTATTCACAGCCAGTCGCGGCTTCAGACTGCGCTATCTCGTTTTCGTGATGCGGAAACTGTAAGTCGTGACCACCGCCATGAATATCAAAGGTACTACCCAAGCACTTGGTCGACATCGCTGAGCATTCGATATGCCAACCTGGACGCCCCTGTCCCCATGGTGACGCCCATTGCGGCTCATCAGGTTTCGCGGCTTTCCACAGGACAAAGTCAAACGGATTTCGTTTGTCATTTTCGACATCGACGCGTGAACCTGCTTGCATCTCATCGAGATTACGCTTAGACAATTTACCATAATCTGCAAAATTATCGACGGCATAGTAGACATCACCATTGTCGCCTGTGTACGCATAATTACCTGTAACCAGCGTCTCAATCATGTGTTGCATGTCATCAATATGGTCAGTCGCCCGCGGCTCAGCATCAGGTGCCAAGCAACCAAGTGCTGCGAAATCTTCGTGCATGGCTTCAATAAAACGCTGCGTTAACGTACCTATCTCTTCGCCATTCTCGGCGGCGCGCGCGATGATTTTGTCATCAATATCGGTGATATTGCGCACATAATTAACGTCATAGCCTAACTGAGCCAACCAGCGCACTACCATGTCAAAACCAACCATCACCCGCGCATGCCCAATATGACAATAATCATAAACGGTCATACCGCACACATACATGCCTACTTGCCCTGATTTGAGTGGTACGAACTGACGTTTTCCGCCAGTCAGTGAGTCATGAATAGCAAGCTGAGACATCGCATCGGCAAGTGGTGTGGTCATGGTTAAAAAGCCTTTTAATATAAATGGAATAGATAAAATAAAAACAAAGATATAATCAATGTTTGGATATTAAACAGTACTGACTATGGTCGTTATAACTGTAAAAATAGCGGCAACATAAAACCTAACCCATTATCTTAGCGAAAACAGCCATAAAATACTACAATGAGCCCGCAACTAACCTCATTCAATCATAAAAAACTGTTAAGGATTTAGATATGGGCAATCGTTTAAGCAAAATATATACGCGTACTGGAGATGACGGTAGCACTGGCATGGCAGACGGCAGCCGCGTCAGCAAAGCAGACAATCTATTTAGCGTAATGGGTGATATCGACGAGCTTAACTCACACATTGGTCTGGTACGTGCTCAGTTACAGCATAATAAAGGACAGTCTATAGAGAAGGAATTTTCTCAAGCGTTAGTCATCATTCAGCATTTATTGTTTAATATCGGTGGTGAGCTGGCTATGCCAGAATATGAAGGCGTCAATGCCACTCACATTACATGGTTAGAACAGCAAATTGATGTGATGAATACGACCTTGCCGCCGCTAAAAGATTTTATCTTGCCCACAGGTTCGGTATTGGTCAGCCAACTACACGTTGCACGTACGATCTGTCGCCGTGCAGAGCGCCAAGCAGTGCTATTACAGCAAGAGCGTCCACAAGCGATTCGCAGTACGGCCGTGAGCTTTATCAATCGCTTATCGGATTGGTTGTTTGTCGCTGCTCGCTTTTGTACAGATCCCAATAAAGTCTCTGAAGTCTTATGGGACAGTCAGGTATTACAAAAATTCGCTGATAAAAAATAATTGCGCAGGACTACTTCAGTGGACTAAAACGCTAAAAGCAGACCCTAGAATTAAGGTTTAGCATAAAATATAAAAAAGCCCGCAACCTTAACACTGCGGGCTTTTTACTGACTAAGCGATACTATTCAGTAACGAAAATATGGTTCGAGAACAGCTTAAATCTTACTAATTAGTAAGTAGCGCTGTCATCTTCAATAATAACCATATCGATACTTTCATCTTTAGGTACTGATTTCGGTACAGCGGATGTGACTGGGGTTTTAACCTCAGGAGTGGCTGACGCGCTGCTATCCGTATTACTACTGCTTGGATTGTTAATAGTCGGCGGCGTGGCAGGCTGAGTAGGACGAATCGGCTCAACTGGCTTGACTACTTGAGGCTGACGAACGGGTGCTGACTGACTGTCATCGTTTTGTGCTGCACGGCGCTCTGCGCTACGTTGGGCACGCTGCTCATCCATCGCTGATTTAAATACAGAACCTGCCATCACATCGGCGACCACAGTAATCAATGCTGGCTGCCCAGCAATACGTGTGCGTACTTGACCGCCTTGAGTACCAACGACATAGGTAAAGGCATCATCAACCAACATGTTATTGTTGATACGAATGTTATTTTGCGCTAAGCGTGATTGTAGGCTCGGTAGATTGTTGGCTGCTTGTATTTGACTGGCTTGATACAAATCTTCGCTTGGTAACGTCATGCTCACGCTTGCCTGACAAGTCGTCATACCATTGTCATTGGCTGCTTGTAATACTGCAGCATTTTGTACATCAATCACAATGCCGTTGGTTTTATTAGTGATAGCGCCGCTAGCGAGACTGATCTCTGCATCATTTGCGTAGTTGGTAGCCAGCGTTTGTGCTTGTTGATTGAGCGTGTTTTTTAGAGCCGTTTTGAGACGATCTTGTACCATTGGGTCATCACAGCTCACCGCAGTAGCTGCGGTGTTTTCAGTAGACGCAGGCTCTTGCTCTGTGAGCTCTGCCGTCTCAGTGGAATCTTCCTTCTCTGAGCGATCACAGCCAGCAAGCGCTAAACCACATACCATGCCAATACCAGCCACTTTATACCACTTGCTCACGTTTTTATTTGCTACGCTCATATTTCTTTTGCTCCCAATTTACTAATACGTACCGCCACTGATGGACAGTGATTGATGTTCAAACCGCAACCCTAGCTGCCCTAGGTTTGAAAACCAGATTATTATACGGTGTTTAAATAAAATGTTCATTAGTGTAGCCCATGGATATACAAATAACGCCCCTCATTATAGGTAAAACCTGTATTTAGTTGCAAAAACATAACAAATACATACTTATGAATTCGCTATAAATACGCTTTTAGACTACCGCGATCAACTAGGGTCTGTTGAATGTCTGACAGACAGTAAACCTATTCTAAGATTTCGCTCAGCTCATATCTATAAAGTTTTTGGATAAAAGGAACCACATAGTAATATTGCTCTATCGAGCAAATTTTATTAGACGCTGTTGTTTTAGCACTATATGATTGCGCGTATCACTAACCAACCATATAAATTATGATAAATTTCGAAAACACGCTTTTATTGGGTCATCGCGGTGCGCGCGGCGAAGCATTAGAAAATACCTTTTCAGGCTTTGAGTACGCTCAACGTCTTAACATTCAGGGTCTAGCAGGGGTTGAGTTTGATGTACAACTGAGTGCGGATGGTCATTTAATCGTGTTTCATGATGACACGCTGCAACGCATGTGTGGTCAGCAAGCACGTGTTGATCAGTTAAATCTTACTGAGCTTCAACGCCATTCGCAGTTTGGTCATCAGATTATGACATTAGGGCAGGTAGCACCGTTGCTAACTGGCTTTACTGATATTGAACTGGAGATTAAAACGCATGACCGTACTGATTATGCTAAATTGGTACAAGCATTGGCACGCAACCTCATCGATAGCCCACTTGCCAAACTACCCATTGTGCTGACCAGTTTCGATGTAGAGCTACATGTTCGCTTACAACGTCATCCATTACTAAAGCCTATCTCTCGCGGCTTGCTCATTCGCACACCTGAAGTCTTAATGACTGCGCCGAATACCGCCTTGCAACTTGGCTGTATTCAGCTAGGTATCCACTATCCGCTTATTAGTCGAGCAGTCATTGAACATAGCCACCGTTATGGCTTGCCAGTGAGTGCGTGGACGGTCAATGATATTGACACGATTAAACAGCTGATCGCGTGGCAAGCTGACGTCATCATCACTGATTTTCCGAGTTATTTACTGCTGGGTTAATAAGCATCGCCTTTATTTGATTTATTTAAAATCATCTACATATCTACGGTGTTACTTACACTTCTCCTCAATGCCTGATAAGTCATCCATTATTTTCGTTAATACATTCCATAATCAATACAAGTTATTGTTATTTAGCAATATTTTTACAGTGTATAACTGTTCACTTTATTGATTTTTTAAGGTATCATATAGGCTTAAATTAATACCGTTAGGGATATTATATGATTGCAAAAAAAGCACTTGGCTTACCGCTTAAAGGCTTACGTTTCGCTATCAAATCTGGTGATACGCTTATCAAAGCCGCCAGCACTCAAGCCACACGTTTTAAGACACGTTTTGACGAGAGTAAAACTGCAAGCTCGCTTAATGAGCAGCCTGTTGCCAAACGCAACTACGCTCATGCTGCGGGAGAGCAAGATGTCGCTACTAAAGAAGACAGCATTGATATGCGCGAGTTTGAGTTTACAAAAGCGCCGATCAATTGGATTCCAGCAACTATCTTGGTAGCCACACCTATTGCTGCTGCGATCATTACACCATGGTATTTGTTTACTCATGATGTTAGCGCGCCAGTTTGGGGCGTATTTGGTGCCTTTATGGTATGGACAGGTATCAGTATTACGGCGGGTTACCATCGCCTGCTATCGCATCGTGCTTATAAAGCGCACCCGATCGTCAAAAACTTTTTATTGCTAGGTTCCACCTTTGCCGTACAAGGTTCAGCGTTTGATTGGGTTTCTGGTCACCGTACGCATCATCGTCATGTCGATGACCGCTTAGAAGACCCGTACTCAGCAAAGCGTGGCTTTTTCTTTAGTCATATGGGCTGGATGCTACGCAATTATCCTAGCGGTAAATTTGACTATAAAAATATCCCTGACCTAACCAAAGATAGAACGCTGCAAATTCAGCATAAATATTACGGTTTATGGGTTGCGGCATTAAACATCGGTGTGGTCGCTGCGATCGGTTGGTTATTGGGTGATGTTTGGGGTACTTTGGTCATCGTAGGCTTACTACGTCTAGTACTGACGCACCACTTTACCTTCTTTATTAACTCGCTATGTCATATGTTTGGCACGCGTCCTTATACGGATACCAATACTGCTCGCGATAACTTCTTCTTAGCTATCTTTACGTGGGGTGAGGGTTATCATAACTACCATCACTTCTTCCAATACGACTATCGTAACGGGGTAAAATGGTGGCAGTATGATCCTACTAAATGGTTGATTGCTGGCCTATCAAAGCTGGGCTTAACCAGTGAGCTACGTACCGTTGATGACACCACTATCAAGCATGCAGAAGTACAAATGCAATTTAAAGCGGCTCAGCAGCAGATTGATACGGCAGCAGTGGGCGGCATTGATCTTCCTCATGCGATGAAGAGCTTCCAAGATCGTATTAAGTTTGAATATGATGCCTTTATGCAGACTGTTGAAGAATGGCAAGCTCTCAAAGCTAAAACGATTGAGCTGAAAAAAACAGAATATGCCGATCGCTTGCATGAAGTGGAAGATGAGCTAAAGCACGACTATGCCAAAATTGAACAAAAAATTCTTGAGCATAATAGCAATTTGAAAACTGCGTTTCGCTCTATCGGCATCAGTAAAAAAGCGGCATAATCGCTGATTATTAAACTGTATTTTATTACCTTTGTGATGAACGATAATTGTAAAGCTTCTCCTTCCCTCTATCTGTAGCAGATAGAGGGATTTTTTTGCTCATCCTTTATAGCTCGTGTCGAACATTGATTTATAGAAATCAAAAGGACAAGTGGAAGCAATATCTTTGTTTGATAGGCTAAATGCATTCAATATTACTCATGGTTTTTGGGTGCGCTATTACAAGAGATGGACAGAGTGAAATGATGTAATATCAAGGCTATGCTATAGTGCTTTTATTGCCCCTACACTTTACTTATACTTCAAAAGCAGGAACGGCTTGTATGCGCTATCAAAATACCTATGTCAATCTAGACACTCGCCTTTATCATGAGCAACCGCCGACGCCGCTGGACAATCCACGTGCTGGACACTTCAACATGCAAGTTGCGCAACAGTTAGGCTGGACAGATGATGAAGATTTAATGACACATTGGGTAGAGATACTCGGTGGTCAATACATGCCAGCGGATTTTAAGCCATTGGCCATGGTTTATGCGGGTCACCAATTTGGGCAATGGGCAGGTCAATTGGGTGATGGGCGCGGCTTGCTGATGGCACAAGTGCTCGATAACAATAATCAATTGCAAGACTTGCACCTTAAGGGTATTGGTCTGACGCCTTATTCGCGGATGGGTGATGGGCGTGCTGTCTTGCGCAGCACTATTCGCGAGTATTTATGTGGTCATGCTCTTACACAATTAGGTGTTCCTTCCTCTAATGCTTTGGGATTTGTTGTCTCCGATACCAGAGTGCGCCGTGAGCGCATGGAAGCAGGTGCGGCATTGATGCGCGTGGCTGATAGTCACATTCGCTTAGGTCATATCGAGTGGATTGCCAGCTTTGCTCCTGATTTACTCGCTGAGTTCACTGATTATATGATCGACACTTATTATCCAGAGTGCCGTGATAGTGACGCTCCCATACTGACATTTTTAACCACGGTGGTTGAGCGAACCGCACGAATGATCGCTGATTGGCAACTGATTGGCTTTGCTCATGGGGTAATGAATACTGACAACCTCTCTATCACTGGTAGCACCTTAGACTTTGGTCCATTTGGCTTTATGGAGCGTTTTAATCCTGCTTGGATCAACAACCACTCTGATCATACTGGTCGCTACGCTTATCAGAATCAACCTGCTATTGGTCACTGGAATCTCAATGCTTGGCTGCCACATTTTATGCGCTTAGAGGGCGTAACACGTGAGGCGTTAGCAGACTGTCTAGCGCCTTATGAAGCCACATTTATGCAGCACTATCAGCAAGGGCTTTGTCGTAAGCTTGGGCTGCCGCATGCAAAAGAGAGCTTAACCTTAGCTTTCGAATGGCTAACCTTACTAGAAGACAACTTGCTGGACTATACCAATAGCTTCCGTGCGCTACTCGGTTTGGTCGCGCCGAATGAGCACCATTATGAAGAGCAGCTATTGTCAACCATGACAAATGAGCTTAGCGATGATGCCCAACAAGTCTGGCAAGATTGGTCGACTCGTTATATGGCGCAAATACAGCAGCTGCCACTTGAGCAAGTTATCGATGATATGCAGCACAATAATCCTGTTTATGTACTGCGTAATAGTATGGCGCAGCGTGCCATTACGGCAGCAGAACAAGGACAGTTCGAAGAAGTGAGTCGAGTATTCGATTTACTGGCTAACCCTTATCAGGTACAAGCAATCGCTACCCTTCTCGACACGATGCCGCCTACCCCACATGCGCCGCAAATGCCGATTAGTTGCTCGTCTTAATGATATGTTATTAAACTGCTATTCTGTAATATTTTGAAACATTATGAGATTAAGGTTGATATTTAACCCTATTTTTTGGCATTATTAATTGGCTAAATAATGAATATCATTTTACTATATTATTCTCGCCGTTCACGGCAGCTGACTAGGCAGTGAATTGGCAATAGTGCTAGAATAACTATTCTACTAGATTACTTTTTTGGCTCAATGCTTAATCGCTAATCCTGACACTTTGAATTATTAACTGTTTAGCGTCACGTTGCCCTTAGAGGATTATTATTCCATGATTTTTTGAGGGTAAAACGTTATTTTTATCTCCATTTACTTCATTCCAATTTATTCTAACCATGGCAATTATTATGAATGACGATACCACTTTGAATACGGATAACCTTAGTACAGAAAAAGAGCAGTTTGAACAAGCTGCCTTACATTATCATGAGTTCCCACGTCCAGGCAAAATCTCTGTCACCCCTATTAAGCAGTTGGCAAACCAACGTGACTTAGCACTTGCCTATTCACCAGGTGTGGCAGTTCCTTGTCTTGAGATTCAAAGAGATCCGACGTTAGCGGCTAAATATACCGCCCGTAGCAACTTGGTTGGTGTTATCACCAACGGTACAGCGGTACTGGGTCTAGGTAATATCGGGCCATTGGCATCGAAGCCTGTAATGGAAGGTAAAGGGGTTCTATTCAAAAAATTCGCAGGTATCGATGTTTTTGATATTGAAATTGCACAAAATGATCCAGACAAATTCATCGAAGCTGTTGCCTCTCTTGAGCCTACTTTCGGTGGCATCAATCTAGAAGACATCAAAGCACCAGAATGTTTCAAAATTGAGCGTGAATTACGTAAGCGCATGAACATTCCAGTATTTCACGATGACCAACATGGTACGTCAATCATTGTTGCAGCAGCGATGCTCAACGCGCTATTGATTACTGGCAAAAAAATCGAAGAGATTAAAATCGTCTGTTCAGGTGCTGGTGCCGCCGCCATTTCTTGTTTAGATATTATTTGCGCACTTGGGGTGAACAAAAATAATATCTTTGTTTCAGATTCACGCGGTATCATTACAACTATCCGTGAAAATCTTGACGAAACCAAACAGCGCTATGCGCGTGAGACGACTGCGACCACTATCGACGAAGTGATGGATGATGTCGATATGTTCCTTGGTCTATCGATGCCTGGTACGTTATCTGAAGATATGGTTCGCCGTATGGCAAAAGACCCTATCGTCTTTGCACTTGCTAACCCAACGCCTGAGATCATGCCAGAATTGGCGCACGCTGTACGTCCAGATGTCATCATGGCAACGGGTCGCTCAGACTATCCAAACCAAGTAAACAACGCTTTATGCTTCCCTTATATCTTCCGCGGCGCATTAGATGTTGGTGCCACGACTGTTAACGAAGAGATGAAAGTCGCTTGCGTAAGAGCCATCGCTGCGATGGCACACGTTGAAGCAACGCCGACCACCAGCGCTAGAAACATCGAAAAAATGCAAAGTTTCGGTCGTGATTACCTGATTCCAGGGCCTTTAGAGCCAAACCTAATCATCGAGATCGCGTCTGCGGTCGCTCAAGCTGCGATGGATTCAGGCGTTGCAACCTTACCTATCGCTGATATGCAAGCTTATCGTCAGCGTCTGTCTGAGTTCGTGTATAACTCTGCATTCGTGATGAAACCAATCTTTGCGCGCGCTAAAGCCGATCCAAAACGTATCGTTTACTGTGAAGGTGAAGACAATAATATCTTACTTGCTGTGCAAGTGGTCGTTGATGAAAAGCTAGCACAACCTATTTTAATTGGTCGTCCTTCAGTCATCGAAGCCAATATCGAAAAACTAGGGTTACGTCTAAAAGATGGTGTGAACATCTCTATCGTCAATATCGATGACGATCCTCGTTATAAAGACTACTGGCAGGGTTACTACGAGAAGAACAAACGTCTTGGTGTGAGTATTGAACTTGCTCGTCGTGATGTTCGTCGTAAGACCACATTGATCGGCTCACTATTGGTCGAAAATGGCGCTGCAGATGGCATGGTATGTGGTACGTTTAGCCATTATCAGTTGCACTTAAAATATGTACAAAGCGTTATTGGCAAAAAAGAAGGTGTGAATGACTTCTATGCTATGAATGCGGTACTCATGCAAGATCGTAATATTTTCATCGCCGATACTTATATCCACGAAGATCCAACGGCTGAACAATTGGCTGAAATGACTGTCTTGGCAGTTGATCAGTTACGTCGCTTTGGTATCACACCACGTGTCGCGCTAGTTTCTCACTCTAACTTTGGCGCTTCAAATCGCACCAGTGCTGTAAAAATGCGCAAGGTCTATGAACTGCTGACAGATATGAATGTAGACTTTGAATTCGACGGCGAGATGCAAGGTGACGCCGCGTTGAATGAACATATTCGTTTAAACAACATGCCATCAAGTCCGTTGAAAGGTGCTGCAAATCTGCTCATCTTACCAACACTTGACGCCTCAAATATTGCCTTTAACCTACTCAAGACAGCAACTGGTAGCGCCTCTATTGGTCCTATTTTATTAGGTACTAGCAAACCAGTACATATTCTCACACCATCAGCAACTGCACGTGGTATCGTCAATATGACTGCTCTTTCCGTTACTGAAGCTCAAGATTTGGCGAGCGAAAATCAGTAATATATTCTGCGCTACCTAGTAGTATGTATTATCAAGATGGTCTCTGTTATTCATTTATAGAGACTGTCTGCTATACTAAAACCAGTCAATGCTATTAAATAGCGTTGACTGGTTTTTTTTGCTTGTTATACATTGGCTAAGATGCAACGTAGCCTTATTCAGTATCAGTCATCACTGGCTCAATAAAAATAAAGGGGCTGTCCTAGATAAGTAAAATAATCTAGGATAGTCATATGAGAAAGAGCAGATTAAGTTGGTACAAACAAACCAGACTCATTGAACTATTTA
>NZ_QGGM01000020.1:0-36355 GCF_003148585.1 Psychrobacter immobilis | reverse complement strand
TTGGTTGAAACGGTGTTTGGAGAGCTTAAAAACTTGTGCCAAATCGAACACTCACGCCATCGTAGTGTCACGGGGTTTATCACAAACTTGCTGTCGGGTTTGATTGCTTATTGCTGGTTTCCCTATAAGCCCACCATCAAAAACATGCCTCAGCAAGGGCAGGTGGCTACATTGTAAATAGTATCAATGAGTTACAATGTGGCTTATCCCGAACTGGGGTTAGGTAAGAAGAATATTGAATTAGTTAACCGGACTTATAACAGCCTAATGCCATCTAAATAAGACCTAGACGATCACACCTGAAAGACAGGCGCGAATCCACCGCCTGGCGTACGGAAGTTAGTCACCTGACCTTGATACACACGCGCAGCAGGTAGTAACAGTTTTCCGCCATACGTATAAAGACGTATATCTACCTTTCTTGTTGTTACGATGTCATCAATTTTGAGTGATCTCTCTCCTGCAGGGACAAAGGTCTGTGCGATATAATCTTCATCCAGAATGTTTTCGAAGACGCGTCGAGTCAGTTTGCTACCGCGATAAACGCCTTTGCTTCCATGACCAGCAACTGGCTTAAAAAACAGTTGCCGCCGAGTAAGCCACAACTCTGCTGCATCGTCTCTTGATACAATCTTAGTCCTCGGTACAGACCTTTCGAGGCACTCCACTGCAGCCTCATCCAGACCCCAAGAGCGCAATATTTGGGAGTCTGATAGCAATGTCAGGTTTTGCTTATTGGCCAACATAGCATGTACGCGGGGATTGGGTGTCACTACCACAGCACCCTCTAAATAAGCCTGCTTAAGCAATACATGGTCAGGGTCCTCAAATGCAAAGTCGACAAGCCGATTGTAAATCATATCGATTTTCTGGCCATGGGCTGTTAACGTACCGTCGATATACTCGAGTTCAGAGGGATCAAGTATCACAGTATCAATACCTCTAGCTTGGAGCAGTTGACAGGCTAACTCAAACTCTAAGAACATGAACTGACTCTCGGGGTCATTGTCCACAATGGCTATCCGATTGGGCATAGCAACAGCGGACTGTCGCTGCCATTCCTGTTTGAACATGTCAAACACTGCTTCCTCGAACCTATCTAGCATTTGATTGGTTGCAGCGCTTTGCTCTGAGGGGTTGCAACAGCGTTTTTGTGCGCGAGCGAGCAACACATTCAGAAATGCGCCACCGGCATTAGTATTGACCTCGATGAGCTGAGGTCCATCGCTACCCAAGTGAAAGTCATAACCCATGAGGGCCCCTATTGGGCCTGGGTCGAAAGCAGCTATTTCTGGTGCCCACGACAGCACTTGCTCTTGATACAATGGCAGTTCGGCAGCTGACTCGATAGCCCTGACGATTCGCTCCATCGCCTCTATCTCTGTTTTGGGAACGAACACGGGTGTTGCTGAAAAAAGCTTATTAAGCTCGTTCGCTCCTATTGGATTGTTTCTAGTTTCTACCAATTGATCTTGAAGGCTTGTATTAAGCGCTTTACGATCAAGGGTAATGCAGTAGCACTCTTGGTTAAGTCGATTTGCAAGACCATCATTTTTTTCGTTGTTATTAGTATTAGTTGGGTGTTCCATTTAGAGTCCGTCGCTAAGTAGAGTACTCACGCTGACATACTCTAGTAAAAAGTAAAAAGTAAAAAGTAAAAAGTAAAAAGTAAAAAGTAAAAAGTAAAAAGTAAAAAGTAAAAAAGGTTCTTGGCGTATTTAAGTAGTGCTAGCTACTTTCTAATGTTTCATTCCCTGAGACTAAATCATTATTTCGTTCATTTTTAATTAATATCTTTGCTAAGAGTAAACCCAGCTCAAATAATAGCCACATAGGAATCGCCAACAACAGCATTGATACACCATCAGGCGGTGTCACTACCGCGGCGATCCCAAAACAGCCGACTATGATATAACGACGCTTATCTTCTAAAATTTGAGTAGAAACGATTCCGGCCATTATCAGCAATAAGGTAACCACTGGAATCTCAAAAGTCAGTCCAAACACCATAAATAGCTTGAGGGCAAAGCTCAGATAACTGTCAATATCGGTCATTGGTATAACGTTCTGCGGAGCGAACATAATAAAAAATTTCAATACCCCTTTGAGTACGACAAAGTAGGAAAAAGCAACACCAGCATAAAATAGAAATATCGAAGATAGCAGTACAGGAATGGCAATTTTCTTCTCTTTTTTATATAAGCCGGAAGCTACAAATGACCAAATTTGATACAGGATATAAGGCATTGCTAAAAATGCGGCGACGAATATCGTTAAGCGAATGGGTGCCATAAAGTTTGACGTTATATCAGTGGCAATCATGGTCGAATTGATGGGTAACTGCGCCACTAATGGGTCTGATAAAAGATTATAAAGCTCGCGTGAAAATCCCACCAATACTAAGAATATAATTAAGACGACCACGCATATTCTTATTAAGTGCGTACGCAGCTCGATTAAATGTCCGGTAATAGGCATATCGCCAAGCGTACCTAACGTATCTCCAGACTCACTATTCTGTGTTGTATCTGTTGGCGCCTCAAACTCTATATCTGTTATTTTTTCTTGTCGACTTTTTTGCCGTTTAAATAGGCTCACTGATCCGCCTCCTGTTTAATGAACGAGGAGGTAGTATTCTGTTGATGGTCTTTATCATAAGGGGTGATTGACTGATGTGAAGCGTCTAGGCTTTGGTTCTGTGACTGCTCAAACTTTTGCATACTGCCACGCATTTCTGCTAATTCGCGCTTCATATCCGACTCGGTCTGACGGATTTTCGCAAGTTCATTTTGCATTTGTTGACGTGTTTCAGCTAGATCAAGCTCAGCTTCTATTTCAGATTGTAGAGTGGATACTGTACGGCGCAGTTTGGCATACCATTGCCCAGCGGTACGTGCGGCTTGCGGCAGTTTTTCTGGGCCCAATACGATTAAAGCAATGACGCCAAACAAGAGTAATTCGGAAAACCCAATATCAAACATAACAGTCACATATATTAATAGACTACTTAGTGCCGCTATTTATAAGCGGCGCGCTTCATACTTTAGGCTGGTCATCAGTGGAAATAGGGCTGATTTCCATATCATCAGCCTGATTACCTACACGCGTATTTAAATCATTACTTGCAGCTGGCGTACTATTTTCATGGCTAAGCACATGATTTTTGCGAGCATTCTCGGGTTCTTCATCTTTGACCGCTTCTTTAAAACTCTTCACCGCACCGCCTAAATCTTTACCTGCATTTTTAAGCTTGGCAGTACCAAATACGACCACCACTACGACCAATAAAATCAGCCAATGTGTAATAGAAAAGCTGCCCATAACGGTATCCTTATATTTTGTGATCTTGTTTAGACCAGTATGTGTCAGTGTGCTTTAGAACACTTTTTACCGTACCAGAATTATAGTTTCAAACGGCGCAATCGCAGCGCGTTAGCAATCACCGAGAATGACGACAAGCTCATCGCTGCCGCTGCTATCATCGGACTGAGCAGAAGCCCAAATATGGGATAGAGCACACCTGCGGCAATAGGAACACCAAGTGCATTGTAGATAAAGGCAAAAAACAGATTCTGTCTGATATTGCGCATGGTGGCGTGGCTAAGCTTATAAGCTTTGGCAATGCCCATTAAATCACCTTTTAGCAGGGTAATGCCCGCACTCTCCATCGCCACATCGGTACCGGTTCCCATAGCGATACCAACATTAGCTTGCGCTAGCGCTGGTGCGTCGTTGATACCATCACCCGCCATAGCGACCAATTTACCGCTGTCTTGCATTTCTTTGACGATACGGTTTTTATCCTCTGGTGAGACATCCGCATGAACTTCATCAATACCTAGTTTATTGGCGACTGCCTGCGCGGTTTTTTCGTTGTCACCGGTTAGCATCACAACTTTTAAACCTGCGTCATGAAGCAGTGAAATAGCCTCTTTAGTGCTTGGTTTAATAGGGTCAGCAACTGAAATAATACCAGCAGCTTTACCGTCTATAGCCACAAACATTACCGTTTCACCGTCTTTTCTACGGACATCAGCTTTAGTGGACAGCTCATTATCAAAACTATTTAGGCTTTCCATAAGCTTAGAGTTACCAATAGCGACTTTCTTACCATCGACCACGGCTTGTACGCCTTCGCCAGTAGTCGAATTAAAGTCAGTAGCTTTAGGAATAATGAGTGATCTTTCTTGAGCTGCTCTAACGATAGCTTCTGCTAAAGGATGCTCGCTAGCGCTTTCTACTGAGGCTACCAATGCGAGGAACTCGTCTTCATCTTGACCTACCTGCGCATCAATTGCGGTAAGCTCGGGCTTACCAGCGGTCAGTGTTCCGGTCTTGTCGACGACAATGGTATCGACTTTTTCCATACTCTCTAACGCTTCAGCATTTTTGATGAGGACGCCGTTTTGCGCGCCTTTACCAGTACCGACCATAATAGACATAGGTGTCGCCAGACCAAGGGCACAAGGACAGGCAATAATCAGTACCGCGATAGCGTTAACCAAAGCATAGGCCATAGCCGGCTCAGGGCCAAAGATTGCCCAGACAATAAAGGTTATGATAGAGCTGACAATAACAATAGGTACGAACCAACCCGCCACTTGATCTACCAAGCGCTGGATAGGCGCGCGGCTACGCTGAGCTTCGGCAACCATTTGTACAATTTTGGATAATACCGAATCTGCTCCAACATTGACCGCTTCGACCAATAGCGTTCCGGTGCCATTTACCGTACCACCAGTCACTGTATCTCCTGCTACTTTTGATACAGGGATTGGCTCACCCGTCACCATTGATTCATCAACATTACTATTACCATCGATCACTGTACCATCTACGGGTAGTTTCTCACCTGGTTTAACCCGTAGCTTATCGCCAGTGACGACCTCATCAAGCGAGACTTCGACTTCTTCACCGTTTTCATCGACACGTCTTGCGGTTGGTGGTGCGAGCTCAAGCAAAGCTCTAATCGCACCTGAAGTTTGACTTCTAGCTTTGAGCTCTAATACTTGACCCAGTAGCACCAAGGTCACAATGACCGCTGCCGCTTCATAGTAGACTCCGACTTGACCAGAGGCATCTCTGAAACTGTCTGGGAAAATATCGGGAAAAAAGGTCGCGACAATACTAAAAATATAAGCAGCGCCTACGCCTATCGCAATCAAGGTAAACATATTTAGATTGCGGCTTTTTATAGACTGCCAGCCACGGACGAAAAACGGGGCGGCGCCCCAAAGCACTACAGGGGTCGCGAGCACTAACTCAGCCCATTGTAAGATCTTTGAGGAGATACCATACTGACTAAAATTAACTACGTTTAAGTCAAACATACCGCTCATCACATATATTAATAGCGGTACAGTCAACACGGTACATATCCAAAAACGACGAGTCATGTCGTCAAGCTCTGAGGTGTCCTCTTCACCGATAGTAAGCGTTTCGGGCTCAAGCGCCATACCACATATCGGACAACCGCTATTTCTAACGTCTCTCACTTCAGGATGCATAGGACAGGTATATACCGTGCCATCGTAATCAGCAGGTACTTTATCGTATTTACCGCCTTTAACAGATTTTACTCCGCTACTATCAGTATCCTTTCCATGACAGCTAGCGTGACTATCATCTTTAGCAACTTCGTCTTCAGGTTTAAGAAACATGCCACATATTGGGCAGTCACTTTTTTCAACATCTCTTACTTCTGGATGCATAGGACAAATATAGACCGTACCGCTATAATTTTCCGGTATCTTGTCGTACTTATCGTCTTCGACAGAATTTACCTCATTACTATTATTAGCATCCGCTCCATGACAATGCGCATGACTATCTTCATGGTTGTTGGATTCAGCAACCTCGTCTTCAGGTTTAAGAAACATGCCGCATATCGGACAATCGCTCTTTTCAGTATCTCTAACCTCAGGATGCATAGGACAAATATAGACCGTACCGCTATAATTTTCTGGTACTTTATCGTACTGACCACCTTTGATAGATTTTTCATCGGCAATATGTTTCATAAAACCACTCCTTGAAGACAATAAATATTTATAATAAGTACAACTCTTAAAGCACTATCATCAATCCTCGATTGCTATTCATCTAATCATTAATCTAAAAACCTCTAAAAAATAATTTCTATACTTTTCAATTGGAATTTAGTTTTTATCACGCAAATACTTGAGCAGTGCCATGATTGTTAGTACTAGTACTGCGAAAAATAGTAGCGCAAACAACAAGCAGAGAGCCATCCAACCCCAACCCATGCCTTCCATCATAGTATTTCTCCAAGACTCATAGCACTCATATTGACAGTGGTGGGCGAGCGTATACTTTTAGATGCTTACTATCACTCAAGAATAGCAATCGACAGATATTGAACATTTCGATATAGGAATAAGAGGTTTTGAAATAAGAACAGTAAAACAAAGAGCAGTTACTGCAGTTGAAGGGGTAGGTAAAAAATCACATTAATTATCTGTGCAATCTGTCCTTTTAAGGTAAAGGTACCAGCGAAGACTATAGCGCTGATACCAGGTATCACCATTTTTTCATAATCAATTTCTTAGCTTGCCATACCTCTATATATAGCCGTCTATTCGAGCTCTTCAATAAGCGCTTGCATCTCAGCGATTTCACGCTTTTGCGCTTTAATAATATCGTCAGCGAGCTGTTGTACTCTAGGGTCTTCAATATCTGCTCTTGAGCTCGTCAAAATGGCAATCGAGTGATGAGGTATCATGGCTTGCATCCAATCGACTTGATCAACCGTTGCTTGGGAACGCACACCCCAAATACCTACAGCAAACATTACTACACTTATTCCATAAACCAGTAGATTTACCTTGGTCTTCTTATACATATTACCCATAAAGGCCAGCATAATGACGGCCATACCGGCACCCATGTAGAGCGCCATATAAGCTCGGGTCTCACTAAAATAAACATGATCCAATTGATAGGTATTAAAATACATCATGATAAACATTACAATCGTAGACGTCAGAATCATCAAAGTGAACTTCACATAAGGATTCATGCCCTGTTGATGGCTTTGATGATTCATGCTGTTTTGATCAGAAGTATTCATAATATATCTCCTATAATTTTGACAATGTTAGAACCAGAATTTAACACCGGCAGTCAAACTACTGCTATCAACCGATTCATTTTCTTGACGCCGCTGGTCACGCGCACTGCCAAGAGCCGTCTCATAGCTCACACCGACGTAAGGTGCCAGTTGACGACCTAAGGTTTCATAAGTCAGTCTAACTTCAGTCTCTAATTCATTGAATCCCTTGGTGATATGATTGTCAATATCGTCTTTACTAAAAGCTGACAGACCAACTTCCGGTATCACAACCCAGTGCTGACTCAAACGCCATTCATATTCTGCACCAAGATCAAGCCTAACTTGACCATCGGTGTAGAGATATGCTCTAGCATCTGTTTCAATAAAGTAAGGCATTGTGCCGACAATACCGGCCATAATGGCAGGCTTATCATTCTTGGTATCATAGGCGACCCCTGCTTCGCCATTCCAAAAAATACTTAGCGGCTTCCAGTAAGACAATGAGGTCAGACTATCAATGTCTTTCTCATCTTTGGTCTGAACACTACCTTCACTACGTAAAGATAGACGGCGCTCATCTAGGCCATACCAAGCACTAACCTCATAATTAATCTGATCGTCATCAAACTGATAGCCTAAATCGTCTACAGAAACGCCCCATAATGGCATATCACCCATCATCATAGGCTGACCATAGCGTCCATAGGGAACACCGTTTGAATAGTCAGGACTGCGAGCATCAGCTGGAGCTTTACCACCTTGCATACCTGACATATCCATACTGCCATGGTCCATGCCTGACATATCCATGCCACTGTGATCCATATCCGACATGTCCATACCAGACATATCCATTTTGCTATGATCCATATCCGACATGCCCATACCAGACATATCCATTTTGCTGTGATCCATATCCGACATGTCCATACTACTATGGTCCATATCTGACATAGTCATGTCTTTTTTAGCAGTGGCAGGGTCAGCAGCATTAGCAAATGATGATGCTAGTAATACCAATGATGATACCCCAGCGAACCGTAAACCCACTTTATGTATTTTCATCTCATCTCTCACCTATCAACCAAAGATTTGCTTAAACGACCGCCACTTCTCTGAACATACCGGCTTCCATATGATAGAGCAGATGACAATGCCATGCCCATCGACCAGCTTCTCCTGTGACATCAAAGCTAATTTTTTGAGCTGGTTGCACCATCATAGTATGCTTGCGCACCTGAAACTCACCGTTAGGCATGCGCAAATCGCTCCACATCCCATGTAAATGCATCGGATGATTCATCATCGTGTCATTGACTAAGGTAATACGCACGCGCTCACCCGGCTTGATATTGACCGGCGTGGCCTCACTGAACTTAACCCCATCAAACGCCCAAATATAGCGCTCCATGTTACCGGTTAAATGTAGCTCGATCTCTCGGGTAGGCTTGCGCTGCTCCGCAAATATTGCCTCATCGACAGAGCGTAGCTGACTATAATTCAATACCTCTCTATTAATATTGCGCAGGTTGATACCTGGATCGTCAAGGTTCATACGTGGACTGTCCACACGCATATCAGACTTAAAGTCATATTCTGTTTTAGCGTGCTTAGCTTTATAACCATTAGCACCCATAGCACCCATCATATCTGCCATGGTGAGCCATTCAATTTTGTCCATAGCAGGCGTTGCCGCACGAGCACCTTCTTTGGTGGCAAGCGTTGCTGCGACATAGCCCGAACGGTCTATGTTTTGGGCAAATATGGTATGCGCATCTTTGGTCGGGGTGACAATGACATCATAGGTCTCAGCCACGCCAATACGAAAATCATCAATAGCGACTGGTGCGACATCATTACCATCCGTTGAGACGACTGTCATTTTAAGACCGGGTATGCGTACATCAAAGATGGTTTGCGCTGAGGCATTGATAAAGCGTAATTTAACGCGCTGTCCTGCTTTGACGATTTGCGCCCAATTAGCTGCGGTCGTTTTGCCATTGATAAGGTAGGTAAATGTGTTTTCACCCGACAAGTCCGTAAAATCAGTGGGCATCATGCGCATCTGATTCCACATTTTGCGCTTATCAAACGCGGTTTTCATATCCGTTTCGGCAATATCAGCAAGCAGTTTTTTGAAGTCTGGTAGATGGTAGTTGTCAAAGTCGGCGCGCTGTTTGAGCAGCTTCAAGAGATTATGCGGGTTGCGGCTGGTCCAATCACTAAGCACGATCACATGGTCTTCGTCGATAGGATGACGCTCACGCCCTTTAGGTTCAATCACAATGGCACCCAGCATACCGGTTTGTTCTTGGAACCCACTGTGTGAGTGATACCAATAAGTGCCTGATTGTTTTAATTTGAATTTATAAGTAAAGGTGCTGTTCGCAGGAATGCCATCAAAGCTAATGCCCGGCACCCCATCCATCTCAAACGGTACTAGTAGTCCATGCCAATGGATAGAGGTTGATTCATCCATCTGATTATGAACACGTATCACCACCGTATCGCCTTCACGCATTTTTAGCGTCGGTGCTGGTAGTGAATCATTGATGAGCGTCGCCATGCTCTTTTTGCCGTTCACAATAGCGGACTGTTTACTGACGTATAAATCAAACTCTTTCCCTGTCAATACAGGTACTTTATGAACGTTTTGATCACTATTAATAGTAGCGCCCTGACTGCCTGAGCGACTCGATTGTCCCAATGCGCTACTAGCAATAGTCGGCATCAAGGAGGCACCAAGGACAGCAGAGGATCCGGTTAAAAAACGTCGGCGGTTCAGTATGTTCTTTTTATTCATAATGATAACCTGATTTAATTTGAGAGATGGTGGTTAAGCTTATAGTTATAATATTTTCGATATTTAACAGAATCTATTCACATCTAAGCCAACACTACAGCTGCTGCTGAGGAGACTCAATAGCAGCATAGACTTCTGTGGTGCCGTCTTTATTAAGCTGCATTACCTTATAAGGCATGAATTTACCTTCATACTCCATACCGGGGCTACCAACCGGCATACTCGGTACGGCAAGTCCAATAGCTTGTGCAGGAGGATTTGCTAAGAATTCAGCCATGTGTTTAGCAGGGACATGCCCTTCAAAGACAAAACCGTCGGTGGTAACGGTGGTATGACAAGAGCGCATTTGCTGTGGTACGCCATAACGCTCCTTAAATAAGGATAGATCTTCCACATCGTGCGTGGTTGCACTTAATCCATTGTTTTTTGCATAGCCTACCCATTCTTTACAGCAGCCGCAGTTGGCATCTTTATAAACCGTGGCTGAGACGTTTTTGAGTAATGATGACGAGCTGTTAACGGGAGCATTTGTAGGAGCAGAACTTTCATTTTGTACTTGTGCATTCTGGGTAGCGGACTGTTCAACCTTTACTGGTTGAGAATCAGAGCCACTGGTATTAGATTGGCTGCAAGCGGCTAGCGTTAACGAGAGTGACGATGTCACCACCAATAAAAGGACACGACCGGATAACCAGCTATGTCCATTAGAAAGCACATGTGTGTAATGTCTCATTAAATTACTCCTAAACGTCTATTGTTATGCTCGATATTCTAAAAACTTACACCCTATATTTGAATTCTTATGTACTTAACTAAAAACATTAAATGCAGCACTGTTCAGTACTGCATTATTAATAGCGACAACCGTGAGTTAGGAGGCTTTCATATCTAGAAAGTATTAATGCTGCATTCCAGATCCATCATCCGACATATTCATACCCATATCACCACCATCTGACATATTCATATCACCGTCAAATGACATGTCCATCATATCGCCATCTATCCTAGTGGTTAGCATCGTGTATTGGCTTTCATCTAATTCAGGTAACGATCTAATGAAGGCTACCATTGCCCACATTCTACCGTCATCATGGGACGCGCCCCACGCAGGCATTCCAGATGCCATAATACCGTGCTTGATTGCCCAAAAGCTTTGCTTTGCACCGTCTTCTGTTTGATAACGTTTGACAATATCAGCCTTGGTAAAGTTGGGCGGCTTTGGATATAAGCTCTCACTAAAGTCAGTTTGTGCCACTCCCGGAGACAAGTGACAGCCTGCACACATATCCTTATAGTCCGCGCCACCAGAACTGATTAGCTCAACCTTCTCTAAATCTGGTACCACAATATCTTTACTGGCATTTTCTATGGAACGATTGCGAGCAGTTTCTAAAAAGCTAAACATCATTGGGCTATGCTCTTGGTCAGCTCCCACATTGACAACGCCACTAGTAACAACCGCAAACACGCTAACGATTGCCACAAATACGGTAAAGAGCGCACCCAATAAAAATTTCATATGTTTTCCTAAAAATTTATTTCCGTTAAGTGTTGACTGCTATTTAACAGAGCTAAAATTTTTAAGATTTACTGTCGTTAGTAACGCAGTGTTTTTGGTACATTTGCTTCATTTTACCCATGTTAGCCATCATCGCTTTCATGGCAGGATCGCTCATGTCCATCTTGCTATGATCCATTTTTCCCATCATATCCATATGCTTTTGCATTTTTTCACAGTTCATTTGATCTTTTTCAGCATGCATTTTAGGGTCATGCGCCATAGCTGAGGTCGATACGACAAGAGCGATGGCCGTCATTGCGATTGATTTAGACAGTAATTTAAATTGTGACATGATTAATTCCTATTGTTTGGATTAAAGGCTATTGAGTTCAATAGCTGTTAAACCAGCCTAAATGATACATCATTCATTCTGACTGGCAGATGACGTTAAGATTACAATGCTGTCATTCTCACTGCTTTAGATTTTAATGCGCGATATATTCATTTAATATGGCTTCAGCATTTCTATCACGATCGCTACCATATTTTTTTACAAAATACTTTTCAGACTGCAAATGTTGATCTTGATGTTGAACCTGACAAGCCACTCTGGCGTCGACATAACTTTTCTTTTGCTCTTTGGACATTTGTGCATCATTATGATCTGCGTTTCTTGCAAAACTAGTGAGCGCATCACAATTACCGAGAACAGAAGCATCTAAGTTTGTGGTATGCGCATTGGCCGCTGACATGCCCACTAACATCGATACTGAAAGCAAAGCTGCTTTTTTTAATGAACTATAATTTTTCATATAAGACCCTTTAAAGATAAATAACAAACTGTTTAAGTAGGATAATTGCTTTACTCGTAGAGGCAGTCTGTATCAGAGACAAGCCAATATGCGGCGTTGATTTAGAATACTAAATGGTGGCTGACAGCTAGATGACACGGATATTACATGTTCGTTAGGAACAGCATAATATTGTCATCTTCTTGTCATTAAAACCAAATACCAGCATCTGTCTCTATCCAAAGAACACTGTTATAACAAGGGTTCCTGATAAATATATGGCTGATAAGCTAACAATGTTAGTGATACGCTGTTGACAACTATAATGATATAAAGGTAAGCAACGATGAAAGTACTGTTAGTAGAAGATGAGAAAAACCTTGGAGAATATATTAAGAAAGGCTTAACTGAGGCCGGTTTCATCGTGGATCATCACATGACAGGTTTAGATGGCTATCATGCGTTAATGACTGAAGATTTTAGTGTGGTTTTGATGGATGTCATGCTACCTGACGTCAGTGGCTTTGAGTTGGTACAGCGCTACCGAGCTGCTGGAAAGCATACGCCAGTTTTATTTTTAACGGCTAAAGATGATTTAAGCGATCGGATCAAAGGTATTGAAATTGGTGGCGATGATTATCTGACCAAGCCTTTTGCTTTTGCTGAACTGATTGTTAGAATAAAAAGCCTATTGCGCCGTGCCAATCAATCTGATTATAAAAGCTCGGTCATACACATAGCTGATCTGAAAATGGATATTGCCAAACGCACCGTTCATAGAGGCAACACTAATATAAAATTGACTGCTAAAGAGTTTGCTTTATTACAACTTTTCTTAGAACGTCAAGGTGAGGTACTGCCGCGCACTGTGATCGCCTCGCAAGTATGGGATATGAACTTTGATAACGATACTAATGTGATTGATGTGGCAATAAGACGTCTGCGTATAAAAATAGACGATGAGTTTGATACCAAGCTAATTCATACTGTGCGTGGCATGGGCTACCGATTAGATGCTGTCGACGTTTCAGCTAGTAATAAAGCTGCCAGCGAAACGGAAGATAGCCAATATGATAAATAGATTGGACAATCGACGCTTACCCTTACTATGGCGTACTGTTTTTTTACTGACAATATTTGTTGTTATCTCTCAAGTTGTTATTTATATATGGGTTCAGCGCTCTGTTAACGAGCACTTTGAGCAAATGGACTCAGAGATTATTACCCATGCAGCTTTTAACCTGCGTAAGCGCGTAACAGAGGCGGATAACCAAATAGCCTCTCAGACACTACCTAAGCCTCAAAGTCCATCAAACACTCAACAACCGCTAAGCTCGAAAGCTTCTTCAAATCTACTTCCTACAATAGCCACAGAAAATGATGATCACCTGCATTCATCAGCGCTAGATTACGATCTAAAAACTATCATTGCTGATAAAGAGGGGCGATTGCTATCTAGTACTCCCAAAAACTTTGCTAATGAATTAAGTGCCGACTTTAACCTATTATCATTACAGCAAAATCATGATGACAGACAGTTTGTAATAAATATTAAAGACAGACGTTATCGAGCTATGGTTATTGGAGACGATGACATGCTTGCCCTTATCGCCTTACCCATTGACGTGCATCATCAGTATTTATTACAGTTTAACCGTCAACTTAGTCTGATCCTATTTGCCATCACACTACTGTTGGTTTCAATAGCAGCCTTAAGCGTGTATTGGGGTTTTGCCCCTTTATCCACTATCGTGCAAAGGATGAAAGGTATTCATCCTGAAAGATTGAGCGAAAGAGTAATAGTTAGTGATATGCCATTAGAGCTAAGACCTTTAGCAGAATCCTATAACTCGATGATGGCTAAGCTTGAAAGCAATTTTGAGTCGTTGTCGCGATTTTCAGACAATATCGCGCATGAGCTACGCACGCCAATAGCGACGCTGAGTACGCAAACGCAAGTCATGTTAACTAAGCCAAGAGAAAGCGACGAATACATTGAGCAATTGCATCATCAGCATGATACGTTAAAGCAGTTATCCGCCATGATTAACGATATGTTATTACTGGCAAAAACTCAAAAAGAGCTGAGTGATTCGCAAATCAGTCATGTCGATATAGAGAGCTTGATCACAAAGCTTATAGATTATTATGAGATGATTGCTGAGGATCGTGAGATAATCTTTGAAAAATCGGGTGATTTTAAAACAGTACTAGGTGATAAAGGCTTATTGCAACGGCTGTTTGCCAACCTGATGTCAAATGCGATTTATTATGCGGCTAGTAATAGCACTATTATGATATCCGCTACTGTCCTCACTTCAAGCACCTCGCTTAATGCGCCAAAAGACGATATTCAATCCCCAGAGCAGCTCTGGTTAAGAATAACTATGACCAACCGTCTAGACAAACCATTAAATCAGATTGAAGCCGATAAACTGTTTGAGCGATTCTATCGTCATGATAAAACGAATACGATGCATTCAGGAACAGGCTTAGGCTTATCTATTGTGCAAGCTATCGCCAATGCTCATAATGGCAAAGTTAGTATTACTATCAAAGATGAGTGTCTTTTTGAGGTTGCTGTAAAGTTGTTGATTGCCAGGTAGTAAATACCTTCATACTGTCTATGAACCGCTCAGATTAGATCGAAGGCGAGTTTACTTGGAAGGTCTCTCTATCCATAAGATGAGATTCTGACTTGCGATAGTTGTACTTTTCAATTGTTGGACAAAAAATTTCTTATATAAGCCTATTTCATACATTCTATTACCAATAATTATGGTGCCTTTATGATGATTCATCCTCAGTATGATCCCGTAGCGCTTTCCTTGGGTCCATTGGAAGTGCACTGGTATGGGCTAATGTATTTGCTAGCCTTTGCTGCCGCTTACGGTTTGGCTTGGTATCGCAGTACCAAACGCGACAATTGGACCACCGACATGGTCTCTGACTTAGTCTTTTATGGCGCGCTTGGTGTCATCTTAGGCGGTCGTATTGGCTATGTGCTGTTTTATCAGTTCGGTGAATTACTCCAAAACCCTGCCTATATATTAAAAGTCTGGGAAGGCGGTATGTCTTTCCACGGCGGCTTTATCGGCGTCATGCTAGGTATGTGGTTCTTTGCCCGTAAATATAAAAAGACTACCTTTCAAGTATTCGATTTTATCGTTCCTTGTGTACCAACCGGCTTACTGTTTGGGCGTATCGGCAACTATATCAATGGCGAATTATGGGGTCGCGTCTCAGACGGTGGCTATAACTGGCTGACCTACTTTCCGCAAGCCGCGGCGTTTGATATGGAGCAATTACAGAGCAATCCACAATTGCAAGAATTGATGATTGAAGTCAATGGTCAATACATATTGCCTCGTCATCCATCACAGCTATATGAAGCCTTTGCCGAAGGTCTGCTGCTATTTATATTCTTATGGTGGTATTCATCAAAACCACGTCCACGTATGGCCGCCTCCGCTGTATTCTTACTAGGCTATGGCATCAGCCGCTTTATCATTGAATTCTTCCGCCAGCCAGATGCTGACCAAGGATTCATATTATTAGGTTGGATGACCAAAGGGCAAATCTTAAGCGCGCCGATGATTATCGCCGGCTTAATCATGCTGATTTATGCTTACAAACGCGGTATTTATGATTGGGGTAAGCAGTCTGCATATTAGAAATAAGTGTCGACGGAGTTTTTCAAGGTAGTTGTCACCATCAAGCTAAATTAAGCGGCTTGTAATCTTTGCTGTTGTTGCTCTTTTACAGGATTTAGCGTTGTTGGCCCTACAGGCTCGCAGTTCCTCACCTCCTGAGTTCCCCAGCGTATCGGGTTTTCATCTTTAGCGCGCTGCATCGTGAGCAGACGCTTCGCCAGTACTTCCTTATCCTCACCCGTATGGCGCTGATTGGGCGTCACAAAGTTCAGCTGACTGTGCTTATGCTCATTGTTGTACCAGCGCGTGAAGCTCAGCATCCATCGTCTTGCCGCATCTAAGCTCTTAAAGCCATCGATAGGCCAATTAGGGCGATACTTGCAGGTTTTAAATAAAGACTCTGCAAACGGGTTGTCATTACTGACACGCGGTCTGCTGTAAGAGGTGAGTACCCCAAGCTCATACGCTTTCATGCGCATGGTTTGAGCTTTCATCGGTGCCCCATTGTCTGAGTGTAGCACCACCCCAGTGTGCAATGCATTCTCACTGATTAAAGTACGCTCAAGCAGCTGAGCTGCCAGTACACCTGACTCGTGGTCATAAACCTCCCAGCCAACAATTTTACGGCTATAGACATCCTCTATCATGTACAAATAATAGAACTGACCCCGTACCGGACTTGGCAGATAGGTGATATCCCAGCAGAACACTTGGCAAGGGCCAGTGGCAGTAAAGGTCTTTGGGGCGCTTGAGGCTTTAGGGGCAAGGGCAAGACCGCGGTGAGCCAATTGCTCATGCTGCCTCAGCACCCGATAAAAGGTAGACTCTGAGCCATGATATATCCCCTCATCAAGCAGGGTCGGTACAATTTGGGTGGGCGGCAGACTGGCAAAGCGGGGCTGATTGCACACGGCTAGGATGGCGGCTTGTTCAGAGGCGCTCAGTTTATTCTTAGGAGCTTGGCGCACGGCGTCACACCGTTTATCACCATTCACGTGACCTGCGCGGTACCAGCGCCGATAGGTGCGGATGCTAATGCCAACTTCAATACAGGCAAGGTTAAGTCTGGCTCCTGAGTGATTGGCCTCTTGTATCCAGTCTATGTATTGCTTGCGCTTAGGGAGCAAGGTCAGTCGTCATCAAACTCCTCCCAAAACGCTTCCAACTTTTTTCGCAATACCAGTAAGGCGGCAGTTTCAGCTAAAGCCTTTTCTTTTCGAGCAAGCTCTCGGGTGAGTTGTTTGATCTGTTTGCGATCGCTCTGCTGCTGACGCTTGTCTTTCAGGCTTTGTTGTTTGCTGCTGCTAAAGCCTTGTAAGGCGTCAGTACGCCACGCTTTGATTTGCTCAACATATAGGCCTTTGCTGCGGCAGTATTCGCTAAGTTCACTCTCGCTTAGGGTGGCCGTCTCTATAATGGTGGCAAGCTTGGTTTCGCTTGACCAGTCATCAGGGGTTTTATGGTTCGATGGCATGGGGTGACCTTGTTCTCTAGCTTGGGCACGCCAATTATACAGGGTCTGTAATCCGATGCCTTCACTTCTTGAAACCTCGGCAACACTTAGGCTCAGCGGGGGTAGCAGTTTGCTGAGTATAGCCTGTTTACGTTCTTCGCTATATCGTGGCATGATGTGTCCTCATTGTCCCCTTTGGAATTATTATTTAGGGGTGACAACTATCCTGCCATAGGGGGAGGCGGTTGGTGTTGGGGTAGCTACCGTTTATCGTGTGTTAAAAGAGAACTAATAGGCTCTTCTCTCTTTATTATCTCTTTTCTTTTTAGGCCATTAAACCTTTCTTCTTTAATGCCAACTAAAATTCCTACTTCTAATTAAAGGTTTTCTTATGCATCCAGTTGACTCTAGCCGTGTGGTTTTTTTCTCTATTCATGATATGGGTGGTACTACTCAGCTCAGAAAAGGTGAGGCTGTCTTAAAGCATCCTATTAAATCGGAGTATACGGATGTCAATGAGGTGATAGAACTCTTTAATATTAAGAAGTACTTTGATGCTGGACTTTTTCTGTCTACTTGGAGTTCTGATGAATTACAGCTCTTTCAAGAGCGTGTGTCTTGCTATGGCCAGGTTATTGGTAGATTCATATCCTGCCTTGATGATACTAATATTGAGAGTTTTTTCAATGCTACCAATCATAATTATATTAGTTCATTTTGGGAACTCTTTAACAGCCAAAATGTGGCTAAACGTGTATCTAATAGTGTCTTTCAAAGAATTTTGTTGCAAGAGCCCTACCTGATAAAGACTGTTTTAACTCACCCTAATGTGGTTAGCAAATATGGCTTAGTCCTAAAAGATTTTCTAATGGCTAATCCTAAGTCTGGTGAAATATTGCTTTTGATTTATGAGATTGATGACCCGTACAACAGAAATAAAATGTTGCTTCCTAAATGCCTCACTATTGAGGATAAAGAGTTTCTGATATCGAACTATCTAAGCTCTAGTGACGTAAACTTAAGCTATGTGAAGATAATAAGGAATCTGAAAAATAGAGGTGACTTTAAGATTTCCGATAAGACTAGGTTGCAAGCTAAACGTCTGTATACAAAAGAAACAGAGCGTTTGCAACAAGGTAATGAGTTGCATAATTATACTTATGGCGTGTCCATAAGTTTTGAAGAAAATATCGCTAATAATAAGCATGGATCCATGGATAATAATGTTCTGTACTATTCTTATAGCTTAGATTACGTTACTAATAACACAGACCTTTATACACTGTTTTCGAATTTTAAATACCTGTTTGAGTATCTGGATCATCAAAATAGAATAAGTCTAGTAAGTAATGAGAAAAATTTAGGCATTTTTGAGAGAATTATGGGCGTTAGCGCACAAAATGAATATAGAGGTGGAATAGCTTTCTCAGTGTCTGAAATGACCTCACAAGCCCAAATAGCTACTTACAGTAAAGTTGTAAATAAATTAGGGACATCATTAGAAGATATAGTCCATTACGTATTTGAGGAATCATTTCGAGAGAAGTACAACTTCGCAGATAACTCCAAATTCTCAATTCCTACAGCAAAAACGTTTCTAGAAAAAGTTAGATTGTTGGCACCGGAGTTTGAGTCAGCTCTAAAGCAGTTCAAAATTTTTGTAGAAGAAGGTCATATTGATTTTGAGCTCTTACAGATATCATCTTCTCCATCTTCGATAGGAGACATTCCCAGCCTTAACGAAGATAAATATATTTATTTAAACAATAACAACAATATATTGCTTCAATGTCTAAACTTATTCTTTTCAGACCAAAGAAGCCTTAATTATGTAGAGCCTTTCAAAGAGAAAGGATACAGTAATTTTTTTGATTTATTAGAAAAAGAAAAGGTAAAGTCTAGTAATTATGAAGAGTATCAACAGCCTGAGCTGAACTATCTTATAGATAATGGTTTTATAATAATTGACGAAAACGACTTTATAATAGTTACAAATCCTATAAGGCTAATCATACTCAGTGACTTGCATGATAACGATGTAGGATCCTACTATCATTATCCGCTTGAATATCGTCAGGAGGCACAAAGAATGGCTGCTGAAGGTATAGTGCAGTTTGAGAAGACACTATTTTCCAAGCCTGAGCAATCATATTTTAATTACTGCTTAAACAAAAGTGAGTTTACTAACGGGCTTGATTTAAGAAATAGCTACTTACATGGAACACAAGCGAGTCATGATGAAACTAATGTTCATGGGAATGCTTATTTTACTTACTTAAAGTTGATATTTTTAGCACTACTAAAAATTGAGGATGATTTAAATATTAATACTTCTATGAAAAGTATGACCACTCCTTACTAAGCTCTAAAACACTATAAAACATAAAAAAGACAGACCTGTAGCAGATAAACTTATTAAGGCTAATAACTTAAATATTAAGTTCAGGCCCCGTATTTACTTCTATAAATTATTTTCTATAGGCGATGATATACAAACAGTATTATCTCAAAGGTGGTTAAATACTACATGGCTAAAGTCTAGCAGATTATAAATACACAACATATGTTAAAATATAAGTTATCCTTAACGCTAGCTAGATAGGAAACGTACTGCCATGGCTGGTATCAACAAATTATAACTATCCGAAGCTGATATTATCAGTAAATTTATTCTACCTGCCGTTATTAGCTCAGGCTGGGATGACATGACCCAAATTCGCGAAGAGGTGAAGCTTCGTGACGGCAAGGTTATCGTCCGTGGTCAAATGGCAGTACGTAAGACAGTTAAGTCAGCTGACATTGTTTTATACCACAAGCCTAACCTGCCGCTTGCTGTTATCGAGGCCAAAGCGAACAAACACTCCATTGGTAAAGGTATGCAGCAAGCGCTTGATTATGCTGGGCTGCTCGAAGTACCGTTTGTATTTTCATCCAATGGTGATGGCTTTATTTTTCATGATAAAACCAATACTACTACCCTTGAAACAGAAATTTCATTAGCAGACTTTCCGACACCCGCTGAGCTATGGGATAAGTACTGTCAATGGAAAGGCTATACGCAAGCTCAGCTGCCCATCATCACTCAAGACTATCATGACGACGGTAGTGGTAAAGTACCACGCTACTATCAGCTACAAGCCATTAATAAGACCATAGAAGCCATTGCTCGCGGACAGAATCGTATTTTGCTGGTAATGGCGACAGGTACAGGTAAAACCTACACTGCCTTTCAAATCATTTGGCGACTGTGGAAAGCCAGAGAGAAAAAGCGCATTTTGTTTTTAGCTGACCGCAATATTTTAGTCGATCAAACTCGAGTTAATGACTTTCAGCCTTTTGGCACTGCGATGACTAAAATAGAAGGCCGTACCGTTGATCCAGCCTTTGAGATTCATCTTGGTTTATATCAAGCGTTAACAGGCCCAGAAGAGCATCAGAAAGCCTTTAAACAGGTTGCGCCAGACTTCTTTGACCTAATCGTCATTGACGAGTGCCATATAGGTAGTGCCGCTGAAGACAGTGCTTGGCGTGAGATACTGGAATACTTTAATAGCGCCACACAAGTAGGCTTAACGGCGACACCTAAAGAGACTGACGAGGTCTCTAATTCGTATTATTTCGGGAACCCTGTCTATACCTATACCCTAAAACAGGGTATTGAAGATGGATTTTTAGCACCTTATAAAGTGGTTCGAATTGATATCGATGTCGATATGCAAGGCTGGCGTCCAACCAAAGGACAGACAGATAAGCATGGTGAGTTGATTGATGATCGTATCTATAACCAAAAAGATTTTGATCGTACCTTAGTGATTGATGAGCGTACTGAGTTGGTGGCACAGACCATCACTAGCTACCTTCAGCGCACTGACCCCATGGCCAAAACAATTGTATTCTGTAATGACATTGATCATGCGGAGCGAATGCGCCGTGCTTTGATTAACTGTAATCCAGAGCAGGTCAAAAAGAACGAAAAGTATGTCATGAAAATCACGGGTGATGATGAGTTGGGCAAAGCCCAGCTTGATAATTTCATCAACCCCAAAAAGCTCTATCCTGTGATAGCGACGACTTCAGAGCTGATGACCACAGGTGTCGATGCCCAAACCTGTAAGCTAATCGTGCTAGATCAAAACATCAAATCGATGACCAAGTTTAAGCAGGTTATCGGTCGTGGCACCCGTATCAATGATAAATACGGCAAGCTATGGTTTACGATTCTCGACTTCAAAAAAGCGACTGAGCTATTTGCAGATGAGCGCTTCGATGGTATTCCTGAACGTATCATGACTGTGACGCCATCGCAGATTAATGAAGGGAGCGATGAGCTTGATGAAGTGGTAGATGGAGAGTCAGACGCAGATCTAGATATTGCTAATGGTACTGATTTAGCCTATACAACTCAAACTGATAATAACGACTTTGATTTAGGGGCTGGTATGGGTGATGACATGGGTGTTAGTGAGCCTGCTAAAAAATACCATGTGAAAGGCGTACCTGTAAAAGTAATGGCTCAGCGTATCCAGTATTATGATACTGATGGTAAGCTAGTCACCGAGTCTTTTCAGGACTATACTCGCAAAACCTTCAGCAAGCAGTTTGCTAGTTTGGATGAGTTTACCAAGCGTTGGAACGATGAGGAACGTAAACAAACCATTATTGATGAGCTGGCAAACGCTGGTATTATTTGGGAAGCCTTACAAGAAGAGATTGGGTCAGATATGGACCCCTTCGATCTGATCTGTCATGTGGTCTACGACCAGCCACCTTTGACACGTCGTGAACGTGCGAATGAAGTCAAAAAGCGCAATTACTTTAC
This sequence comes from Psychrobacter immobilis, assembly GCF_003148585.1. GTDB lineage: Bacteria > Pseudomonadota > Gammaproteobacteria > Pseudomonadales > Moraxellaceae > Psychrobacter > Psychrobacter immobilis. The sequence goes on along the minus strand of NZ_QGGM01000020.1, from coordinate 14,260 downwards.
CAAGTATTCAGAAACTGCTCAAAAAGTACTTAACGCTTTGCTCGATAAGTATGCTGATGCAGGTGTAGAAGAAATCGAAAGCTTGAACGTGCTCAAAGTAAAACCACTTGATCAGTTAGGTAGTCCGATGGAAATTGTCAGAGAAGGCTTTGGTAGCAAAAAAGACTATCAGCAAGCCATTAGTGATCTCGAAGATGAAATATATTGGACACTACCGCCTAAGCAAGCTTAAGCAACTAGAAAGAATTAGCTACGATCTACATATCTAAGCCTCTTATTGAGGCTTGTTTTATTCCTATCGTTTATTAAAAAGAGAAACCACATGTCAATCAGTTCCGTTATCAAGTCTATTCAAGATATCATGCGCCAAGATGCTGGTGTCGATGGTGATGCCCAACGTCTAAGCCAATTGTCATGGTTATTGTTTCTCAAGATATTTGATGCCCAAGAAGAAGCGCTTGAGTTCGAACAAGAAAACTATAAAACGCCCATTCCTGAGAAGTATCTCTGGCGTAACTGGGCGGCTGATCCTGAAGGTATCACTGGTGAGGAGCTACTAGAATTTGTAAATGATCAAATTTTTAATGATTTAAAAAATATAACAGCGCCAGTAGACACCAATCCGCGTGGTTTTGTGGTACGTCAAGGTTTGAGCGATGCCTACAACTACATGAAAAACGGCACGCTACTACGCCAAGTGATTAATAAGCTCAACGAAGTAGACTTTAACCGTTCAGATGAGCGTCATCTGTTTGGTGATATTTATGAGCAACTGCTACGCGATTTACAGAGTGCAGGTAATGCAGGTGAGTTTTATACCCCTCGTGCCGTGACACGCTTTATCGTTGACCGTGTCGATCCAAAGCTGGGTGAGCGCGTCATGGATCCAGCCTGTGGTACAGGTGGGTTTTTGGCCTGTTCGTTTGATCATGTCAAAAACAACTATGTCGAAACTGCTGAAGATCATCAAATACTACAAAAACAAATCTTAGGTGTTGAAAAGAAGCAACTGCCACATTTACTCTGTACCACCAACATGATGCTGCATGGTATTGAAGTACCTGTACAGATACGCCACGATAACACCCTAAATAAGCCGCTATCGAGCTGGGACAGTGATATTGATGTCATCGTAACTAACCCACCTTTTGGCGGCACTGAAGAGCATGGTATAGAGAAAAACTTCCCTGCTGAATTCCAAACACGCGAAACGGCAGATTTGTTTTTACAATTAATCATCGAAGTGTTAGCAGAAAAAGGTCGCGCTGCTGTCGTGTTACCTGATGGCACCTTGTTTGGTGAAGGGGTAAAAACCAAGCTAAAGAAAATGCTGACCGAAGAATGTAATCTGCATACCATCGTGCGCTTACCAAACGGTGTGTTTAATCCTTATACCAGTATTAAGACCAATATTCTTTTCTTTACCAAAGGTCAGCCAACCAAAGATATTTGGTTTTATGAGCATCCTTACCCTGAAGGTGTCAAAAACTATAGCAAAACCAAACCAATGAAGTTTGAAGAGTTTCAAACCGAGATTGACTGGTGGGGTGATGAGTCTGATGGTTTTGCCAGTCGTGTCGAAAACGATCATGCTTGGAAAGTCAGTATTGAAGAGGTCATCGAGCGTAACTATAACCTTGATATCTCAAACCCTTACCAAGGTGAAGTCATTGATTATGACCCTAATAAGCTACTGGCTGACTATGCCAAACAGCAGCAGAGCATCGATACGTTACGTAGCCAGTTGAAAGATGTACTGGGCGCTGCGCTTTCTGATCACATGACAGAAGGTAAGTAGCTATGAATGTAAAAACGAGCTTAGAGATGAGTAAAGACATAAGTAAGCCAGAACAGTTAATCACTGAACACATAGATATCTGGACCAGCTCTATATTGACTAAATCGACTAGTGGACGTGGTAATAGCAAAAAGTATGAGCTGTACGGAATTAGTAAATTACGTGAGCTGATCTTGGAGTTAGCAGTACGTGGCAAGCTGGTACCACAAGATACTAATGATGAGCCTGCATCTGTTTTGTTAGAGAAAATCGCTATTGAAAAGGCTGAGTTGATTAAAAAAGGTGAAATAAGAAAAAGTAAGTCTTTGCCTAAAATTAGTAAAAAAGAACAGCCATTTGATTTACCTTTAGGTTGGGAATGGATTCATATAAACGAAATAGTTAGCTTGGAAAATGGTGATTGAGGTAAAAATTATCCTAATAAATCAGCGTTAGTCGATAAAGGCATACCTTTTATCAATGCTGGTCAGCTTGAAGGAGGAGTCGTTTCAAAGAAAGAGCTTAGCTACATCACTCAAGATCGTTTCGATATTTTAAATGGTGGCAAATTCCGAAATGGAGATATTCTTTTTTGCTTGAGAGGCTCTCTTGGTAAATGTGCTCTAGTAAGTAATTTCGGCATCGGAGCAATCGCATCATCTCTAATTATTATGCGTCCTATAATAAGTCGGTTAGAACATTTTATTATGCTAGTACTAAATAGCACTCTAACAAAGAGAACTATATCTAAATATAATAATGGAACAGCTCAACCTAATCTATCAGGTGCAGATTTAGCTAAATTTCCTGTACCTGTACCTCCACTAGCAGAACAAAAACGCATCGTCGCAAAAGTCGATGAGCTGATGCTACTATGTGATCAGCTAGAGCAGCAAACCGAAGCCAGTATCGAAGCTCACGCTACGCTTGTAGAAGTATTATTAGCCACTTTGACAGATAGTTCTGATGCTGATGAGCTGGCACAAAACTGGGCAAGGATATCTGAGCATTTTGATAGCCTATTTACCACCGAGCAAAGCATCGAAGCCCTAAAGCAAACGGTATTGCAGTTGGCAGTAATGGGTAAGTTAGTACCGCAGGATCCAAATGATGAACCTGCTTCAGTGTTATTAGAAAAGATAGCTAAAGAAAAAGAGCGGTTGATTGAAGAAAAGAAGATTAAGAAAGAAAAACCATTACCACCGATTAGTGACGGAGAAAAATTCTTTGAGCTACCAAAAGGATGGGAATGGTGTCAAATAGATAGTTTATCTTTAAGCTCGGAGGCTGGTTGGAGTCCCAAATGTGATCCTACGCCAAAAGAAGGAGATAATTGGGGTGTACTTAAAGTAAGTGCTGTAACTTGGGGTAAATATCAGCCTGATGAGAATAAAGCCTTGCCAAACTATTTAGAGCCAAAACCTCAGTATGAAGTAAAAGCTAATGACTTCCTTATTTCCAGAGCTAATACGGCCGATTTAGTAGCACGTTCTGTTGTTGTTCCAAAGAACACACCCGAGAAACTAATGATGAGTGACAAAATCATTCGTTTTAGTTTTACTAAAGATGTATTTAGCTATTATATAAATTTAGTGAATAATAGTAGTTATTCTCGCGAATATTATGCAGAGGTAGCAGGAGGTACTAGCAGCTCTATGAAAAATGTATCTAGAAGTCAGGTCAGAGCTTTAAAGATAGCTTTACCTCCTCTAGCTGAACAACATCGCATCGTTGCTAAAGTTGACGAGCTAATGGCTATTTGCGATCAGCTAAAAGCTAAATTACAACAGTCTCAAGAAACGCAAGTTCAGCTTACTGATGCGTTAGTTGATAAGGCCTTAGGGTGAGTTTTAGTATTGGAACAATCACGTTTTATATGCTCTAGTACAACCAAAAGAAATAAACAAGACCTTCTATTAGCAGTGATATTTTAAAATCAGGTATAATAACCTTGTATGTATAATCCATATTGTGCAGAATTAAAAGTGCACAATGCTATTACAGCTGTTAAGGCTATGTTATTAGGCGTCTTGTGCATAAATTAGGGGTTATAACATTCCTAGGTGTGCCATTCAATATTGCCAGTTATGCCTTGCTGACCCATATGGTCGCGCAAGTATGCGGATTAGAAGTGGGCGAATTTATCTGGACGGGTGGCGATTGTCATATTTATCAAAACCACCGCGAGCAAGTTGAGCTGCAACTGACGCGTGAGCTTTATAAGCTACCAACGCTGACGCTTAATCCTGATGTGAAAGATATCTTTGCTTTCACATACGAAGACATTAGCGTTGATGGTTACGAGTCGCATCCTGCGATTAAGGCAAAGGTTGCAGTCTAGCCTTTGTTTGATTGAAAGTTTTAAATAAATGCAGCAAATGCAAGTAGCATGTTAAAGACAATAAAAAGGATACGTTATGAGTTATGCCCACACCGAAGTTGCCCAAATCGCAGCTATCAGTAGCAACCGCTGTATCGGCAAAGATAATGAGCTACCGTGGCATATCTCAGCAGATTTGCAGCATTTCAAAAACATGACGACCAAACAAAATGATGGTGCGATTCAAGGTATCGTCATTATGGGTCGTAAGACGTTTGAATCAATGGGCAGCAAGCCTTTGCCAAAACGCGTGAGCTTCATCATCAGCACCCAGCTAGATTATGCCGAACAAAAAGGTTTGGTCGGCAAAAGCAATGCTTACGTGGTGCACAATTTAGATGATGCATTAACGCAAGCGGCAAGTCTGGCACATGGTGCGCATCTTGATACGATTTGGGTCATTGGTGGCGAGCGCGTCTTTAGCGAAGCCTTGATGTATACCGACCGTATTGAGCTGACCCACGTCGATACTGAGATTACGGATGGTGATGCCTTTTATCCTGAATTGCCAAATGAGTTTGAAGTGGCAGAAGAGTCTGAGCAGATGCACGATGAAAAAAGTGACTTAGACTTTAAATTTGTGACTTATAGAAGAAAAAGCGCTGAATAGTAGTAAATTTTCAAACTTTATTATCAGAAACCTACATTTGGCGAACATTGCCTAAATTATTCATGCAGCACTTTATAAACCGTTTTCGCGAGTATTGGACCAATACCTTGCACACCTGCCAATTCCTGCTGCGATGCACCGAGCAATTGTTGCAATCCGCCAAAATGATTGAGCAAATCACGGCGGCGCTTTTCACCGAGCCCCGGTATGACTTCTAACACTGACGATGAACGGCGCTTATCACGCTTCTTACGATGCGCCGTAATCGCAAAACGATGCGCTTCATCGCGAATATGCATCAGTAAATGCAGCGCCTTGCTATCCATCGGCAAATCAAGTGGCTCATGATCGATAAAGTGCAACACCTCAAGCCCAGCCTTGCGCCCTTCCCCTTTTGCTACACTAATGAGCAAAGTGTCACCCAGAATACCCAACTCCGTCAATACGTCTTTAGCAATACCTAGCTGCCCTTTACCACCATCAATCAGCAACAAATCAGGCAATGGCTGCTTCTTATAGCGCCGTGTCAGCACTTGTTTCATTGCGGCATAATCATCACCACCGACAATGTCATGAATCGCATATTGGCGATAATCACGGCGACGCGAGCCACCTTGGTCAAAGACTACGCAGCTACCAATGGTCGCCTCGCCCATGGTATGGGAGATATCAAAACACTCTATGCGATCAATGGTTCTATCAGTGACATCCGCTAAGACATCTTTTAAGGCACCAAAGCGCGCATGCAACTCTAAATAATCACCCAGCTTGGTTTTTAGCGCATTATTGGTATTGAGTTTGGCTAAATCTAACCATTCGGCACGGTGCTCACGGACACTGGTTTTGATCACGACTTTACTGCCAAAATGGCTCGCCAATGCTTCACTGACCGCCACCTGATCCGGTAATTCATGACTCAACATGATTTCAGGTGGCAAGTCATCCGTCACCTGAAAATAAAATGAAGTAATAAAGGCAGATAAATTATCAGCAAGTGGCTCGCTACTATCAACGTCAGGGAAGTAATTCTTACCGCCAAGAACACGCCCGCCACGTACGGTCAAGACGTTGACACAAGTCATCCCTGCTTGACTGGCAATAGCAATCACATCCGCCTCGCCTTGCACAGTATAAACAGCTTGCTTGGCTTGTACTTCACGCAGCATAGACAGCTGATCGCGATAAAACACGGCCTTTTCAAAGTCTAATTCTTCAGCAGAAGCTTCCATTTTTTCAATCAAAGCGCTATGAATATCGCTAGAGTCGCCTTTTAGGAAACGAATGGTATTATTGACATCTTCTGCATATTCTTCGGCCGATACCAAGCCCACGCAGGGCGCACGGCAGCGCTTAATCTGATACTCAAGACAAGGACGCTTACGTTGCTTAAAAAAGGTATTGGTACATTGGCGCATTTGAAACATTTTCTGCATCAGCACCAGTGTCTCTTTGGCGGCATGAGCAGAGGGGAAAGGACCGAAAAAGCGCCCTTTCTGGTGATTGCCTTTACCGCGACCATAAGCCAATCGCGGGTAAGGCTTATCCGCTGAAATAAACACATAAAGATAAGATTTGTCATCACGCAATAGCACGTTATAAGGCGGACGATATTCTTTAATCAAGTTTTGCTCGAGCAATAACGCTTCGGTCTCACTACGGGTAATAATGGTTTCAATATTATGTATCCGTGCCACTAGCGCCCGTGTTTTTGGATGGTCAATGGTTTTAGCAAAGTAGCTGTTCACACGGCTCTTGAGTGACTTGGCTTTACCGACATATAAGATATCGCCATTTTTACCCAGCATTTTATAGACCCCTGGCAAATTTGGCAGGCGCTGAATTAAATGCTTAAGACGGGCTTTCTTGTCATCGATGGAACTCGATTCTGAGACATTGACCATAGAATTTATTGCTCTTAAAAGTCTTATAATACTGCTAGTTATGGGGCGGGAGTCATTGTTTTACAAGCCAATTATTATCATAGCATCACCCATAAAAAAGCCAGCTTTCGCTGACTTAGTTTGTTCTATTATCGCTTATTCAGCAACATACTAATGACGGAAGTTAGCCATTAAAGCTGGGATGCCCGGTAGCATACCAACAATAGCCATCACACCTGTCAACACCACAAACATAATACCCGGTATGATCCAGCGGCTCATTTTAGTCAAATTGGCACTGCGTTCTTTCGAGCCAATCAAGCCTAAGTTATCAAGCAACAACGTGAGTGACCAACCAAAGGCAGGATTCACGAGTGCAGAAGCAAAGACTACAATCGCAGCAGACTGCGTGGTTTTACCTTCGCGCGTCATTTCCATACCAGCCTCAAGCAGTGGAATAAACACACCAACGATCAATGCCACACACATCACTGGCTGCCAGATAGCCAAATCCATTGGATAGCCCCAAACCCCTGCGATAATGCAGAACAATGCCGTCAGTAAAGCACCGGCAGGAATCGGACGTTTGGCAATCGCTGCTGGGACAATATAGGTGCCCCACGATGACGCAAAGTTAGCACCACCCAATACAGAACCGACGACCTGGCGAAACGATGCGCTGGTCATTGTATCATCGATATCCATGAGTACCTTTTCGGTACGTTTAGGATAGCTGATTTTTTGAAAGACCTGATGGCCTAAAAAATCTGGTGACCACATAGCAACGGCCAAAATAGCAAACGGCAGTACGACAATGAAGCTTTCAACCGTCGGTAATCCTAGCATCCAACCGGTATTTTCACCCCACCAATACATCGGGTTCATGTTTGGTAAGCCTGGTGCAGTTTTGAACTCAAAGGGTGCACCCAATGCAAATGCAAGTCCGCCACCTAGTACACAGCTTAGCGGAACCGCAAGCCAGCGTTTTTGCCAATGCTCAAGTAATGCATATAGCAGGATAGTGGCCAAAATAATGAAGAAGGCAATATGCGACATGCCAATACCTTCTGCCCAAGCAAAGAGGTTTTTGACCTGTGAGGTGGTACCGATAAACCCTAAGTAAATCAAGAGGCCACCGCACACGCCTTTACTGGTCAAGTTTGCCAGCAGACTGCCCCCTTTACTGATTGCCAATAGCAAGCCGAAGGCACCGATGAGCAGACCAAAGGCCATGGGATGGCCGCCAGCGGCCACGACAATAGGGATAAGCGGAATAAGGGGGCCGTGAGTACCTGCAAGGTTGGCTGTCGGGAGTAGAAATCCTGAAAATAAGATGATAAAAAATGAAACGATTAATAGCTCATAACGAACGTTTTCTAAAACAAACGCATCGCCCAAACCAAGTGGACCTGCAAATGTTGCCGCAATAGCACCCACCATAACCACTTTACCAATCGTCGCCGCCATTGCAGGAATCGTATCTTCATACTCAAAGCGATAATCACGAAACGGCAAATTGGGACGCCAACGTTTTGGCTGCATGATTTGTAGTTCATGATTTAGATAAGCGTCACGACTGTCAAAGCTTGCGCTTGGTTTGTGTAAATCAAGGTAGCTACCTGATGGCTCGCTGTCGTAATTAGATGGATTTGATGACTGCTGATTAGACCCTGAAGAAGGGATCTGAGTGTTACTCATCACATTTCCTTATGTCGACTGAGGCTTTATTTAACTGATAATTTGATAGTGAAATTTAATGTGACTAAAGCGTCCATTAAAAATTGCAAGCCATTGTATGACATGAGAACTCAAAACGCGAACTTAGAACCACCCAAAAAGTCCATACACTATTATAATATATAAATTAAAGTTTCCATTTAATGCAAAATTGAACTTAATAGAAAACCATGAGAAAAAAACACACTTAATATAGGCTTTAAATTAGAATAAATGACCTTTTTTTTAATAATTATCTGTATCTAGATATTTGTTATCACATAACTAAATATTAAAGATAGTTATAATAAATAGTTTATTATAACTTTTAAGTAACTATAGAAAATCCATGTCGGTTACGCTTTAAGCCTAGCGGTTTTGATATTTTTTACTTATGATAAACGCCCTTTCGTGACTGCTCTTTGATAGAAGTACACTAAAAAGTTTGATTCAAACGGTATCACTAAAAAATATAAAAGAAGCAATAGGACGAATTTATGAGTTTGCTACCTACCAATTTTGAGACGCTAAAACGCAGAGCCAAACAAAGTATCATGCCGTTATTGACACCTCACCTACTGAAGCTGCGTATCAACACTTATGCACCGTACGTAGGCGCTGGTATCAGAATCGATCACCTCAATCTCGATCAAGGTTTGTGTGTGGTAAGTATGGGGCTGAATACGCTGAACAAAAACATCGTGGGCACTCAGTTTGGCGGCAGCCTGTATTCGATGGTAGATCCATTCTATATGATAATGCTGATGCACCAACTGGGCAGCAGTTACGTAGTCTGGGACAAAAGCTCACATATTGAGTTTATTGCCCCTGGTAATAGCAAAGTCACTGCGCGCCTAAAAATTCCTAGCAATGAAATCACCACGATTCAGGAATTAGCAAAAGAAGGCGAGCCAGTATTTCGGGAATACCAAGCAGATATCGTCGATGATCAACAAAAAATTATCGCTACCGTCACTAAGACGCTCTATATACGCTTGCGTAAGTACAGCAAATCTAAAGACCAAAATAGCCGTATCGAAAATCTCGATGGTTAGAACTTTAAAGGCAATTTTTAAAACGTTTCTCTAGATTTGTGATTTAAAGCATATTAATTAAAGCGCATTAATTAAAACAACAGAAACAAAAACCCCAATCTGGCATACGCACAGATTGGGGTTTTGTCTTTTTTGGTACTACCCGCTTATTTATATGATAAACCTATGAATAAGGGCTTGTATCTGGCTTTTCGCTATTGCCGAATCGCATAATAGACAGTTCAGCAATAAAGCGATATTAAGCACAATGCTTAAAAGCAGATACTGGATATAATCTAAGCGTTAGCTTTTGGCTTAACAGCTTTAGGTGCACGCGGAGCAAGCTTCTCGCGGATACGTGCTGATTTACCAGAGCGCTCACGTAAGTAGTATAGTTTCGCACGGCGAACAGCGCCACGGCGTTTCACTTCGATGCTATCGATGATTGGTGAATGCAATTGGAATGCACGCTCAACGCCAACACCGCTTGAGATTTTACGTACGGTAAACGCTGAGTTTAAACCGCGGTTACGTTTAGCAATTACAACGCCTTCAAAAGCCTGTAAACGCTCACGCTCACCTTCACGTACTTTTACTTGAACCACAACGGTATCGCCGGGTGCAAAGCTTGGGCGCTCAATCAATTGAGCATTTTCGATGACCTGAACCAATGGATGCTTGTTGCTCATGAGAGTTATCTCCTCACATTAGATAATAGAGGCTTGACGCATATCACCTGTTTGTAATAATGGATCGTATCTTTTTAATGAGACACAACGTAAGTGGGTTATGACAAACGGCCATTATGCTATGACTCGTTTTGTTGTTGCTCAAAATTCTGTTGCTTAACTGTTTATCTTTTTAGCCGCTATCAACGCTATTTTTTATCTGCTTTCGCCAATGCTTTTAGCCACTTTGCTTGCTCTACCGTTGGCGTAAACGCTTGCCATAAGTCTGGACGACGCGCTTGCGTACGTTCGACTTGCTGACTAAAGCGCCACTTCGCGATATTGGCATGGTGACCTGAAAGTAACACTTCAGGCACTGCCATACCCGCAAACTCATGCGGCTTAGTATAATGTGGACAATCAAGCAAGCCATCGACGAACGAGTCTTGCTCAGCTGACTTATCATCACCCATAATATCAGGCAGACGACGTATCACACTATCCATCAGCACCATTGCTGGCAGCTCACCACCGGTAAGTACGTAATCACCAAGCGATATTTCCCTGTCAACATATTGCGACAGTAGACGCTCATCAATACCTTCGTAACGACCACATAATATAATTATGCCGTCATACTCAGTCATATCGACCACACTACTCTCACTCAGCGTCTGTCCTTGTGGCGACATATAAATCACCGGACAGTGCGCTTTGTCGACACGGCAGCCATGCTGACTTGCTCGCAGGCGCGCATCCTCAATCGCTTGAGATAATGGCTCAGCCATCATCACCATGCCAGGACCGCCACCATACGGACGTTCATCAATACGGCGATAATTATCACTGGTAAAATCACGCGGATTAATGCATTCAATCGTCACTTGTTTCTGAGTGACTGCTCGACCCGTGATTCCAAACTCACGAATCGTGGCAAACATCTCAGGGAAAATACTAATAACGGCAAAATACATTAGGTATCTACTTGCGCAGTGGCTAATATTGGCTAAATAAATCGGTGTTATTACTGATAAAGCTTAACCGCAAAGTTAAAACTATTATCAATAATCACTCGGCCATGCCACTAGCACTGTTTTTTCAGTCAGACTGACCTGTACTACAGTTTGCTTGTGCCATGGAATCAGGCGCTCATCGGCATCTAAGCTGTCTGAGTTTGCCGCAACCCGCATAATAGCGTGAGCGCCAGTCTCAAACATCTCAGTAATGTCGCCTAGATACTCATCCTGCTCATTTACAACGCGCAGGCTGACCAAATCCGACCAGTAATATTCATCTTCAGCGGGTTCTGGCAAGATGTCTTGCTCGACCCAAAGAGTTACCCCGTTCATAGTCTCAGCAACATTGCGATCAGGAATCTGCTCAAACTGAGCTACAATTCCTGTGCCTTGCTCACGCCAAGCCTTAACGGTTAAAGGTTTCATGCCGGTAGCGGTTTTCATCCACCAAGGTTTAATGTCAAATATCGCCGTACGATCATCTGTCTCACTAAATACCCAAAGCCAACCTTTGATGCCATAAGGCTTTTTGAGCTGACCAATTTTCATAAGGGCACTAGCGTTTGGAGCAGAGGACATAACGGCTAACCTAACAATGATGAACACAGCGAAGATAAATAAAAAGCAATTAAAAACGATAAACGCAGTTAAAAGCGATAAACAGTTAATGGCGTACCTAGTTAGACCAGTTACGCTATGTTTTTTACTAAAGTCTATCGAGACTACTTATAGACGAGCTATCAGCGTCTCAGTGACCACAAAACTTAAGCAGTTGCTTCAGTTTGCGCGACAGACTTGTTGAAAGCTTTTGCCAATGAAGCAACGCGATCTGAAGGTTGTGCACCTTTTGCGATCCACGCATTGTACGCTTCCATATTTAGGCGTACTGCTTCTTCAGACTCTTTAGCGAGTGGGTTAAAAAAGCCGATGTTTTCAATATAGCGACCGTCACGCGCGCGGCGTTGATCAGCAACAACTACTTGATAAAATGGGCGTTTCTTGGCACCGCCCCGTGCTAAACGAATAACAACCATGTGAATTCTCTCTTTCGCAGGTATACCAAAAAGGGCATAATTATATCACAGTCTTGATTTATTGAAAACATAAACTGCGCTTATTTAATTATTTATTAACAATAGCTTAAATGTCCATCGATGTAAAATACAATTGATCATCACCACTGATTTTTAACTGAAGATACTGCCTCTACATCATGTCCAAGTGGCTCGTTGCTGTATTATTCAGCACTGTATTATTCGGTGCTATATTACTCAGTACTATATTAGTGCAAATTTGAGTATTCAATTGTTGCCTACTGTTTTAAAGCCATCCGTGTCATTCATTGATTATGCTACTCTATGACATAGTCAGCGAGTGAATGATGCTATCGCCTACCGAATTGCGCCATCGCTCAAGAGTATTAGCTATTACGCTACTCATAAGTATTGCACGTTGTTTTTGAACGACATAAAAAAGCACCATTTTTACACTAAACTCAATAAAGCATCTTTTAATATGTTGGATCCATATGACCACACCAAAATCGCAACCACGTCGCAAAGGGCGGTTTACGCGCTCTTACTCCAACACTTGGCTGACAACCTTGATGGTCTCTTTCATTGTTCTTATCAGTGTCAGCTTGTCGATTCTATTTTTTTGGCGCAGTCTATATTTACCCGAGCTTAAAAACCATGCGCGTTACTTGACGAGCGAGCTGCAGTTGATGAATAGTGTCAACAAAGACTGGAAAAATCGTCCTGAAGTACGCCAATGGATTTATCAACACTCGCATGTCGTGGTAGTGAATAACCCTAATGACTTTCCAGCAGTGGCTGATAAGGCCTTTGTCGGCGTCTTTACTGATGTCTTACAACGCGAAATCGGTGCGCAATTGGGTCGACCTGTCGAGGTTTATTTTAAATTCAAACCGACACCGCAGCTTTGGGTGCAAGACAGCCGTGATGACAGCTTTTGGATTCGTGAACCCGTGGTTTATTACTCGCAATATAGTCCAGCATTATTAGTGCTGTTTCTCATTGGATTACCTATTTTATCGCTGCTGACCATTATTCTACTGGCGCGGCAATTAAATCGTCCGCTACGATATTTACAGCGTGCCGCGACCAACTATATTCGCCTCGGTCATGCCACTACGTTGCCAACACAAAAAGGACCTACGGAGATACGTCAGGTCAACATGGCATTCAATCGTCTATTCACGACGTTAAATCAAGCACAAAAAGAGCGTACGATCATGCTCGCTGGTATCTCGCATGATCTGCGAACGCCCTTAACTCGTATGCGTTTGACTGCTGAGATGTTACCTGATGACTTTTTTCGAGAGGGATTAATTTATGATATTGAAGACATGGATGCCATTTTAGAGCAGTTTATCTCGTTTATGAAAGATGGCTCCGATGAGCCAGTCAGCCTAACCAATTTGGATACCATCTTTAATGAGATTATGGTGCAATTTGCACCAATGGAGTTCATCTATCAATCAGAGTGTCACAAAGTGGTTCCTGTGCGCCCCATGTCTATCAAACGCCTCGTGATCAATCTGGTCAATAATGCCAAGCGTTATGGCAAACCGCCCATTTACCTGTCAGCGACTGTTGTGCCAACTTTTATAGAAACCATTGAAGAGGAAGATAGCGATGTCGTCAGTGAAAATGTCGTCAATAGAGAGGCGCAAGAACAATTGCTGATATGTGTGCGTGACTGTGGTGATGGCGTTGCAGAAGATCAGTTAGAACGTATTATGCAACCTTTTGAACGTGGAGAGACAGCACGTACCACACAAGGCAGTGGTTTAGGTTTAGCGATTGTCGACCGTATTGCCAGATTGCATCATGGGACGGTAGAAGCCATTAACCATCCCGACGGAGGTTTACAAGTGTGTGTGCGTATTCCTCTGCTTTCCAAGGTTGCTGGAGATACAACCATGGCAGCCGATACAGAAAAAACGCCTGTCTCTAATGACAAGACAGGGAACAAAGAAGACTGATAGCTGCTGAACTGTTCATCACTAAAGCTAATAAATGGTCAAAACAATTCGCTGCGACTATTTAGTTGTATAACACCTAGGGCGTGTCATCAATTAAGCCAAATGACACAAGAAACTAAATGAATCGCACTGAGGAAATGACAGGCTAACTTGTCATAGCGAGTAGCAATCG
>NZ_QGGM01000019.1:0-52091 GCF_003148585.1 Psychrobacter immobilis | reverse complement strand
TTGGTTGAAACGGTGTTTGGAGAGCTTAAAAACTTGTGCCAAATCGAACACTCACGCCATCGTAGTGTGACGGGGTTTAGCACAAACTTGCTGTCGGGTTTGATTGCTTATTGCTGGTTTCCCTATAAGCCCACCATCAAAAACATGCCTCAGCAGGGACAGGTAGACACATTGTAAATAGTATCAATGAGTTACAATGTGGCTTATCCCGAACTGGGGTTAAATATTAAATTATCGTTTCATTCAAATATCAAGTTGTATCTGTTTTTGCCGAGGGACGAGGCACGAAGCTAACCATTAAAGAAAAATAGCCTATGCCTCGCATATTTCACGACCATTAAAGAACTCAAATCTACAGGCCATACTTCTTACTCTTAGTTAGTTTCTCCATCAAACAGCATCAAAGACAGTGTCCAAAGTATTGATAGTCTCGTTGACGCTGGCGGTAATACTGACAGCGCGCGCATGAAAGGCATGGCGGCGGTTGCAGGTGCTTTGAAAGCTAGAGCACTCGCTAAAGACGCTGCTAGTGCTGCGCAAGGACTGGCTGGCGGTATCAATGCTAATAGCCTAAAAGGCTGAACCGCCCTGAGATTGTCGGAGACTCAACATCCTGAGAGAATACGACAATAAAAAAATAAAACTACGCCCTTTGATCTTTATTTAAAGGCATCACAACGCCATATAAAAATCGATTTAATGCAGTAAGGCTTGATAATAACCATTATATTGCATTCATAATTGCTTTTCTGCAAAATGGTATGAGTATATGAGTATATGAGTATATGAGTATATGAGTATATAAGTATATAAGTAAAATTTGTTTCTTTCGACAATATAAGGCGGCAAACGTGCCAAGAAATTTAAACTAAGATCAATATGTCAGCTTTCATATGTACGTTTTAAAAAGATACATGAAGACATATCAAATTATCCCTTTGCTTCTTACTAATGTATGTACAGATATAAGTACAGATATAGTATATACTAGTGTAGCATTTAACCTATAATGATAGGTCATATAACCAACATAATTAAACGTGGAGTAATTATTATGGACGTTGTGAACTACACTGATTTTAGAAAGAGCTTAGCAAAGTATATCGATAAGGTAGACACTGATAAAGGCCCGATATTAATTACAAGACAAAATGCTAAACCGACGGTATTGATGAGTTTAGAAGAGTTTAACTCGTATGAGGAAACACTGCATCTTTTAAGCAGCCCTACCAATGCCAAGCGTCTCAGACGCTCTATTGCTGATGCTAAAGCTGGTCGCTTGATTGAACGTGAGATTGATGCCAAAGATATGCCACTCACTTTTGATGATGAGGTAGACGCTTGATACTATCTTGGACGGAAGACGCGTGGGAGGACTATGAGTACTGGCAAAGAACCAGTAAAGAGAAAGTCAAACAGATCGGTAAGCTGATTAAAGCCATCAAACGTGACCCATTTAAGGGTATTGGCAAACCTGAACCACTCAAACATGACCTTGCAGGCTACTGGTCTCGTCGAATTGATCAAGAGCATCGGCTGGTTTATGAAATTCAAGATGATGCGATCATTATCGTCCAGTGCCGTTATCATTACTAAGCAAAGGTATAACAGCTCAAAAAGTGCCTGATTTATAATTAGGCACTTTTTCATAGTGATAGGTAGTTAGTTAATGTCCAGAAACGTTCTTTAATTCTTGAGACATCTCAGCAATCAACTGACGCGAGTACTTAGCCACGATTTGTATTTCAGAATAGCTATGGTCAACCTTTAAGAGACTTGCGATGATTTGACGCTTCTTAGTAACGGGTCTACGGCTTCTATGTTTATTTTCTGCTTTAGCCTAAGTAATTTAAAAATGCCCTAGATATTAAAAACCTAATCTATATGACAAACAAAAAAATGCCTCTGGGAGTTGACTCCTAGAGGCATTTAGTTTTTAATGTAATTAACGGTTACAGTGTGCGTCAACACGCTGTAACGAACAAATAAGCATCTGAAGTGCGTTATTTGAACAGCATTAAATGCCCGTATAAGTGCATTTTATCTTAAAGTCTGCTCAATATCAATATACCTACCGTATACTTATTCGCTCGTTACATCCTCGTGCAGCTCTCTCTGTAATTGTTACCCGTCAAATGGGTGGCAGGCCTCGGTGACGACTGCGTTTGACATAAGGGTGAGCTCCCTACAGGGGTGACTAGACAAAGGATCAGAGCAACGCAATGAGTGGTTACTCGTGCATATCGTAGCGGTATATTGGGTTTAGGCCCTTGCTAGCGTATGACAGCACAGTAGCGGTTAAGAGCGTGTCTAGGCGGTGCTATCAGCCGTAATCTTAACAACCGTAGCTTGATACAGTGATACGGTCTTGATGACGCGATGGGCGATGAAGTCGGCATGACTAATCACATCAAATTCAAGGAATGCACTAAAGTGTTTGTGAGTATTTTATCTACTCATAATCGCTTTAGGGTGAGTGTTCCTTGAAATCTGCTCAAGGCTCCAAAATCAGCATAAATTCACTTAGGCTAATTTAAGTAGTATATAGCCCACTCGGCTATATACTATAAGAGTCCAGAGAAAAATTTAGAATAGTTATTATACAGCAGTCACTTATTCAGTGAGTCGATATTGTCATGGTTGATTCATAAGCTTAGTGTGAATAGAACGAGATCTATGCCTTGGGTAAACTACCTCCCAAACTTATAACTGTTCTTTATCTTGAAATCCTAATTAAACTGAAACCTCGAATACTTTTATTTAGTCAGCATCCAAAGTATTATCTTTGTTTTGAATAAGTATCAGAGCATCTTGTGCTTTCTTAAGTTGATCTTGTAACAGAGTCACTTGTTCTTGCTCCGATAGGTGATGGCTTGATAGCTCGCTATACTGCTTATTCAGTACGCTATGCTCAGCTTCAAGCTTAGCCTGTGTTTGGGTCAGCTGATCGTTGAGTCCTGATAGCTTGTTACGCTCAGCGACTATGGCCTTTAACTCCCCTTTGACTTCTGCTGTGTCAGTCGCTATCTCATTGCGTTCAGTGGTGACTTTCTTTAGCTCATCCTTAGTCGCGATCAGTTCTATTTGCAGACGTGAAATTTCTGCTTTATCGCTATGAGCAGTGGCTTCAAGCGCGGCCACTTTTGATAAGTTGACGTTAAGCTCTTTTGCTTGCTGATCAAAGCTGCTGCGCAGCTCTGCAAGTTGCGCTTGGGCTGCATCTGTTTTAGCTTGCTCAAGCTCAAGCGCGTGCTGAGTATCACTGAGCGTCTGTAACAACGTGTCACGCTCAGCAGTCACTTGAGCTGCGGTGATAGCGGCTGCCTCTGCGGTTGCTGTGACCTCATCGAGCTGCCCTAACAGATCAGCTTGCTCACTCTCTAGGGTCTTAACCGCCTCTTGCGCCTCGTCTGTCTCAGCTTGTGCCTTGGTCTTAATGCTCTCTAGGGCTTCACGCTCTTTCACCAACCGATCATTGGCGATATCAATAGCCGTTTGCCACATATCCGCACCAAGCGACTGTAAGCGCTCAGCAATGCCACTTGGCAGCTCAACCTGTCTTAGCTGCTCTTCTTCTTGATTATCCTGACGCCAAGACTTCATCGCCTCACTGATGGTTGTGAATGAACCACCGCCCAAAGCCTTACGCACCTCAGCTAATGTTGGCTTAATTCCTTGTTCTTGCAATTGGTCGGCAGTAGCATGAATTTGCTGAATAGTGATGGCCATGATAATTGTCCTTAACTTTGTATGAGTAGATATGTTGTATTATATGTATATAGTATAATACAACATACAACATACTACAATGCAAGATGTAAAAAAACCTCAAGTAATCTTGAGGCTATGGTCGTTAAATTATGGCTAGTGATCAGTTAAGTACTCTTCTAGCGCATTATTGATCATTTCTTGATAGTCACCACCTGTTTGCTTGGCTCTATCCTTAAACTTAGCAAGGATGCTTGGGCTGATGACACTGGGTTCCGTAGAGGACGCTTGCGTTCTGATACTGCCACGGATAGCACCTGACCAGTCGGTGGCTTCTGGAATGTCGGATAGATCAATGTCGTCATCGCTAAGCGTGGCTAAATGCTCTAAATCTGCTTGCTGCTTGGCGGTTAGTGGCGGTAACTCGTCTATGTGATAGCTAACTTTGTTCATACTGTCTCCTTTCACTCTTTGTGGCACGCCTAGCAGAGATAATGCGTATAACCTCGCCACCATCTATGTCTGTCTGCGTATGGGCTACTAATAAGACTGCTATGCCGTCTACTGTACCCAGCGCCTGCCACCGCTCCTCACCATTTTCATACCTGTCTTGCTGACGCAGGCATAAAAGGTCTAGAAAAACCCGGGTAGCTGCCTCAAATGATAAACGGTGTTTGCACTGATTGGTGATGTTTTTTTGTTCATCCCATTCAAATCTAATACTCATCTTTTCTCTCAATCAGTATGCTCTTTATAGATTGGCAATTCATCTTGACTGACAGCTGCTACTTTCTGATACTCAAAAGATAGTGGCACTTTATTGGTTTGCGCCACTTGGGTCAAAAATAATTTGATCGCTTGAGACGGTGTTAATCCATAGCTTTCAAATACCGAAAAAGCATTTTCTTTTAGCTCTTGATCGAGCCTAATATTATAATTAGTTGTCGTCATAACATCACTTTTGGCTTATTTATGTACATATAATATAAGCCATTTGTATAGGCTACGCTAGCTCAATTACTCTTTTTTTCTTTGCTATGATTTCTGCTTAGGGAACGTATAGCCTATCGCCAGTAAGTGCTTTTTGTGGGTCTTTAAAAAAGCCTCATCTCTTAATTGAGTGTGTAACCAACTAATAACCTCTTGAGTGCTTTTACCTGATGGTGCGTAACTGCCAAACGGTGCGTAGTTGGCCAACAAAGGGGCAAAACGATCAATTTGTTTAACGGTTAGAGGTGGGATATCTCTATCCTCATTATTCTGATTTAAGTCCTCCAGACTTTTTTTCTTGGTAGGCTTCGCTTTGACATTAAATTTTAGTCCCGTGACGGTGCGACCACGTTTGACGTTTTCATAGGTGATTTTAACATCTGATTTTTCTGTTATTTCTTCAACGCTTGGGTTTATGACTCGACTTTTTAGGTTGTTAATACGTTCGTAAGATTTAGAAAGAGCCAGCTCCTCTCTAATTTCCTCAAGTGACATTGTCCACGAGCTCATTGCCTCATGTTTTTTGGCCAGATGGTATATATCTATTGAATACTCACCCTTTAGCTTAAGTACATCTTCTTTTTTGTATTTAGTGAATGGATTATTTTCATCAAAAACCTTTAACATCAGTAATACTTCATCTGTAAAACATAGAGACACATAGCCATCTTCATATATTGACCTGATGACCCACTGTACATTGACACGGCTACCGCGTTCATTTCTATAACTAAAAAACCGCCTCATCATCGTTTCACTAGCATCTTTTAATTGAGTATAAGCAGAATCCACTTGAATGTTGCAAGCCTCTGCAAATGCTTTCGCGGTTATCTCTATAGTGTCTTTTTCAGTGGCATCTATCAAACGCACTACTGAGCTAGCGAGCAACAGTAACCGCTTTTCATCAAGTGTCATTTCGTAAAATGCTTGAAGAATACGATTTTGCATAACAACCCAATTTGCGGGGTATTTCTTCTCATATACATCAACTTGGTTAGTCATATCCACGCCTTAATGCTCAAATCTATCCAATTGTAGCATAATACCTGCTGATTGTAGCTTTTAACCTAGCTGATTGTAGCTTTTAACCTAGCTGATTGTAGCATTAACCTAGTTGATTGTAGCTTTTTAAAGTTTACAGCCCTTTAAAATAAAGGGCTTCAAGCGACCTAAAAGTCTTTAAAAGTACTTAAAAGTAAAAAATATATTTATGTTTAAATAATAAGAAAAAAAGCCAAAGAACCGACGAATTTGAGATGATAATATGAGCGACCAATCACTTATAAAACTGATCAGTATCTCAAAACACTATGGTCGATTTACTCGGTATCAATCTTTATTCTCATAGTTTGGATCAAGCTTTGATCTTTGAAAATCTTCAAAAGCACGGTCAAAGATATTTTGAATATCTTCATCTATCATTCTGGACAACACTGTTTTCACATTCTCAATATCAATCTCATTTTTTGTAGATAGTTTGCCTTCATTTTCAGTAGCCATTGTTGATAACCCTGCAAACATCTCTCAAAGTACTGCTAAAACGCTCAAAAACCCCTCTTATATGCATTTTAAGCTCTGTTCGATATGATGGTAGCTAAAACCATTTTAAAACGCTTAAAACAGCCGATAATCGCCTCCTGATCTTTCGCTAATTAGCAGATGATCAAGCTGTACCGTCAATTAGGTAATTTCTAGAAGCTACTGCGCTGATGAATCATCATCAAACAATGAACCGTGCTCATTGTCATGATTGTCCTTAGGGGGCGTAAAGCTGCTTGGTGCTACCTGAGCTTTACTTTGTATTTTATTGGCAATTGCTTTCAAAAACTCACGGTGTTTTTTTAAACGAACGTAACTTTCATTATCATGTGCGTCTAAAAATATGGCTTGTAGCTCATGATTTTCATCATCGTCTAATGCGTTGGCCAACCATTCTCCCAACACCTGATGTGCCTCAAGCCTGTCCTGATTGATTTCTTTTTTGAGAGCCTGCAATTGCTTCATCTTATCTGCGAATAAATCGTCTGATATTATTGACATTACCTCATCCTTTTATAGTCAACTATGATAGAGTTGATCCTAGCAGCGTAGACATAGGGATGCAAGGTAGTAAAATACACAAGGCCACATTTTTTTGTGGGCGCAGTAGTATTTTAACCCTCTGTTAAGAGCGAACTTAGGAGTTTATGTAAAAAAGACCCACAAGGGGTACTATTTTTTTACATAAACTCCGTCGTTCGGCAGGGGGCGAACCCCCTACAACCCCCAAAAAATCATCTCTCAATATTGGGTTTTTTTGCTATGAATAATAAAGGGTTTCATCTGTCGGTTAGCGCCGTTAGTAAGGCGAAAAATCATAGCGTGGTGGCAAAGTCGGCTTATAATTCTGGCTCAAAACTGGTTGATGAGCAGTCAGGAGTCGTCCACGATTACACCAGTAAAGCTAAAGACAAAATCTTAAATTTAGTGGACAGTGATGGTACTAAATACACGCAAGTTATTGAGAAAAATGTGATGCATACGGCGTTGATAACGCCAACTATTGCTGGGGATCTAGCAGTGACACGTGAGGGTTTTTGGAATGATATCGAACGCATTGAGACTCGTAAAAACGCGCAATTGGGTACTGAGATTGATGTGATGTTTCCTGATGGAATCACCGCTGATCAGCGTATAGTTCTGGCCGAGCGCTACGCTCAAACCTTATCTGATCGCTATAACGTGCTTGTCGATGTGGCCATTCATCGGCCCCACAGTCACGAGAAACATGTGGGGGAGGTTGAAGTGGTTGAGCTGACCAGTCGTAACTTTCATGCCCATATTTTACTCTCAAGCCGTGAGATAGTAGCGGATGTTGAGGGTTATGCTTTATCAGCACGCAAGAATTGGTTGCAGTGGTCAACGGAGGAGCGGTTATCTAAGGGGTTAAACGGACGTGGCGATGAGCTTAAATATCAACGCACCCTTTGGGCGGATATGGCCAATGAGCTACTGCCTAAGAATAAAACCATTAGTGAGAAATCCTACCGTGAGCTGGGCATCAATCGTTTGCCAAAAATGAAACTGGGTAAATCACTATATAAGGATATTCTCAAAGGCAATCGTTCAGTGATTCACGAGTACAACGAGACGATTGATGAGATCAATGCTTACATTGAAAAAAATGGTTTAGTAATTGAGTACGACGACAAGGGACGTATTGACCTAGAAAGCAATGAACAAGAGGTTAACGGCGTCACAATACATTATAAAAAGCGTAAACCCTTTGCGCGAATTGAGCTCAGTAATATCCGCTTTGTAGATCCTGCCGCTGAACTTGAACCCGCTATCCCTAAAAGTAACAGTCAGACGCATAGTGATGCGGCCAATGATCACGTACTTGATGAGCTTTTAGCAATCTCAGACGATTTTGAGCAGCAAAAAAAGATGGTACGCAGCGCCTTATTCTCAACCATTGATAGGCTGCATGAAGAGTTAGCACACCAGTCTAAACAGACCATCACTATTGACAAAAATATTAAAAGCACACCGAGGTTCACCGAAGAGGTGGGACAGGATTACAGCACGTCCCGCCAAAAAATGATTGAGCTTACCAAGCAAATAAACACAAAAGAGAAAAGCGAGGCTCTAAATGAGGCTTTAGCGTTGGTTGAGCAGTTTAGACAAGATGATACCCTACAAACAGGCCGCGCTGTTAGCCGTCTTGAAGAGCAGCTGTCACAGATTGATAAAACGGTGCTGAACAATAAAGCGGTGCTAAAAAAGCTGATCCCGCTTAATAATGAAGTCGTTGCTGACTACAAAGGGTTAAAGGCCACCCTAAAACCATTTGCCGCAAAGCTGAATAAACTGGCGACTGGCTTTAAAGCACTTGATGAGATTGATATTGAAAAATCCGACTTATCCTTACAGTGGGATCAAGCGTTTGCGGATCTACAAGAGATAGACGTCACCAATAACATGGACACTTATCATAAGTTTGCCGCATTTGCAGATCTGGATGTTGAGCGCTTTAAATACCTTGAAAAAGAGCGTGAGGCGCTCAGTACGTTAAAAGCAGTAGAGGTAGACGCGGATGCTTACACTCGTTTAACGGCATTGACCGCTGATGTTAAAGCGTTTAAGACCACAAATAATGAAGACATCAAACAGTTAAAGCAGCAAATTAATACCAGTCAAAAAACCTATCAGCGCCTGTCGCCGTTTTATGAGCAGCGTATCGCCTTACTGGATCAAAGTGAAGCTGTGATTGTGCAAGATGATGACCTATACGATGAGATTACCCGTACCAAGACCACTCAATTGAACGCAGATCGGCTTGATGACTGGCGCAACCGTACGATGGTGCTTCACCACCAGCTCAATAAAGCACATGAGCAAGCAAAGCTTAAGGAAGAGGCTGAGCGCGCACGAGAGGAGGCTTTAACCAGGCGGCGAGTAGCTTTACAACAGAGACGGCAGCAGGCATCTCTTAAGCGTCAGCGAATCAATGAGACCAAAGCATATCGAGATCGATTTGACAATTTAGTGGTACGGGTGCGTGACCGCGTTGATGCCCTTGATTTTAAGGCCGTTGATGCACCGATCGAAGTGATCAACGCGGCTGAGGCGGTTGCCGCACAAGCATTTATATTCACCACTCTAAAACGCGCTGACAGCTTTACGACACTACAAAAGAGTTTACGAGACACCGATGCCAAAAAAATTGCAACGCAGGTGCAGAAGGCAGCAACATCGCTGTGGCAACAGCTTGAGCGCTTGCCTGACAATCAAGATAAGGTCGAGGTATTAACCCAGATCAATGAGCGCTTTGAGCACGTTCCTGCTATCACCATAGATGCGGCAACGCTCACGCAAACCGTGACAGATCATTTGCAAAAAACGAAGAGCGCTATCCAAGCGCATGAACAAGCACAAACACGCCGCTACCCATCACCACGTCCATTTTAGGCGGCATTATGATAATGAGCATCCCATGAATAAAGACAATAGCAATGAGCAGGACATTCACGACGAGCTTATTAATCTCGTGACCAGACTCAAACCTGTGATCGAAGCTCTGCGAGCACTGATTGGACAAGCTGACGATGTAGTGGCAACGCGCCTTGATCACTCTCTTAGCCGTATCGATACCAAGATAGATGAGATGACTTCAGTTACTCAAAAGCTGGATGGTAGCGCAAGCAGTGCCTCGAAGGCATTGAGTCAGTATCAAGAACTTGTATTAAAGCAGCTTCAAGCGGCAGTGACCACCTTTACTGACACTGAAATGCCGCGTCGTTATGATGACAAAATAGCGGGTATCATCACCGATATGAAACAGCAGATTGATACGGCTGTACAGGCGGTCGTCACTGCTAAAAACGCCAGCATAGAGGCGCAAGTGATTACCATGCAAGCGGTGGCTGATAAGCTTGGCGCTAGTGCGGACAGTCTCGCACTCTTTACCAATCAGTACCAAGCTGGTCATAAGCAGATTATTACCGATATTGAGGCGCTTGAGACCGCTACAAAAAAGCGGATTGGAGAAGTAAAAGAGGAGGCTGAAAAAGACTTGGATAAGATTTACAAGTCTATTGAGTCCATGAGTATTAAAAGGATAGCAGCAGTGGCCGCCGCCTGTATGGCAGCTGTGATAATAAGCCTTGTGGCCCTGATCTTTTGGTATGTGCCAAGCTTTGATGAGATTGCAGAAATGAGACAGCAGCAAGCAGAGCTACAGCGCGGCATCGATGAGCTTGAAACGGGTTGGAAACAGGCCTTTAATAATGCTCAAAGTGCGCAGTTTATTTTGGCTTGTGATGTTAATAAAGATCAGCCTGATGTGATCAGCTGGTGCGTCAGAGCAGACAGTAAAAGCTTTTTGAGAGATGAAGAAGGCTTTGTTTATTATAAAATAGCTGGGTCGACTCGCGCGAAACCTACTGAGTAAAGATCGATGGTAATAGTGAACCATACTCCCCAAAGAGGCCTTTATAGGGTTAGGGTAGCGTAGATAATTGTACGGGCATTTTTAGGCTAGATACTGGTAGCAGATAGCCTTGGTCAAAAATGAGTTTTCTAAAACGTATATAAATGAAAAAAGGTTTGGTTGACTGCCGTTATCTTTGTCTATATTAAAAAGCCATGAGTATAGCGTCTGTTAAATTTTTATGGCCATATCAGAAAAAAGCCAGATAATGAAACTTTATCTGGCTTTAGAGATAATTGTTTCTTGTTGAACAAGATATCTGTGAATATCAGCTAAAACGATTATGCTGCTTGGTCAGTATAAGCTGTGACCAACTCTATAAAGGCGGTTTCAAGGGTGCTTAAAGTGTAGTCGTCAACGATAAGACCATCATCGAGCTGTCGTTGCACCCAGACATAAACCGCTTCATCATTATAAAGAATGGCGTCAACACCCAGTAATGATGCCAATTGTACACCTTGCTGTATTTGTAAGCTTGATAACAGCTGAGAAGCTAAGGCTTTAGTCTGTTCACTAAACCATGTGCAGCTGTTGAGCCGCGATAGATTGTTATTCATTGGTGTTCTCCTGCAGATTATTATGTATAAATAATGGATAAAATGAGTTACTACAGGTCAAATTATACCTATATTTTAATCTATTGCAAGAGAAAATGACCTTCTATAGGTCTTTTTATACTTTTAAAGGTGATAATGTCTTATGAGCGAAGGTGTTCACTCAGGTGATTCACTGCTGTCCTCATTTATGATTTCATATAAATCACCAACATTGATTCTAAGATACGTGCATAAAGACTCGATGACATCTAGATCAACTCGGGTGGCTTCTTCATGATACATGCGAGTAATGGTGCCACGATTGATACCAGTATCTCTTGCGACATCGGCAATTTTAAGGCGTCTTTCGCCCATGATGGTCGATAAGTGACACTTCACCATAATGGTTTCCTCATTAACGATTAGTGGTTTTTTATTGGTGAGCGGATTATAACGAATATGAGCGGCTAAAGTATTCCTTTTAGTAGCTCAAATTGATATCCAATAGCGGCAATTTACCTAGTAGTAGGCAGTTTATTATGCTGTCTTTGATACAGGACGTCTATCATGATGGATATGCGCTAGTTAGAAAAGGCGATGCTATTTTTACTATGAAGTATTGCTATTAGTAGTGATGTGACGTACATTTTTAGTTATACTTATATACTTATATACTTATATACTTATATACTTATATACTTATATACTTATATACTTATATACTTATATACTTATATACTTATATACTTATATACTTATATATTCAATGCATGCTACAGGGATCTGTATTTATGAAGGTAATCGCGGTATTAAATCAAAAAGGTGGCAGCGGCAAGACTACCATCGCAACGCATCTGGCTCGTG
The DNA here is from genome assembly GCF_003148585.1 of Psychrobacter immobilis. Lineage (GTDB taxonomy): Bacteria > Pseudomonadota > Gammaproteobacteria > Pseudomonadales > Moraxellaceae > Psychrobacter > Psychrobacter immobilis. The sequence continues at coordinate 40,022 of NZ_QGGM01000019.1, read as the reverse complement.
GCTTACAGTTGAAAGGCCATAGTGTTCTGCTAGTAGATAGCGATCAGCAGGGCAGTGCGCGTGACTGGAGAGCGGTTGATGAAGACAATCCGGTACCAGTGATCGGGCTTGATAGACCAACACTTGATAAAGATTTAAAAAGCGTCTCTGATAAAGATTATGTGGTGATCGATGGATCGCCGCAAGCTACTAGTCTGGCTATTTCTGCTATAAAAGCGGCTGATTTTATATTGATTCCGGTGCAGCCGAGCCCCTATGATATCTGGGCGACCAGCGATTTGGTTGATTTAGTGCAGCAGCGTATTGAGATGATGGATGGCAAACTAAAGGCGGCGTTTGTCGTGTCACGTGCTATTCAAAACACCAATATAGGTAAAGAGGTTGCAACCGCGCTGCTTGATTATAATATTCCGGTATTAGAGACCAGAGTGATGCAGCGAGTTGCTTATCCTAATAGTGCTGCCCTTGGTAAGACAGTATTTGATACCGAATCGCCTAGTAGCAATGCGATACAAGAGATAACCGCATTGGTCAGTGAGATTCAAATATTTTTTGGTGAGGAGTAAGCCATGAGTTTATCAGCAGGTCGTCCTAGTAAGAACGTTAAGGATCAATTGGCTTTATCGGATGTGACGGACAGTCCCAAAAAGACGGTACGCGTGAATTTTAATTTAGATGAAGATAAACACATTGCGCTCAAGCGGTACGCGCTTGAAAGCCGAAAAACGGTGACTGAGTTGTTGACTGAAATGATTGAGGAAAAATTGGTTGAGCGATAGGTATAAAAAATTCGTTTTTCTATACCTAAAAAAAGGATATGTATAAAAAACTCAAAAAACTATATATATCATCGAACGCTGTGTACCTTTCTAGTATCATCAGATGCTTGTTTTCTTAAGCCAGACGTAGAAGCAAGCTGCAAAAAAAATGCCCATGGCAAAACAAGCACTGTTTCCTATATCAGTACCATATAATAGAACCAAAAACGGTTAGCAGTGCTAAGGTATATTGCCCTTAATCAAAGCGTACTCAATAACGATTTAAGTTACACAAAATATAAGGGGCTTCTAGCCCCATCATTATTCTGAACCGCCCCGAGATTGTCGGAGACTCAACTTTCTGAGAGAATACGACAATGAAAAGACAAACCTACACTCCTGAGATTAAAAAACGCGCCGTTCGCATGCTGATTGAAGCATTAAACGATTACACCTCTATGTGGTCAACCATTCAAGTTATAGTACTGAAAATAGAATCTACTTTTGGAACATTGTGGTCATGTCATAAAAAGCGCACTAATGAAACCATACTAACCAACATTCAAGACTAAGCTACACATACTAAAGAGCTTGAACGTGAAAATAAGAAGCTTACGTAAGCCAGTTAGATTACAGTAAAAGCCGCTTTTTTCGCCCAAGGAGAGATAGGACATACAATCCAGTTGTGGCTCAGTTTATTGATAACAATAAGTGTGTCTACGGTATTAGAGCAATATTGACTGTGCAATATAGAAGATATGCAATAAAATTATTTTCTACCTTTAATAAAATGCAGCAACCTAAACAAGGGTAAATTATGAGTAATTCAGATAACCACAGTCACCAAGCTCCAAACCCTAAAAATATGAATAAGGCTTTCTATATTGGAATTGGTCTAAATTCTGCATTTACGCTCATCGAGTTCATAGTGGGCTACTCAACTAATTCATTAGCTTTAATCGCAGACGCTAGCCACAACTTAAGTGATGTTGCCAGTTTAATAATCTCGTTAATTGGAATGAAATTAGCACAGAAAGCATCTACTACGCTTTATACCTATGGCTACAAAAAAGCTTCTATAATGGCTTCTCTTATTAACGCCATATTGTTAGTTACAATCGTTATAGGTATTGCGTATGAGGCCTTGGGTCGATTTGATACCATACCGGAAGTTGCAGGAAAAGTTATTATTATTACAGCTCTAATAGGTGTATTTATAAATACTGTTTCTGCTTTTGCATTCTACAAAGGTCAAAAAGACGATATTAATGTTAAAGGTGCTTTCTTGCATCTAATGGTAGATGCATTGGTCTCTGTAGGTGTCGTTATCTCGGGCATTATTATTTACTATACAAGTTGGAATATCGTTGATCCTCTAGTTAGCTTGATTATTTCAGTCGTGATACTGTTATCGACTTGGGGTCTACTAAAAGAGAGTATCAAGCTTGCTATTGACGGAGTACCTCAAAATGTTGATCTCAGTAAAATCACTGCTATCTTAGAGAGCTATAAATTTATTCAAAACTTTCATCATCTGCACATCTGGGCCTTGAGTACCACTGAGAATGCTCTGACAGTTCATATCGTACCGAAGAGCGATGTGACATTAGAAGAGACTCTTATTATGAAAGAAAATATTAAGGAAGATTTGGCGCATCAGAATATACAACATGCAACTATTGAATTTGGTATTAAGGCAGATGACAATCAAAAATCGCGTGCATTAAATGAAAGTATCAACTAAAAGATGATAGACCGTATATAGCTATCTCTTTTTAAGTATGAGGCGCGTGCTTTATGTCGACATAATTTTTTCAATCAGTTCTTATGTGATCAATAGTTTAAAACTTTTATATTTACGTGCGTTAGGACGTTACCTAGAAAAAATAAAAAACTTACGCTGATTAAATTATTATAATTAAGTTTACTATTACCCTCGTCCTCTAAGTGTGGTTAGACCTTTGCCAAAATAGCTTAGTAGTAATAACAGAGTTATTATTATCAAGATAGGATAATTTCCCATAAGCATAAAGGGAGTGTTACCAACCCGTGCCTGTATCTCACCACGTAGTACAGTACGCTCAAACTGCGGTGCGCGTTCTACAATACGACCTTTATGGTTAATGATAGCGGTAACACCAGTATTGGTCGCTCGAATAAACCAGCGCCCGTTCTCAAGCGCGCGCATTTGTACCATTTGCAAATGTTGCAATGGTCCTGCTGAAGTGCCAAACCAGGCATCGTTAGAGACCGTCAACAAAAAGTCAGTATCGATGGCATTTTTACGCGTGGTATCTGGATAAGCTACCTCATAACAGATAGCCGTCCCTATATTGTGTCCACGCACCTGTAGCGGTGACTGCTGATCACTACCGCGACTATAGCTCTTAATATCCTGACTACCGGCCAAACTTGGGAAAATATCGAGCACGCCTTCAAATGGAATATACTCTCCAAAAGGCACCAGACGCTGCTTCTTGTATAGGCCTTCCGCTTCTACACCTCGAGCAATCACGCTATTGTAAAATGGGGGATACTTATCCGTACTGGCATTGAATGCCGCTTTATCCTTATAAGGGATACCAGTTATCCATGTCGTATTGGTCGCATTAGCCATTTCTATCATTTCACTAATAAAGCCCGCAGCCTCATCCTGAAACATCGGAATAGATGATTCAGGCCACACCACAACATCACGTCCCCACTCAGTGCGCGTTAACTTCGCATAAATCTTTAGCGTTTCTACTTGATATTGAGTCAGCCACTTTATATCTTGTGAAATATTACCTTGAATCAATGACACTGACAGATCAGGTGTGCCCTTAGGTTTTGTCCATTGCGGATTGACCAGCCATAATGATGTGCTAATGGCCAATAACAGTACAGAAACGACGGCATAACTACTGCGCCGAAGCAGTAGCTCTACTAAACTTGCAGCCAATAGTATGGCAACAAAAGAGACGGCAAAAACACCAGCAACGGGTGCTAAGGACGATAACCAATACTCTTCAGTAAACGCATAACCAACAAACAGCCACGGAAAGCCTGTGAATAACCAAGTTTTTAACCATTCTTGTAGCACCCAAAGAGCAGCAAATGAAAAGGGTTGTTTGCCTACCATACGGTTAAAGGCTAGTGCTAAAAATCCATGAAACAGTCCCATACCGAGACCCATCAATCCAATCATAATCAATGCGAGCCACGTTGGAGTATCGCTATAATCATGGATAGCTGTATAGAGCCAAAAGCCGCCGACGCACCATAGCCCCATACCGTAAGCTTCACCGATAATAAAAGCGCGACGACCACTCATATTTGGCACCAACAGCGCATATAAAATCGCTGGTGACACTATTGCTAGCGGCCAGAACCCATAAGGCGATAATGCAAATAAAAAAATAGCCCCTGCAAGCCATGCTGCTACTAGCGTAAGCCATAGCGGTAATTGATTTAAGTGAGTACTCAAACGCTTTTGTAGACTAATAGTAGACAGGTGCATCGCAAATTATCCAAAATTATGAGCCTTGAATTTTTAATCAAAATCCAAAACTCAGATAGACCCGTTAATACTACAGGCAGCATTTCAAAATAAAAACTGCTTATGATACCAGTCCGCACTGCTCAATGTATAAATTTACGTACCCCGTTTGATGGGTTATTATGCTACATTACCAAACGATATGAAGTGTTACTTGACCTTCTATAGCTCACAATATCTACAGTACATGAGAGAGCACTATGACCCCCTTAAAAATAAAATCCAGTCTTATATTCAATCGTCATCTGTCTAAGGGGTTGCGTGGTACGCTGGTGTTACTTGCCGCCTCATCACTATTTGCTTGTAGCCAACCGAGTAGTGGCGTATCTGATGCAAACACAACATCAGTAACAACCGAAAATGCAACAGCTATCACTTTAAAGGAAGATGAACCAAACGCTAAAAGTGCTCACATGATGACAAGGTCAGTAAGTAAACCAGACCTACTAAAAAACGTCTCAGCTACGGTCTATAAAGATGCCAATTGCGGCTGCTGTAAAGAATGGATAAGTCATGCAGAAGATAATGGTCTAAGTGCAACCGCGCAAGATGTTGCGGACTTAGCCGTATTTAAAGAGCGCTACAGCGTTCCAACTGAGATGCGTTCTTGCCATACTGTAGTCACTACTGATGATTACGTCTTTGAAGGTCATGTACCTGCTAAGTATATGGCGCAGTTCTTAGAAAATCCGCCAGTACAAGCTATGGGTCTTGCCGTACCTGGCATGCCTGTTGGTAGCCCAGGTATGGAGTATCAAAATAAATTCATGCCCTATCAGGTTATGCAGCTCAATAAAGACGGGACGACCCAAGTTTATGCTGATATTGAATCGGTAGAGCAGCAATTATAGTGTGTTAGCAGTTAAGAATACTTTGATTATAGTGTTAGCGTTAAAAGTAAATGAGGCAGGTATAAGACTGTTCTATTGCTTATAAAATGATTCTTCATCAAAAAAATCATTAGCTATTGCGACTTTAAAAGCAAAAATAACTTTGAATTTGTAACTTTTGATGACAATGTAAGCGGATTTATCGGTTATTAACCCTTAAAATAGATAAATAATTAAGGGTTAATACAAGAATATACAGGATGTATCGAAACAATTACGTAATATTACATAAGCCAGTAGGGAATTAACATCTATATTAATATTATAAATTATTATATTATCTTAATAATTAGTTAGACCCTATATAGGGTAATTACTTCATCCAATAAAAAAACGTCTGAGGGTTAAATCTATAATTTAGATTTAACCCTCAGACGTTTTTTTGCTTATAAAACAGTAGAAATTGTTGTCAATTTAGTCAGCTATATTCTGTATATGTTACACAAACTTACATTGTAAAATGTGGAATATTAGCAATTTTTTCAACATCAAAAAAGTATTTTTGGGGTTTTTAAGGGTGATGACAGGCTAAACAGCCTATGCTAAAGTCGGCTTTGTGTTTTGGCCAGCAGCTTGATTTGCAACAGCTTCGTAAGACTTCAATGATGTGCTGTGATCGCCAATAATCATTTTTTATATGAATAATATGCAGCAGAAGTATCAGTCACTATGACGTATATATACTTGAGTTGTTGAAATTTAATTGACTGCGCTGTTGTTGATAACAGACCATTTTGAATTAACCGTAGGTATTAGATTTATGAAACAGGCTTTATTGATTTTGTCAGTACTGGGTATGGGCATAGCACAAACGAGTGGTGCTGCTATCACAATCTCTCAAACAAATAATACCATCACCAATACTTCTGTGGCATCAAACTACGGTTCATCAAAAAACATCTATAGCACTAGCAGTGGTGCTTATGTTTCTAGTAATGACGAAATCAGTCAAGCTATTAGCAACCTAAGTGCGCAGGCTAAGCAAAAAGAGAGTCGGCTTTCATCATTAAACAGCCGCTTATACGCTGAAAAACAACAGCAGCAAGTCAATACAGTTCCTGATAGCAATTCAGCCCCCGCTATCGCTGCTGCTCGTGCTTCACGAGTGGCTCTATCTGGTAGCTCTGGATACTGTGCCCGTTACGTACGTAAAGCACTACAATCAGCAGGTTATGAGTTCACCCCCAATCCTTCAGCCTATCAGTACGCCACTCGTGGCACGCTTGATAAAGCAGGTTTTAGCAAAATCAGTAATGATATGCCAACCCAAGTAGGTGATGTTATTGTCTATGATCGCTCATCAAAGCGTCCACATGGCCATATCCAAATCTTTGATGGCGAAAACTGGATTTCTGATTTCCGTCAGAACAGCATCAGCCCATACAGTGGTGTCTATGCTTATACCACATGGCGTGATTCAAAATACGTGGATGACGCATCCGCATCAGATCGAAATATCTACCTTGCTATGAATGATAAATAAGACCTGATAAGTCAGCACAACATAGTTATTATTTCCTCCAACCCCAGTAGTGATCTTAATATCATTGCTGGGTTTTTTTGTGCTTAACATCAGGGTGTATTTAACCTTTCATGATTTGATCAGTCAGAAATGAACACTACTAATATCATTACTCATGACAAGAATTATCGGCAAGAGCCTTTAATATCCCACATGATACCGCTGGTGCACTACTTGCACATTTCTGGCGCAAAACAGTCAAGTGCTGCTTTAAGTGCATCAGTTCTTCCATTCGTATTTCTACAGCATAAATTTGCTTATCTAGTAAGGAGCTCACATCACCACAGTCTTTATCAGGTTCCTCCCAAAACTCAAGTAAGATTCGTACTTCGTCTAGAGCCATGTCAAGCGTACGGCAGTGTAGGATAAATTGTAGACGCTCAATGTGCTCTTCATTATATAAACGATAATTCCCTGCGCTGCGAGAAGGCTCAGGTAATAAGTGCTCCTTTTCGTAATAGCGAATGGTTTCCACTGTGGCACCTGTGCGTTTAGCGAGCTCACCAATTTTGATTGTCATAATAACCTCTATGATTTAAATAATTAAAGTGGCTGTAAAGACTGGCGCTAGAGAAATTGAATTTACAAAACTGTAGATAGACAACCTTGACTCTAAAGCCACTAGAGGGTTCATAATACCATTATTCAAAGGGTAAATTATTATGAAATATCATATTGAAGGTATGGACTGTGCCAGTTGCATCGGCAAGATTGAAACAGCTTTGAAACGTATGCCTGGGGTTTCTGATGTTGAGCTAAATTTTGCTACAGAAACGCTAGAGCTAAGCTTGGCCCCTGATGCGCCGACTCAGGCTAGTGATATTGAAAAAACCATCAAAAGCCTAGGGTTCGGTATATCTGCCAATACTGGTCAACAAACTGTATCGGCTATTGATATTGACAGCGACAATCAGATGGCTCCGCAGGATAAGCGGTGGTGGCAAACTCAAAAAGGCAAACAGGTTGTTGGTCTCGGTATTTTGATGGGCAGCGCTTATGCACTGTCACTACTGTTCCCCGCTTATGGGATATGGGTGTTTGCCATCGCTGTGATTGTAGGCGTTTTTCCATTTGCACGCAAAGCCTTAGCACTGGCTAAAACAGGTTCATTCTTTTCAATTGAAACGCTGATGTCCGTCGCCGTGCTTGGCGCACTTATCATTGGTGAAGCTGAAGAGGCCGCAGCGGTTGTCTTTTTGTTCTCAATCGGTGAACTGTTTGAGAGTATCGCTGCTGATCGCGCTCGCGCTGGCATCAGAGCCTTATCATCGCTGGTTCCGAAAAGTGCGATTTTACTTGATGCTCAAGGTGGGCAGCGTAACGTTCCAGCGACTTCACTACAAGTGAATGACCTTGTGCTGGTGCGTCCTGGAGATAGGGTATCTGCTGATGGTTCCATTGTTCAAGGTGCGTCCAGCCTTGATGATTCGCCCGTGACGGGAGAGTCTGTTCCTGTTGCCAAGACGATGGGTGACAATGTATTTGCAGGGTCAATTAACATCGATGGTGTGCTCCAAGTGCGCGTAGAAAAGACAGCCGCCGATAACACTATTTCGCGCATTATTGATTTGGTAGAGCAAGCGCAAGCTTCCAAAGCACCCACTGCCCGTTTTATTGAGAAATTCAGTCGTTACTATACACCGGCTGTGATGGCTATTGCCGCCCTAATTATCATCGTCCCACCGTTAACCATGGGCGGAGATTGGTCAACTTGGTTATATCGAGGTCTAGCCTTATTATTGATCGCTTGTCCTTGTGCTCTTGTGCTCTCAACACCAGCTGCTATCGCCTCTGGTCTAGCGGTCGGTGCGCGCCGCGGCTTGCTGATCAAGGGCGGTAGTGCTTTAGAAACCATCGGCCAAGTGAAGACAGTCGCTTTTGACAAGACAGGCACTTTAACTGAAGGCAAACCACGCGTGACCGATGTTGTTGACATTACACAAGAGTATTCAAGTGTTCAAGGTCAGGATTCTCAGGATCAGGGTTCTCAAGGTAAAGATAAGGTATTGGCGCTCTTTGCCAGTGTGGAGACAGGTTCTAGTCACCCGCTTGCTGAAGCTATTGTCAGTCATGCCAAAGCCGCCAAAGTTGTCATACCTGTGGCTTCTAAAGCTTCTGCTACTGCGGGTAAAGCGGTACACGCAACTATCGCTGGGCGCGCGCTAGCTATCGGTTCGCCTGTTTATGCCGCAGATGAGGCATCAATTTCAGCCGAGCAACAGGCACAAATCGAGGCGCTGCAAAATGAGGGCAAGACCGTCTCAGTTCTTTTCGATGAGCAAAGTCGAGAAGTGCTTGGATTGGTCGCACTAAGAGACGAGTTACGAGACGACGCTCATGAAGGTGTGGCTCAACTTAAAGCGATGGGTGTGCGCTCCGTCATGCTAACAGGCGACAACCGCTTAACCGCTCAAGCACTTGCCAGTAATTTAGACGTGGAATGGGAAGCTGAGCTGTTGCCTGAGGACAAACTGCGCTTGCTTAACGAGATGAAGAATAACAGAAAAATAGCGATGGTGGGTGATGGTATTAACGATGCGCCAGCACTAGCAACCGCTGATGTTGGCATCGCGATGGGTGGTGGTACCGATGTGGCCATTGAGACGGCCGATATCGCATTATTAAAAAGTCGTGTTACAGACATGGCCCATCTGATTGCACTTTCGCGTGCCACCATGCGCAACATTCATCAGAACGTCATTTTCGCTTTAGGTCTCAAAGGCGTCTTTCTGATCACGACCGTATTCGGCATTACTGGACTATGGATTGCGGTTCTAGCTGATGCTGGAGCAACAGTGCTCGTTACTCTCAATGCGTTACGTTTACTGCGCTTTAAAGGCGCGCCTCCACTGGTAACTCCGCCTAAAGTAGTTAAATAAAACCCTTCGAAATCAATTAAAAACTAGAGATAGCAGCAGATTTCGGGGGTGGGTTCTAATAATAAAAATTCCACCGCTACAGTAAACTGCAACCGCATTAGAGTAAATAAGGTTAGACCGTATGTTGATTACAGAATTGGGCTATTTTGCCTTGCTTACCGCTTTTGTATTGGCGTTATTGCAGGTAATTCTGCCAACTATTGGTGTTATTCGTAACCAAGTTGCTTGGCAACGACTAGCCCCTAGCTTAGCTTGGGCACAGTTTGCCGCCATGATAACGTCATTTGGCGCTTTGATAGCAGGTTTTTATTATAATGATTTTAGCCTCAGTTACGTCGCGCAGCATTCCAATACGCTGTTGCCTTGGTACTATAAGTTATCGGCGACATGGGGCGGACACGAGGGCTCTTTGCTGCTATGGATGACCATCATGGCCACATGGTGTGCACTGGTATCATACTTTAGTCGCGGCTTGCCGTTATCAATGCGTGCGCGGGTATTAGTTATTTTGGCCGGTGTACAGTTAATGATGCTAACAATGCTGATATTTACCTCGTCACCGTTTGAGCGTACCTTACCCAATCTAGCGGTCGATGGCGCTGATTTAAATCCTGTCCTACAAGATTTCGGTCTGATTATTCATCCGCCCATGTTATATATGGGCTATGTGGGTATGGTAGTGCCTTTTGCATTTTGTATGGCGGCATTGTGGGAAGGGCGTTTAGATGCTGCTTGGACACGCTGGTCACGTCCATGGGCGCTGGCGGCTTGGGGATTTTTGACCATTGGTATTGCACTGGGCTCGTGGTGGGCCTACTACGAGCTTGGCTGGGGCGGTTGGTGGTTTTGGGATCCGGTAGAGAACGCCTCGTTTATGCCTTGGCTTGTCGGCTTAGCATTGCTGCATTCATTAGCAGTCACTGAAAAGCGCGGGGTGTTTAAAGCATGGACCATCATGCTGGCTATTTTCGCCTTTGCCTTAAGCTTGCTTGGCACGTTCCTGGTACGCTCTGGAGTCCTTACCTCAGTGCATTCGTTTGCCGCTGATCCGACGCGTGGTTTGGTTATCTTAGCTATTCTTGGCATTATCATCGGTAGTGGTCTATTGATGTTTGCCGTTCGCGGTTGGCGTTTAACCGTTGAAAGTCAATATCAGCTGATTTCACGTGAGTCCTTTTTAGTGATCAACAACGCCATCATTTTGATTGCAACCTTAGTGGTGTTGCTCGGCACCCTCTATCCTATTATCGCTGATGCCTTTGGTTTAGGACAAGTGTCCGTCGGCCCTCCTTATTTTAATGCATTATTTGTACCTTTAACGTGGCTGTTATTAATAGCTATGGGTATGGGCTCAAATATTCGCTGGAAAAAAGACACCCGTCCACTACTGGGTATAGGCATGGTCATCGCCGTTAGTAGCTTAGTATTAGCCGCCATTATTACTTACTTTGTTAATCCATCGTCTATGCTTAATATTGGTGTGACTTTAGCCGTTAGCTTTTGGGTACTGCTATGGATGGCAGTTGATTTTAAAGATAAAACTAAGAATGCGCCTAATCTTTTTAACGGTTTGCGGCAGTTGCGTCTGAGCTATTGGGGTCAACAGACTGCTCATATTGGCGTATTGGTTGCTGTCATTGGCATAGCCTTTACTAGTAGCTTGAGTATTGAGCGTGACGTAGCAATGGGTATTGGCGATACAGTCAATGTTCAAGGTTACGATTTTGAAGTAACTGAATTTTTTGAAATAAAGGGGAGTAACTTTGATGCAACGCAAGCTGAGGTTGTAGTGACTAAGAATGGCCAAGAAGTGGCAACGCTATATCCTGAAAAACGTACGTATATTATCAGCACTATGCCAACAACTGAGGCCGCTATTGACCCCAATCTTATGCGCGATGTTTATGTCGCACTGGGCGAACCTATTGCCGATGGTAGTAACCAATGGGCATTAAGGATTTATGTAAAACCATTAATTCGCTGGATTTGGTTAGGGGCAATTATCATGGCTCTAGGTGGATTAATTAGCATGCTTGATAAACGATACCGCATCAAAAAAGTTAAAGCTCCATTGCTAGTTACTGGTGATCTGGCTACTGATGGAGTCAATGAGGTAGCTATTGAACAGGCAATCTCAGCATCGACGATGTCGACACTAAAGGAGAAATAAATGACTATGTCGAATAATACTCCTGAGCAAAAAGATAGCCAAAACAGTAAGCAGCGTAACCCAAAGACAATGAAAAAAAAGCAGACGAAGCTATGGTTCTTAATTCCGCTTATCCTCTTTTTTGGTTTGGTAGTTATATTGTACATGCGCTTAGGTAAACCAACAGACATTGTGACCAATACCGCTCTTGAGCGTCCGGTTCCTACCTTTGAGCTGCCGTTATTAGCAGATACTACCCGTACTATCACCAATGATAATTTGCCGGATAAGCCGTTTTTACTTAATGTTTGGGGCTCATGGTGCCCAACTTGCGTTATTGAGCATCCGTTTTTAATGCAACTAGAAGAGCGCGGCGTTGATATCGTTGGTGTGAATTATAAGGATGAGATTGGTAATGCGCTCAGTTACTTAAACCGAGGCGGTGATCCATTTTCTATGTCTATTCAGGATTCATTGGGTCAGTTTGCTCTAGACTTAGGCATAACTGGTGCGCCCGAAACCTTTGTTGTGGATGGAGATGGCATCATTCGTCAGCATATTGTTGGTGAGGTTAATGAAGCCAATTGGCAACAGCGTGTTAAGCCGTGCCTGACCGTACTTAATGAGGCTAATAAGAACAACGATAGTCCTGATCTCATTCAGGTTGAGGAGATGTGCAAATGAACGTTATTCGAATAAGAGCTCCTCAACTAAAACCCAATATAGTTTTAAAACTAGCAAGCTTAATACTAGCGTGTCTGCTTAACATGACGGCAAACGCAGCTATTGACGTATACGATTTTGACTCACCACAGCAAGAAGCTCAGTATCGTGGATTAATAGAAGAGTTTCGCTGCCCAAAATGCCAAAATCAAAACCTTGCAGCCTCTGATGCACCGATTGCACAGGATCTAAAGCAAAAAGTCTATGATTTAATTAAAGATAGACGTAGTGATGCTGAAATACGCGTCTATATGCAAGAGCGCTACGGTGACTTTATTAGCTACAAGCCGCCTATGCGACCATCAACATGGATCCTATGGTTTTTTCCACCACTATTATTGCTCGTCTTAATTATTGGTTGGTTTTGGCAAAGTAAGCGTCGCCAAGTTGTTGCCCGTGGTCAAAGCGGCGTCACAGTGAACAGTACTGCTGCCTTGACCTCTACGGAAAAGGCTGAGCTTGATCGTCTATTATCGCAAGCTGAGAGTGTCGACCACGACATTACTAGCCTAGAGGACAAAAAATGACTCTATTTTCTACTTTTGGCTTATTTGTAACTCTAAGCTTGCTGATTGCTCTTATATTTGCGCTGATTGCTATTATGCCATGGCTACGAGCACCGCGTTTGCAGTCCAAACCAATAGACAATCAACTGCTAGATATTAATGTTGCAGTATTTCGCGAACGTTTAGCTGAGCTACAAACAGATAAAGACAGCGGTACTATTAATAATAGCCATTATCAAAATCAAAAGCTGGAGCTTGAGCGTCAGCTATTAGATGCGCAGCGTCAGATAACACCTATGGTCACCCCTGATGTCAAAAGCCGTTTAATTGTCGCAGCTTGGATCCCAATATTGGCTGCAATGGCGTATTTACTAATAGGCAATCGTACGCCCGTGTTTGATTTGTGGACAGCTGAGGACAAAGTAGGACAAGTGGCTGACGACCTATTGACAGCTAAAATTGACAAGCCGCCATCATGGGCGTTTGAAGATGGTCGTCAACTGATTAGCGCCATGCAAACCAATGTTCATCGTAATGCTGATGATCCTAATCGCTGGATGCGCCTATCCGAGCTTTTCTTATCTATGGAGGCAACTGATTCTGCGCTGGAAGCCTTATCTCGTGCCTATCGTTTAGCTCCTGAAAATGAAGAAATCGCCACCACTTATGCTCAGACTAGCTTTTTCGTTAATGAAGGTCAGTTAGACGCCAATATTCGCCGTGTATTACAAGCTATATTAGCTAAGAATCCGCAGCATGAACGGGCTCAAATGCTCATGGCAATGGGTGAGACTCGTAGTAGTAACTTTGCCCAAGCGCAAGGTTGGATTAAACGCTTACAAGGCAGCATTGTGGCCAAACCAGGTGATCATACTAAAGCTTTAGCAAGCTTAGATGAGTTAAGCAACTACGTTAGCACGCAAGAAAAGCAAGCGCTAGAAGGTATTGACGTGACAGTGAAAATTAACGCTAATTTATTACCGTTAGTGAAAGCTGATGATGTGTTGTTTGTTGCGATACGTGACGTTAAAGGAGGTCCACCGTTTGCCGCCAAACGTTTACCCATTAGTGTTATTGAGCAAGGTGAGGCCAGTATCCGCTTAAGCAATCTTGATGCGATGATGCCAGATCGCACGTTAAATTCAGCTCGTAGTGACAAAACTCAGTTAGCAGTCGTTGCTCGTATTAGTCATAGCGGTAATGCCATAGCAGAGTCAGGCGACTTATCGGGTAATCCGATAGTGATTAGTGCTGAACAGACTCAGGTTAATATTGAAATCAATCAACAGATTCCCTAATAAAAAATTATTACCGTAAGTTTCATAATACCAGAGCGGTAAGTGGAGCCGTTTTTAAAAGTGGCGCTATTAATAGTCGTATACTAAAAACATATACGTTTAACATTGTTCATTGTATAAACACAGATAAAGAAAACAACTATGACTGAATCTACCGACAGATTAGATAGTACTAAATTGAATAGCGTTGAATCGGCTAGTACTAATATTGCTGACAATAAAGTACCTATAGCTGTGAGTAGTACTCATCAATCAATTGACTCTAAAACCATGAATCATACGCCTAAAGCTATGTACGTAACCTCAGGCAACTCGATAACACCTAAAGGTAAGTTGAATAAAATGCCAAAAATGGTTGCCAATGGCAGTCGCGCTTTTATCTGGTATTTGTTGGCGATAATGGTATTAATACTTGATCAATGGACTAAGTGGTTGGCCCAAACCAAATTAGCGTTCAATGACCCCGTACCGGTCATTGAACCATTTCTCAACTGGACACTCGCTTATAACTATGGGGCAGCATTTAGCTTTTTAGCCGACGCTGGCGGTTGGCAGAAATGGTTTTTCTCAGGCTTAGCTTTTGTAATGGCTATCTTTTTAACGGTTTATTTAATCAAAGCGCCACGTGCAGCCAAGCTATTGTCCATGGGGTTAGCCTTAATGCTCGGTGGTGCGATTGGCAACTTAATCGATCGTTTAAGAATTGGTAAAGTGGTTGACTTTATCCATGTGCATTATGCTGATGTCTGGAATTATCCTATTTTCAATGTTGCAGATATAGGTGTCTGTGTCGGTGTCGCATTGATTATAATTGACATGATATTTTTAGAAAGTAAGCGTAATAAATAAGCACATTGATGCCGATTATCACAAACAAAATGAACTAGCGTCGTAGTCACTCTATACGGAAAAATACTTTTTATACTTGAGTATGTTTATAAAATGTGAACTGGAAGGTAATGTATGACTGGTATAGGTACTCACTCATTTTAGGTCTTAAAACCCAATACTTAAAAGCTCTGCGTAGAGCCATTATTATAGAGACATTGAATAATCCATAAATTCTTTATTGATAATAACAAAAGGAAAATATAGTGTCACAGGCTCAGCCAACTATTGAAAAAATTCACAGCCTTAGAAAAAAACAAGAGACCGCGTTAAAAAGTCTTACCCTTATAGGCTACCTAGAAGGCACCTCTTTCTTATTATTGCTCTTCATCGCCATGCCACTAAAATATATGCTGGATATTCCAGAAGGTGTGAAATACATCGGTATGGCACACGGTATTTTGTTTATTACCTATATCATAATACTTATAGGCTCAGCTATCAAAATGAAAATGCCTCTTTGGGCAATACCTGCGGGCGTACTCGGCTCACTCTTACCTTTTGGCCCATTTATATTCGATCATTTACTAAAAAATAACTTACAGAAAAGTGTAAGTAAAGAAGCCTAGAACAAGCTCTGCTACAAATGATACAAATGATACAAATGATACAAACGTATATTATTACTCAAGATTATTTTTCCTAACTAAATTACAAGCCGCCATCACTCATCATGGCGACAAATGAATAATATTGAGCAGAAATTAATCACAATAAAACTTTGATTCAGACCCAGTATGAATAGTCTTACACTCTAGTTACTTTTCCAACTTATCTTACATACTATCGACAAACCCGTCTTGTTTAAAAGCTAAACAGGTTTTGTCATCCGCGATGGATTTCCTGTTATCGTAGGGTATGCCTCAAAGGTACTACCTAATTAGGTTCACTTATCAACTAATAGACCACTTAAAATAGACTGATATGATGGAACTACTTTTGACAGACTACTTTAGGTGATTGTGTTTACTAAACCATATCTGAAGGCTTTCACCGAAAAGTAAGACGATAAGCGTGCTGAAAAAGAGTCTATACAGCCCGCTTTAGATTATGGCCATTCTCACTAAATATGATCATAAATACTCAAATACTCAAATACTCAAATACTCAAATACTCAAATACTCAAATACTCAAATACTCAAAATACTCAAAATACTCAAAATACTCAAAATATTGTCAAAAATAGCTTGAACTAAAACGCCCCGACTATATCGAAGGTTGATTTACTTGAGTCAGGCATCGCTGCCTGACAGGGTTAAAAGATCATAATAACGTTTTTCAAACTCACTCTTCTTAGGTGATGTGGTTAATAATGGGGTTTTGATCCTACATACCTGAAAAATTTCAATAGTAGCACTAAAACACAAACTCCTATTCAATCCCCTTAACGTCTTCTTAACAGGCTACTTGCTATCGTAAGGAATCATACTCCTTACGATCCTGTTGAGAATCCCGTTTATGTTACCCTCTCAAGCACTTAGCACTATTAGTAATCAAGCTAATACGAAAAAAAGCTTTGCAAGCAAAATTTTTGATCGCAAGATTAATCTTAGCTTTCTGATTATCATTGTCGTGCTTTATTTAATAGCTACTGCCAATATTGGCTTTTTTACGCAAGTGTTAAGTGTTTATCCACTTAGCACAAACATTGGCTTTATAGTGTCTCTCTCAGGCTTATTATTTAGCTTGATGTGGCTAATCGTTCAGTTGCTATGCTATCGACCCATTGCCAAACCAGTGCTGATTGCTTTAGTGCTGATAGCAGCTGTGTGCGGGTATTTTACCGATGCTTACGGCACCATATTTGATACTAATATGCTAATTAATAGCTTACAGACTGATCAAGCAGAAGCGATGGAACTGATGTCGCTAAGCTTTTTTATTCGGCTGCTAATATTAGGTGTTGTACCTGCTGTTATTATTAGCAAATTAAAAATAAAACCTACTTCCTTACGACGCTCGATACTACAAAAGACAGCTACTTTGATAGCGGCTATTGCCTTAGTAGGCGTTTGCTTATTGCCCTTTGGTGATCAATACGCCACCTTTTTTCGTCAGCATAAAATGGTGCGTAGTTATACCAATCCTATTACTCCTATTTATTCAGTCATCAAACTCGGTACTGATTATATTGATGAGCTACGCCGTCCTGATACGATGATACTGCACGCAACTGATGCCAAACGTAACGCTGCTAATGGTAGTACAGCAAAACCAAAACTCATGGTATTTGTCGTTGGTGAAACAGTGCGCGCTGACCATATTAGCTTAAATGGTTATAAGCGCGATACGATGCCACTACTTGCCAAGCAATCTAATATTTATAGCTTCAAAAATGCCACCTCTTGCGGTACTTCTACAGCTTACTCAGTGCCTTGTATGTTCAGTTATGCTAATCGTTCAGACTATAATCCGGATGAAGCAGACTATAATGAAAACGTGCTAGATACGCTCAATAAACAAGGCGTAAACGTTATTTGGCGCGATAATAATTCAAGCTCTAAAGGCGTGGCGGATCGAGTGACTTTTGAAGACTACAAAACGAGCGATATCAATCCAAATTGCGATGATGAATGTCGCGATATCGGTATGCTTGATGGTTTTGATAAGCTTGTAAAAACAGGCGCTTCTGCTAAAGATACACTGATTTTATTACATCAAATGGGCAATCATGGTCCCGCTTACTACAAGCGTTATCCTAAGGCTTTTGAAGAATATAAACCCGTCTGTATGACCAATGAGCTATCCAAGTGCGATGACCAATCAGTTATTAACGGCTATGACAATGCGATTCGTTATACCGATTACTTCTTGAATAACGTGATTGATACGCTAAAAACTTACGAGCCCGATTATGATGTGGTAATGGTATATATTAGCGATCATGGTGAGAGTTTAGGTGAGAATAATATCTACTTGCACGGCCTGCCTTACTCTATAGCACCCGCTGCGCAAAAGCAGGTGCCTGTCATTATTTGGTCGCCTACTAATAATAGTATTGATAAAAACAGCCTTATGCTTGATAAGCCAGTATCACACGATTTTATTACCCCAACTTTACTTAAATTTTTCGGTATTACCACCGACGAGATGCTATCAAAACCTACTTTTTTCCAGTATACCCATTAAATTATTTTTTATCCGCCTCACGCTTTTTATAGAGTAGTAGCCATTATGTATAAAATACTTATTATTGAAGACAATCCCGATATCGTCGCCAACATTTACGCTTTTTTTGAGACTAAAGGCTTTGAGTTAGACAATGCTCATAATGGCATTAGTGGCTTAACGCTAGCTTCAAATAATCGTTATGACGTTATCTTACTAGATGTGATGTTGCCTGGCATGGATGGCACCAAATTGTGCAAGGCGCTTCGAGAGGAATTGCATAATAAAACACCTGTGCTCATGCTGACGGCACGTGATACGATTCTGGATAAAGTCACAGGTTTTGATAGTGGCGCTGATGATTATTTGGTCAAGCCTTTTTCGCTCGTCGAATTAGAATCCCGTATTAAAGCTTTGATTCGTCGGCATCAAGACGATCATTTTCAACATAATATTACCGTTGGCAAACTGTCTTTAAATACCGATGAGCACACGGTTACTCGTGAGGGTAAATCACTCAAGCTCACGCCAACAGGGTTTAAAATACTGAATACCCTGATGAGCGCCGCACCTCGAGTCGTCAATAAGAATGAGCTTGAGGAAAAATTATGGGGTGAAGATATACCTCACAGCGATGCTTTACGTACGCATATGCATAGTGTGCGCGCTCAAGTTGATAAACCGTTTATTGAGCCGATGATCATGACCATAGCGGGCGTTGGCTATCAGATTATCAACCCTGATAAAGTCTAAAATTTCACAATACGATTTACAGATTAGAGTCTATTATAAGCAGTCATATCTATATTTTTTCTTACGCTATCTATTGCCTTACACTAAATAAGCGTCTGCCATGTTCACTATAGACTCAATCGCCAATAAGTTTCGAATCTCCTATTTTGTATTCGCTTTATTGCTTTGCACGGCTTTCGTCAGCATTTTTATGTATGCTGAGATGCGAATTGAACAGGACTTAGTGAAAGGGCGACTTTTACAGCAGCTACAAATCAGTCAAGAAAAATGTGGTGAACAGGCTGTTTATACAGCAAATCCGGGTATTAAAATTTATCGTTATGATAGTGCGCCTGAGAATTTAAAAACAATAGCCAACGGAACCGTTCAAGAAATGCGAGTAACCGTAAATAATAAAGCGGGTAAAACTGAAACTAATCTGCATTTTTTTGCTTATCCACAAAATGAGCAAAACTATATTTTGACCTACTTAGAAGGGTCTGAAATGGCGATGGAGAATTATCCTGTTTTAGCAATCTTTGAGAATCTAGAAGATATATTTGCTGATGCACTAAAAATTGCGGTCCTTTTGAGCTTACTAATCGCTGCGCTATTCTCTTATTTATCCTCTAAGCAAATCATCAAGCCTTTATTAGATCTAAAAAAAGCGGTAGAGACCGATCATCAAAATTTAACCGAATTAACCCACCTACCCTCAGAAGTTGGGGTGTTAGCACGAGCGATTGATGAGAAAAATAATAACCTTGAGCAGTATCTAAAGCGTGAGCAATTATTCACAGGCGATGTCAGCCATGAATTGCGTACCCCTTTAACCATAATAATGGGCGCATCCGAGGTATTAGCCTCCCAATTAGCGCACGACAGCTATTTAAGCGAATTTACCAACCGTATCAACACGACTGCAAAGGAGACCACTGAGATTATCAGCGCCTTATTACTACTCTCTCGTGCCCCTGAAAAACTGGATGCCCCGCAAACCTCTATTAATAGTATTGCTATAAATGAGGCGCAGCGCTTAAACTATCTACTCAAATATAAGTCAGTCACTTGTACAATAATCGCTGAACAAGTGTATTTTACAAACGTGCGTCCTGAACTGCTAAAAATGGCGCTAGGTAACCTCATTAAAAATGCCTTTCAATACACAGATGATGGCGAAGTCATCATAACTATCGATAGTGACAAAATAGTCGTTACTGATACGGGTCTTGGTATTCCTGAGAGTATGATGCCGCTGCTGTATGAGCGCTTTGAGCGTTTAGAGCATAGCAAAACGGATGGCAAAACGGATGGCAAAACGGATGACAATTCGAGCACAGATAAGGCATTTAGTAATAAGGTTGAAGGGTCGGGCTTAGGACTTAGTATCGTGCAGCGTATTATGACGCATATGGATTGGGAATTAACCCATCAAGCCAATAAAACTGGGGGCAGCAGCTTTAGTATTTATTATCGTTAAGGCTATCGAACGATAAGCCCAATTATATAGCTTTAGTCAAAGCAGTAGCCGACACCTCAATAGCACAGGTGTTAGTTACTGCTTTTTGGTTTGTCCAGTATTTAGGTATTAAGCTTAGTAAAGACGCTATATCAAAAGTCTAAAACCCGCAATTGCCCTACTTAAGCAACGGTATAAATTTAATTTCAGGGTTTTATCTTAACGCTTTCTTAACGATACCAATCTTATAATGATACCTAAGTGCTAACCAGTGCCCTCCTACACTGGGATCATTACAACAAGAATTATATCGGTGATTGCACTTTTTATTTTATTCCCAAAGCTTGCCATACCCTCTAACTTTAATGACTATTAAGCAATCAACATGAGTACTCGCAAACCTACTATTCTCGATAATGAAGCCGCAGATTTTGATTATAAACTTAAAGAAACAACTGGCTCTCTACTGGTAGCTGATAGCTTTGCGAGTGAAGTTAAAGGTAAAAAGGGGCTGTCTCGTATTTTAAAAGCGACGGGCTACTCGATAGATGGTTTTAAAGCGGCTTATAAATATGAAGCGGCCTTTAGGCAAGTTATTTGGCTTAACTTTTTACTACTTATCGTTTTAATATTTATGCCTTTTGCTATCTATATAAAAATGCTGCTGTTAATAGTTTCGTTTCTATCGCTTATCGTCGAGCTATTCAATACAGGTATCGAAGCCTGCGTTGACCATACTTCTACAGAACAACATCCGCTCGCTAAAATAGCTAAAGATGTCGGTTCTGCTGCCCAGTTTTTGGCGTTATTGCTATTGTTTGTTTTATGGCTGATGGCATTATTTAACGTCTTATAGCGAATAGCACTTGAGGTTTTGCAAATTAATATATTGAAAGGTATTTCAATGGCATTGGAAAATAACTCATCTGATTGGATGTGGCTTAAGCTGCTTTGCTTAACGATCATTACAGCGTTAATCTTTGAACATAGCCAGTTTGATATTCACATCAGCGAGCTTTTTTATACTAATGGGCAATGGCTTATACAAAAGGGCGCACAGCCTTATGCTTTCATCTTTTATGATGCTCCTAAAGCATTATTGATTTTGCTAGCCCTCTACTTAATCACTGTGTTAATTATTAAATACAGACAGCCTTCGAATAATGTTTCTATCATCAAGAATAGAAGTATCAATCAATTTATGGTTCCCTTTTCAGTACGTGAAATAAGCTACCTACTGATTATTCTTATCGTCGTACCTTCTACTGTTGCCCTATTAAAGAGTGTCACTCATGTCAGTTGCCCCAATCATTTAACGCTGTTTGGTGGGGACTTACCTTATCTGAATATTTGGCAAAACATAACCGCTAAAACCGATTCCAAATGCTTCCCAGCCGCCCATGCCAGTGCAGGGTTCTCTTTATATGGCCTGGCTTTTTTACCTAGTCTACACAAATATCGCTATAGGATATTTACAGTAGTGACTGTTTTAGGCTGGACGATGGGGCTGTATAAAATGAGTTTTGGCGATCACTTTTTTAGCCATACGCTGGTATCAATGCTGCTGTCACTGACAACAACTTGTACATTTGCCAGCTTCTTATTCAAAAAAGCAACCATTTATGAAGGCAGAAACATTGAGTCTAATACTTTGATAAGTTGATAACTACATTTATTATTAACACCTATAATCACACGTCATAATACTTAAGCTATGCATAAAATATTAGATGGTTCTATTTAGGGTATACCCATAAGGAACCAATTAGGTACTTTCACTGATTCGGTTCCCTAGTGAGGACTTGAATATTCGGTTGTACGCTATTGTTATCATCACTCCTAGTTATTTATAGTAGCTCCGTGTACACAGTAGTGTCCTTTTTAACATGAAATGGCGGTATATCCATTTCATGTTAAGTCACTGTAGACCATTAAGTATAAGACGGCCTTTAAACCACCAGGCTCCTGATCAACGTTCGATGACTTAAATTAATCTGTATACCATTGTCGTTCGCCTACTTAGCACTAGCACCGATGACTTTATGACTTGAGCCAGCGTGCCATTTGTCTTATTGGGTTTGTGTTAAGCACGGCAAATTGTACGTGTTCTAGCGAAAATCAAAAAACTCATAATGAATATTTTTGGCAGGAATACCATTTTCTTTCATTAACTCTTGTACTTTTCCTAAAAGCCCTTTTGGACCGCAAAAACTAATCTGAATCTGCTTTGGATTAACTTCACTGGCGACTTGCCGAATGGTTTCAGCCATGGCATTACTGCCACTTGGGTTGGCTACGAAATCTACTCCAGACTGTTCTGTCATCTCCTGCATACGCTCAACACTTGGAAAAACACGCGCAGGATCGAAGCAATATATCAGAGTGGCACGTTCAAAATGACCGATAGTTTTATCCTCTTGCCAAGAAATAAAGGGAGAGATTCCTACTCCGGCACCAATCCAGATTTCACGCTCTGCATTTGATATACGTTTAAAATTACCATGAGGCGCATAAATATCAGCCAACATACCCACTTTGGCTTGTTCATTTAGCTTTTTTGTATAATCACCCAATGCTCGAATCACAAAATGGATGTGTCCAGTATCAGAAGGTGCGTTAGCTATGGTAAAAGGATGCGGCTCGTGCAAACCTGGTTCTTTAAGAGAGATAAAGGCAAATTGACCAGCCTTAAATTGAAACCCTTTACGGACTGGCTCAAACTCCAAGTGTACCGCCGCTTTGCCCTGGGATATAGCGACTAACTTATACTCTCCGGCTTTGGCAATGAATGGGTACAATATCATCTTGTACAATGCTGCAATCACGCCTACAGAACAAAGTAGTGCTAACCAAATACCTGCTGGACTAGTCAGTGTGATGGGAGACTCAAAGCTCAGCCAATGTAGTATAACGATTAAAAAAAGTGGGCCTGAGAACTTATGCAACCAACGCCAGTTGCCATACGGGATTTTGCGATTCAGCGCCAGTAGTATAATCAGACCTAACGCGACAAGGCTGAGTTGACGCATCAAACGCGTCCAATATTTGGACAACTCCAAAATGGGCGCAAGATCCCAAGCGTCTAGCTTGGCTTTGAAGACAAAATGATAGACAGCGAAAATAAGTGCCCATATAGCAATCCACTTATGCGCTTCATAAACCCTGTCCAGACCGCCAAAGAGCCTTTCAATACCGTGCCAACGGCTAGCGAGTATGCATGAGCTTGCCATGCACGCTAAAGCCGAAGCACCCATTATCAAACTGACTGTTGCTGATGTGATCCACGTTTCAGAGGAAATTTGCATGAGTACAGTGATTGAAGTGATCAGTACGACACTACCGATCACTTGCCATGACTTTAAAGCCATAAGAATCTCCCGAAAAATTATTTTATTGCCGTTAAGAAAGCTTGATTTAACAAGTAGGTATTTATTGAGAAGTATGGCTAATAATACAGCCTGATTCTTAAATAATTCTTAAGTGGTGTATATGGCACGACGTAGGCTACCGGTTCGCTGCACAATGATTTACCTGTTTTAACGTCCTAAGCTCACCTTAAGATTTGTTTGTTGTAATAGCGATAAGGCAGATGATGTGATATCTCGTCTGCTTACGATATCTTGCTGATTTTCAGTGTTTAGCAGCGGGTGTTGTCAATAAACAAACAAATGATTAAGGAGTGACAACCATGAGCCAAAAAGACATCATTAATTGGGACGACTCTTCTGCACATGTACCGAACATGCCTAAAGCGAGGCAAGTAAAAGTTTGGGACCTATTAGTAAGAGTGACTCATTGGACAGTCGCAGCTGGTATTATTGCTAATCTGTTTTTTACCGAAGATGGTGGTGAGTGGCATGAGTATGTCGGCTATACCGTTTTGGGACTGGTGGTCATACGTTTACTTTGGGGTCTGGTTGGCACGCGCTATGCACGCTTTACTGGCTTTTTCCCCACACCAAAACGACTCAAACGGCATGTATCAGATTTAAGCGTTCGACGCGTTGATGAGCAGAATCTTGGTCATAACCCCTTGGCCGCACTGATGATGTTATCGTTATGGGCTGTGACTATAGGGTTAGGACTAACCGGTTATCTGATGGAAGCAGGGCTGTTTGGTGATAAAGAGGTGCTTGAAGAGATTCATGAGTTATTAGCAAACAGCTTATATCTACTGGTTCCTCTACATATCATCGCAGCGATTGCCATGAGTTACTGGCAACGCCAAAACCTCATTAAATCAATGATAACGGGCAAAAAAACGGTGACAGACAAGCCGACTACTATGAAATAAGTCAAGCGATGGAGCACTTATGGCACGCATATTATTGATAGAAGACGACAGCACCATCGCTGATGGAATTGTCCTTGGCTTAAAAAGTCATGGCATGATGGTGGATTGGTTTGGTGATGCCAAGCAAGGTGAGATGGCGCTGCAAGATGGCATGTTTGATGCGGTACTGCTGGATTTGACCTTGCCAAAAGGTGATGGCATGACCGTCCTAAAAAACTGGCGGGAAAAACACATAGATACGCCAGTATTGATTATCACCGCTCGCGATGCGATTGCCAATCGTGTGGCAGGACTCAATGCCGGCGCTGATGATTATTTGGTGAAGCCATTTGCATTAGATGAGGTGATTGCCCGTCTACAAGCATTGATGAGACGCAGCCAAGGTCGGTGTCAACCTGAAGTCCGTTATGGCGAAGTGGCCTATCAGCCTCAGAATCAGCAAGTCTCTTATCAAGGCAAAATGGTAGAATTAACCATCAAAGAAGTGGCAATCTTAGAGCAAATGCTGACCCACCCTAAGCAAATCCACAGCCGCGCAAGCTTAGAAGACAAGCTATATGGGTGGCAACAAGATATCGAAAGCAATGCCATTGAAGTACACATTCATCATTTACGTAAAAAACTGGGCAATGATTTTATCTTGACCAAACGCGGTATTGGCTACTATCTCAATCCAGTCCATAACCACCATTAACCACCGTTAGGCATTCAACGGTCTGTTTTTGGTGCCTCCACTTTGTCTGCTACTTGGTGAGCCTATGAAAAGTATTCAGCAACGGCTATTAACATCGCTACTGATTGGTTTACCTTTGCTGTGGGTGCTTACCTCAAGCTTTATTGCGTGGAAGCTTTGGCACGAAATCAATGAGATGAATGACACCCAAATCACTCAAGTTGCCCGTTATTTAATAGGGGTCGCCCCCAAAGAAGAGGACGATAAAGACCATCATAGGCAAAGGGATGATAACAAAAAGCACACGCCCAAAATCTATGCGTTAAAAAGTAAGCAGCTATCAGGTGATCTTGGTGAGGCTGAGGATGACTATATGGGCTTTGCCATTTGGGATAAAAAAGGCCGTCTATTAATGGCTGATGAAAATGGTCAATCATTTGCTTTTTTGCCAGACCAGCATGGGTTTTTAGAAGAGCATGATTCTGCCTATCAGCGCCTCAACCCTTTTAGTAAGCGCTGGCGTTTATTTTACGTCCATGATGATCATGACTATGAAGGTCGGGTCATTGCCGTCGGACAGAACCTCAAATCTCGCCGAGAGATGATTACTGATGCCATGTCCGTGCAAGTGCTGCCGATGTTGATTGGGCTATTTGCATTTATGGGTTTGGTGGTGTGGCTGATCCGGCGGGGGTTTATGCCGTTAACTCAGATTAGTAGTGCGCTTGAACAGCGTCAACCGCAAGATGATAGCCCCATCACAGCGGACGTGCCCAAAGAGATCCAACCGTTAGTGAGCGCCTTAAATGTCTTGTTTGTAAAAGTCGCGGATACCCTAGCACGTGAGCAGCGCTTTACCGCCGATGCCTCACATGAGCTTAGAAGCCCGCTTGCGGCGTTAAAGCTACAAGCTGATTTGTTACAGCAGCAGATATTGCAGTTATCTGGCGTAGAAGACGATAATCAGCTGTTCTATCATGCCCAAAACATTAGCAATGGCATTGAGCGGGCCACTCATTTGGTCGATCAACTGCTGATTTTAGCCAAAATAGAACCGCAACAACAATTACCTCCTGAGCAATTAGAAAGTCCGGATTGGTTGATGCTAACGGATATTGTACTCAGTGATGTCAATCGGCTGGCTCGTGAAAAGCACATGCAATTAAAACGCACTGTGAACTGTGACAATCCTGCTGATATTCTACCCATCCTTATCAATCCAATTTTATTCAAACTGCTCATCCGTAACCTGTTGGACAATGCCATTCGCTATTGTCCCGAGGGCGCTTTGATTGAACTTCAGCTCGACACCAATGCTATTAGAGTGGTCGATAATGGCAGTGGCGTCGAGCCAGAACAACTGACGCGCTTAAGCGAGCGCTTTTATCGCCCAGCAGGTCAAAGCCAATTAGGTAGCGGTCTTGGGCTATCCATTGCCAATCGAATAGCAGAGCTGCACGGTCTGACGTTAGAGTTTGCTAACCGCTCTCAACCAGAAACTGGCTTTATCGTCACGATAAGACATAAAAAAGCGATATCAAGCATCTGATAAAACGATAAAAATTAATCGGCGTGGGCTTAAGGTTGAGTTAATATTTACCCCGTATGCTAGTTGTATTCCCTAATAATATAGACGGAGTACAATCTTATGAGCCTACCTCTATTAAAACCCTTATTATTGACTGTTGGTGCAACCTCATTAGTGTTTTTTGGTGGCGTTATCGCCTTATCTGTCCAGTCGCCCAGCGCTGATGACGCACTATCAGCTGCGAATGCCATGAGTCAAAATACTGACATTACCTCTATATCCTCTGATTTATCGTCCTTTAAAGCCGTGGCAAACCCTCTCACGCAATCCCCATTTGCCAATCCATCACCTCTGGCGGCACTCACAGCCACGCAAGCAACTGCGCTTGCGCAGCAAGACGCGCCCAATTCAGTATTGCAGGCTTCACCCGAGCTCGTCAATTATAACGGCACCGTCGCTTATGAGGTGCTATTAGACAGCGGCGCTACTTATATTGATGCCAGTGTCGGCACTGTACTGAATCCGGTTGCGACCAATGACTATCGTGCTGAGAGATTTGACGATGACGATTATGAAGATAAGCACCACGATGATGATAAACGTAAAGAGGATAAACATCGCAAAGCACACGATAAAAAATACTATAAAGAGAATGATCGCCTAATCGCCATGAGCTATCAGCAACATGATGAGGAGGAATACGATGACTAATACCAAATCACATTCGACACCAGCCGTCAAAAAAATGGCTAAAAAAGCAGATCCTTTTGCCGCTCTTAAAAGCAGCATTATGATGGTCTCGATTGCAGGTACTATGGCAGGATGGCTGGTACTACTCAATCAAGAACAAAAAACTGCCCCTGTGAGCACTGCCATTATAAGCACTGCTGTTGCTGAGTCTGATGAAAGGGCAGTCACGCCAACGCCCATCGCTGATATCAATCAATTGCGACAGGTCAATGCAGTCGCACCTGTTGAGGTAATAAGGGTTGTCGCTCGTACGCGATCTTCTCAATAAATAAGAAAAACCACAGATTATTTAGTTTGAATGTTTAGTCAAGGGAGGGCTTTGAATGCACACAAATATGTCCAATCAAACAACACCGCAACTGGCAACGATTAAACTGTTTGCCATGGGTTGTCACATTCAAATTAGCTTAAATACCACAAGACTGAGCGCGCAACCTTCACAAATGAGAATAGACCAACAAGTCGCTTTTTTGACAAACGATATTCAGCAGCGCTTAGCTGACTGGGAACATATCTTCAGTCGTTTTGATGACAGCAGTGAGCTTATGAGACTGAATAACCGTGGCGACCAATGGTCTGAGGTGAGTTCAGAATTATTTGAGGTGTTGCAGCGTGCCATTCACTTTGTCTCAAAGACTCAAGGCTTAGTAACACCAACGTTATTGCACCCTCTATGGGACGCAGGCTATAAGCATTCATTTGAGACCTTGCCCAAAATGTCTGTGCCATCATTACCTGTTACTAGCGTAAGCACCCCTACAAACGTGCAAGACACGACAAGTGCTAACCATGCCAATCAGCAGATAGAAGGTATTCAGCTTCGCCAGTTAGCTGACAGACAACATCAAGTATATCTGCCAGCTGGCATGGCACTGGATTTGAATGGATATGTCAAAGGGTGGTGCGCCATGCAGTTGGCGGAAAATATTAGCCGAGTTCATGACTGGCATATTCCCTGCTTAGTCGATATGGGTGGGGATATCGCGATTGGTGTTCCAAAAAACCCAACAGATAAACCGGTGTCTTGGGGAGTGGCTGTTGCCAAGCCGTATTTTGCCAATAGTGAGCACGTTCACAATGATGAAGATGTGGCGATCCTCAAGCTCAGCTCTGGGGCTGTCGCCACATCTGGGCAAGATTATCGTCGCTGGTTGCACGACGGCCGCTGGCAACATCATTTGATCCATCCGCATGACTTGCGTCCAGTAACAAGTGACGTCCTAACTGCAACGGTACTGGCGAAAGATGCGATGACGGCGGAGGTATACGCCAAATACTGCGTGCTTCTTGGTGTTAAAGCAGCCGTGGCGTGGCTCAACAAACACCATATTGCGGCGTTGTTAATAGATAGGGATAACAAAGTGATGGTGACTTCTGCCATGCGTCCAAACCTGCTTGCTAGTTAATTTATCACGCGACATGCGCTAGATATCAATACATTAAGTAAAGCCATTCATAGGAGCATAGTCATGCATACAGACCATCCTACCAGCAGTCATACTGCTTCCAATACTAATGTTCTCACTCAGGCTCTATGGGTTGGCTTAACGTTAAGCATTGCTATCGGAGTTGGTGGTTATGCGTCGTTAACTTGGGGAGAGACGGTATCTCAGCTACTGACCAGCACAGATAAACACTTTTGGTATTTATCACGGGCAAGCGGTGTTATCGCTTATACGTTATTTTGGTTGGCAGTCATTTTTGGCTTGTTGTTAAGCACTCGTTTAGGCAAGCGCTTTAATGCAGCGCGGGTATTTGTCTTACATCAGTATCTAAGCCTGATTGCCGTAGGCTTTGCCGCGTTTCATGCTGGTATCTTATTAGCAGATAATTTCTTAAATCTGAACTTATGGCAGGTGCTAATGCCTTTTGGTTTTCAGACTGAGCGTGTGGGCGTGGCCTTGGGGCAGTTGGGGTTTTGGTTCTTATTTATCTGTGCGTTTAGTTTTTATATTAAGCAGTATATTGGTCAATCAGCATGGCGCTGGCTACACTTTTTGACCTTTATGGCGTATATGTTCATCAGTATTCATGTGTTTATGGTGGGCTCAGACAGTCGCGCGCTGCCTTTGTTATTATTTTATGCCGGCAGTCAAACAATAGTCTTTTTACTAATAACCTATCGAATAATCGCTTTAAAGCAAGCAAGGTAACTATGTGGAAATTGGTGTGTCATTATAGGCTACACTGACATATTCTAATTTATGTCTAAATCGTTTGAGGGTATCTATGCTATGCATCATTCTATTCACGACGAAGCTCATCTAAGCAATCGCAATCATTGGCTTAGGGCAGCAGTACTTGGTGCCAATGATGGACTGATTTCAACCGCGAGTCTATTAGTCGGTGTCGCTGCAGCAAGTGCAAATAGTCAAACACTGCTATTGACAGGGATGGCCGCGTTAACCGCAGGTGCTCTATCGATGGCAGCTGGTGAGTATATTTCAGTATCGTCTCAAGCTGATACCGAAAAAGCGGATCTGGATAAAGAGTTGCATGAACTGACTCATAATGCTGAGCGCGAGCTATTTGAGCTCACCAAAATTTATGAGAAACGTGGACTGGATCATGTCTTAGCGCATCAAGTTGCCATAGCTTTGACTGAGCATGATGCACTAGAGGCGCATGCCCGAGATGAGATTGGTTTGACAGATCTGAGTCAAGCTAAGCCGATTCATGCGTCAGTTGCTTCTGGATTGTCATTCATTGCGGGCGCCATATTACCGATTATTGGTATTTTACTTTTGCCAGCACAAACACTGGTTTGGTCACTCGCGACTTTAACGATAGTAGGCTTAGCGCTACTTGGCATAATATCAGCGCGCTTGGGCGGTGCCCCTGTTATTCCTGCTACGTCTAGAGTTGTGATATGGGGTGTGCTCGCTATGGTCGCAACATCATTGATTGGTCGGTTGTTTGGGGTGGCAGCATTATAGGGGCCTCATAAAACTGGTCAGTAAATAAGGGTATACCCCAAGGAAACCAGTTATTTTACCTTTCAAACCTATTAACAGACTACTTAAAGCAGACTGTTAGCATGGAACCATCTATAACAGACTTTTGAATTATAAGACTGGCTGCTGTGCTTTTTTCCTATCATTAGCCTATACCTAAAACATAAAACTTCTAAACGATAACTTAGCTATCATTAGACTTGTTTCTAAAATTAAATGATAGTAATATCTTGCTATTATCAATGAACATTAATTATTAAGTCTAAGTAATAGAGGTCGCGTTATGACCGTTCGTATTTATGTGAGAGCCAGCACTAAGGATCAAGACGCTAAGAGAGCCTTGTCTGACTTGATTACCTTTAGCCAAAGCTATAACGTTAAACATGTTGAGTACGTTGAGCATTTCAGTGGTACAAAGCTCGATAGGCCAGTATTAGCTAAGCTATTAAAAGACGCTGATCAAGGCGATATTCTGCTGGTTGAAAGCGTGGACAGATTAAGCAGGCTATCTCAAGATGATTTTGCAATTCTAAAGCAGCGCATCAAAGACAAGGGCTTGCGATTGGTGGTGGCTGATCTACCAACTACGCATACGGTAAGTAAAGGCATGACAGGTGAGATCCTAACAGTGATTAACCATATGCTGATCGACTTATTAGCAACGATGGCAAAGCTTGATAACGACAAGCGTAGAGAGCGTATCAAGCAGGGATTGACTAACAGTGGCTATAAGCCCTCCGGTAAGAAGCCTAATACAACGAAACACAATCGTATTAGAGAATTAGACAGTCAAGGCAATATGACAAAAGAGGAGATCGCTAAGGCGGTTGGTGTTGGGGTAGCTACGGTTTATCGGGTGTTAAAGCAGGGCTAGACGACACTATGTCGGAGGGTCTCCAAACCCGGTACGGTTCACCTAGCAAACATTCGTTATTTTTTGGCCTTAACTAAACTTTGTGCGTAATGGTATTTTCTGGCTGACTTCTACTTTGAACGCATGTTACCGCGCACTCAAGGTCATGCTGAAGAATGGTCAATCCTTCAAAAACCATGACGTCATTGGCCGCTGAACACTTTAGCTTTGACTACTAATTAATAGTGTCAAAACGATAAAAAGAGCGCCGATGCACTCTTTTTATTCCTAGTCCGACCTTACAATTCAACTTCCCCCAGCAACTTAGCTGTCGCTCCAATTTTCTGGCCTCATCCTTAGACTTTGGCAAAAGCGTCCCCTACAGTTAAAAAGAGTTCACTACGCTCACTGATAGTTTCTTTAGAGTAAGTGCATTAAAAATTCCGTCATGTCTCTGTCTTTCTACAACTTAAATTTAAGTAAGAAAATCGCGCTAATATTTAAAAAACTCTTTAACAAAAAAAATAATATAAATATTTAAATACATCAGCAAAACAAATATTATCAACATTCACATATCAATAAAGGGAATAAAAATGTCAAAAAATTATAAGCTCAGCCACTATATCTTTCCGCTCATGCTGGGCTTTTTATCAATGAATGCTATAGCGGCAATTAATGTCTATGGTCCAGGTGGACCAGCACCAGCGATGCACGAAGCAGCGAAACAATTTAAAAATAAAACAGGGATTGATGTCCATGTAACCGCGGGCCCTACTTCACAATGGAGCGACAAAGCCAAGCTTGATGCCGACGTCATCTATAGTGGTTCGGAAGCCATGATGTCTGATTTCGAAAGCTTATTTGCCGACAAAATCGTAAAGGACTCGATTGAGCCTATTTACCTACGCCCTGCTGCCATTTTAGTCAGAAAAGGCAATCCCAAACATATTCAAGGATTTAAAGATCTAAGCAGGCCAAACACTAAAGTTTTGGTCACCCATGGCGCAGGCCAAGTCGGCATGTGGGAAGATATTGCAGGTAGAACGGGCAACATTCAGCTCACAAAATCCTTCCGTAA
The DNA here is from genome assembly GCF_003148585.1 of Psychrobacter immobilis. GTDB lineage: Bacteria > Pseudomonadota > Gammaproteobacteria > Pseudomonadales > Moraxellaceae > Psychrobacter > Psychrobacter immobilis. The sequence goes on along the minus strand of NZ_QGGM01000019.1, from coordinate 7,438 downwards.
AAATATCGCCATGTATGCACCCAATACAGGCACAGCGAAAAAAGCATGGGAAACTGACAGCAGCTATGATGCATGGTTGGTGTTTAATATTTGGGGAGTCAGTAATCCAGACATTGGGCAAATTATCCCGATCGAACCTGAACTGGTGATTTACCGTGATGCAGGTGTTGCACTAACTCAACACAGTCTAAAAAATCCTGAAGCAAAAAGTTTTATTACGTTTTTAAGCTCTGCACAAGGCCATGCGATTTTTAAACAGTTTGGTTGGAACAAATGAGTGCTTAATTTTAATCTTTGATCCACATTCAAGATCAGTTTCCAAGCTTAAAAAATCGAACTTTTAACAAGCAAATTGGACATAAAAAAGAGCGCCACGGCGCTCTTGATTGAAGAAAATATAACTACTGAACCTCGGCCAAAAGCGTTTGTGCTGCCATTTTACCCAAGGTATTCGATGCCAAAGGACTATCTCCTGTAATTAACTTACGGTCTTGAATACACTGTCTCGACATCTCTTTATTAACCACTTCCACACCCAACTTTTCTAAGCGATCTGCCAGCAACCATAGTCAACATGAAAAAAACGAAAATCTCATGCAAGCCTTTGAAGCGATCCAAGCCAAATACGGCAAATCTAAAATTGCATTGAGTGGTTGTTATTTGCCAAATCGTGCTTGGAGTATGAGCTGAGATCGTTTGACGCAGAATTATTTTAGTTGGGATGGGTTACTTCGGGTGTAGCACCGCCCAGTTCAACATCAGTAAATTCATAAAGTTAGCAACACAATCCAAGAAATAAGAAATTTATCTCTGCACACGACAAAAAAACAAAAAGTCTGTTAAAGCAAAGGCATAATAGTAATTTTTAAGACGAATCAGACCATGCCAAACTTTAACAGACTTAGTGAGACTTTAACCCAAAACCTGAGCATGAACAAGGCAAGAATCAATTGTTTGAGCCTAATGATAATAGCCCTGATTACTGCTCAAAGCAGTAATCTTAAAAAAAATAGCAAGACACCTTCCTAAGGGTGGCAAGACCGACAGTCACTATCGCAGACTACAGCGATTTTTTGCCGAAGCGAGGATAGACTACGATCAACTGGCTTTAATGATATATCGACTATTTGGGCTAGGCAAAGTCACCTTAACCATTGACCGCACCAACTGGAAATGGGGTAAAAGTAACCTCAACATCTTTATGCTAGGGGTGGTATATAAAGGGATAGCCATCCCCTTATACTGGCAAATGCTAGATAAGCGAGGTAATACAAACCATCTTGAACGCTGTGAACTTATTGAGCGGTTTATCAAACAATTTGGCAAAGATAACCTTGAGATGATAGTAGCAGACAGAGAGTTTGTTGGCGAAAAATGGTTTAACTGGCTCACCAATAATCACATACCCTTTGCCATACGGATTAAGAAGAACAGTAAAGTTAAGAATCATCATGGCAAGTTGGTACAGATTAAAGAGTTATTACGCCATGTTAGCCATCAAGAAACATATCGACATGGGCGAATACTGACTGTCGATGGTTGTTTGGTTCGAGTATTTGCCAAGCGTGATAAAGACTACGGTTTAGTGATTGTGGCCACCAATCAACTAGAAACAGTGGATGCGATGACAAGCTATGCTAAGCTAAGCGTTGGGAGATTGAGACTTTATTTGCTTGTCTAAAGGGCCGTGGCTTTAATCTTGAAGATACCCACTTAACCCATCTTGATCGGGTCAGTAAATTAGTCGCAGTGAACGCCTTAGCATTTTGTTGGGCTTATCATGTCGGTATTTATAAAGACAAAGATAAGCCGTTAAAGCGCAAGTTGGGGAGTTTCCCAAACTTTGTGTAACTGCTTATAATCCACTAACAGGAGAATAAGCAATGACTAACCAATCTGACATCAAGAAACTGGCTGAGCAAATGGCCAGCAGCATGAAAAGCTTCGATGACATCAAAGACTTTCAAAAGCAGCTCATGCAGTCCTTCATCGACACTGCCCTAGAAGCAGAAATGGAAGAGCATCTCGGCTACCCCAAGCATGAAAAGGCAGACAGGCCTAATAAGCGCAATGGGCACACTAAAAAGAGAGTCCGTAGCGACACAGGCGAGCTTGAGATCTCCACCCCCAGAGACCGCGACAGTAGCTTTGAGCCTGTACTTGTCAGTAAGCATCAAACCCGTATTTCAGGTCTTGATGATAAAATCATATTTCACTACAGGCATAGCCTTACGTCTTGCGCTTCGGGCAAGTGTCTCCCAGACACTTGCTGATCCTCGCTCATACGCCAAAGGTCAAACCACCACTGAGATCGTAGAGAGCATTAAAGAGCTCTACGATGTCGACATCTCAAGCTCTCTTGTCTCAAGAGTCACCGATAACATATTAGAGGACATCACCGCTTGGCAGAACCGGCCGCTGAGCAGTGTTTATCCTATCGTCTATTTAGACTGCATTGTCATTAAAGTACGTCAAGACAAGCAGATCATCAACAAGGCAATCTATCTGGCCTTAGGCGTTGCTCTTGATGGTAAAAAAGAGCTGCTTGGCATGTGGCTATCAGAGAACGAGGGCGCTAAATTCTGGCTTGGTGTTCTCACTGAGCTACAAAACCACGGGGTTCAAGATATTCTTATTGCCTGTGTAGACGGCCTAAAAGGCTTCCCTGATGCCATTAATACGGTCTACCCTAACGCTCAGGTTCAGCTGTGTATCGTGCATATGGTGCGCTATTCGATGAAGTTCGTACCTTGGACGGACAAGAAGGCCGTAGCAGCTGATTTAAAGGCCATCTACGGTGCTGATACGCTTGAGATGGCAGAGGCCAACCTTGAGCACTTTGATGAAGTATGGGGCAAAGAGTACCCGCATGTCATCAAGTCTTGGCGTAATAACTGGGAGGGCTTAACGGTGTTCTTTGAGTACCCTAAAGACATCAGAAAAGTCATTTATACCACCAATGCGATAGAGTCGCTAAATAGTGTCATTCGAACAGCGGTGAATAAGCGTAAGGTGTTTCCCTCTGATCAAGCCGCCTTCAAGGTGGTCTATTTGGCAACTCAACAGGCATCGTCAAGGTGGTCGATGCCGATTCGTAACTGGACGGCGGCTCTTAATCGCTTTATAATTATGTTTGATGATCGTATCAGTAAGCATTTAATCTAAATGGCAGTTACACAGAATCTGGGATGGGCTCTTGCTGGTATCATTAATTTCGAGCTAAACCTATGACTTTTGCAAGAGGTCTACTGACTAATCATTTTCTAAGAATAAGGAAGTTACTATGAAGCGTATTATGATGTTATCTGCACTAAGTGGTGTTTTAGCGCTTACAGGCTGCTCGACAATGGATAAAGTATTTGGCACTAATATGTCAGGAATGAATGATAACCAGATGGTTAGTAGCAGCGCCGTACCAGTGACTAGTAGAAACGGTATGCTGGTTGATTCTACTAATTACATGACGCTATATACCTTTGACAAAGACACTGCCAATAAGTCGAACTGTACAGGTGATTGTTTAGCGGCTTGGCCAGCACTTACCGCCCCTAACAATGCCAAAAGCGTCGGTCAGTTCTCGACTTTTCAGCGTGATGACGGTACTTATCAGTGGGCTGCCAATAACATGCCGTTATACTTCTTTGTAAAAGACACTAAAGCTGGAGATGCAAACGGCGATAATGTAAAAGGCGTTTGGCATATTGTTCCAACTCAATAAAGCCCAATATATTGTAGAGACAAAAAACAGCAGCTATAACTAGTTATAGCTGGTGTTTTTTTATAGTGATACTGTCTGCAATAATACTTTTTAATACTACCTTATTAAGCAGGTCTGTTCGCCTCATCTTCAGAAGCAAGTGCTGCCTTTTTCCTATATAAAGGAAAGAAGTCAGAATTCAAATCTTCCTCGCTCAGACCAACCTTGGCTACCAATTCGGCATATTTCTCTGGGTTGACAATGAGTCTATAGGTTTTAAAATCAAACTCCTCAGAGGGGGAGCTAAAGCCTTTTTTATATTTGTATAGTGAGTCGAGGCTAGCACCAAGGCCACCGCCAAGGTGAAGTAATTTATAGTTATTTTCCCGCCCCCAGTCTCTTGCCACATGAGTAATCAGTTTAGCAGGCTGCAGTTTTCTATAATCGTCGAGCGTTCCTCCTAAATGATACTGCATAATCCCTGACTCCTCACAGGCAGTGTATAAAGAAGAAGCAATAGGCTTATCTTCTTGATAAGCCGTTATCAACAGCAATCTGCCTTGTAGGTTTTTAGACAAATTATAGTAATAATTGTCATCAAAAAAATAATAATCAGTGGCACCAACATTCGCCATCGTCTCTTCATAAATCTTTGAAAAGATTTTAGCGTTTTCTTCGTCCAACGCTTCAACCTTAGTAGTCACATCCATTTTCATTGCTTTTTTGATGCCACGGCGGTGCTGATTTTGAGTTTCTTGCCAGTATTCTTCTTCAGATTTAGTCAAATCAGAGGCTACTGTTAAGCCATGCTTTATTATTTTGCCAATAGCTGGGGGGCGCTCTCGTTCTTTGTTAATGATGGGATGCAGGCGCATAAACAAAGAGACACAGCCTTCTTCATAAAGAAAATCCTGAAGGCCTTTCAACATAATATCCAGCTCATCAGTGGTCACAGTGTCGTCAACCAGCGGACCGCCATACCCATAAGTAGAAGTGGCATCCCAGTACTTAGCGTCAATCTCTCTTATCATTAAAGGCAAATATATTTTTTTATTATTATAACCCCAGTTCGGGATAAGTGATTCATTAAGCTGCTGATAGTATTGATATTTTCTATTACTCTTGAAGACCAGCTAAGTCTTTGAAGACAGGCTTCTCTATAAACTACTGTCAAAAGCATGACTTTATAAGGTCAGATAATAATTATACAAATAGTATCAACAACTTAAGCACTGGCTTATCCCGAACTGGGGTTTTACTACTAAAATCAATCTTCTGTCAAAATATCAATAAAACTCTGCCAAATGGGGCTTTGATGACGCGCTTTATGCCACACCAGCCACCACGTGCGCGCTAAATCAATACCTGCTACTTTCACCTGCACCAGCTCTGCTTTATCCAATTCTGCTTGAATGACATACTGCGATAAGCAGCCAAGCCCAATATCGGCGCTGACCATATGCTTAATGGCTTCTGACTGCTGAATTGCCATGACAATCTCGGCATGCGGTAGATGCTGCAATAACTGCTCATCGATAATCTGCCGCGTCCCCGAACCCGCCTCTCGTACCAGTAATGGCAGCCTTGCCAATCGTTCAGCGCTGAGCTCATAGCATTTTTCTTTATGGTTATAGTCCATGTTTGCCAGCCATTTACTATGAGATTTAGCAAATACCATCAAGGTATCGGTCCGCCAAGCGCGCTGCTCAATGACTTTCATATCTGTCGGGCGCGGCATACCTTCTACAAGCGCAATATCGATATTTAATTGCTCAACCTCGCCGACCACTTCTTGGGTATTGGCAATATACATATCGATATGGGCATCGGGTAGCGCTTCGTACAATTTGGCAAGCAGCGGTGGCAATACATAATTACCGATAGTCGTGCTAGCACCAATATGAATCTGCCCTGCTTGATGCTTATGATAATGCTCAAGCGTTAAAGCTTGTTCCAAAATCGCTTGTGCCTGTATATAGATAGGATGGGCGTTTGGATGCTGATTGAGCCTGCGCCCGACGCGCTCAAATAGCGGCATTTGTAACCGCGCCTCCAGCTCAGTGAGTGCACTGCTGACCGCTGATTGCGATAAATGCAGCTCTTCACTGGCACGGCTGGTACTGCCAGTTTGATAAATACTGACAAACACTGATAATTGCTTGAGGGTAATCTTTGGTAATACCTGCATGGCTTTTTTCATAATTTCTCTGACACCCTATCTTATTGATACAACCTAAAAACCACCTGTTATTTTAAAAACCCTTTATTATCTAAAAAACCATCTTTTTAGCCCAAAGACTTTTATTAACCTAAAAAATCGATAGTTTTTATCTAATTAATCTGTTTTTATTATAGATTGGTCTGCCTTATAATGTCTATTCATAAGCTTATGCTTATTTCGATTATGGACAATAGGACACTTCGTCATGCACGCCTTAACTAAAACAGTGACCAACTACTTCCCAACCAATCGCCATTTCGCAGGTTTGATAGTGGTGTTTGTCGGTAGCTTATTTTGCTTATGGCTAAATACGAGCTTGGATGTCTGGAGTCACGGGCGCATTATAGGCTTGTCTTCGTTAACGCTAGCGATTTTGATCGGTATGATATTGGGCAATACCGTTTATTCTAGTTTCGCTGAGCAGCTACATGTGGGCGTGACATTTGCCAAAGGTCAAATACTGCGTCTCGCCATCATGTTTTATGGCTTTAAGCTGACCCTAACGCAAGTATCAAGTGTCGGACTGTCTGCGGTGATGAGCGATGCGTTGGTATTGACCTCGACTTTTTTAATCACTTATTGGTTAGGTACAAAATGGCTCAAAGTCGATAAACAAACGACGTTATTGATTGGTGCAGGCGCGAGTATTTGCGGGGCAGCAGCTGTTATCGCCGCAGAGCCAGTGATCAAGGCCGAAGCGCACAAAGTCACTATCGCTGTGGCTACGGTCGTGGTCTTTGGCACCATTGCGATGCTGCTTTATCCGTTTTTATACCATCTTGGTTGGTTGCAACCTTGGCTAAATGCTCAGCAGTACGGGATTTATACGGGTGCCACCATTCATGAAGTGGCGCAAGTCGTCGTCGCTGGTAACGCAGTCAGTCCCGAAGTGGGTGACACAGCGGTTGTCACCAAGATGATACGCGTGATGATGCTCGCGCCGTTCTTATTGGTTTTATCTTTTGCGTTGACCAAAGGCAGTAACGATCAAGGTAACAAACCCTCTGTAATGAGCCGCATTCAACAAGTCAAAGTGCCTTGGTTTGCCTTCATATTCATTGCCATCGTCTTACTGCACACTTGGGTGCCGATGACCGCAAGCTTTGAGCGTAGTATGGTGATACTAGACGATGTGCTGCTCACCATGGCAATGTTTGCGCTGGGTCTAACCACGCATTTGGGCGCTATCAAACAAGCTGGCGTTAAACCCCTTATCTTAGGTGCGATTATGTTTGCTTGGTTAATCGTTGGTGGCGGCTTGATCAATATTGGCATCGCTTCACTGTAAAAAAGCTATTTAACCCCAGTTCGGGATAAGCCACATTGTAACTCATTGATACTATTTACAATGTTGCTACCTGTCCCTGCTGAGGCATATTTTTGATGGTGGGTTTATAGGGAAACCAGCAATAAGCAATCAAACCTGACAGCAAGTTTGTGATAAACCCCGTGACACTACGATGGCGTGAGTGTTCGATTTGGCACAAGTTTTTAAGCTCTCCAAACACCGTTTCAACCAA
>NZ_QGGM01000018.1:0-68650 GCF_003148585.1 Psychrobacter immobilis | reverse complement strand
TTGGTTGAAACGGTGTTTGGAGAGCTTAAAAACTTGTGCCAAATCGAACACTCACGCCATCGTAGTGTCACGGGGTTTATCACAAACTTGCTGTCGGGTTTGATTGCTTATTGCTGGTTTCCCTATAAGCCCACCATCAAAAACATGCCTCAGCAGAGACAGGTAGCGACATTGTAAATAGTATCAATGAGTTACAATGTGGCTTATCCCGAACTGGGGTTAAATATAAGCATTTGTGTGCAAATATCTTAATTTTATAACAGCCTAATCAACTTTTATTTTAGAAATCTCTTTTAATTTAGCAAACTTTCTTTTATTAATATAAAACGATAAATTGATACCGTTTGTAGATACTGGTTTGCGTGCTAAAGTCATCAAAATAGCGTAGAATAGTCAATCCAATTTTTTACATTGAGAAATGTAAACCCACCGACTCAAGGACATGATTATGAAAGATGAAAAATTACAGAAAGCCCTCGCCCGTATGGGTCTTGGCTCACGCCGTCAAATGGAAGAAGTCATAAAATCAGGGCGTGTTACTGTGAATAACGGCCCAGCAACCATTGGTGATCGCGTCGAACAAGGCGATGAGATTCGCGTTGACGGTCGTCAGATTAAATACACCTCTGAAAACGAAAAGCGTCGCCGTGTTATCGCTTACTACAAACCTGAAGGCGAAGTCTGCTCTGCTAAAGATCCAGAAGGTCGTCCAACCGTTTTTGAGCGTTTACCAAAACTGACTCATGATCGCTGGGTGATGGTTGGTCGCTTGGACATCAATTCAACCGGGCTGTTATTGTTTACCAATGATGGTGAGATGGCGCATCGCTTGATGCATCCGTCTGGCGAAGTCACTCGTGAATATGCGGTACGTGTATTGGGTGAAGTCACGCCTGAGATCGCTCGTGCGCTAACGGCTGGCGTTATGCTAGAAGATGGTCTTGCAAAGTTTGAAGATATCAAAGAAGGCGGTGGTGAAGGCGTCAACAAGTGGTATCACGTCCAACTAAAAGAAGGTCGTAATCGCGAAGTACGTCGTTTGTTTGAATCACAAGGCCTGAAAGTAAGCCGTCTACTACGCACGCGTTACGGTACGATTGCTCTACCAAAAGAGCTACGTACTGGTCGTTTCTTAGAACTCGACAGAAAAGATATCAATACGTTGACCGATCTAGTGAGCTTACGTCCTCGTTATGGTACGGGTCTGCATGGCGCAGCGAAAGAGAAGCAAGAGCGTATCAGAAGCAAGCCGCTTAAAGCGCGTCGCGCTACTGACAGTCGTAGCGACACTCGCAATAGCAGCGCGAAGCCTAAAAGCAGTGCTAGCCCTGCCAGCCGTGGTACGCGCAATACTCGTGACCGCAACGACAAACGCTAATTGTATCAATCTATCCTGATTTTAAATCTTTAATTGATTTAAAGTAGACCACAAAAAAGCAGCCAATGATTATTCATCATTGGCTGCTTTTTTATATAAGTTTTACAAAGAGTCGTTGTCAACCTGACGACTTATATTTAGCTATCGTGGCTATTAATATAATTCTTCATTACTCGTAGCTCTTGCAACTGCTGACTTTCCATTTGTTCTAATAATCTATCTAGACGCTGCTCAATATTATTAAATACCTGCTGTAATAACTGATTGGCTTCCGCCTTTTTTTCATTATCTGCATTGTCAGCGCTTATATTAATATTCGCTAGATGATGATGACTGGCAAGCATTTCAGGCAGCCTAGTGTGCAACATCTTATTCAATACAAACTGTTGCTCGGTTACGGCAGGCGTTTTATGCTGAGCTTGTAGTGATTTTTGATACGCTTGATAGCGGGTTACTTTTTCATCGATACGTTTTAATTGACGCAGCTGTGGCTCTGACAAATTTTTCAGGTGTTGTTTATGTAAATTTAGCTGCTGCCAACTGAGTTTGGACAATGACAACGGTGCATCATAATCCTGATAAGTGAGTACACCTGGCGAAATACCGACCGCTTTGTGTAGCGCATGCCAGCCTTTTTTACCCAAATAAAAGGTGGTGACGGTCGTTACAATGCCAATGCCTATTAAGATGCTCATATACCCTTACTCTTCATCGTTTAATCACACCACTTTGCCTTTACAGTTTAATATTCTCAGCACTCACATTCTTACCAGTTGCGCCAGTTGGATTTTCAATCGCTTTAATTTCTATATTAGCACTATTGACACTACTAACATTGCTATCGAGCTTTTGCATATCTGTCGCAGTAGCAGGATTATTAAAGCGTTTTTGTAGATAGCGGTTGGTCGCCAGCAGCTTTTGACCATCTTGATGATAAGAGGCATTCAATAAATCATCAAACTGAGTATTAATGGTACGTAATACATCTAATAGCGCTTCTTTTCCAGTCACATTAGAGTGCTTGATTTTGGTCGTGTCAGCGCGCGCGCCATCCCCCACATCTAAGTCGTGCAAGCGGCGATAGTCAGTCACAGCAAGTGGCACATGTCTGTCCATTAAATTTTGAATCATAATGTAGGTTTCATTGACCGTGTCTGTATCGTCTATCTTGCCATCATTATTGGTATCGCCATAAATGACCCGCAGCTTCTCCCCTTTTTCATTGATTTGGTCAAGTGCTGTTTTGACTTCAACAGGCAAGATTTTTTCGGGGATGTAACCCAATTGCGGCATCGCTTTGTACTCAAGCATTTTAGGCGCAGTCATTTTTTTGATACCACGATACCCCAGATATAACCCAGCGACTGGTAACACTCCATATAAAATGAACATGACAAACATCGCAGTAACTTGAGTCATTAGAGTATCCTAATTGTTGAATAAAATGGCTTAGTAAATTTCTTATTATTCTAAATAAGATAGATAGTTATTATTAAACAAAAAAATAAGGCTCTATTAAAGCCCTATATTGTTATGCATTGCATCGCTTGTGTGAAAACCATGTTAGGACGTGTCCCCAATTTAATTACAGCTCTAAATTATGTTAATTTTATAATGCCAATTAACAGCCATTATCTATTAGTAATTAACTTTTTGTCCGGCTTTTGACATAACGGTGCGTTGAAGCCAAACGATTCATCACCGTTTGATGCAGCTCATCTAACAATTCATCAAGCTCATAATCAATCTCTAAAAACAAATCCGTCAGCATGTCACCTGCCGTCATTTTTCCTTGCACCATATTGTTTTTGGTACGGTGCGGGCTAAAACGCTGTAATTGCTCGTAATGATGTAGGGCTTCTGGAATGCTCTCTGACACCAGCTTATCGATGACAAATTGGCGTTCATTATGCTGCTGTTGTTGCTGCTCATTGAGCTCACTGCTCCACTCACGATAGCGTTTTAACTTACCATTGATACGGTCTAGTATCGCAACCGCCTCGATGGGCATGGCGTTTAGGGTGGCTTCATCGACCACATCAACAAGCTCAGTCATAATCGGGCAGCGTCCATGTTTGAGATACCATAAAGTATCGGGGTCAAAAGGTGGTCTATTGGTCGGGCGCATCTGAGCGCGATTGGATATATAGCGATCAGTCAAAGGTGTCGGCGTTCTGATATCACTCACTTGCGCCAAAGCATCACAAATACGTTCGCTGCGCTCAGGCGGCGTCAGTACAGAACGCTGACTGACAGCTTGATCGTTTTTATCATTGTTTTTACTATTATTATCAGTCACCTCTATATCTTGACTGATAGCCATCTCCTGAGCATTTTGGGCTGCTAGCGTTGGCAGGTCATCTTGAGCTTGCCCAAATGACTTTAGCATTCTTGTCAGACTTACCACCATGACCTACCTTGCCCCTCGTCCCGTACACGCTTATTGCGCTCGTATTGCATAGATTTATCCAATAGCGTATCTTAACAGCTTTTTACCGCGCTGCCAGTAAGCAAAATGTCAACACCTCTCATCCGCCCCATGCTAAGCACACTATTATGAATGCGACCGACTACACCTCTGGATTCTTACTTGGGCTATCGCTCATCATCGCGATTGGCTCACAAAACGCCTTTGTACTCAAACAAGGACTCAAACGCGAGCACATATTTTTTGTCTGCTTATTTTGCGCGGTCAGTGATGCGCTATTAATCTCTGCTGGCGTTGGCGGTTTTGGCGCGGTCACGGCGCAATATCCGCAAGTGGTCAATATCGCAAAATTCGCTGGCGTCATATTCTTGCTAGGCTATGGATTGCAAAGCTTATATGCCAGTGTGCGCGTCACACATGCACTCACCGTCGAGGGACAAGTCGTCACCAGCTTAAAAAAAGCCCTGTTATTATGTTTGGGCTTTACTTGGCTTAACCCACACGTCTACTTAGATACATTGGTACTCGTCGGCATGGTTTCAACGGGTGCTAGTAGTAAGCTGGCATTTGCAGTCGGCGCAGTCAGCGCCTCATTCTTTTTCTTTTTTGCGTTGGGTTATGGGGCCCGATTACTCAAACCATTATTTGCCAAACCAAAAGCGTGGAATATACTCGATGCTTTGGTAGGGATACTCATGTTGTATTTGGCGTGGCATCTGTACCAAAGTTAAAAACAGCGATAAAGGCAAAAGTAGGTGATAGGCTAAACCATTAACACAGCTCCTAAATATAAGTATAAGTACAAAAAAAGCCAAACACCTTGTATAAATGCGCTTGGCTTTTTGGAATCTGACACTTTTACTATTTACGATACTTTTTTACGCTTTTTAGGCTTAACGAAGGTTAAGTTCAAAAAATGCTCAAGCGAGTCATCAAGGACGTCCAACCAAGGCTCGGGCAACTCAGGCGATAGCGTGCCTGTTAACGTAGAGCGATACGCCTTTTCTCTAAAGGTCATAATATTATCGGCTTTATCTTTTTGCCATTCTTTTAAGATTTCACCCTGTTTTTCAACAGCAAATTCTGGATAATCGGTCGCATTGGTTAAATCACGAATATAAGCGGCTTGAAAGTCGATTGAGTCACTGACCGTCACGCACTTCGCGTAAGTTGCCAACCACTTTTTCTCATCTGCTTCACGGTGTACCAATTCAGGCAATTCGATATCGCCCATCATCACATCGCGTGCATACCATGCTTGAGCGTCAAACATATTAAAGGTGAAATACTGATCCTGCATACCTAAATAAATGAGCTTTGGATTTGGCTGCCAGAAAATCCCTTTGTGCAAGTTGGCTGGATATAAGCAGTTATGCGTTTGCAGACGTAACTCATCGGGCATAAAGGGGAAATGAAACAGATAACCAGTACACATAATAATGGCATCAAATTTTTGGCTGCTACCATCGGCAAAATGCGCCACATCTTCTTCAAAATGGGTGACCAAAGGCACTTCTTTGATACCCTCTGGCCAATCATAGCCAAGCGCTTGCGTGCGATAGCTGATAGTGACTGATTTGGTACCATACTTATAACACTGCGTGCCAATGTCTTCGGCTGAATAACTACTGCCGATGAGCAAAATATCTTCGTCTTTGAATTCTAAGGCGTCACGAAAATCATGCGCGTGCAGAATGCGACCGGGGAAAGCTTCTAACCCTTCAAAGTAAGGCATGTTTGGCGTGGAAAAATGACCCGTCGCCACGACGACATAATCAAACTCTTCCACTTCTTGCTCATTGGTTTTATGATTCATCACCGTCACGGTGAATTTTTGCGTCTCATCATCAAATGATACCCAACGTACTGGGCATTCAAAGCGAATGTATTTTTGGATATCTTGTTTATCGATACGCCCCATAATGTAGTCTTTTAGGACTTCACGCGGTGGGTATGAGGGGATCGCTTCACCAAAATGCTCGTCAAACGAATAATCAGCAAATTCTAAGCACTCTTTGGGACCATTGGACCACAAATAACGGTACATACTACCGTGAACAGGCTCACCATTTCTGTCTAATCCTGTGCGCCAGCTATAGTTCCACATGCCACCAATAGCGTTTTGCTTTTCATAACACACTATCTCAGGTAAGTTTTTTGCGCCAGCCAAACGAGCCGCTTCAAAAGCGCGTAATTGTGCTAAACCACTTGGACCTGCACCTAAAATAGCAATTCTTTTATTACTCAAGACTAACTCCTATGATAATAGTTGTCTGTCCACTGTAACATATTTTTATTAATGGTGTTTTTTCGAATACTTTTGGTGATTAATTAGCCATAGCTTAAGACATGACTATTCTCAAAAAATGGCTTCTAACCGAATCTTTGATTTTTAAATTTGATATGAGTTGGCACATACTTTTCATTAGGACGTATTAAACATGCATAAATCAGCACTGTCAGGTTAAATACACAACACGCCCTAAGAGGAATAAGTCAAAAAACTGACGGACAAACATAACGTAGCAGCGTCATTACACTAAATCAGGAAATAAAGTGCGTAAGCCATTAACGATAATTTCGATAGAAACTGCCGCCAATAACATCCCCATAATTCGGCTCATGATGTTCAATCCAGTATCACCCAGCAAGCGACTGATACGACCTGCCGCCATCAATGCTAGATAGCAAAACAGACTGATAAATAAACCAGCAATCAATATGGCAGATACTTGCAAAATACCAGAGACTTGTGAAGAATAAATAATCACCGTCGAGATACCGCCCGGTCCAATCATCATTGGAATAGCGATAGGCACAACCGCTGCAGCCATGGTGGGCGGCGCGTCTTGTACATGGTCAACATCGAAGTTTTCTTGATCGGGCTTCACGGGATTACCGTCGCCATTCATCATATTAAGAGCAATCAAAAACACCAAGATACCACCTGCCAGCTGAAACGAGCCGATAGAAATACCAAGTGCTTTTAGTAACGTCTCGCCTGCTACCGTAAAAAAACTAATAGTGATAAAAATCGTCAAACAAGCAACACGCGCCACTTTGCGTCGATTATTCATCGAATAACCACGGGTCAAATCCAAAAATAACGTCAAAGCGCTAAAGGGATTAATCAGTACCATAAAGGCTAAGATTATCTTGATGATTTCAGTATTCACTGAGCGCTCGCTTGTCTATTAGTCAAATCGGGCAAAAAGATAAGGTCATCGTGCGAGTACAACGATGACCCAATAGATGGTTAACAATAACTTTGTAGTTTATATTGTATCATAGGCAGATAAGCTAATTAAATCATTAACTTTGCTTACCTTTCTGGCAGCAGACTATCAACGAAAATAGAGGCTCAACATTGACCTATCAGCCACTATTTGGCCGGTAAAAAACCTCATAAAGCCTAATCGCTAAAACAGGTATGTAAAGACAGGTATGTTGAAAATCATGCGCTAAAATCAAGACCGATATCTAATGCCGTGGTACTGTGCGTCAAATAACCCATGGCAATAAAATCAACACCCGTTTTTGCTGCTGCTTGCACGGTTTCAGGAGTAATACCACCTGAAGCTTCTGTTCTAGCGCGGCCTTTACACATCGTTACTGCCTGCGCTAGTATTTCAGGGGACATATTATCTAATAGCACCAAGCTCACGCCAGCGTCTAGTGCCTGCGCTAATTGCGCTAAAGTATCGACTTCTACTTCGATGGGAATTAAATGCCCAGCGAAGTTTTGCGCTTGCTCAATCGCAGTCTTTATATCACCAGCGATGGCAATATGATTGTCTTTGATTAAAATAGCATCATCCAGTCCCAGACGATGGTTGCGCCCGCCGCCGCAGCGTACCGCGTACTTTTGTACAATGCGCAAGCCTGGAATGGTCTTACGTGTACAAGTAATTTGCGCAGGATACTCTGCCACACTATCTACAATTTTTCTGGTATCTGTCGCAATACCACTCAAGTGGGTCATAAAATTGAGCGCGGTACGTTCTGCTGTCAGTAAATGGCGCGCATTACCACGCACACTAGCCAAGACTGTACCCGCGTCAACCCATTCACCATCAGCAACTTGAGCCAAAAACTCAATCCGAGGATCAACCATCGCAAACGATAAACGTGCCAAATCCATACCACATATCACGCCTGCTTGCCGCGCTTTAATCTCTAGCTTCGCTTGCATATTGGCTGGAATGGTGGCTTGTGATGTGACATCTCCGCGTCTGCCCAAATCTTCAGTTAGCGCAACTTCAACCAAAGGTTTAAGCAATACATCATCCAATGCTGGTTCTTTTTTAACTGTCATTTTTAACCCTTAAATAAACGTGGCGTTCATATATGCTTCTGCAATTAAACTCAAAATGAGCATAAATATAGCGTAAAGTTAACAGCCTCGCAAGGAACCGTCATCATTTTGTGCAACCGATAGGGTTTTATAATCATCAAAATAAAGATGGCAAGGTAGTATATTGACGCCTATTTACGCTTAGGCAACTTACTATCCATCAATAAGCTTTGTAGTTCAATATCATGACGAAAGCGATAAAGCTTGGCAGGACGACCACGTTGGGCGTTACTACTCTGTCCTGTCTCCATCACAAGTTTTTGTGAATCTAGCAAACGACGAAAATTTTGCTTGTGCAAGCGCACTCCTGAAAGCGCTTCTACGCTTCGTTGTAATTGTGACAAGGTAAATACATCTGGCATCAAGCCAAAAATAAGCGGTCGGTACTCAATTTTGGCACGCAGCCGTGAAATAGCCGTTGCAATCACTCGGCGATGATCATAATACATCGGCACACCAATGAGCTGTGACCAGTTTTCAGGTAGCTTATTCTGATGGCTCGGTTGGTAAGCACTTTGATGAACGCTTTGATGATTCATTGAATAGCTGGGTAGATAGTTTGGTGCTTCCGGTATCAGTCCCGCTTCATACAGCATCTCATAGCGCAGTAACACATGCTCAGCGACCCACTCTCTATTTTCATAATGCTCATAGGCTGTGTATTCATTATCCGCATTTTCACTTGTGGTCATATTACCCACTAAGAGCGCTTCACTTACACCCCAACATAAACCAATACGCTGACGGCGGCGCTGCTGAATGCCTGAATCTTTAGCGCTATCTGCCCAGCTCAATAATGCTGGCACAATATTATTCATAATGATGCTAGGTATGCCATCCAAATGATTTTCCCAAGGAAAGTAATCATACCAATCGCGCCACAATGCTTGGCTTTGTAACTGCTGCGTTTGTGTCTCTTGCACCAGTCCCAAATAGCTCACGTAGACCAGTGCATGACCATCAACATTGCGCCTATTGGTATCGACAAAGGTGTATAGCTGCTCCAAATAACCAAGTGGTTGTTGTGTTTGCTCCTCAACCCATTGGCGCACACCCGCTTGCAATGAACGATGCAACGGCATCAATGGACCATTGGGTAACAGCTTTCCTTGATCAACGGTTAAGACCCGAGCGGTATGCTCAGTAATGGCGACTAGCACAGCCACGACTTCTGTGGTGCCACTACCTTGCTGATGCGCGTGTGAATAAGACAACGTCATGACTTTAGTGATTACCTTTTATTTTAATTATTAAATAAAGCTCAACTGCTAAGCTGTTGACCATTTGCTCAGTATAGCTTGAATCAACGATTATCATAGTTCGTGGTTGTAATTATATAAAATGAGTCTTTATAAATCATAAATGTACAAATCATAAATGTACAAATCATAAATGTATAAAAAATACTTGTATTTATGCTCAAAATGAGCATAATTAAAACATCTGACTAGCCATCGATATTAATTGACTTATTTTTAGCGGCATATTGATTGTCGTTACTGCCTAAAAGGTTTGCATCTATGAAAACTTATCCTTACGACGCGCCCATCATGAGTAATGACAATCGCATTGCGACACAAATGAATATTGAATATGCCAAAGCTAAAATGCCAGCAGACTTGCCGCGTGCTGAACGTCTCATAGTCGAGGAAAACATTAAACAGCTATTAAAAGCGCATAATGCAGTATTGGTCGCCCATTATTATGTCGACCCCTTTATTCAGGATTTGGCATTGGCAACGGGCGGCTGTGTGGGTGATTCGCTGGAGATGGCACGCTTTGGGCAAGCGCATAGCGCCCAGACCTTAGTGGTCGCTGGCGTCCGCTTTATGGGTGAGTCGGCGAAAATCTTAAGTATGGAAAAAACAGTACTGATGCCAGACCTAGAAGCCGAGTGTTCGCTTGATTTGGGCTGCCCTGCTGACGAGTTTTCCGCATTTTGTGATGCTCACCCTGAGCGTACGGTTGTCGTTTATGCCAATACCAGCGCCGCCGTCAAAGCCCGTGCCGACTGGGTGGTGACGTCATCGGTTGGCATCGATATCATTCGCCATTTGCATGCTAATGGTGAAAAAATCATCTGGGGTCCTGATCGCCATTTAGGTAAATATATTGCTAAAGAGACGGGCGCAGATATGCTGCTTTGGCAAGGCTCGTGCCTCGTACATAATGAGTTTAAAGCGACCGAGCTCATGCAACTTAAAAAGGAACACCCAAATGCCAAAGTATTGGTGCATCCTGAATCCCCTGATAGCGTGGTGGCGCTCGCCGATGTGGTTGGCTCGACCAGTAAGCTGTTGCAATCGACTCATGAGATGGATGCCGATACCTTTATTGTCGCCACCGATTTGGGTATTTTGCACGAAATGCAAAAGCGCTCACCAAATAAGCGTTTTTTGGCTGCACCTACTGCAGGTGAAAGCGCCAGTTGTAAGAGCTGTGCCTTTTGCCCATGGATGGCAATGAATGGTCTAAAAGGTATTGAACAGTGCTTGACGCAGCGCAGCGGTGAAGTTTTGATGACGCCTGAGCTGGCAGTCGCGGCTAAAAAGCCTTTGCAACGTATGCTTGATTTTGCCGAAGCGCAAAAGCAACGTGTGACAGCGAGCGGTGATATTGTCAAAGACCGTGAGCTGTTTGCCAATGTCGGGGCTGCCTAATATGAGCGCGGCATTTACAGCGGAATCATTAGGTCTCGATAGCCCTGCTGCTATGGTACAAACTGACGTACTTATCATTGGCGCGGGATTAGCAGGCTTAAGTACGGCTCTAGCATTACCAAAATCGCTGAATATTACTGTATTGAGCAAAGCCGCCTTAGAAATTTGCTCCAGTCATTATGCCCAAGGTGGCATCGCGGCAAGCTTGGATAAAGAGGACTCTGTCGCTGACCATATCGCTGATACCCTAATCGCTGGCGCAGGGTTATGCGAAGCTAATAATACCAGGCGCATTTTAAGTGCCGGGCAACAGGCAGTGCAATGGTTATGTGAGCAAGGCGTGCCTTTTACGCAGATACCGCAAGAAGATAATGCAAAACCTTTCACCAAACTACAAACTGCTGACTTACATTTAACCAAAGAAGGCGGGCATGGTTGCAGGCGGGTTGCACATGCGGATGATGCGACTGGTCGACACATTATGGAAGCCTTGACTATAAAGGCGAAAAACGCTGCCAATATCACTATTTCACCTTATCATGAAGCGCTGAGCCTTTTAACAAACAGTGCCAATCCAAATAAGCAATGCCAAGGGGCGCAAGTTTTTGATCATAATAATCAACGACAACTGACTTTTTATAGTCACGCAGTCGTACTGGCTAGTGGTGGCATGGGTCAATTATTTAAGCGTGCCAGTGCACCAAATGTCTGTGTCGGCGATGGGGTTATGATGGCATGGCAAGCGGGCTGCCGCTTAGCAAATTTAGAATTTATCCAATTTCATCCGACGGGCTTAGCAGTGGCAGACAGTAGTTTTTTAATATCGGAAGCACTACGCGGTGAAGGTGGGCGGCTGACCTGCCCGCAAACCGGTGCGCGCTTTATGTTGGAAATTGATGAACGGGCAGAATTGGCACCACGCGATATCGTCGCTCGCGCCATCGCTGAGCAGATCAGTAATAACGGACTTGGCTACGTACATTTAGATGTCAGTCATTTGCCAGACCAATTTTTACGGGAGCATTTCCCACAGATTTATCAAACATTATTCAACCTCGGAATTGATATGACTAGGGAACCTATCCCCGTTGCCCCGACTGCGCATTATAGTTGCGGTGGCGTGGTTACTGACGCCAATGGTGTAACCGATGTGACAGGGCTTTATGCAGCTGGCGAAGTTGCCTATACAGGTTTGCATGGTGCGAATCGCTTAGCAAGTAATTCACTTTTAGAATGCGTAGTCGTTGGGCGCAATATCGCTGCTGACTTACCGCGATATTTAAAAGCATTAGACAATCTAGATACCGTTGACGTTTATGATAATTTACATTTATCAGCAACTGCCATCTGGACAGCACCAACGCTCAAAGATATTCAAGCTATTAAGCTTCCTTCTTCTCCTACCATTCTATTTAATTTATCTCATTGTGATGACACTGATATCATTACCCATGATTATGCTGGCAAAATAGTCACAGAATTAAAAGTTTTAATGACCTCCTATATGGGTATCACTCGAAATGCCGAATCATTAGAGCAAACATTAATACAGATACTGCAATGGCAACAGTGGCTTGAAAAAACCAGATTAAATCAGTCCAGTATGAGTACTTTAGATGGCACTATCACTGCTAATGAGCTGACACTATTTCAATTAGCACGACAATTACAATTAGCCACGTTGGTTATTCAGTCAGCTTATCAGCGTTATGAGAGTCGCGGTGGTCACTATCGTCAAGACTATCCATATTTGGCATCCACACCTCGAACCAGTGTGATTGCGCCATTATCGAAGTTGAGAGAAGCTGACAAAACAGGCAGCAAAGAGGGTGGCATTGATTGGCTGCTTCAGCCTATAATCGATAACACAGAGGCTAGAGTGGTAAATACAGTTGCTAACATCTAACAGCAATTGGAGGCTACCACTTTAGCCATGAAAAACGGTAATCCACCGTTTTCTATTGACCTCAAAGTGCTAAAAACATGGCTACTGATACGCTGTTTGTGATCGGACTTATGATGGTCGTCAGTGTGACGTGGGGCATGCTTGCCCTACCTCGCTTACGTCAGCGCTTACCGAAAATCTATTTGATCGCCCGCTCATGGTGGCTCATGTTAGCGGCGCTTTGCGCGTGTTATGTTATCGCTAAGATAACGGATAATAGCCAACCCTCACAGCCTCCTACCTACCCCTACCAGTGGCTGCTTATTGCTTTTTTCGTTTTAATTGGTCTGCGTGGCGGCTATGAGATCAAACGCTTATGGTGTCTGCGCAACAAAGCTGTGCTGATTGAGAAACTGCAAGCGCGCGGTTTACAACCCAAGATATTGCCTTTTAGCCAAACCTCTTCCCATTCTACTCAAGCTTATACGCGTCTAAATCTGTTAGACCTAATCTTTAGCTTTGCTTTTATCACACTGATTGTCAGCCTCATTGCCTTACAACAATTAATCTGGCAGCGCGAGCAGTATGGCGTTTTGTTTTTTGTGTTATTCGCCAGTCAATTTAATGATATTGCCCAGTATTTATGTGGACGATTGCTTGGTCACAAGTTGTTTAAGCGTGGTCTTGCCCCAACCATTAGCCCGAATAAAAGTATCGAAGGCGCTCTTTTCGGCAGTATGCTAGCGGCGATATTGGCAACGCTATTAGGCATTTGGCTCACGCCTTTTAACTGGTGGATTTGCTTATTAGCCGCTTACGGCTTAGCGGTCAGTGGTATCGCTGGAGATTTATTAGAATCCGCCTTTAAACGTCAGCATGGGGTGAAAGACACGGGTACGATACTCGCCGGACATGGCGGCGTATTAGACAGAGTAGATAGCTTACTCATTGGCGTGCCGCTATTTACCTTGTTTTATTGGCTGCTTGGGTAACCTATTATCAAGTAGTTTTATCCAACTTACTGCGTAATATCCAATTAAGCACAGGCTTAGGCAAATGATTGAGCGCTCGAGTGATATAACGCATGGAGCGCGGAAATACTGCCAGCTCAACATCATCATCAATGGCTTGCATAACATGCTTAACCGCCGTTTGTGTATTTATTATGAATGGCTTATGACTGGCATCGCCGTCATTCAAATCGCGTAATGCTTGGGTATCGATATAACCTGAGGCGATGCAGTTGACTTGGATATGATACGGCGCAAGTGCCGCTCGATAAGCGCTGGCAGTCGCAATCATGGCGCGTTTGCTTTTGGCATAAAGACTGGCATAAGGATACTCCATGGTACCGGCGATAGAAGCGATACAGATTATGCTCAGTCTAGAATTTTTGTCCATATCCAATAACTGACTTTGACGCTTCATCTGCTCACTTGCCCACCTAAAAACCTGCTCAAATGCTTGCAGATTAATCGTTAGTATTTTATCGCTGTCAGCTTGACTTAGATGATGAATACGCTCATTGGTGTAACTACCCGCGCTATAAATTACTCTTTGAAAACTAATATCTGACAAGTTATCTACCAACGTTTGTGTTTGCGCGCTATCGGTTAAATCACAGCAGTGAGTAACAATGTCAGGATGCTGACTATTGATATGGGCTATCTTCTCTACGCTATGACCAACCACGCTCACTTGCCAGCCAAGCACCTGATGATGCAGCGCCAACGCCAAGCCAAGTCCACTCGTACCGCCGAAAACGATAAGATGCGACGGCTTATGAGCTGAAGTCGACTTTATAAGATTTTTCATAGCTCATGCTGCTGTATATAGTCAGCCGTACGCTGATAGCCATATTGCCATTGCGCCTGCATTTGCTGCACAAAGCCATCATAGTCACTGTGAATGAGTTCAACCGTCATTTGCTTTATATTAAAACGCTTTTGTACATGCTGTCTTGCCAACTGCTGACCATTATCTGCAAAAGGTAACCAATGCAATTGATGGCTATTTCTTTCTGACTTCATAAGTGATGACGTTTCCATTGGCTGATAACCATGCACTTGTGCCAAGCGCTCATTTGGGTCAAAACCAAAAACACGCTGAATCGCAGGTGCAGCAAGATAAGAATCATAACCTGCCTTGGTCTCTGCAAATACCGTCTGTCCCAGTTGACATGCTAGCTCAATAGGAGTGAGATTAATAACGCCACCCAAACACCAGCCGAGCGTTACAATATGCATGGGCGGTAGATAATACATATCTGCCATAGAAACACGAACCGCTGAATTAAATTCCCACTGCTTTACGATATTTACTGACTGATGGATACGCCTATCGGCAAACGTATGCACTGGTGAGTTAAGCATTTGCTCAAAGTGCTCTGATGCTGCCAAACGCGGTGGCGCAAATAATAACTCTTGTAGTTTAAACTCATCGTAAACAGAACTATCAGCAGTAGGCGTTTGATTGCTGGGTTGATTGGGTGCTTGATACAGTCGGCTAGCGATAATGGCTATCTCTGGCACGGCGGTATTAAACGAATTATTATTCTGCTTGGGAGAAAAACAAGACAATTCATCGAGCCATTGCCCCTCGTTATCTATCCGAAACATCGCTAACTGCTGCAACTCATCTAATAGTCGCTCATAGTTATCTGCTTGCTGCTGTTTTTGGCGGTTAGACCGCTGCCGTGACAAGCGCCAACGTTTAAGCGCCTGCGTCATATAACGTATTTTTAAACGTTTATTGGTTTCGTCTGGCGCGACATGTCTGATTGCAGTGATGGCACGGTACAACTCACGGCTGCACATGAGCTCCTGCAAATCCTTGGGGTCAGGCGCTAGATTGACCAAATAAGCCGACAGACTGCCACCGCAAGTGCCGACGATGATATCTGGCGTCAAATCATGAGCAACCAATGCCGAATAACTGCCCAAATAATAGCCAAAACGTGCGCCGCCCCCTGAAAAAAGCTGCACACGCTCATAAGGCTTGGCGCTTTTAATATTTAAAGGCTTGGCACTTTTATCACTCATCTATTATTCATCTATCCCTTTTCAGCATTTGGTGCTGTTTTAATCGCTAGCGACACGGTAAAGATACCAAAACGATCGATACGCATAGCGACTTTCTTAAAGCCAGCATTCTCAACCAATTGATCCATTTCCGCTTGTGAGCGGCAGCGCATCACCCAACTACTACCACGATGATTGTTTAAGGTTTTACTGATAAACTCCTGCTCAGGATGCCACGGCTGATTGGTATAAAGTAAATAACCATCAGATTTTAAACTGTCATAAATGCCTGCCAATGCTGTCGCTGGTAGTGTATTGTCAGAAAATAATTCAAACACGCCAGAAGCAATGGCGATATCAAATTTTTTATCATCAAGGCTTTTATCATTGTCACTTGCCTTCTGTAAATGAGAATAACTGGCAGGGTCAAATGCATCTTTTTGACAAGTGATGAGTCGATTAGCAATCTCTAACTGCTCTGCTTTGGCTTGCAATGCTTGGATATTATGCATCTCGTAATCACGTAGCTCAGCGTGCAACTTGGTAAACTCTGTCAGTAAATCAAAGGCATAAAAGCCATGTCCACTAGCGATATCGAGTAGTTTTGGTTGGTATGGTTTAGTAATGCTCTGGTTTTTGTCTTCAATATCTGCCAGAGCTTCACGTGCTAGCTCCAATATATGCTCACGGCGGATACGAATTCCTTGCCAACCAATATTGCTCAAGTAAAACTTATCGACTGCCTGACCAAATTTATTCTGCCCGCTCGGTTGATTATAATAAACGTGATCGAGTGAGTGCCCCGAATCGAAGCCATGCTCCAGTCCTGTGGCAATCGCGTCGCTGACATGACCAAATTTTTGCATGGCAAATCGAGTAATGGCAAAGCTTGGGTTAAAGGGTTTAATCGCTAAACGGTCAACCTTATCTTTACTGGCACTATTAAGATGAGCCGCGCTTAAATCAGGCGCTTTAACGTCCTTACTGAATACTTGCTCAGCGAAATTAATACAATCCGCGAAGACGTCTGCTTTATTGGTCTCATGAAAGATTGCATGATAACTGTCTGGATATAATTGCCAGCGTTTATCGGTAGCATTAATCGCCTCATAAAAATCGCGTTCAGCTTGCTTATCGACCACGTAATCCTTGCCTGCACATAATACAAACGTCGGTACAGTAATAGCGCTAGCATCATCGAGCAAGCGTTGACCGGTTGCATGAGTATCGATAAGCAGATCAGTTGAAATACTATTAGAAATCAGTGGATCGGCATTATAAGCTTGCTGCGCGTCTTTATCATGGGTTAAGACTTGCGCCTTGACGTAGCTGCTCACGCGTGACATCAGTCCAAGCGCGCGAGCCACCTTTAGCGACGGTATGGCAAATGGCATGTATAAGCGAATACTCAACGCTGGTGTACCCAATATCATGCCGCGAATATTTGGAGCATAATCATGTACCCATGCTGCGGCGAGTACCGCGCCGATACTACTGGCGACGATTAAGGTATCCTCGATAGCAATGCCCGTTTTCCCGATAACCAATTGCACAAAGCCGTCTAGATCGCGCTCAAGCTCGGTGACGCTTTCGGCATGATCCTTGATACCACCCGAGCGCCCATTACCACGCGCATCCCAAGCGAATACTTGATAGCCTGCTGCCGCAAACTGTTGCCCAAGTTCTGCTAGTCGTCCCGAATGCTCGTGACCACGATGTAACAGAATGACTTGACGCAGAGGCTGACTGGCTTTTTTTATACCCTCTAAAGGCATCGTCAGCCAATAACGGTAATAAATCGCCGTGCCATCGTAAGCATTGTAGCAACTTTCACCGCTTATCAATTTGGAAGACGATAAATTGAGCGTATCGCTAACCTGCTCCACTTTTTCATGACTATCGAGAGGGGTGGTCGGCATTATCTTAGGCTCCAAAAAGGAAGTTTTAATAGCAAAATTTGATAAAGGGGCATTTAATGAAGAAAAATTTGATGAAACAGCATCGAAAAATAGCGTATTGGGTTGACCAACATTCTCTTGGCAACCAAGAAGAAAAACTGATTTATGCGATGACTCTGGTATTAACTCAAGAGTTTCTGAGTGATTTGAGCGAAGCGCGGGTGGTTTACGCATCAAGTATAAATCTGCCATATAACGCAGGCGATTCAAGCAGGTTTTTAGTAGCAGCGCCTCTGTCAGTATCAATAGTGGACCCACTTTGATGTGCGATAGCACGGTCGGTACTTTAGTCACCATAAAAGCGCCAAGCAAACCCAGTAAAAAAGCACGATCGCTTTTGCCTAAAGGTCCTTGGTTTGCTCTAATGTCTAATATCGTATTACTAGTGATACCTAGTAACTCAGTGCTGATACTAAGCGCAATCAGACCAATAATATGACGCTGATGGATTGATATACGGTTTGGTAAATTGACTGTCGACGCTTGTAAATTACCATTAGCAATATGCGGAGCTAAACTTGCGATAAGCGCCGTATCAGCCACGATATCACCCACTTCATTAAGCACTGCCCCAAGCCTTGAGGCTTGCCCATGCTCACGCGCCATCATGCCATCGATAGCATTGAGCGCCATACGCACAAACAGTGATGAAGGTAACAGCAACCATAATGCCTGCTGCTCAGTTGCGGGTTTGGCAATCATATAGGCCGTACCAAGGCTCAGTACTACGGCTGACACCGTCACTTGATTGGCAGTCACCTTTTGCTCGACCAACGCATCACTTATTGGGCGCAGCTGATCTTGAAACTGAGACTTGAGCTGATATAGCGACATGAGGCAAGCCAAATATAGTAAGTCTATTAATGTAGCAACAAAAGTTGGTCAGGTAAATACTTAAGCGTTGTTAGCAGTCAAATTATCATGAATGAAATCCTGACTTACGGCTTAGTGATTCACGATTTTATCTTAACGCTCAATAGTTCGTCGTCAAACAGTCGGCTTTTACAAGGAATCTTAGCCGCTCATGGCAGCATTGATCGTTTCATGTGATACAATTTCCAGCTTCTTAAAAACGCCTTTGAAAATGCCGCGAGCCAATCACCATGCAAAGCCTAGTTACCCTTGTTCTGGTATTAATGCCAATGTTTATTGGCTTTGCCATTCCTTCTCATCCAACCATGACAAAGCTTGCAGATAAAGGCTTATCTTATCTGGTATTTATCATCTTAGCGCTGATTGGTATCGAGCTGTCACAAGTTGAAGGACTTGGCAGTCAGATAGGCGAAATTGCCCTTTATGTGACTATATTATCGATATTGACAATTGGCAGTGGTTTATTTGCCCTGATGTTATTTGACCGACTGCGTCCATGGCATGCCAAAAAACCCAGCGTAAAATCTAAAGAACATCGCGTGAGTATCCGTGGTAGCCTCGCTCAAGTTATTTGTGTGGTCATTGGTATGGTGATTGGTTATTTCTTACCGGACAATTATATGCCGCCTGAAAATACCATGACGGTGATGCTGATGATATTAATTTTGTTGGTCGGCATTGGCTTAAAAGGCTCAGGTATTACGCTAAAAGAAGTGCTGCTGAATAAGCGCGGCGTTGAGATGAGTGTCATCTTTACACTAGCTGTATTGGTTGGTGGCTTGATATTTGCGCTGATGTTCAGTGAGGTATCGTGGACCAAAGGCTTGGCACTGGCGTCAGGGTTTGGTTGGTATTCGTTATCAGCGATTGTGATGACCGATGCTTATGGCGCGGTTTGGGGCAGTGTCGCGCTCTTTAATGACTTGGTGCGTGAGTTTTTTGCGTTGATATTTATTCCCGTGTTTATGCGTAAATATCCATCAGCAGCAGTTGGGCTTGGTGGCGCGACCAGTTTGGATTTTACCTTGCCAATTATTCAGCAATCTGGCGGTCTAAAAGTAGTGCCTTTAGCGATTAGTTTTGGCTTTATTATTAATATTGCCTCGCCAGTGCTGATGGTGGTATTTTCAGCGTTGGGGTAAGAATAATTTTTAACGGTTGAAGAAAATCAGTCGTTATTATTCGAACAGTTCACAGTGCTTGGCATATTCACCATATTTTTGCATATCAGAATCATATTCAAGATTCATCAAATCATGAACTTCACTACTCGCCATTAAAGTTGCGCGGCGTTGTTTTGCCTCAATATTTTTAAGATTGAGCTTTTCAAAACTTGGATCTATAAACGCTGTATCTGTAACTATAATCTTATTTGAGCACTCATAAGTACGGATACGCTCAGCATCGATATTATATTGCAACACTAAATTATTCTTAATAATTAGCGCGCGATTGCGTGATAAAGAATCGAAACCAAAAGTCGCTAAAGCATCTTTATCTATTTCACTTGTCGCTGCATGACCGAAAATAAAAACATTGGCTTTTGGGCGATCATTAAGACTTTCTGCTATTTTCACAAATACTGCATCATAGATATCAAATAGCTGACTGCTCATTTGCGAGAAAAACCCATTGAACTCCATTTCAAGTGCCTCGCCTTCCTCAATTATTATTTCACAGCCTTTAGCATCAATTACTACATTGGGTCGCGTTTCAGGGCATTCGTCTATAGCATCAAGCACACCATCGCTATCTGCCTGCATCGTTCTGATATTTTCATATTGAGGCAAGGTTTTAGCCGCTACGATTTCAGTCGTTTGACAGCCTGCTAAACCAATAAATAATGCCAGTAGCAATAAATTTCCATAGTTTCTATTTGTCATTGCTACTCTCTTTTCATTCAGAATAATTTAAGGCTTTATCTGTCATCACTTTCAGTTTTTTTGAAATGTTTAATATATTACTTAACATTACTAATAAGCGCATAGATACGCTGGTTGAGCCAACTGTTTTCGATATCATTTGGCGCAATTGGACGTTCTGATCCATAGTAAAAAGTCTTAATACGATCAGGATCAATATTATATGTCATGGTCATATAATTTTTAACTCCTTCCACGCGGTATCTTGATAATGTTTGATTTGCATTATTGTCTTCACGTTTGGATATATGCCCTTCGATATGCATAACAGCGTCCAAATGATCTTGCATTTTTTTGCCTGCGTTATCTAGCTGTTCATAATACTCACTTTTTATCTCACTGCTATTTTCATCATAATAGGCTCTAGCTTCCATCATAAATTCATTTTCACCAAAAAGTAAGGAATCTGGACACCCTCTTTCATCTATCACTACGTTAAAAGGTGTACCTGGACATTCATCTATAGCATCAAGCACACCATCGCCATCTGAATCAATCTCTGCTTGCATCGTCCTGATATTTTCATCTTTAGGTATCTTTTTAGACGGCGCAGTTGTAGTAGTTTGACAGCCAGCTAAAGCAATAGATGCTGTTAAT
Source organism: Psychrobacter immobilis (assembly GCF_003148585.1). Lineage (GTDB taxonomy): Bacteria > Pseudomonadota > Gammaproteobacteria > Pseudomonadales > Moraxellaceae > Psychrobacter > Psychrobacter immobilis. Next base: position 47,575 of record NZ_QGGM01000018.1, on the reverse strand, counting down.
AATAAAACGCTATAGAATTTCAAAGTAATTCTTCCTTAATGTGGTCCGAAGCTCATTCATATATTAAGTAAAATCTGAATTAAGCCATCGGTAACGCTTTATCCACTCGACAAGCCCTATCATGCCAATCGACCAAAGCCTTTATCGCTACAGACTGTAATTGATGACTGGCTTCCCTGCCAGCAAAACTCTCGACATAATGACAAGCACGATAGCCTTGGGTAAAACGATCATAGTCAACAATCCACTGCTTACGCGCTTTTAACTCATCTTGACGTTGCTCAATGCTATTATCCACATCGGTATTATCAGAGCCAAACCAAAAGTCCTTAGCAGGGATATCTTTAGCCAACTTATTATTTTCAACCTCACTCAGACGCCACGGCTTGGCAGTAATCCGTGCTCGAAAGCACTGCTGCACCTGACATAGACGCACATAATTGGTATCCGCATGGAAATACGCAAACCATTCCGCGACTAACCTATTACTTGGCAATACAACATCGTGAGTGGCGATAATACGAAAACCTGCGGGCGTCTGATATAAACGAAAGGACTCGGTAGGATGATTAGCAATACGTTTTTTGATTAAATCTGTCATATAAGGCAGTAACGAGGCGGCGTCATCGGCATATTTTTGCGCGCGGGCCTTGTCTTTAACACTGGCTTGTTGCCACAAATAAGCAGTCGCACCAATCATAACAGCCAATAACCACAACCATGATAGTCCTAGCCAAGCGATGACACTGGCAATAAGTATAAAGACAATAACAAAAGCCCAAACTTTTATTTTGGTTGTTGGATTGCTTTGATTAATGAGAAAGGCAGGCATAAAGCCATGATGGTTATAATCATAAGGATATTTTTGATGCAATAAATCATCATTATCAACATCAATAATGGCGATATTATCGACGTTAGCGACTTGTGCGCCGTAACTGTTACGCGTAACGATAAGCTTCGTTACTGCTGCACTATTATTCGATAATTTATTTTCTGGAAAATCATGCTCAGAAATAATCTCTTCACGAATAGGAATACTGTTGCCTTCGTTATACTCTTCCCTGCGCTCACGGCGTAAGATATCTTCACCTGCCAGCCAGCGCTTATGCGCCTCACTGACTCGCCATTTAGCATGGGATAGCGCTTCCATTTGGCTGATATCTGACCAACCATAACGTTTGATAGTGGCTTGCTTGGAAGGTTTACTAGACGTTTCTAGCGATTCAAAGCGCTGTTTGTGTTGCGCCCAGTATTTAGGGATAAGCATGAGATTTGCCTTCGAGTAGTTATTTTTATCTTATGGTTATTTATTAATAAATGACAAAAACTAAAACTCGATACACCTGTTTGAGCCTAGGTCATTTTGATGATAATTAGCTTTGTGGTTTTTTAAATCAGTTACTAAGCTATAAACTCTACGATTCATAGATCTGCCTTCCTCGGTGTCAGAAGGTGCAATAGAACCTTTAATACCGCAATCAAGAGTAGTCAGACGACTAGGCTCAATTCTGTGATTTAAAATTAGGTAATTTTTGACAATGAGTGCTCTATTCTTAGCCAGTGAGTTTGATTGCAACATTGAGGTAGAAGCTTTACTGACCTCATCCTTCGAGACATGAGATTCAATTTTTATAGTAGCCGTATCATAGTTATTCATCTGTTCTGCTACTCTATCAAGCTCATCATGATACTGTGGCAATAGCTCACTGCTATCCTTGGTAAAAAAAGCACGATACTCCATCAGTGGAGGCATACCAATAAGACTTGTAATCTCAGGACAACCTCTTTCGTCCACTACCACGTTTTCTGTCGTATTTGGGCATTGATCTAAATCATCAGGCACGCCGTCGCCGTCGCTATCCAAGTTAACCACAACCGTTGGCATGTTGATGGTTTGAGCTTTTTGGTTAGACAAGTCAGGCGTTTGACATGCGGATAGCGTTAAGACGCTGATCAAAACAACAAACGTACTTCTTAATAGCGTATTCATAAATTATTTCTTCTAAAGCTGCTGACAGACTTCTTTATAATACTTCAAAGAATGCTGCTCATCAGGGTAATTCCTAGAATATGCTTTATCAGCTTCTATTACCGCCCCAAAAACTCTTTGATTCAACGATGACATTTCAGCAGCAAGCTTTTCAGTTTCAATATTAGCACCTTCATTATTAACACCAAGCTGAATTTTATCCCTGCAATCAAACGCCAAAATTTTATCAGTAACAATCCCTTGCTCTACTAAATAATCTTTGACTAATTTCACGCGATTACTCGCTAAGCGTCTATTATTAGGCGTGGCGTTAGTGCCTTGACGGTTTTCAGCTTCAGCTTTGGAGATATGGCCTGATAAAATGGTAACTAAGTCAGGATTGTTACGCGTTTTTTCAGCGACCTTTTGTACTTCAGTTAAATAAGCTTCGTTGGTTAGGGTAATACTATCTGAGGTGAAATAGACTCGAATATCCATTACTAGTGACCCAATCAAATTGACCGCCACTGGACAACCATAGGGATCAACCTTGACCCCTTCAGCAGTGTTAGGACAGTTATCAATTTCATCGGGCACGCCGTCATTGTCTGTATCTGCAAGTGGTTCTATCAATACTTTAGGTGTGTTGTCTGCCTTTTTATCTATTGTATTATTTTTAGGTGTAGATTGGCAGGAGGCTAAAATAAAACTAGCTATTACGATGGCTATCGCCATCCATGACTGAGTCTTCATACGCCATCCTTAGTTTAGTTAATAACTTCATTCAAACCTCTAAACCCCACTCGCCTGTTTAGCAAACAAACGCATCAATGGCTTGATTTTGCCAACGCGATACATACCTTCATTACGAATTTGTTGAATAGGACGCATCTGTGCAAGTGACCCTGCAAATAGCCAGTTAAGCGCGGAAAAGCTGTGCATCATTAGACTGTTATGTGGACGGCGCAAACGCTCGTAGCTACGCAACGTTTGATTGCTGCCCCAGCTGGTTCCACCACTACGTTCAAAATCATGTGCCAATTGCTCGCTTAAAGCCTGTACATCGAGCATGCCCAGATTCAACCCTTGACCCGCTAAGGGATGGACGCCATGCGCTGCATCACCGATCAAGACTAGGTTGTCCGCGACGTAGCTTTTCGCTTGTTGCGCGGTCAGTGGAAAGCTAGCGATTGACTCAATCTGAGTGATAGCACCTAGCTCATAGTTACTGGCAGCAGCCAATTTATCAGCAATGACGCGCGCGTCCTCCTCTATCAACGCCAATGCTTGATTGCGCGGCAATGTCCACACGATCGACTGCCAGTGCTCTGGGTTGGCTTTATCTGCATCAGTAATATCAGCAAGCGGTAATAGTGCCAGCGTACCTGTAGGCAGCATTGCTTGGCGCGCAGTCGCTTGATGCGGTTTTTCGGTGTGAATCGCACAGCAAATAGCGGTTTGCTTATAATCAAGTGTATCGAGCCCAATCGCCGCTTGCTGACGCACAAATGAGCCACGACCATCGGCACCAACCAGCAGAGCCGCTGCTATAGCAGTATGATCATCTAAAGTCACACGGTAGCCTTGATCTGCACCTAACCAATCCATGTTTGTGACTTTTTGCCCCGCGATAATGGTTAGATAGTCACTGACATCATCTTCATACAGGCGTTGCCACAATGCATGTTCAATGACGGCAGGCTCAACCATGCTGCCGAGCATTTGCGGTAGCGTAGTATTAGAATGATTATCACCCCTGTCGCCAAATAATAGCTCGCCCATGCCGTTTAGCTGCCACACCTGCATTTGCGAGTAGTCCGCTTTACGCTCTGATGCTGCTATCTTTTGCCATGCGCCCACGCCTTTAAGTAAGTTAATACTGGCAAGACTCAAGGCATAAACGCGCGCATCCCGCTTGCCAAGCACCTGTTGCCATTCTGAGTCATCACGTGCAGGGCGAGCATCAATTAACGTCACGGGCATTTTTGCTTGTGCCAACTGTAAAGCAAGCGTTGCCCCAACAATACCGCTACCGATAATCAGCGTATGATTATTCTTCATAAGTTATTCCTACAGTTAAGTGCAATCGTATAGAACATTGGTCTAGACCGTTAATATACCGTGATATGGCAAACTAAGACTTTAACCCCATAGCATAGTTAGCGACTAGTGGCTTGATATTTGGCAGCTTGTCAAAGGCAACCAAGGCCACATTCCTTGCCAACTTGATGGCTGGGTTAGGATGGGTAAAACCATGTACCACGGCATCACAGAAGCGAATGACGCGTTTTTGATCGCTTAGACGTGCTTTCTCATAGCGTTTTAACAGTTGCGTATCGCCGATGTCTTCGCCTTTTAGCACTTGCGCGCTCATCATTTGTGCCAGCACATGGGCATCGCGCATACAGAGGTTAAAACCTTGACCAGCGACAGGGTGCAAGGTATGAGCAGCATTGCCCATGATGACACAGCGACCCTCTACTTGCTTGTCTGCCAGTACACGTGTCAGTGGATAAGCGCCGCGGCGACCGGCAGCGACAAACGTGCCAGCTCGCTCACCAAAGGCTTGCTGCAATGTCGCTAAGAAATGCGCATCGTCTGCTAAGTATTTATTTTCTTCCCCTTTTGGACAAACCCAAACCACCGAGCGTCTATAGCCTGTCTGATAGTCATCATTGCCATCATTGCCATCGCCTTCTGGATCGGTCAGTGGCAACACCGCCAATGGCCCTGCTGGACTAAAACGCTCAATCGCTACATGCGCGTGTGACTTGTCAGTTTCTACCACACCGACGATAGCGGTTTGCTGATAATCATAAGTCGTCGTGCCAATATTTAATAATTGGCGCACCGTTGAATCGCGACCATCACAAGCGACCAAAACGCTAGCTTGCAATTGCTGCTCATGTTCCTCTTCACCATAATAGTTAAAGCTGAGCGTCACGCCATCGCTTTGTTGGGTCACGGCGCTGACACTGGCATTATCGATCAAAGTGATTAATGGCTCTTGCTGCGCGGCTAATAAAAGCTTACGTCCGAGCCACGCATTTTCCATCACTTGTCCAAATGACTCGACCCGCTCTTCAGCTTTGTTTAATTGTGCACGCCCAAAGCTGCCTTGCTCACTAATCTGCACCGCATCGATACGACAAGCATGACTTTGCAACTCATCCCATAACCCAATCTCTTGATAAATCTGTACTGTACGACGTGACAGTGCTGTATTGCGGCTGTCTAAATAATGGCTGCGATTGCTGTCCTCATTTGGACTGATGGTTGGGTAGCTATTTTTTTCTAATAACGTGCTAGCAATACCATGATGTGCTAGTAACAGTGCAAAGGACAATCCCACATGACCACCACCAGCGATGAGGACTTGCTGCTCAGTAGCTGCCTTTTTGTGTTCAAACTTTTTTTTAGCATTCGATAAATTCACAACAGTATTTTGCATTATTATTCCTAATTTTCATGTCTATTTTACGCTGTTGGGCGCACGCACTATAAGCGATGAATGATCGCTAGAATTATTTTAATTTTTTAGGGCGTATTGAACATTCACACATCGGCATAGCCTTAGTCGAATACGTAATACGCCCTAACCTTCGTCAGCTTTCATCAGCCTTCATCATTTTATTCATATTTTAAACTCAGCGATAAAGCACTATGACATCACCCATAGATTACCACAAATCGCCTCCAACTCTGTCGCCTTAACAGTAGCCAAAACGTATAACTGAAACGCTTGATTTCGTCACGCTCTAAACGTCATTTGCAATGTCATAACCCGCTCAAAAATGGACATAAAAATATCAAAGTCGAAAAGCGGTTGCAATCGTCGTACAAAAACAGTGGCATCTGTTCGACGTATGGCTTGAAATTTAAAATCTATCGACCATAATAAAGGCAAGACCGTTACTTATCACCACTCCTAAAACGAATAATAATTCTACCGTCATTTCTATCTCTATAACGTAAAGCCAAGACCATAACGACCGACCATTTTATCTCTTAAACCCGCAATGCCATCAAAACCAAATCATAGCGTTGGGGTACATAATAAAAGGATAATCGCTTGACTGATTCCATGAGCCGCCGTATAAAGTTTGAATCATTGACACCCGCACAGCTCAAAACCGTGCTTGGTGAATACAACAACCACATGAAATATATCCAACAACGCCTCGATATCAAAATCATGCAGCGTCAAGGTGACTTCTGTTTGAGTGGCGACATATCGAATGTCGAGCGCGGTGAACGTATTATTTATAAACTGGTAGATGAGGCACAGAATACCAAGGACATTAGCGCAGCGGAGCTACATCTTATTATCCAATCGAGCATTTCTCGTGATGAAGATATGGAAGCGGATGAGCAAGAAGCCAAGGATAATGCAGACGCTGAGGCGGACTTAGAATCAGCTCACGAGTTTACGCCAGTTAGCTTACGCACGCGTAAAGGTCGTATCATTCCTCGCGGTGGCAATCAGCAGACCTACGTCCAAAACGTACTGAACTCTGATGTCTCATTCGGTATTGGCCCTGCTGGTACGGGTAAGACCTATTTAGCCGTGGCTTGCGCCGTGGATATGCTTGAGCGTAATGAGATTGAGCGGATTTTATTGGTGCGCCCGGCGGTAGAAGCTGGTGAAAAACTGGGCTTTCTGCCAGGTGACTTGACGCAAAAAATCGATCCCTACTTGCGTCCATTATATGATGCGCTATATGAGATGATCGGCGTTGAAAAAGTGGGCAAGCTGATTGAAAAACAAGTCATCGAAATCGCACCCCTTGCCTATATGCGCGGTCGTACGTTAAACAACTCGTTTGTCATCTTAGATGAAGCGCAAAACACCACGCCTGAACAGATGAAAATGTTTTTGACCCGTTTGGGTTTCGGTTCACGAGCAGTAATTACAGGTGATATTACACAGGTCGATTTGCCACGTGGTCATAAGTCAGGCTTAGCGCAAGCAATGGAAATCTTAAGTGGTATTGAAGAAATTCATATCACCAAGTTTGATTCAAAAGATGTGGTACGTCATCAATTGGTACAGAAAATTGTAGAAGCCTACGATGTTTATGATGAAGAACAAGTAGCGTTAGAAGAAAAGCGTAAGTTTGAGCGCAGAAAAGAGCAAGAGCGTAAACAAGTTATTGCTAATGCTGCAGCCAAGCTATAAACGGTCTAGCCTGCTACTTAATGTTATAAAAATGCAAAGCCGGATTACTGTCAGTAATCCGGCTTTTTACGGCTAAGGGCTTTTTAGCTTTAGTCATAGGTTCTATCAGATGATAAAGCACACCATCTTACAATAAAGTAAAAGGATAATGGCATGAGCCAAGAGAAGGGTAACAACAGTTTTGACAACCATGATGCAAATGAGCGTGCTGGCGATGATGCCAGTTTGGCAGCACTTGATATCAGTGCCACCAGTAGTATTGATGATGACATACTGGACACTTTTTATGATCGTAAGCACTTACAGTCTGTGATGATGGCAGCGTTGGATTATATCGATGAGCGTATCAAAGAAGGTCTAACTCTACCCTATTTTGTAGATATCGATCCTGAGCTGTGGCAAGAGAAATCTAAAGTATTAGACATATACATTACCGATGAAATTGAGGGTCAGGCATTAAATCTGGAAGCACGCGGTAAGGATTATGCGACCAATATTTTATCTTATCCCAGTGATCTGCCAGCCGCAATTATTGAGCTGATGCCAACGCTACCCCTCGGTGAGCTGGTCATCTGTCATGGCGTCATAGTACGTGAGGCCGCAGAGCAAGAAAAGACAACCGCACAGCACATTAGCCATTTACTGATACATGGTGTGCTGCACTTATTGGGTTTTGATCACGAGCTTGGACAAGCCGAGCAAGATGAGATGGAACAGTTTGAAATTGAGATTTTAGCAGGTCTCAGCCTTCCAAACCCTTATACTTAGTTCGAATTTTTAGCGACTAATCTTTGGTCATCGGTAGCTTTTGTGCTTGACTCATCTGATTAATCATCTGATCCAGTCCTTTGACATGGACATTACGCTGCGGGAATGGAATGTCGATTTTTTCATCATCTAAGGCGTATTTGAATTGCTCCAGCAAATCACACTGCATGGTCCACCAGTCAGCATTGGTTGTCCAAATATTGAGCGTCAAGTCTACTGAGTTATCACCCAAATTGGTGACGCGTACGATAGGTTCAGGGTCAGTAAAGGCCAACGGATTATTTTTTGCCAAATTCAACATCACGTTTTTGGCAGTTTTGATATCGGCATCATAGCCAATACCGACCGTGATATCGACACGGCGGTTGGGTAGCGCCGTATAGTTCGTCACGGCTGAAGTCGTAATATCACTATTTGGGATAATGATATCGTGATTGTTTATCGTCGTTAGGTGGGTATTGACCAAAGTGATTTCTGTTACGGTCCCTGTGTAGCTGCTGATTTGCACATAATCGCCGCGCACAAAGGGGCGAAACGTCACAATCATGATGCCAGCGGCAAAGTTAGACAACTGATCTTTTAGTGACAGACCAATGGCTACTGCGGCACCGCCCAATATAGCGACGACTGAGGTGGTCTGTACGCCAACCTTACTCAAGGCAGCTAATGCAACCACGACCAGTAACACTCCGTAGATTAAACGACCTAAAAAGTTCGCAACGGTGTCATCTAAGCGACTACGCAACATCATTTTGTGAGCAACGGTGACTGCCTTTTTGGCAAGCCAGCGACCTACGACGAATATTAATATCGCTAGCGCAACTTTAATGACCAAGCTTAATGCGTTACTGGTTAAGTTGGCAACATCTATTGTAAAACCTAAAAATTCCATACTGACTCTTTATTTTATAGCGGTGTGTGGTATTCGTTTGTTATAAATATTGGTATCTTATCTGTTTGCAGCGTAGCTAACGCTCATCATCTATATATTCAACACGCCCTAATAAGTAACATCCACTTTATCGCTGTAACGATAGGTACGTATCAAACGCAGCTCAACAATATCTTCCATGTCTTTGGTAAATTTACCAAAGGGCGCTGCTTGGCGTACCGATTGCTTTGCTGCTTCATCTAATAATGTGGAGTTGGAGCTTTCAAGCAGACGTATGGCTTTAATATTACCATCACTACTAATGATGACCATAAGGCGCACTTCGCCCGTGATACCTTGTGCCCGTGCCTGCATGGGATAATGCAAATTCCCAATGCGTTCGACATGCTCACGGAAAGTATTAATATAATCAGCCGCGGCACCACGCGTCGTCGAGTTGCTATCGACCGTCACTACTTTTGATTTGGTTGCATAGACTTGCTGACGTTGAGACAGCTGTGTCTCTAAAGTAGCAATTTGTTTACGCAGACGCTCTTCTTGCGCCATCATATCATCTTGTGCTTGCTTGCTATCATTATCAGACTCCACGCTCGCTTGACGCCAGCTTAAGGTGGTACGCAGATAGCTTTCTTGATAATGCTGCTGGCGTACTTGACGCTGCAGGCTAATCACATCTTGCGTCTCACTTATTTGCTCAGCAGACAATGGGCTGATTTGGTCGTTCTCTTGTCTTAATTGCTCCTCCACTGTGCCGCCACCTTCTTGGGAGGCATTAGCAATAAAGTGGGCGTCTTCATTTGGCTGCATGTTGTCGGTTAGCGCTTTTGCCACATCTTGCATCATTGCCGCAGGATCTTTGCCCATCGAAAAGCCAATACCAAAAATAATAATGGCGTGTACGGCCACAGCGATAATGATAGCCACTGGTAAACTAACATCCCGCTTAGGTGCTTGCGCGGAAAAATGATAGCTTTGTGAATCTTTGATATAGGCCACAATGGGTCTCAGCTTATGAATATGAGCTTATAAATACAAGACAGCAAGTAATAAGCGTTATGATAATGGGCAGGATTTATGCTGGCGCTATCATAACATGACATAGAATTCTGTCGCTAGCACAACCGTTGCCGACTCATTTTAATCCGCTCACACATTATTTGTCTCCTTTGGTCAATTTATTGACAAGCTGAACCAGCAAAAATGATATAACACCAATGCGGCTATGTCATCGCTAGACCGTATTTTGAACATATAAGCATTGCCAATTAAATGATTTGCGACAAAACCCATGTGTCCATTTTGAAGCCATCATATTTGTTATATACTGTTTTATAATTTTTGTGTCATTAGGGCGGGTTAAACAGGCGTAAATAGACAGGGCTGATTTAGCAAAAATGCTTGTAATGACCACTCGCCAGCTTTCATTAAAGAACAGTCTGTCATTTTTTAATCAGTCGCTCTTTATGCCATTGAGTCAGCTACCTCCCCTATAATTATAAGGATAATAAGTTTGAGTGATTTTGATAACAGGGATAATTCAGACAATTTTGATGAATTTTTTGAAAATATGGGCTATCGTTTCGACGAATCATTTAGCGATGGTTGGGAGCGCCTTACCCAATCAATCAAACAGATATATCATAGAACGACTGATAAATTCGAAGATGAGTTGTCGCTGCCAGTGGCACAGATCTATGTCAATGATGCGCTGCAGAAGTTCGTCACTGATAATGTAAAAGCCATCTTAGAGCTGCGTGTTGAGATGCATGATGGCTGGTTCCGCTTATACTGTACGGTCGATGCTGGTGGCATTTATGCAGAGGTGGCTAGTAATTTTAGTTTGATTCATGTACAGCTCGATCGTAACGTCCAGCGATTTGTCTTTGGTCAACAGACTTATACTGATGTGCTAAATCTACGTTGTGAGTCGTTTATTAAGCGCCAAGGTATCAAACTGTTTATTTGGTTTTATCACACTATTCTGAAAAAAGATCCTTTAGGCTTTATTCTCTCTTATATCAATATCGCCCGTGCAAAAGACGAGGTTATCTACCTTGATATCAATCGCTGGTTAAAAAAGAACAAAAAAATCATGAGCACTTTGCATAAAGTTCAAGTCAACTATGGCGAGCTTGAAGAAGAGCAAATGATTTTAAAAACTCAAATCAATTATCGTGATTTATTGGCTGCCAGCAGTAACGAAGATATTATCGGCGATGATGATGAGCCTGAGCTGATGCAAGGCCCTATTAACCCCATAGATGATGCGACCGAGCCGAGTCAGGTATAAACCCCTCAGTATACAAATGACGTTTTTTACTTAGCAAAAAAGCGCTGACACTTAGAGACTATTTTTGTCTTTTAGCGTCAGCGCTTTTTTATCAAGCAAATTTTCAATGGCTTCTAAAGCGTGCCGTCATCAATCATGCAACTACCAGTAATTTTCTACCGCAATATTGCCCTCGCCGCGACGATTCATCACCAAACCTAAAGTCTTGAGCGCTTCTTTGGTGTCTTCCACCATGTCTGGATTACCACATAACATGACGTGCGTGCTATCAATATCCAAGGCGATGCCCGCTCGCGCTTGTAGCGTACCATCCAGCAGCAGCTTGGGCAGACGCTCTGTCAGGGCGCCTTCGACAGGTTCACGGGTAACGATGGGAATAAAGATTAGTTTTGCAGGATTGTCAACCAAAGAACCAAAGTCTTCTTGCAAGCTTTCGATCTTTTCAACATAAGCAAGCTCTTCTATCGAGCGCGCACTATAAGCCAATATGATGTGCTCGTAATCTTCCCACGTCTGCAAATCTTGTAACATTGATAAAAATGGTGCCAAGCCCGTTCCAGTCGCGAGCAGCCATAAATCTTTTGGTAAAGGCTTTTGATAACGTGCTAACGTCAAAAAACCAAACGGCATGGTATTAAGCAGCAGCTCATCGCCCACTTCTAAATGCTGCAACTGCGACGTAAATGCACCATCAGGAATTACGATAGAGAAAAATTCTAATACTTCATCAAACGGCGAAGAGACGATGGAATAAGCCCGAAAGATGTCTTCGTTTAGTTTCTCATTCTGTTCTTCATTAGCGGCGGCATTACCTGCTGCACGCTGCTGTTTATAATATTTTAATTGACTGGGATTGACGCCCAAACGCACAAATTGACCCGCAGTAAACTTAAAGCTATCAGGACGGCTGACAGTGAAGCTAAATAGGTTTGGCGTCCACGTGGTCTTACTAAGCACAGTTACTGTCTGAATATTATCACTCATAAGAATTATCGACTCACTTTTTAGTAATCATTATTTTTATCAAGACTTTAAACGATACAAAATAAAAGATGCGCCAAGCTTATCACAAAGCTGGCGCATCTTGGGTTTCTGACCGTAATAACAGATAAGCAGCGGTATCAGCATACCCCTACTTACCCTTTTGCTATTTACCAAATACGTGCCAGACTTGCCCATTCAATCATGCTGTTTGGCAAGATACCAAAGAAGATAATCATCGCAGTTACCGCAATAACCATAATCCCGCCAGTACGCATCGCCCATTGGCTAGAAACGTCAAACTCAATGAACTGTTTAGGACGTTTAAAGAGGGTGAGCATCACGCGCAGATAATAGAATAAGCCGATCGCACTACCCAAGATAATCATCGCTGCCAAGAACCAATTAGTTCCTTGTACCGCTGCCAATATCGCAAATAGCTTGGTAATAAAGCCTGCCGTCAACGGAATACCCGCCAATGACAACATCATAATAGTCATAACCGCAGTCAATACGGGACGACGCCAGAATAGCCCTTGATAATGGGTCAGCTCATCAGCCTCACCAGATAAGCGATAAGGGCTCGACATTAAGGTTACAACGCCAAAGGCACCGATAGAGGTTAATGCATAAACAGCCATATACATACTAGAAATACTATCCGCTGCCGCGCCGATACTGACGATGACAATCAACACATAACCCATATGGGCAATGGATGAATAACCCAATAGGCGTTTGAGGCTCGTTTGACGTACTGCTAATAAGTTACCGATCAAAATAGATAAAGTTGCCATGACCATTAACAGCATTTGCACAGATGGTAATGCTAGCAAAGCAGTATCAATTAAGAAGCGAACCGCAAGCGCCATCATCGCAACTTTTGATACAGATGCTAAGAAAGTCGCGATAGGTGCTGGTGCACCCTCGTACACATCTGGCGTCCACATATGAAAAGGTGCAGCAGACAGTTTAAATGCAATACCAAACATCATCATCGCCGCGCCCAATATCAACAGTGGCGATTCAAAAATATTGCTCAATTCCACACTAATAGGCTTGAAGGCCAATGACCCTACTTCTGCATAAATAAATGCCATACCCATCAATAAGGTGGCTGACGCCGTCGCAGATAGCACTAGGTACTTTAGACCAGACTCTAGCGAGTTTTTACGCATATAGGTGTATGACAGCATACCGTACAGTGGTATAGACAGCATCTCTAAGCTCATAAAGAATGATGCTAGATGCTGAGCACTGACCATCAGCAAAGCACCAATCGTCGATAACAACATGAGCAAATACAGCTCTTCTTTATTATCCTTGAGGTTTGATAAATACGCATAAGACAACGTACAACAAGCCAATGCACAGATAAAAATGATTACCATATTAAACTGAGCAAAGTTATCAATCACGAATAACTGTTCAGCATTTGGTACCATGGTTCCACTATTCACGATGCCAGTCATTTGACCAAGCAAAGTAAATAAACCAATGTTTAAACCAACGACGGTAACGGTACCCGTCACCATATGTGAGCGTTTAACTGCGATGGCAATCATGACTACCAATACCGTAATCACTACGGTAATGATTGGCGCATAAGGCAACAATCCCATCAAATCATTCATCGTAATATCATTCATGACTTAACGTGCCTCCATTGCATCAAGCAGGTGCGATGCATCTACTTGTGTGACTTGACTATAGGTATACGCATTGTTAATCCACTGCATCGCATGACTTGACGTATCAAGGAAAGGCTGTGGATATAACCCAAGCCAGACCAGACCAGCAGCCAACATCAGTAGTAATGATAACTCACGTTTGCCCAAATCTTTGAGTTTGCGCGGTGGTAAACCATGTGATTTGGTTTCTTGTATGGCGACTTCTTGGATGTTGTTTTTACCAAATAACGCGCGATGAATAAGAATAAGCGAGTACAGACCTGCTAGTACCAAACTGAATGTCGCAAAAACCACAAACACAGGATACTGAGCGAACGAACCAAATAAAATCATAAACTCGCCAATGAAATTACCTGTACCTGGAATACCCAGTAACGCTGCGCAGAAGAACATCAATATCGGTGCATAATAACGGAACTGCCCCCACATGCCGCCCATCAAGGTCAAATCACGTGTGTGCAGGCGCTCATACAGCTGACCGGCCATAATGAACAATGCCGCTGAGCTAAGACCATGTGCGAGCATCTGAATCATCAGACCTTGCAAGCTTAATAAAGTACCCGCATAAATTGCTAATACTACAAAACCCATGTGCGAGATACTGGTATAAGCCAGCAGGCGCTTCATATCGGTCTGCATAAAGGCGAGCCATGCCCCATAAAAGATACCAATCGTACCCAAGGTCATGGCAATCGGGGCAAAATCTTGTGATGCTGCTGGGAATAACGGTAAGACAAAACGAATCAAACCATAAGCGGCGGTTTTAATCAAAACCCCTGCCAAATCCACCGAACCTGCCGTTGGTGCTTGCGCATGCGCATCTGGCAACCAGCCATGAAAAGGAATAATCGGCAACTTAACCGCAAAGCCAATAAAGAAGCACAGCATGATCGGATATTCCCAGCCGCCAAGTGACGTACCGAGTAAATCATTATAGTTAAAGCTGACCACGCCTTTTTGAGCGTAGCTGATAATGACCAATATCAAAATACCGACCAGCATAATAAGCCCAGACGCTTGAGTATAAATAAAGAACTTAGTCGCTGCGTATTCCTTGGTTTTGCCAACCACATCATGACCCCAAATCGCGATCAAGAAGTAGATAGGAACCAGCATCATCTCCCAAAAGAAGAAGAACAAGAACAGATCAATGGCTAAGAAAACACCAATGACGCCGCCCAAACTCCACAAAAGGTTGAGATGGAAAAAGCCGACTCGACGCTGAATCTCATTCCACGAACAAGCCACTGCAGCAATACCGAGCAATCCTGTTAACGCCACCATCATCAGTGACAAGCCATCCATCGCTAAATGGAAGCTAATACCAAAGCTCGGTATCCATGGCACACTAAATTCAGCGACCCAAGGCACAGCAGCGTCTGGCGCAATGACTTGCTTACTCATGCCACTAAAGTCGCCGTATTGCCACATCACTAGCGACAATACAAAGGTCAACGTCATACCGATTAGAGCAATCCAGCGCGGCAGACGTTTATTAAATCGCTCGACCAACCAACATAACAACCCGGCAATAAAGGGAATTGCAATTAATGCTGGTAGCATCCACGTTTGTTGTAACTCAATCATCTTATACCACCGTCATCATTACCAGCACTAGTAATACAGCCATGCCCAAGCCAAAGCTTGCAGCGTAACCTCGAAGTGACCCAGTTTGCGTCGCAGATAATACCTTATTACCAGCAGATGCCAGCTTAGGCAAGACGAGCCACGCTTTATCGATAGGGTCGGCTTTAAATAAGCGGCCGATGAACAAAAAGGGTTTTACAAAAATTACATCGTATAGCGCATCAAAACCTAGACCATGATAACACCAGTGATATAGCGCCCCACCAACACGTGAGCGCTTAAAGCGGGTGAGCATGCGACCTTTATCCACCACATATAATAGCGCCGCTATTATTAGACCAGCCAGCATCGCACCCATGGCGATAAACTCAGCCGTATGCTTACCATGCGCTTGACCAGCGACTTCCAATAAATGCCCAACACTCTCTGGCAATACGCCTTGTAATGGCGGGGTAATAAATGCGCCCACTGCCGTTGATAATACCAGCAACACACTAAGTGGTAGCCAATATGACACACCAGATAATTTGTGTGCATGGGTCTTCTCTTCACCAAAGAAGATAATCCAAATCATACGGAAGGTATAAAGCGCGGTTAAGAAAGCACCGAATACACCCATATAGAATAAAACCATGTGACCTGTTGCATAACTCTCCCAAAGAATCGCTTCTTTAGAGTAAAAACCGACCGTGACCCAAGGTATCGCCGCAAGGGCACCGCCACCGACGATATAGCACCAGAATACCAACGGTATCTTTTTACGTAGACCGCCCATCTTAAAGATGTTTTGCTCATGGTGTACCGCAAGGATGACTGCACCTGATGATAAGAATAACAGGGCTTTAAAGAAAGCATGGGTCATCAAATGGAAGATAGCGCCTTGCCACGCGCCAACGCCGAGTGCTAAGAACATATAGCCAATTTGGCTCATGGTTGAATAAGCAAGGATACGTTTGATGTCGGTTTGTGCTAATGCACAGAATCCAGCAACGACCAACGTCAACGCCCCTACGCCGCCGACCCAATATAATAAAATACCAGGCGTCAGCTCAAACAATGGATGTAAGCGAGCGATTAAATAAACACCTGCCGTGACCATCGTTGCCGCGTGAATAAGCGCTGATACTGGCGTCGGACCTGCCATCGCATCAGCAAGCCATGTATGTAATGGCAGCTGCGCTGATTTACCCATCGCGCCGCCAACCAACATCATCGTGGTCAACATCATCGTTGGATTGTTGATATCGAATACTTCTGGCGCACGGGTAATAATCTCTTGAATATTAAGCGTACCAAATTCACGGAATAATAAAAACAGACCAAAGGCTAAGAATACATCACCCACGCGCGTCACCGTAAAGGCTTTCATCGCTGCAAGACCATTGGCGCGGTCATGGTAATAAAAACCGATCAGTAAGTACGAACAGATACCAACGCCTTCCCAGCCAAGATAAAGCAAGAACAAGTTATCTGCCAAGACTAGCAATAACATGCTGGCGACGAACAAGTTCATATAGCTAAAGAAACGGGCAAATCCAGTGTCGCCTTTCATATACCAAGCGGCAAAGAGATGGATTAAAAAGCCAATCCCAGTGATGACACCCGTCATCGTCAGTGCCAAACCATCAAAGCTCAGACCGAAACTTGGGGCAAAATCCCCGACTTGGAACCATATCCAAAGCGGAATCTCTATGACTGTTCCTGCTGGATTATTGGTTAAAAAAGTATAACTAACGATTAGCGTGCATAGTGCTGATAACAGCATACTACCGACACCGACAATCGCTGCCACCTGCTCCGTTAGCTTGTCGCGCATAAAGGCCAAAATCAAAAAGCCAACGAGCGGGAATATAAAAGTTAATGGTAATAAACTCATGACATCATCCTTTCATCTCATTGGCGCTGTCGACATCGAGATGCCCACGCTGATGATAAAACCGCAATAATATTGCTAAACCAATGGCGGCCTCTGCTGCTGCCAAGGTCAAAATAAAGATAAACATAATCTGTCCATCTGGATCAACCCAACGACTACCTGCCACCACAAATGCCAATGCTGTTGCATTCATCATGATCTCAAGGCTCATTAGCATAAATAGGAAGTTACGTCGTACCATGACGCCGCACAGACCAATGGCAAATAAGATACCTGCCAAAATCAGTCCATGGCTCATGGGTATCATACCCAGTACATTCTGCGCCTCAGCAACAGGCTGTACTAAGCCGGCTACCTCGTGGGCAAACGGCACGTTTGACACATCTTGTGCCACGCTCGCTGCTAGTACCATTAGTCTGACTCCTTGCGCGTGACTTTATTCACACCCAGCTGCGTACTTGCATTCATACTTACATAGTCATGCGGGTCAACATCTTTATATTCGTAAGGTTCTGCCATTTTCGCCGCGTCAGCATCTATCGGCATGCCGTGATCATCGTAGTGTTTGATACTTGCGACATTAGCATTAGATCCTTGACTATCGTTACTGTGGTTTGCATTAACAGTAACCTCATCAGCGATAGACTCTTTACCCAAATGATAAGCGGCGACCAAGGCTGCCAATAGTAGCAATGCAGCCACTTCTATCAACATCACATATTTAGTAAATAGCACCGTACCGACTGCTTTGGCAGATATTGTCGAGCCACCAATCATTGCCGCTTCGTCATGACCCATACCAATCATCGCATACAGCACAACCGCGATAATAATCGTTAAGCCTGTCGGTAGCGCCCAAGTGCCCGCATCAAGCCAGCGCTCTTCACGCTCATCATTGCTCATGCCTAAATTAAGCATCATAATAACAAAGACAAATAGCACCATAATAGCACCGGCATAGACGACAATCTCTAACGCACCAGCAAATGGCGCGCCTAGGACAAAAAATATCCCTGCGATTGCCAGTAATGACACAATCATCGATAAGATAGCATGCACTGGATTGGCTTGAGTCACGACGCGCAGACTGGCAAATATGGCCACTGCTGCAAGCGAATAAAACCCAGCCAGTTCAGGATGGTTCAAAATATTCATCATGGTAGCAAGCTCCTTAGATCAATCGGTGCAGCTTCGTTTTGTGCTGCGCCTTTTGGTTTGTCCGCTACCGCCATACCCGTCACACGATAATAGTTATAATCAGGATATTTACCCGGCCCTGAAATGAGCAAATGCTCTTTTTCGTAGACCAAATCTTGGCGTTTATATTCACCCAACTCAAAGTCAGGCGTCATTTGAATGGCTGTCGTTGGACACGCCTCTTCACACAAGCCACAAAAAATACAGCGCGAAAAGTTAATTCGAAAAAACTCTGGATACCAACGACCGTCTTTACGTTCCGCTTTTTGTAAGGAGATACAGCCGACGGGACACGCCACCGCACACAAGTTACAAGCAACACAGCGCTCGTCTCCATCAGGGTCACGCGTTAGGACAATACGTCCACGAAAACGCGGCGGCACAGGTACCGGCACCTCAGGATAAAGGATGGTGTCACGCGGTCTGAGCGCATGACTATTGACCATCCACATGCTGCGGACAATGGTAAATAGTCCAATGACGGTCTTTTTTATGGTAGTAAACATGGGATTATTATCCTTATCAGCTTTACCCTAGTTCATCAATGATGGCTACTAGTGATGACTACAACGTTGGGGAAAAGATCAAAATGACCGCAGCAGTAACCAACAGATTAATCAGCGTTACTGGCAGACAAACTTTCCAGCCAAAGTTCATCACTTGATCATAACGCGGACGCATGAGTGAGCCTCGAGCCAAAATAAACATGGTCATAAAGAACAGCGTTTTAATCATGAACCAAAAAGCTGGTGGAATAAATGGAATATCTAAATTAAACGGCGCAAGCCAACCACCAAAGAATAAGCACGTCATCAAGGCAGAAATCAGTACAACGTTGACATATTCTCCGATAAAGAACATACCAAACTTCATGCCAGAATATTCAACATGATACCCTTCAGCCAGCTCTTGCTCTGCTTCTGGCTGATCAAATGGATGCCTATGCGTAACGGCAACACCAGCAACGACAAAGGTCAAAAAGCCGAAAAACTGCGGAATGATATACCAACCGTCGATTTGCGCTTCGACAATGGCGCGCAAGTTAAATGAGCCTGTTAGGGCAACAACTCCCATCAGTGATAAGCCCAAGAAGACTTCATAACTGATCGTTTGTGCAGCAGAGCGCAAACCACCCAGTAGCGAGAATTTATTGGCTGATGCCCAACCACCGAACATCACTGCATAGACGGCAATACCTGCCATCGCAAAGAAGAACAGAATACCGATGTCCCAATCAGCCACGCCAAGCGTTGGCGAGATAGGAATAATGGCAAATGAGGCCAATGCGGTGAACATCGCGACCGCAGGTGCCAAGGTAAACATAAACTTATCGGTAAAGTTTGGCGTCCAATCTTCTTTAAAGAAGATTTTGAGCATATCCGCGACTAGTTGCAACGAACCAAAGGGTCCGACGCGGTTTGGACCGTAACGATCCTGCCATAAAGCTAGCATGCGGCGCTCATAGACAATCATCATAGCGGCAACCATAACCACGACCAAGAAGATGACCAGTGATTGCCCGACCATAAATAAAATGGACCAAGCATCAAAGCTCATGCTACCAGCCAAGAAGCTTGGCACATCAGGGATAATACGGGTAACTTGCATATTACACCTCCTGTGTGGTGGTCGGTGCTGTGTTCATTTGCGCAGCATCGTTATTGTTCATCATATCGTTAGCCATGCTACCCATCATCGTCACTGTTGCATCCACTTTGCGAACCGACGCTGGCATTGATGGATGAATAATACTCACCTGCCCAACTGGGTAACCGATACAGCCTTCTGCTAAATAACCGACAAT
Organism: Psychrobacter immobilis; assembly: GCF_003148585.1. GTDB lineage: Bacteria > Pseudomonadota > Gammaproteobacteria > Pseudomonadales > Moraxellaceae > Psychrobacter > Psychrobacter immobilis. The sequence goes on along the minus strand of NZ_QGGM01000018.1, from coordinate 27,338 downwards.
CTGTACTGGCAAGGTGATTTGTTGCTTATCAATCTCAATCGCTAAGTAATCGCCATTAGCGATGTTCCAGTCCTTAGCATCATCCATCCCGATACGCCATGCAGCAACAGGCAGTTGCTCCGCAACCACTGGGCTACGTGACGCCATCATAGAGCTGGCATAGATATTATGGATAGGCACCAGTTTGGCTTGTCCTTGCTGCATATCCGTCGTCGTCGCAGACATGGCATCTGGTGCAACATATTGACGTGTTTCTAAACGTGCTAGCTGATCGAACATGCGCACACCTGGATCACCATTTTTCAGATGACCACCGACTTTATCTTGATATTTGTTCCACGCTTGCGGTGAGTTCCAACCTGCCGCATTGGCAAAAGGAATCATCGAGCTTGGCGTTTCTTTACCGCTATAACCTTCCATTGAAAAGGTCAAACCGGTGTCTAAATCTTTTGGCTGCATCGGCTCATGCACAGATATCGGCGCACGCATGGCGGTACGGCCTGAATAACGACGCGGCTGACGAGCAATTTTAAGACCCGTCATACGGTAATCGGCATCAGGAGCAGCATTTTTAATACCAGCAAGCTTAGGATGTGTAGCAATTAATGCATTGATGACGTCATCTAGCTGCGTCCAATCGACATCACGACCTTCGATGCTGCTATGCACGGCATGTAACCAGCGCCAGCCTTCTTTGATACTGCTCATTGGATGGTAGTATTCGTTGTCGTAAACTTGGAAGAAGCGCTGTGCACGACCTTCAGCCGATATCAACGTACCATCCGCTTCAGCAAAGCTTGCTGCTGGCAATACGATATCGACATCTTTATGCCAATCAAGCAGCTGGTGATCTAAGGCAATGACAGTCTTATCGGCTAATAGTTGAGTCAACTTACTGGCATCGATGGCATCTGTTAGCTGATTTTCGGCAACAATCACCACATCAAAATCAGTGGCCAGTAGCTCTTCGACTGATTGACCGCCAAGCATGCAAACACCCATGCTGTTGGCATCGGTAACCGTTAGGTAAATACCTGCTTGTGCCTGATATTTATTGTTTACTTCTTTCAGCTCAAGTTTTTTAGCAGGAGCGCGTTCTACATTGTCTTGCGTTTCTGTATCAACACCGGTTTCAGGTTTGTTTGGCTTGGCAGATAGCTCTTTATCTTCTATTTGCGCTTGCTCATCACGGACTTGAGCATTATACGTGTCCACTTGCTGCTGTTCAGTCGCTTTAATGGCTGAGCGTTTTTGCGTCAATGCTTGAGTAATCTGCGCCGCTGCTTCGATCAACGTGGTAGACGATAAGCTGCTACCCGAGATAACCAACGGCTTATCAGCTTGAATCAAGTCATAAGCGATTTGCTTCGCTAATGCTTGCATACCGTCAGTATCAGCACTAGCATCAGCATTTTGTTCAGCTGTTTGTGGGTCTGTTATGTCTGCTAAATCATTAGCGAAATTGACAATTTCATCAGCCACTTTGAAACCAAGTTTAGTAATATCTTCAGGGGTCGCCACCACACTCACTTTACTGATGTCTTCTAGCTTAGTTTGCACTACATCGATGACATAAACTGGGCTTAACGCATCTTGAGCAATACGTTTAACAGGCTCGGCAAGCCACGGCTGTGTTTGTAGCGCCGCTGCCATTTTTAGGCCTTCGTTTTTTGCCGCTTGGCGTACTGACAGCGCGACACGCGATGAGGTTTGGGTGATATCTTCACCCAATACCAATACCGCATCATAGCTTTCGATAGCAGTCATGCTTGGGTTATAAATACCATCAGTACTCAATACTTCAATGCATTTATTGACCAGTGCTTGCTGCTGATGATTGAGACCTGTTGAAAACTTATCAAAGCCAACCAGATTTTTTAGTGCAAAGTTGGTTTCTAAACTGGCACGAGGTGAGCCAATACCAATGACTTTTTTATCTTTGATACGTTTGATAGTTTCATCGAGTGCATAGTCAATATTGATTTTGACATGCTTATCGTTGATACGCTCAAGCGCTTGGGTTGGACGGTCATCACGATTGACATAGCCATAACCAAAGCGACCACGGTCACATAAGAAATAACGGTTTACTTCACCGTTATAGCGGTTTTCGATACGACGTAATTCGCCGTAACGCTCACCCGGTGAGATGTTACAACCTGCTGAGCAGCCATGGCAGATGCTTGGCGCATACTGCATGTCCCATTTACGGTTGTAGCGCTCAGAATGCGTTTTATCGGTAAAGACACCCGTTGGGCATACTTCCGTTAAGTTACCTGAGAATTCGCTTTCGAACTGGCCATCTTTATCACGACCAAAGTAGACGCGATTGTTTGAGCCGTAAACACCCAAATCTTCGCCGCCTGCGTAGTCTTTATAAAAACGGACACAGCGATAGCAAGCGATACAGCGGTTCATCTCATGCGCGATGAATGGGCCAAGCTCTTGGTTATGATGCGTGCGTTTGGTAAAGCGATAACGACGACGGCTATGACCTGACATATAGGTCATGTCTTGCAAATGGCAATGTCCGCCCTCTTCGCAAGTTGGACAGTCATGTGGATGGTTGGTCATCAGTAACTCAACCATCGACTTGCGGAATGCTTTGGCTTCATCGTCAGTGACAGAGATATACATGTCATCGCCCGGAGCGACCATACATGACATCACAAGACGACCACGACCTGCTTCCATATCTTCTTTATTTTGAAACTGCTTGACCGCGCACTGACGGCACGAGCCTACTGAGCCAAGGGCTGGATGATAACAAAAATACGGCACATCAATGCCGAGTGATAAGCAGGCTTGTAGCAAGTTATCTGCGCTATCTACTTCGACAGTGGTTCCATCAATATGTATGACTGCCATGCCGCTCTCCTTATTTCACTTCTGGCTGTTGATTGGCTGCCGCATCAATGACATCGACACCAACCGCCTGCGCGATCTTTTGATCAAACTCTGGACGGAAATATTTAATCGCACTCATCAGTGGTTCCATCGCACCCGGCGCATGTGCACAGAATGTTTTACCAATCCATAAGTCACGCGTGAGGCCTTCTAGTTTTTCTACATCACCCACTTGCCCTTCACCATCATTAATAGCGGTAAGCAATTTGACACCCCAAGGCAGACCGTCACGGCATGGCGTACACCAACCACAAGATTCACGTTGAAAGAAAATCTCGAGATTACGAACGAGCGGCACCATATCTTGTGCTTCATCCACGACCATAATCAGCCCAGTACCCATACGGCTACCGGCTTTTTGAATGGTGTCAAAATCCACGACCACATCTAAATGCTCAGTGGTTAAAAAGTCAGTAGAAGCACCGCCCGGTAGCCAAGCTTTGAGCGTTTTGCCATCGATCATACCACCCGCTAAATCTTCAATGATTTCGCGTGCCGTATAACCAAACGGTAATTCCCACAGGCCTGGATCGTTAACTAAGCCTGAACAACCGAACAGTTTGGTACCCGGTGTCTGGCTCTTGCCTTTGATATTAGATAATGACTGATACCATTCGACTCCATGGTTTAGAATGGCTGGCATGTTACACAAGGTTTCAACGTTATTGACGACTGTTGGACGACCCCATGCGCCAGAGATTTGCGGGAAAGGTGGTTTGGTACGTGGGTTAGCACGGCGACCCTCCAAGCAATTAATCAGTGCCGTTTCTTCACCACAGATATAGCGGCCAGCGCCAGTATGCACATGCAGATTAAAACTAAAATCTGAGCCTAAAATATTCTTGCCCATGAGATTGTTAGCCAAGCATTCTTCGATGGCAGCGACCAAACGCTGGGCGGCTAAGATATATTCACCGCGGATAAAGATATAACCGTCAGTCGCACCAATCGCATGTGCGGTAATCAACATACCTTCAATCAGTTGAAGCGGTAGACGCTCCATCAATAGACGGTCTTTAAAGGTGCCCGGCTCCATTTCATCAGCATTACAAATGAGATAACGCGGTAGACCATCTGGCGGTGACATAAATGTCCACTTCAAGCCAGCATTAAAACCTGCACCGCCGCGACCTCTGACGTTAGCGGCTTTGATCATGTCACCGACTGCTTTAGGCGATTGACCCAAAGCTTGCTTCAATCCAGTAAAGCCTTTTAACGACTCATAAGTGGCCAAATCTAGTACGGCATCATGATACGCTAGACGCCATGTTAGCGGTTTGGTTTCACTAGTCGCGGTGGCTTTATCACCATAAATTGGAATGCGCTGCTCATTAAGCTGGCTTGGTGCTTTGCCTTGACTACGTTGAGCAATCTGCTCTGAAAGCGTTAATCTCATGCGTATAGCTCCAATAATTGCGTGACTTCTTCAGGCTGAACAGGACCATACGTGTCTTCGTCAATCAACACAGCAGGGCCTTTGTCACAGTTACCTAAGCAGCAAATTGGCAATAGCGTAAAACGACCATCAGCCGTTGTCTGACCATACTCAATACCCAGCTGCGATCTGATTTCAGACGATAACGCCTCATAGCCTGTCAAAAAACAAGCCACTGAATCACAGATAAGGATGACGTGGCGACCGACAGGCTGACGATAAATACGGTTAAAGAAAGTAGCAACCCCGTCCATATCTGACATCGGAATGTCTAGAATATTGGCAATGGCATTCACTTGTGCGTCATCGACCCAGCCGTTGCGCTTTTGCACAATCTTTAGCGCATCGAGCGAAGCAGCACGTGCTTGTGGGTAATGGTGCATAAACTCATGAATAGCCGCAATTTCCTCGCTAGTGAGGATGCTTGCCACATCTACTTTTGGCATTTTGTCGGAAACAATTTTCATAGTCTTCTATCTGTCCTCACTCATCACGCTTTATCAGCTAATAGCGACAGTCTTATAAGTGTCGCTACATGGCAAGATATCAGCATTTTGGTGTGCCATTTGGCAATGATATATTGATAAACGTATTTCTTTAATAACGATAATTTTCTGATCAAAGCATTAGAATAAAGTATTAGCGATCATAGTACTAACGATCACAGTCGGCCATCACGATATCAATCGATGCCAAATACATAATGGCATCAGAGACGAGCGAACCATTAATCACCGATGGCATCTGCTGCAAATGCGCAAATGTCGGCGTACGAATACGGGTACGATAGCTCATCGTCGCCTTATCCGAGGTGATGTAATAGCTGTTGAGACCTTTGGTCGCTTCTACAATCGTCGTACACTCACCCGCTGGCATCACAGGACCCCAAGATACTGAGATAAAGTGATTAATCAAGGTTTCAATATCGTTTAAGGTACGGTCTTTCGGCGGCGGTACGGCGAGTGGATGATCGGCTTTATAAGGGCCTTGTGGCATATTGTCCATACACTGGCGAATAATACGTAACGACTGACGCATCTCTTCGACTTTGACCATACAGCGATCATAAGCGTCACCGTTATAACCGACTGGCACTTCAAAATCGTAATTTTCATAGCCCATGTATGGACGTGCTTTACGCAAATCAAAGTCAACGCCTGTCGCGCGCAGACCAGCGCCCGTCACGCCCCAAGCAAGTGCTTGCTTGGCATTGTACTGAGCAACGCCTTGGGTACGACCTTTTAGCACGCTATTTTGCAATGCCGCTTTGACATATTCGTCCAAGCGTTTTGGCATCCAATCTAAGAACTCACGAACCAGACGCTGCCAGCCACGTGGCAGATCAGCAGCCGTACCGCCGATACGGAACCAAGCAGGATGCATACGATAGCCAGTCACGGCTTCGATGACGTCATAGGCTTTTTGGCGATCGGTAAACATATAGAATACCGGGGTCATGCCGCCCGCATCCTGAATGAACGTACCGACGAATAGTAAGTTATTGGTGATACGGAAAAACTCGCTCATCATCACGCGGATGGTCTCAGCGCGCGGTGGAATCGTAATTCCTGCCAGCTTTTCAACCGACATGATGTACGGTAGCTCATTCATCACACCGCCGAGATAATCGATACGGTCGGTATAAGGAATAAATGAGTGCCAAGTTTGACGCTCAGCCATTTTTTCTGCACCGCGATGGTGATAGCCGATATCAGGGATACAATCGACGACTTCTTCACCATCAAGCTGTAGCACAAGTCTAAAAGCACCGTGAGCAGAAGGATGGTTAGGACCGATGTTCAAGAACATAAAGTCTTCATCACGACCTGAACGCTTCATGCCCCACTCTTCTGGGACAAAACGCAGGTTTTCTTGCTCATATTGTTGCTTGGCGGTATTTAAGAAATACGGAGTAAATTCAGTCGCACGCGCATGATACTCTTTGCGCAGTGGATGACCTTCCCAGTACTTTGGTAATAAAATGCGGGTCAAATGCGGATGACCGGTAAAGACAATACCGAACATGTCCCACACTTCACGCTCATACCAGTTGGCATTTGGCCAAATCTGGGTGGCGCTCGGCACATTGACATCGTCTTCACTCAGCGCGACTTTAATACGTACGTCACTATTACGCTCAAGCGACATGAGGTGATAAAACACCGTAAAGTCACTGCCAGGTAAGCCTTGGCGATGCTGACGTAAACGCTCATCTATCGCTGACAAATCAAATAGCATGACGTATGGCTGGGGCAATTTACGCAGGTATAGAAGAATATCCAGCAAATCAGCACGTGCCACCCAAACCGTTGGAATCTCATCCACAGTGTGCTGCACGACAAACTTACCGGCATACTTCTGCTCCAGCTCGGTGATAACCGCTGGAACAGGCTTAATGTTAGGATCTATGTTTTCGACTACCGTGACCATGAATGATGTATTCCTTCATTAATCATCATTGAGCTATGTTGAGCCTAACCGAGCTATATTAATCATAACTGAACCATGTTAATCATAACTGAACTACGCTAAACATAAGCGAACTACGATGAATATATGCGTACTGAGCACTTTTACGGATTGTGTATGATTGAGCCAAACTAAAACATGATATAGCCAAATAATTGATGCCTAATATGCTGTTTCTCACATGCAGTTTGGCTACAGGCTCGCTGATTAAATACTGTCTGGGCTACGCAAGTTTTTCACAGCGATACGATCTGCTTGCTTACGGTCACGCTCAGGCGTCATTTGTGGCTGATAGATACCCTGATCATTGACATGAATACCTAGCGGGCGACGCTCTTTAGTAATCGACTCTTGCAGCAACATTAAGCCTTGGATCAACGCTTCTGGACGCGGCGGACAACCGGGCACATAGACATCAACAGGAATAATTTTATCCACGCCTTGCACGACCGAATAGATATCATACATACCGCCCGAATTGGCACAGGCACCCATCGAGATAACCCATTTTGGCTCAAGCATTTGCTCATAAAGGCGCTGAATAACCGGTGCCATTTTAACAAAACAAGTACCAGCGACGATCATCACATCCGCCTGACGGGGCGACGCGCGGATAACTTCGGCACCAAAACGTGACAAATCATGAACGGCGGTTAAGGTAGTGGCATATTCGACATAACAGCAAGAGGTACCAAAGTTAAATGGCCAAAGTGAGTGCTTGCGCCCCCAGTTTGCTGTTGAATGGACGAGGTCTTCGAGACGACCCATAAAGACGTTTTTATTCACTTCGTCTTCGATTGGATCATTGACCGTTTGACTGGTCTGTGCAGGGTAGACATCTGCATCAGGGTTGGCTTTTGTTAATGTGTATTTCATAACATACAACCTTTATATTAGGCGAAGCGCAGCAATCATCTTGCTTCCGCTATCGCCTTAACTTCTATTATTAATAAGCGACCATTTTACAGTAACGTGCCACAAGACCGTCAAAAGCGATTAGCGTTTGACTTTGTCTTGTTGCGCAGATGTGGCAAAATCCATGGAAGTCACATTACCAGTAGTATTAATATGATCGATATTTTGCAAGTGACGACGGTTGGTCTCGATATTGTTCGAGACATTAATCTGCCCTGAAGACTGGGCTGGTATCTTGCCAGTTGGATCGACCATCAGCTCATCAACGCCATCAAACTGCGTAATATCTGCCAAATTAAAACCTGCCGGAGCTGCATATAGACGTGGTTGCTTGCGGCGCTTGTCCGATGGTGCCCAATTCATCGCACCCAGACTGAGCTCGTATACCAAGCCTATGATCAAGATGGTAATGAATATCGCGGCAGCGGCGAAGCCCAACCAGCCTGCTTCACGTACTGAAACGGCATAAGCGTATAAATATAGCGCTTCTAAATCAAAGATAACGAAGAAGATTGCCACCAAATAGAATTTGGCAGACAAACGAATACGGGCGTTGCCAGCTCCGACAACACCCGCTTCAAATACTTCTTCTTTTTGTGAGCCTTGAGAGCGACCGCCAAGCAAACGCGGCACAACCAGCATAAAGACCACTAGCCCAATGGCGGCTAAGATAAAAGCAATGGCTGACCAATTAAAAGCAGACATGATAATACGTGCTCCTCACCCAATCGAGTGTCAAGCGCAGCGCGCATACTCACAAACTATAGAGTGGTAATAGCGACTGGCATAACGCAGACGAAAACACAAAGTAACTGCCATTGGGTCTTAATAACTCAATGGCTCATATAGATACTGTGCTGGTAATAACCAATTATCAAGCTTATTGACGACGATGTCAGACATGACCAACTATAGATACTCCGATATATAACGGAGAAAGGCTGGTCGCCTAACGCATCTTCTAACAACGTAAGATCAACGTATTAAATCAATATCATATTCGATAGTTTATTTAATTGATTTAATAGCTCATTACACGTGGTCAACAATGACGAGACAACTGGCATAAATTATTTACGTACTATACGCATATCAGTGCCTAAAAGCTAGTTTTTAACTGTATTGAACGGTCACTTTATAGGTGAAAAAAACATGTTTTTTTTGCCATAAATTATGATATAGACGTTACCTTATATTAAGCCCAAATCCATATTTTTGAATGGACGCTAGTATATATATAGTATAAGTCACGAAAAATTAACGCTTTTTTACTGGGTGCCGATCCTTGAACTCCTCCCCAATGTGACGGTTTTTGCTTTATAATAACCCGCCTAATTGCATGGTAGTATCAGCGGCTGTTTTAACGATGGCTCTCTTGATTAATTGTCACAAAATATTAACGGTCATGATCGTGATTAGCGGATAGGTTGATTAACCTTATCGACGCCATGTTTTGATATTGAGATGATGCAACCAACTATAATGCTATGTTGCCATTTTGCGCTATCGATCTGCCTCATACGTGCTGTTTTTATCTCACTGAGCAACGCTTGATATCAACACTCGCCTTTTTTGCTTTCTTTTTGCTTTTGTCTTACAGGTCACCTTATGAGTCAACTTAATCCCAAACAACAAGAAGCGATGCTCTACGTATCCGGTCCATTACTTGTGCTAGCAGGTGCCGGCTCCGGTAAGACATCGGTGATTACCCGCAAGATTGCGTATCTAATCGAAGAATGCAACATGCCAGCCGAGCGCATTACCGCGGTGACTTTTACCAATAAAGCGGCGCGCGAGATGAAAGCCCGTGTCAGTAAATTGCTGCCGAGTGAAAAAACTCGCGGGCTGACGGTGTCTACCTTTCACCAATTTGGGCTACAGTTTTTGCGTTATGAGTTGATTCATACCCCGCTCAAGGGTAACTTCTCCATTATGGACAGCGACGACAGTAAGCGTTTGCTGATGGAGCTGATGATGCGCGACAATTTAAGCGGCGCTGAAAGTCGTGAATTGGTCGGCAAAGCCATTAAAATGATTTCTGACTGGAAAAACGATCTGATTGAGCCGGATAAGGCGATGGAAACCTTAGACGATCCAGAAGACATGATCTTCGCTACCCTTTATGCCTTATATGAGCGCAATTTGCGTGCTTATAACGCCGTTGATTTCGATGATTTGATTGTCCTGCCGACCAAGATATTACGTGAAAACAGAGAGCTGCGCGATAAATGGCAAAACCGTATTCGTTACTTACTCGTCGATGAATATCAAGATACCAACACCGCCCAGTATGAGATGATTAAATACTTAGTCGGACCGCAAGGGCGTTTTACCGTCGTGGGCGATGACGATCAATCTATCTATGCGTGGCGCGGTGCAAAACCGGAAAACATGGCGCTACTCAAAGAAGATTTCCCAAAACTCAAAATCGTCATGCTTGAGCAAAACTATCGCTCGACCACGCGTATTTTGACCTCTGCCAACGCTGTTATTACCAATAACGAGCATTTATTTGAAAAGAAACTCTGGTCAGATAAAGGTCAAGGCGAAAAAATTCGCATTATTAACTGTCGTAATGATGATGATGAGTCTGAGCGTGTGGCAAAAGAGATTGTCACTCATAAACTGCGTTTCGGTAATGAGTGGGAGCAATATGCCGTTCTTTATCGCAGTAACTTTCAGGCGCGCATGCTAGAGGCGCAGTTGCGTCAACTGCAAGTGCCCTATAAGTTGTCGGGTGGTCAGTCGTTCTTTGCGCGTAGTGAAATCAAAGACATCATGGGCTATCTACGTTTGATTCTGAACCCTGAAGACGACAGTGCGTTTTTACGTATTATCAATACGCCTAAGCGTGGAATGGGGCCAGCAACGCTAGAGAAGTTAGGCTTATTTTCACAAGAGCATAGCATCTCGCTACTCGCTTCTTGTACGCATGCAGGGCTCGCGCATGTTTTACCGTCGAAGGCTTATGGTACGATAAAGGAGTTCGGTGAGTTTATTGAACATTATACGCGTGAGCTCGATCAGCATCCTGACCCTGTGCCTATCGTCCGCCAAATGATTGATGAAACGGGTTATATCGACTTTGTGCGTAGCGACGCCAAAACGCCGCAACAAGAAAAAAACCGTATCGATAATATTGATATGCTCTACACTAGTATTCAATCACTAATTAATCGCGCCGAAGAAGACGAAGATCGCACCATTGATACCATCATTCGTAAGCTGGTGTTGCTGGATATGCTCGAGCAACAGCAAGAAGAAGAAAATACCAACAAGGTTAACTTGATGACCTTGCATGCAGCAAAAGGTTTGGAATTTGATTTTGTGTATATCATGGGGCTTGAGGAAGAAATGCTACCGCACCGCAATTCTATCCTAAGCGAGACGGTCGAAGAAGAACGGCGCTTGATGTATGTGGGCATTACTCGTGCGCGTCGAGAGCTGACATTGACGCTAGCGACTCAGCGCCGTGCGGGCGGTCAGATGCGTGTCACTTCTGAATCGCGCTTTTTAGATGAGTTACCAGAAGAGCATATCGACTGGCCAGCCAAGGTGAAAAAGAAAAAAGCGACTAAAGACCCAGAAGCCGTTGCTGATGAATACTTGGCTAATATTCGCGCTTTATTGGGTAATCGTTAGCGTTAGGCTCAACGCTTGAGAGCATCACCAGTTAGCGACATGAGAAATTAGCACTTATTCGACATTTTAGTGTTTGTTATTATTTATACTTTCTAAAAACTTTGGAACCTTTATGCCTACCCCTATGCCTGATCAGGAACGACCATCTACGCTACAGGGAGATTACAATCCAGCAGAGTATAGCGGCGAATATAAGCTTCTATACCTGCAAAGTTTGGTTGCTGACAAGGCATACGAGGCGATTACTGAGTTTTTAGACAAGCAGTCCAAATATGAGATTGCGAGCCTATTAGAATCGTTCCCTAGCCAAAATCGCTTATTGATTTGGGCACAAGTACCAGAAAACATCAAAGGCGAAGTGCTTGCCGAGTTAGAGTTTGATACACGCCAGCCGCTGTTAGAAAACGTCTCATCGAAAGATATTTCCTTATTTACCCAAGACCTTGATGCGCAAGACATCTCTGAGATTTTAGACACCGTCACCGAAAGTGTGCGTACCTCGGTGATGGCAACCTTGGATGAAGACATCCGAGTGCAGGTCAATAAGCTCGATACCTATGCTGACTGGGAAGTCGGTCGTTACATGGATCCTGACCTCATTCAGATTAGAGATGATATCACTCTTGCAGAAGTACAAAACTGGCTACGAGAAAATGACGATTTGCTCGATGATGAAAGCCAAGAGCTGCTGGTCGTCGATCAAAGCCAACAATTACTCGGGCTGCTCAGTCTGGTCGATTTGATTAAACATGATCAAACTACTTTAGTCTCAGAATTGATTGATAACGCCATCACCATTAATGATCGCTTAGACATCCAAGATGCTGCAGCGATTTTCCGCTCAGAGGACATTCGTTTTGCCCCCGTTATTAATAGCCATGGTGAGTTGGTCGGTCAGTTAAATGGCGAGGACATCATGGAAATTATCCAAGATGATGTCGATAGCACCATGAAAAACCTCGCGGGTGTCAGCCAAGATGAAGAGCTGTTTGCGCCTATTTTAACCAGTGCCAAAAGCCGCAGTATTTGGTTAGGCATTAACCTGTGTACCGCCTTATTAGCGGCGGCTGTGATTGGTCAGTTCGAGGCGGTACTGGCAAAAGTGGTGGCGCTGGCGATACTCATGCCTGTGGTCGCAAGTATGGGCGGTATTGCTGGGTCACAAACTCTGACAGTGGTTATTCGTGGTATGGCAATGGGTCAAATCGGTGGTTCCAACCGTTTATGGTTATTAAATAAAGAGCTGTGGGTTGGCGCGATAAACGGTATCATATGGGCGATAATCATGGCGATTATTGCCCAACTATGGTTTCATGACATTAAAATCAGTGCCGTCATTGGTTTTGCCATTGCCATTAATATGACTGCTGCTAACGTTTCAGGCATTAGTATTCCACTGCTCCTAAAACGCATGAATATTGACCCTGCCCTATCCGCCTCGGTTATCTTAACCACTGTGACGGATATCGTCGGCTTTATGTCATTCTTAGGCTTGGCGAGTGTGTTGATACTATAATCACATAGCCAACGTTCAAACAATATTATTTAGAAACTATCCAACCGTTAAGTGAGTGCGTTATGCAAGCTGTACAAGTTAAAGTATTAAACCCTAAAATTACTGAAGATAAAGCGTTCTCGTTACCGACACGCGCCACTGATGGCAGCGCTGGTATCGACTTGCGCGCTTGTATTGATGAGCCATTGACGATTAAAGCAGGTGCCACGCACTTAATCGGTACTGGTTTGGCGGTTTATATCCAAGATCCTAACTTTGCAGGGATGATTTTACCACGCTCAGGTCTTGGTCATAAGCACGGTATCGTCTTGGGTAATTTGGTTGGCTTGATTGATGCCGATTATCAAGGTGAGCTGATGGTCAGTATTTGGAATCGTAGTAATGAAGACTTTGTGTTGAATCCTGCGGAACGTATGGCACAATATGTCGTCGTACCCGTTGCCCGCCCTGAGTTTGAAGTGGTATCAGAATTTAGTGATACCAGTGCACGCGGTGCAGGCGGCTTTGGACATTCAGGCCGCCAATAATCAGTTATCATTACTGATTTACCATGTTAATTATCTTTTAGTCATCACAAAATCACCATCACGTGAATCACGCCATAAGGAGAGTAAGCGATGCCGTCTTTTGCTGCGCAGCAATGCTTATTTCGTGCTTATGATATTCGTGGTTCACGCCAGCATTTTACCACTTACTTTATTCAAGCATTGGGCAAGGCATTTGCTCAGCTTTATAGTGCCACAGATTGCAACTCAACCGCAGCTCCTGCCAAAGCCTGCCTGCCAAAACCAAGTATTGACCGTAAAAGAACCGTCATTGTGCTTGGTTATGATGTGCGTCTCGGTAGTGATATTATCGCTCAGAGATTGGCTGATATACTGACTGAATATGGCTTACAAGTTATCCAGCTGGGGTTAATTACTACCCCCATGATGGTTTTTTGGGCAGAGCAATATTCTGGTCATGGCATCATCGTTACCGCCAGTCATTCTGCTAAAGACATTTTAGGTATCAAATGGTTGGTCAACCATCAATCTCCGAGCCATGCAGAGATTCAGTTGCTTTGGCAAAAAACACGGTCTACCTATGCTTGCCACCTCAATCACGCTCAAGCACAGGTTGATGCTCAAAATACGCTGAAAAATACAACTGCTAAATCTATTTGTAATCAGCCGTTTAATTTATCTGATACACAAGTCGCGACGACTTATATTGAGGCTATCGCTCAAGTCTTTAAGCAAATCCATCCCGGTAATAAACCACTTCTCAAAGATAACCAACAACCATCTGGCACCCTTGATGTAGTGGTCGTCATAGACTGCATGCATGGGGCGACCAGTAATATCGCCCAGCGTTTATTTGAGCATTTTTGCCAGCAGGTCATCATGATTAATGACACCGCAGATGGCAGTTTTCCCTCTGGCAATCCTGATCCTACTGAACCACACCGTCTTAAACAATTACAGCGAAGTGTGCGTCAACATCAAGCAAATATAGGTATCGCTTTTGATGGCGATGGCGACCGCTTAATGATCGTCGATAATAGCGGTAAAGTTGTCACGCCCGATCACTTGCTATATTTATTAGCACAAGTGGCGCTGACCGAACACCCTGAAACGCTGTGTTCTAAAAGTCCAAGCCATTCACAACTGCCTTTTCAAATCCTTTTTGATATTAAATGCTCCCATCATCTACTGAATCTCTTGTCTGAGCTTGGCGCAACACCTGTGCTCAGTAAAACGGGCAGCAGCTTTATGCGCCGACAGATGCAGCAGTCTGCTGGTCAAATTGTCTTTGCGGGTGAATTGTCAGGGCATTTCATATTTAACGATAGCCGCTTTATTATCTATGATGATGCCATGTACGCAGCCTTGCGATTGCTGCATTGGCTAACGGCTTACGATGCTCACGGTAAAAAATCTCTGACTGATATTACAGAGCAATTGCCTGCTATGGTCAGTACAGCGGATCATTATTTGCCGATGCCTAAAACCCTTAAAAAAGACGATACTATCGTCGAGCAGCTGACTAAATTTTGTCAGTATTTACGCCAACTCGTAGAAGCGACTGTAGCAAAAGATTCTGCTGATCATTGGATAGCTACTAGCCAGCCATCGCTTTGCCGTTGTTCGATGAGTCGGCAATATATGACGTCCAAGCAAGCCAAATGCTTATTGCCAGTGGGGACGAAGCTGAGCTGTATTGATGGCGTGCGTTTAGATTTCGCCCATGGTTTTGGGGTGCTCCGCCAATCAAATACCAGTCACAATCTTACCGCACGCTTTGCTGGTGATAGCATAGAAGACTTACGCGACATCCAAGCAAAATTTGCCGCTTTATGTCGCCCATTTGATAAAAAACTGGCGGAACAAATTGTCGCTATTCCTGCCGAATAGTTTTGAGCAAAATAGTTACCGTCAAAGTAGTTGCTGTCAAATAAAAATATGACTTTTTAATACCATAACTTAGGAGTTTATAATGACGCTTAATTTAGATGATGCCAAAAACACTGCTGAAGTATTGACCACAGCGCTGCCTTATATCCAGCGCTTTGTCGATAAGCTTATCGTGGTCAAATACGGTGGCAATGCGATGACGGACCCTGAGCTTGAGAGCTCATTTGCCCGCGACATCGTTTTGTTAAAAACTGTTGGCATTCATCCCGTGGTCGTGCATGGCGGTGGTCCACAAGTGGATAATTTATTAAAAGAGTTGGGGCGTCAGTCAGACCGTATCGATGGTATGCGCGTCACCGATAAAAGCACCATGGATATTGTCGAGATGGTCTTGGGTGGTAGCGTCAACAAATCTATTGTTAGCTTAATCAACAAGCACGGTGGCCGCGCTATCGGTTTGACGGGTAAAGATGCCAATTTAATCCTAGCCAAAAAACTGATGATGGAAAAAATTGGCGCAGATGGGATTGCTGTGCCCGTCGATTTAGGGTTTGTCGGTGATGTGGTCAGTGTCAACAAAGACGTGATTAACATGCTCATTGCCTCTGACTTTATTCCCGTCATCGCGCCACTTGGGGTCGATAGCGAAGGCAATACGTACAATATCAATGCCGACTTGGTTGCAGGTAAAGTAGCGGAATTTTTACAAGCTGAAAAGCTCATGCTTCTAACCAATATCAAGGGTGTGCTGGGTCGTGACGGCGAAGTCGTGACTGGACTCACGCCAAAGAAAGTCGACAGCCTCATTGAAGACGGCACTATCTCAGGCGGCATGATTCCCAAAATCCAATGTGCACTTGATGCGGTACGTAGCGGCGTAAAAAGCGCGGTGATCGTCGATGGTCGCGTGCCTCATGCCACGCTGTTAGAGATTTTTACCAATGAAGGGGTTGGTACATTAATCAGTCGTGATTTAGGTTCATCATTGGCCGAGTAGCAGGAGTAAATCATGGCATTATGGCTTTGGTGTCTACTTTTTATCTTAGAAAGCCTGTATTGCTGGTGGATTATTGGCTATGGTGGCGCAAAATGGATAGAAGGGTGGAAGTCATTTTTCCTCATTGAGTGGTTTGCTCTAGATTGGAATGCTGAACAAATTCGCTTTTACGTCTTGCTTATATGGCTCGCAAGTGTGATTTGGTTTATTTTAGGTGTTATAAAGCCCGAGCTAAGAGGTTCTTAGCTCGGGCTTTATTGATGGTAGCCGTATTCTTTTACGAAAAAACTTTATCAAAATCAGCTTCATCATAACCGCATAGTAATATATTCTTATTTTTATCAGTCAGTTCACCTTCAACTATCGGACGCTTAATCATGCTGGTATTTTCTAGGAGCAAATCAATGGCGTTATCTAGACTAGCATCAGCCGCTTGCTTTTGACTGTCGTCTAGTTTGCGCCATGTTGTGCCGCGCTTATTGAGCACTTTATCAATGCCTAATTCATCTACCCAACGCTGAACGCTATCTTTATCGATACCTTGTTTTTTATAATCATGAAAATCATAGCTGATACCTAGATCGTCTAGTTTGGTAAAGGCTTTTTTCATGGTGCTGCACGATTTGATACCGTAAATAGTGATGGTCATAAAAACTCCAAATCAATGATCATTATTCTGTTTATTATACCTAAGCCTATGGGTATTTGGTTTATGATAACCAAAACATTAAAAACCCGCTCAAATTTTCGAATTTGTATTCTTCGTCATGCGTAAACGCCCTATCATATCATCGCAATTTTTGCCAAATTACGCTATGCTATGGCATTGTGAAATTTCACCCAATTTATTCGTATTAATCAATCTCGAGCCAACTATGAGCAATACTGTGACATCTGACCAAGCTGAAAACAATCATTATAACCCACAAGCGATAGAAGCGGCGCAACAAGCCAAATGGGCAACTGACAAACGCTTTGAAGTGAGCAATGAGCCAAGCGATAAGCCAAGTCGCTATATGCTGTCGATGTTCCCTTACCCAAGCGGTAAGCTGCATATGGGTCACGTGCGTAACTATACGATTTCTGATGTACTGAGCCGTTACTATCGCCTCAAGGGCTATGAAGTCATGCAGCCTATGGGCTGGGATGGTTTTGGCTTGCCAGCAGAAAACGCGGCAATTGCTAATCAGACGCCACCTGCCAAATGGACGTTTGCCAATATTGACAGCATGCGCGCGCAGCTTAAACTGCTTGGCTTATCAATCGACTGGTCACGTGAATTTGCCACTTGCAGCCCTGAGTATTATCAGTGGGAGCAATGGTTGTTTTTACAGCTATACAAAAAAGGCTTGGTCTACAAAAAACTGTCAACAGTCAACTGGGATCCTGTTGATAATACCGTCTTAGCCAACGAGCAAGTCATCGATGGTAAAGGCTGGCGTAGTGGCGCTGCGGTCGAAAAGCGCGACATCCCAATGTATTACTTTAATATCACCGATTATGCTGACGAATTGCTCGATGATTTGGATCAGTTAGAAGGTCACTGGCCATCAGAAGTATTGACTATGCAGCGTAACTGGATTGGTCGTAGCGCAGGCATGGAAGTACACTTCCCTTATGAGCTTGCTGGCGAGACCAATACGTTAGATGTGTTCACTACTCGCCCTGATACTTTAATGGGTGTGACTTATGTGGCGGTCGCGGCCGAACATCCGCTAGCGCAGTATGCGGCTGAGCATAATGAAGCGATTGCGCAATTCTGTGCGCTTTGCAAAAAAGGCTCAGTTGCAGAAGCAGACCTAGCTAAAGCTGAAAAAATCGGCATGGCTACTGGTCTTACGGTCACGCATCCACTCACTGGCGAAGAAGTGCCAGTATGGGTTGCCAACTATGTGCTCATGAGCTACGGCTCAGGCGCGGTGATGGCTGTCCCTGCTCATGATGAGCGTGATTATGAGTTTGCGATTAAATACAGCTTACCCATCAAACAAGTCATCGATATCCCTGTTGGCTATTTCGATGCGTTAGAAGCAGATGCAAAGGCGAACGATACTGAGATTAATCGTGCTTATACCGAACGCAAGACTTTGGTCAATTCAGGTGAATTTGATGGGTTAGACTTTGAGCAAGCGTTTGAAGCCATGCTGACCAAACTAGAACCACAAGAGCTTGCTAAGAAAAAAATCCAATACCGTCTCCGTGATTGGGGTGTTTCTCGCCAGCGTTATTGGGGCTGTCCTATCCCAATGGTTAACTGTGAGCATTGCGGTACTGTGCCTGTCGAAGAGCAAGATTTGCCCGTTGTCTTGCCGACTGATGTCGTTCCTGATGGTCGCGGAAATCCGTTAAAAAACATTCCAGAGTTTGTCAATACGACATGTCCTAAATGTGGTAATCCTGCTGAGCGCGAAACCGATACCTTTGATACCTTTGTGGAGTCAAGCTGGTACTATGCACGCTTTGCAAGCCCAAATGATGCGCAAAGCATGGTCAATAAATCTGCCGCCAATAAGTGGCTGCCTGTCGATCAATACATCGGCGGTGTTGAGCACGCGGTGATGCATCTACTCTATGCACGCTTCTTCCATAAACTGATGCGTGATGAAGACTTGGTGTCAGGAAATGAGCCGTTTGCTAATTTGATGACGCAAGGCATGGTATTGGCAGGGACATTCTATCGCCTAAATGCGGATGGCAGTACCACCTACTACTTTGCAGAAGACATTGATATCGACTATGACGAACGTGGTCAACCGATTAAAGCCATCTTAAAATCTGATGGGCAGCCCGTGACCATTGGCAAAATCGAAAAAATGTCTAAGTCAAAAAATAACGGTGTCGATCCGCAAATTACCATCGATAAATACGGCGCTGATACCGTTCGTCTCTATACGCTCTTCACCGCACCTGCGGATCAAACGCTAGAATGGTCAGATGATGCGCTCAAAGGCCCTTATAACTTCGTCAAAAAAGTATGGCGTATTGCTACTGAACACATGCAAGCGCTTACTGCCGCGAACCTAAGTATCGAGACGCTGAACAATGAAGCTTTGAGCACTGATGGCTTAAGCAAAGAAGCCAAAAACTTACGCCGTAAAACCCATGAAACCATTGCTAAAATTGATAGTGATTTGGGTGATCGTTTGGCATTGAACACGCCTGTATCAAGTTTGATGGAGCTTGCCAACGAGCTGACTGGCTTTAAGGCCAATAGCAAGCAAGACCTACAGGTACAGCATGAGGCATTGACGGATCTGCTGATTATGCTATCTGTATATGCGCCGCACATTGGTGAACATTTACTTGAGCAATTGGGTTTAGATACCGTTACCTTGAATTATCCAGAAGTTGACAAAAGCGCTCTGGTACAAGACATGATCACGATGGTGGTACAGGTCAATGGTAAAATGCGCGGTAAAATGGACGTAGCCCCAAATAGCGATCCAGAACAGCTAAAAGCACAAGCACGTTCAATGGAAAGTGTGGCAAAATTCTTGACTGGCGACATCAAAAAAGAAATCGTCGTCCCTAATAAGCTGGTAAACATCGTGGTGGTAGGATAGATTTTTTAGGCTCAGTACTTTTTATTAGTTTAATGATTAGTCTGAGCCTTTTTATAATATTAGGATAGCGATTATGTCGTATAAATATCGAGCAGGTCAGTCACCCAAAGCCAGCTTAAGCAAAAAAGACGCTTTTGCTAAAAAATCAAACGGACAAAAACTGGCGGCGGCTTTTCTGACTGCCCTGCCAATGTTTACGCTACTAGGTGCAACGGCAGCTATTAGTGGCTGCGGCTTTCAATTACGTGGCTATGATGCGCCGATGCTGCTTGATGTCGCCAAAACAGCCGTGATTCTCGAAGACAATCGCACCTCATTTCCGCTTAAGCTGCCATTGACAAGACGCCTAAAGACTTTAGGTGTTGATGTCATTGACAACATGACAGCAGCTGATGTTGCGAACAATAACAAACAAGCAAGTGCTGAACCCATTGCCGCTATCACCATCAATAACGTCCGTTTTAAGCGTTATGAGCTGGTCGGTGTCTTGACAGAGATACGCTTGGTACTTTCAGCAGATGTCAGCTATCAGACCATGGAGAATGGCAAACCAATTACGCTAAGCAACCCTATCCAAGTCGAGCGTAGCTATCAATATAATGAAGCATCGGTGAGCACTGATGATCAGCAAGGCGATCAAATTCGTGACTGGCTCTATGACAGTTTGGCACGCCGAATTACTGATCAATATGTCGCCATCTCCCTACCAAAGGTCAGCTCTTCTGGAGTCAGACAATCTGTGCAAAGCGGTAATGGCTCAACATCGATCGCGGTGGTGGTGCCAAACCCATAGTTTATAATGCGCAACACATTCCACGTTTATTTTCATCAATCTGTGTACTTATTACCCTATGCAAGATACCTTTATACAAGCCTACCCAAAGCTACTACAGCCTTCCGTTGCAGTCGCGGGCTTGTGGCTGGCGCATGGTGATGAGCCACTACTCAGTCAATGGCTCATCGATGCCCTGCGACCACATTGGCGCGCGCAGAATTACGCGATTAAGCGTATTGAGCTGATATCAGTCAAGAGCTGGCAAGAAGTATTGTCAGAGCTTGGTAGCCAGTCTTTATTTGATGATGCCAGTGCACTCATCGTGACAGGCAATCATAAGCCCGACAAGGCGGTCATCACTGAGTTAGAACACTTTGCCGTTGAAGCTCAAACAGGGACGCACAGTCATAGTTTATTGTGGCTCACGCCCAAACAAGACAAACGAGCGCAAAGCAGCAAGTGGTTTACGCCATTTGCTCAATATGGTCATGTCATTGATTGCAATTTATATAATGAGCAGCAACGACAGCAGCTACTGCAAATACAAGCTCAGCAGTTTGGTTTACGGCTGTCTCAAGAGGCGTGGCAGCTGCTTATGTCGCATACTGAGCACCATCTGCTAAGCGCTTATCAGACCTTATGGCGGCTCTCCTACTTATTTGCGCCGCAGTTAGTCGCTAAGAATATTGAGGCTAGTCAACAGGCTGATCACTCTACACAACTCCCGAACAATGTTGCCTTAGACATTAAGGATCTACAAGCCGCGTTGGTCAGTGATGCACAATTTAGCGTCTTTGATTTATCGGATGCCATGCTTGCCGGTAACAGCGCGCAAGTCGCTAAAATCATGTTTCAGCTGAAAGCCACCGACGAGCCAACCACCTTGGTATTATGGGCGGTTAGTAAAGACATGCGACAAATTATGCAGTTAATGGATGGGCAAGATCCGCAAGCGCTTGGTATTTGGCGTAGCAAACAAGGGTTGTACCAGCAAGCTTGCCGTCGCCAGTCAAAAGCGCAAACGGCTGAATGGCCTGCCCTGCTTTATAAATGTGACCAAGCCATCAAAGGCCTCGTGCGTCAGCCAGCGTGGGAGTTATTATTGCAAGCAGCGCTTGAGTTATCAGGTAAGCGGCTATTTACTGCACGATAAATAGCAATTTTTCTTAGTATACGTCAACGTCTTCATTACTTGCGTAGTCGATTTTTAATCCCCTCCTATTATGATGGCATCCTATCTAAAATTTAATTTTGATAACTTTCAGCGCAGTGCTTGGTCTCCTTCCATAAAAACCACCTTAACCTTTCGTAAACTAATTTCCGTTCCCTTTTGCAGGTGAAGTCTCTACTATATCTACACTTGATTTAATTGTAATTGGATTGTTGTCATGCGCAAAATAAGCAAAAAGTCTGCTATCAAATGGGGTGTCATCGCCTTAATCATCGTAGCATTAGGGGCTTTGGCCTATACTTTTTTAAAACCAGAAGAAGAAAAACCCAGTTATTTAACCGCACCTGTTGAGGTTGGTGATATCGAAAACAATGTCATGGCATCAGGTAAAGTTAAAGCACTTAATACCGTTGATGTCGGTGCACAGGTTTCTGGTGAGGTCACAAACCTCTATGTAGAAGTGGGTGACGAGGTGAAACAAGGCGATTTGATTGCACAGATTGATCAAGTGACTCAGAAGAACAGCCTGAGCAATGAACAAGCCAGCCTTGAGCAAAGCGAAGCCGCGCTACAAAGTGCGCAAGCAGAATCGTTAAGCAAACAAGCTAGTCTAAAAAGTGCTTATGCTGATCTTGCCAGCCGTCAGTCTGAGCTTAAACAAGCACAGTCTGATTTTGCACGCCTGCAAGGACTACTCGCTATCGATGCGATATCACAACAGGATTACGATACACAGGCAACAAAAGTTCAAACAGCGCAGGCAGCGGTCGCCAATGCACGCGCTGCTATTGATACGGCAAAAGCCGCCATTGCAACAGCCACTGCAAACATTAATAGCCAACAAGCAGCATTACGAAAGTCTCAAACCAATGTCGCAACGGCTCAAGAAGACCTTAGCTATACAACGATTCGCGCACCAATATCAGGTACTGTCGTCTCAGTGACCACAGAGCAAGGCACGACGGTCAATGCCAATCAAACAGCCCCGACCATCGTAACTTTAGCAGATTTGTCTACTGTTAGAATCAACGCACAAATCTCCGAAGCCGATGTTATCAATGTCAATGCTGGTATGCCCGCCTACTTTAATATCATCGGTAATCCAGACCAACAGTATGATGCGACACTGACAGCTATTGAGCCGGCACCTGAGGAAATTAGCAAGACCAGCTCAACCGATTCTGCGATCTACTATGTTGGCTATGTTGAAGTAGCTAACCCTGAGCGATTATTTCGTATTGATATGACCGCCCAGATTTATATCATCATCGATCAAGCCAAAGACGCGTTGCTTGTGCCATCAGCAGCCATACAAGAAAGACCCGCGAGAAATCAAACTGAAGGTCAAGCAAAAACCAGCAAGGTTGTACGCGTACTAAATGATGACGGCACAGTAGAACCTCGCACAGTAGAAGTGGGCATTGATAACCGAGTAAATGCGCAAATTTTAAGTGGTTTAAAAGAAGGTGAGCAAGTCATCATCGGCGAAGGTAGTGCCAATGCTTCAGGTAAAGGTGGTGGTCGTACTCGTATACCTGGTGGTACTCCAAGGATGTAATTAATTCTTTGACTATGTTAACGATAAAAGGGCTTGAGCAACTTAGCCCTTTTCTCACGACACTCACTATCTTTGATTAAAGACATTGCTATGACTATATCTCAATCTACTAAACAGCCGACTGACAGCACTAGTGCTCCGATAGAAACCAACTCACCGAATAATATCAATACTGCAGCTACCGCTGACAAGCCAATTATGGAGCTGTCGGGTATTATTCGAGAGTTTGCTGCCGGCGAGCAAACCATTCGCGTATTGCACGAGGTTAATTTAACGATTAATCAAGGTGAAATGGTTGCGATTATCGGGCAATCTGGCTCTGGTAAGTCTACACTAATGAATATCTTGGGTTGCTTAGATCAGGCGACAGCAGGTGACTATAAGATTTATGGCCAATCAGCAAACAAGCTAGAGGCAGATGAATTGGCTGAGTTACGCCGAGAGCATTTTGGCTTTATCTTTCAGCGCTACCACCTGCTTGGTGACATTAGCGCTAAAGATAACGTTGCCGTCCCTGCCGTATATGCTGGTATGAACACTGAGGCACGAATCAATCGCGCAGAAAAGCTCTTGACTGATCTAGGTCTTGGTGAAAAGGTAAATAATCGTCCTAGCCAGCTCTCAGGCGGCCAACAGCAGCGTGTTTCTGTTGCTCGTGCCTTGATGAATGGTGGCGATGTCATCTTAGCTGATGAGCCAACTGGCGCACTAGATAGCAAATCTGGCGAAGATGTGATGGCGATCTTACATGACCTAAATGCTAAAGGTCATACCATTATTATGGTCACTCATGATCCCAAACTTGCCGCCCAAGCCGAACGGGTTATTGAGCTGAAAGACGGTTACGTCATTGCTGATTATAAAACTGAGCATTATAAACCGACAACTCAACACCCAGAATCTATCCTTGGTGGACATCGTAAAAGTGCCTTCGGCAGCTTTGTGGATCGTTTGCTCGAAGCTTTTAAAATGTCCTTACTTGCCATGCGTGCACACAAGATGCGCACCTTGCTGACCATGTTAGGCATTATCATCGGTATCGCTGCGGTTGTGTCTATCGTTGGTCTTGGTCAAGGCTCTCAGCAGCAAATTCTCGCAAATATTAGCTCGCTAGGAACCAATACTATAACAGTGAATGACGGCTACCCTAGAGGCGACCCGCGACGTAAATATAATGACGACAACCTCACACCAGAAGATGCAGAAGCGGTCAGCAGTCAACCGTATGTTATCAATGTGAGCCCTCAAGTCAATACCAGCTCTAGTGTACGCTATCGCAGCGTGCAGGAAGACTCGACCATCAATGGTGTTGGTGAGTATTATCTAGAGGTCACTGGTGAGACGCTGGCATTAGGTCAAGGTTTCGATTCGCAAAGTATCGACCTTCGCAGTCAAGATATTATTATCGATGACAATGCCAAGAGTGCTTTTTTTGCAAATATAGATAACCCTATCGGAGAAGTCATACTCATCGGTAGTGTGCCTGGACGAGTGGTTGGCGTCCTTGAGGCAAGCGACAGTGGCTTTGGACCAAGTAGCACGACACCCGTCATATATATGCCTTATACCACTGTGATGTCACGTATAACTGGTAGTGCAAATATTGATAGTTTTATAGCACTGTTAGATGATAGTGTCTCATCTAGTGTCGCTGAGTCAGCTATTTCCGACATAATAGAAGGTCGCCATGGTAAAGATGATTTTAATATTATTAACTCAGATTCTATTCGTCAGACCATTGAATCAACGACAGGTACTATGACACTGCTCATCTCATCGGTTGCTGTTATCTCGTTGATCGTTGGTGGTATTGGCGTGATGAATATTATGCTAGTATCAGTCACGGAACGCACTAATGAAATTGGGGTACGTATGGCAGTTGGGGCTCGTCAAAACGATATCATGCAGCAGTTTTTGATAGAAGCCGTACTCGTCTGTATTTTGGGCGGCTTATTAGGTATTGGACTGGCCTTTGCTATTGGTGAAATCATTAATAATTTTGCTGGTGATAGCTTTAAAGTGATTTACTCATCAACCTCTATTATTGCTGCCTTTATTTGTTCAACCTTGATTGGCGTTGTCTTCGGCTTTTTACCAGCACGTAACGCCGCCAAGTTAGATCCTGTTGAAGCACTGTCTAGGGACTAAAACGTCGCGACTGACGTTTTAAATAGGCATTTACTGCCATGAAACAGCCACCAATAAGCCAAATTATATAAAAAAACGCATTTTTTCGCATTAATTGCACTTTTTTTATATTACAGGGTTGTAATTGTCCTGATAGTGTATATAATGTGCTCTCACGTTTAGGGATAGAAATTCTTTAAACGTTGAAACAAACTTAATGCCTCTTTTAATGTTGATTGACCTAATATTAAAAATTAAGTTTAAAGACATTTTTTAGATGTCTAGTTTTAATAAGTTTGCCTTCAAGGAAGCTTATCTTGTAGTAGATATAAACCTAGTAAAGGTATAGAGTTTTTAGAATTTACGAAAATGTAAATTCTCTTGCACTCAGATGAAGTACTACTTCATTTTATCTTCGCTCAGGGCCGATAGCTCAGTTGGTAGAGCAGTTGACTTTTAATCAATTGGTCCCGCGTTCGAGTCGCGGTCGGCCCACCATATTTAGTATTATGCTTGTTATGTACATTGCTCTATCAGGTATTGGCATAATAAGTAACAAAGTTTAAGAAGCTTTCTTTTAGAAAACTTCACCGAATTTACGAAGTTGTAAATTCACTTGCAGAGTTAAAAAAGCCATGCTTTTTTATACACTCTTCAGGGCCGATAGCTCAGTTGGTAGAGCAGTTGACTTTTAATCAATTGGTCCCGCGTTCGAGTCGCGGTCGGCCCACCATATTTAGAAAACCCAGTCATTATATTAATAGTGACTGGGCTTTTTTTTGTTTAAAATTTCACTTTATTTTTTACGGTTTCGTTTAAAAATAGTGAAGTCAGCGTCTTTTCGCCACAGTAGCTTATGCTTAATCGTGTCTTTAATCGTCCGTGGATGCTTGGGTGCTTGCGTAATCAGCATATCAAAAGTTGCTGCATCTATTGCCAGCTCACACCCATGCGCCATCATGACCATAGAAGGTTTTAACGCCTTTATTCTTTGTAGTGACTGAATATAGACTTTAGGATCATAAATAGGAAAAGGCGCCACAAACTTATGACGCAGTTTGATAATGAGATCGGCCGTATAGACTTGCCGACTTGGTACATGAAATAGAGACAAGTCACGATCTGTATGTCCGGGTGTTTCCAGTACTTGCCATTCATCAAATTTCGGCACACTATCCCCATCTTTAACGATAATATCAGGCGTAAGATGGGCAGGATAACACAGGTTCTTAAGGGAGCGACCTTGACGTCTCGCCACATAATGCGCAAGGTTTATATCCACAAAATGCATGGCATGCCCACCGATACCGCTATACCATTGACGCTTTTTTTCTGCTGAAACAATGATACAGCCCGTCTCTTTTCTGAATTGATGAGCGCCACCTGCATGATCAGGATGCATATGAGTGACCACGACGACTTTTAGATCCGTTATTGGTCGTTGCAACGTTGTCTTAATATAGTCTAATACCATCAGCACATCAGGGCGACACGCCCCATCTAGCAGCATAATTTTATCTGGATATACCGCAAGATAAGTACTTTGGATATATCCTTCTAAACGTACAATTTCACATAAACTCATTTGCATTCCCTGCTACATGATTGCTCACTGTTATAGTATCCCTACTATAGGAGGCGCTTTTAACGCGCCTTAATAGAATTAAGTATAACGCCCGCCATTTAACTTGTAATGACTTTGAGTGAACGCTTGTGGCTATATACGAAGGCAATGAGGTTCATAGTTATTAATAACTGCATGCATAATTTTAGGGGCTGTCCTAGATAACTAGTTCAGTTCCTGTTTAACCCATTGTTTTAGCTGGTGTAATTGACGTTTTGGATCACTGTAGTTAAAACGCCACTC
>NZ_QGGM01000017.1:0-72490 GCF_003148585.1 Psychrobacter immobilis | reverse complement strand
GAGTGGCGTTTTAACTACAGTGATCCAAAACGTCAATTACACCAGCTAAAACAATGGGTTAAACAGGAACTGAACTAGTTATCTAGGACAGCCCCAAATAAATTGAGCTTATTTTTATAAGATTATGCTAGGCTGTGCAACACAAGATATTTGTGCTCTATTTTATATCATATTATTCTATGTCATGACCTAAGCTTAGAGGTGATTGTGCCAAACCGTCGCTATCATATTCACATCATATGCGCTGACAATGATCAATTGTTGGTCTTGGACAGCTTGGCGATATTTTTTCAGTCGCGGGCTTTCTTGACCTATGATGTGTCGAGCCAATTGCCAAAAGCATCGCTATATGGTCG
This sequence comes from Psychrobacter immobilis, assembly GCF_003148585.1. Taxonomy (GTDB): domain Bacteria; phylum Pseudomonadota; class Gammaproteobacteria; order Pseudomonadales; family Moraxellaceae; genus Psychrobacter; species Psychrobacter immobilis. Next base: position 72,134 of record NZ_QGGM01000017.1, on the reverse strand, counting down.
ACAATGTATCGACTCGTGCGATTATGCACTGATGCTCATAGGAGACAGTTATGGCACGGTGCAAAGGAATGGCGTTAGCCAAATGCATTTGAGCTATTTGAATGCCAAAGCCAAGCTCAAACCGTTAATCATCTTAATCAAAAATCATCATCCAGATGCGAGTATCAGTCGTCAACTGCAAGAATTTATTAAGTCAGTGACTCGGCAGGACAATACGATATATTATTATGATACAGAAACGGATATTGAGCCATTACTTGTACAAGCTTACTATAACGCAGTGACCAATCATCAGGTCGTTGGTGGATGGCTGAGAGCCAATGAAGAGATGATCAAATTTAGCAAGCAAACCGTGGCGGAACGGTTTGCAGATCTATTGTCTACTGACAAAACGCTAAAGGAAAATAGTCCACCTGCTGATGAATTCGTCTCTGATGATGTGAGTAAGCCCATTGTATTGTTAGAAGCTTTTGATATTCAATATAGCGCTCAAGCTTATGCAGGTGGCAACCTGACGGATGTTACCAGACCCATGACCTTGACATGGCAAGAGATATTGATCGCCTTGATGAAAATACCAGCGACCTTTTCGAGCTATGGCTTGCAAAATGCTGTGAATCGCTTGATAGCGTCAAAAGCTGAGCAAGACATCAAAAAAGAGATGCCGAATGTCCATGCCGTCTCGCGCTGCCAAATTTCTCAAGATGATTTGAACCAGCTACAACGTCAGCTAGTGGGTGCAAACTGGATACAGCTCACAACCTATGGCACTCGCGTCTCGCAAGAACTTTGGAAGTTGACCTTTCACGCAAAAAATCTATTGAACGAAGTCCATCATAACTCCCAATGATTCGTATTTTGCACTAATAATATTCCTGCCTTCCTTATTTAAAAGTAGTCATAGCCTATCTGCTGTAAAGAGCACACGTGTGGCTGTGACTACGTTTTGTAATACAAAGCATACGCGTCAACGGTTGTGAATCCATTTAAGACTGGTAATATTAAGACTAATCAGAGATTGATAATAAATACATTATTTATATTAAAATTACTGACTTATATATTGTATACATACAAATCGAATGTATATAAATCGCATAATAATACTGACTAAGGAGAGCACCTGATGAGTAACGCTAAAAACGATGCATTAAAAAAAGAGCTTGATGGCTTAGAAGAATCTATGCATGCTGCCGAGCAGTTTCATACATTAGAAGAGCAAGTAGCGGACATGAAACGTCGCGGTATCGACCCTAGCCAAGCTTACAAAGACTTGGACAGAAAAGAAGAAGATGCTGATTGGGGTGATGCTACTTGGAAAGAAAATGGAAAATGGGAGCCAAAAACGCCTGCTGATCTAGATGAAAAAGCACGTGAGAACTGGGATGGTGACAATGGTAAACCGAACCCACCACCGATCGTTTAAGTTGACAATTGACAATTGACAATTGACTAAAAACTAAAGAATGAACCCCATGAAAAAGCCACGTTATTATTAACGTGGCTTTTTTTATTTGCTTAGCCTAAGATACATCCGCAGAATACTAAGAACCTTCGTCAACACGAACGAGCTTCACCACACCGTCGCTACCGATGACACGGCGATAGCGTGTGTTACCAGAGGTAGGTGATTGCGCAGAAGGCTGCGTTGAGTACGTATTAGGAGTACTCGTTTGCTGCTGAATCAGCTGGCCCATACGATCAGCAGAGGCAGGGTTTAAAGGCTGGCTATTCGGCGGCTGTCCGTATTTATTGCCGTATTGCGTACTTTTCGGAGTTATGTTTCCAGCATCTCCAATGATTGCACGGTAGAATTTCTGTCCTGCGCGGCCATCCGCTGGCAAGATACCACGACTAGATTGGTATTGCTGAATCGCGATACGGGTATTGTCGCCAATAATGCCGTCAACACCACCAATATCGTAACCCGCGTTCAATAACGCCTGCTGGATATCTTTGGCTTGCTGGCGACTGATACCAGGGTCATCGGTAGGCCATGCTGTGACAAAGTCAGTTTTGCTGCTGTCCTCTTTGGTGATTAAGTCTGATAAATGGGCGATTGCCAACGCATAATTTTCTGACGCATTATAAGAGTAAAACGTATCAAAGTTTTTACCGACTAAGAAAGCAGGACCATCTTTGCCAGCGGGTAATAATAACCCAGCACTACTCAAGTCGTTAGGCAATGGACTGCCATTGGCGAGCGTGATACCTTGATTGCGCCAGTGGCTGATAGACTTCTTATTTTTACGATCAGACGCTGCCCAAAATCCACTGGGCAGCTTGACTTCGTAGCCCCAAGGCTCGCCCGTGCGATAGCCACGCTTATCTAAGAAGTTGGCGGTAGAGGCTAGCGCGTCAGGCACACTATTGACCAAATCACGGCGACCATCACCATCGAAATCAACTGCCAACTCTAAAAAGGTACTTGGCATAAATTGCGTTTGCCCAAAAGCGCCCGCCCATGAGCCTGTCATATCACTTGGCGCGATATCACCGTTTTGGACGATTTTTAGCGCATTGGCATATTCACCTTGGAAGTAGCTCTGACGGCGATCAAAACAAGACAGCGTCGCTAAAGACTCAAACAAAGGTTTTTTGCCCAATGTCTGCCCAAAGTTTGACTCAACGCCCCATACACCTAGTACGTGCTCGGCTTTGACGCCATAGCGTGATTCAATTTGACGTAGCGTATCTGCCCATTGGCGCTTGGCGCGGATGCCATCTTCTACACGCTCTTTATCGACCAGCGAAGATAAATAATCCCAAACGTCTTTTTGAAATTCTGGCTGATAATTCAATGACTGAATCACGCTAGGATCAGGCTGGCTAGGGCGATAGTTATTAAAAGTAGAGCTATCGACGCCGCGAAATTTGCTAGAGTTTTTCAAACCGTCTAAGCATTGTTGAAACTCGGCATTAGATAAGTCTGGCGCTGGTGGTTTGGCTGCTTGAGCAGTGCTAGCAAAACTCAGCCCAACAGCAAGGCTAAGTAGCGATAAAGTAGAAACTGGAGTCAAACGCATGAAAATATCCTATAAACGTTGAAATAGTTATTAAAAGAGAAAGCAAAGCGGATTGGTGCAGTATGGACTTAGAGTAACCAATCTCATGGGTAAAGAAAAGGTATCGAAGTAAGCTGTTACTATAAATTGACGGTGGCGTGAGGTTGAGAGAGGGTTTTAAGGTAGATAGGCTAAAATGGATAAAGTGCTAAAAAAATCCAATTAATCACTTTTACTTCATTCAAAACCTAATCTAATCACTCGCCCAAAACCCCATCCAACTCTTCAATCAATTTATGAATACGCGCCGCATTTTTGCCCAAATCGCTCCCACCAACCCGTGACTTACTACGAATATCGACCAAACGTTCATTATCGTTATCCGTGATACGCACGACAACATCATCTTTAAAACCGAACCAAGCAGTCGTATCTGTCGCTTCAATGACGCCTTTGTTAGTATCGATACTGACAAGCTCCCAACCTAAATTATCGATGGCTTGTTTGGTTGCCCCAACCAACTCAGATTTTGACTGGCTATAGCGTAATGTTTGTAATTCAGGGTAGGCGGCGCGCTGCTGCGTTGCAGTCTCTGCACCTGCATACTCAACTGGGTTTGGTGCATCAGCGCGCAGTGGGGCAATGGCCACAAATTTAGGTGGATTCACTAGGTCGGTTGAAATATCGTGAATGGGCGGTACGTTTTTGGCGGTATTCATCATGCTTAGTGGAATAACAATGGCAATGATAGCAAGCGCTGCTGATGTTAATACGCTACCAAGGCTAGCCGTGTCTCGTTTAAATAAAAGCTGTATGCCTAATAGTACCAATGCTGCGATACCAGCAAATACACCAAACTTAAACCCTGAAAACGCAGTCGCTAAATCGACTAAGCCAAACTTGTACAGCGGACCTGCGAGTGTGACTAGCAAAATAGAGATTAAACTTATCAGCCCAACTAATATTTTCATTCAATTTCTCCATCATAATTTAGTACTGATTAATCGCTACGCAAACGGCTTTATTAACCACTCACTTTAATAGCCAAACATGCTCCGTGACCATTAGCTCAGGTGCCGATCCTATAGAAGTAGGTTCACTCGTCAGTTCGCTGATATGATAGTTATCGCCATAATATTGCTGTATTTGCTCGCTACTGATAGAAAACGGCGGTCCCGCTTTTTTGCTTTGGTCATAAGTGAGAGTGATGATAAATTGTGGTGCATGACCACTTATTTTACGTATATGCTCGCTATACTTCGTACGCATATTTTCTGGCAGCGCAATCAATGCGGCTTTATCATACACCGCCTTTACAGATCCGATATCCTCAGATGACAGTGCAAAAATATCAGCAACCCATAAGGTAATGGTTTGTCCTGACAACTGACCTTGATAGTATTTAATCGCTGAATTGTCTACATGCTGGTGCACAGTAGGGGAGATATTTTGCTCAGTAAAGAATTCTTGTACGGCTGTTTCCACCAATTCAACGCCTACGACGTCGTAGCCTTGCGCTGCCAGCCAAGCCATATCAATCGATTTACCACATAGAGGGACAAAGACACGGCTACCAGTTGGCAGGTTTAACTGCTTAAAGTAATTTATTAATAATTGATTCACCGCAGACTGATTAAAGCCAATGCGTTTCTCTTGCCAGCGGCTGTGCCAAAATTCAGCGTTCATACCTTCGCCTTTATTCGTTGAGGGTTATATTTGAGTTGTTTCTATCATAACGGTTTGAGTGAGAATGCTAAAGATGTTAAAAAGCCAAACGCTCATACAATAAGGGTTTGGCTATAAAGAAATGCTGAAATATTTTTTTATTCTAAATAAAAAATATCTTCATTTGTCGTTTAACTCACCATATATTGACTAAACTCTTTACGCAATTTGGCAAGCTTTGGCGGTATGGCAAAGTTGCAATACCCTTGTCCTGGATTCTTATTAAAGAAATCCTGATGGGTCTCTTCTGCTTGATAAAACTCAACAGCTGGATGTACTTCGGTGACCACATTGACGCCCATATCGCGCAGTTTGTTGATGGTGCGGTCAATCGTTGGTTTCTGATTTTCTTCGGTATAAAAAACCACGCTGCGGTACTGGCTACCGACGTCATTGCCTTGACGATCCATTGTGGTGGGATCATGGGTGGCAAAGAAAACATCAAGTATCACTTCTAACGGGACGATAGAGTCATCGAACTCGACTTTAATGACTTCAACGTGCCCTGTATTGCCACCACAAACCGCTTCGTAATTGGCAGAAACAGCGTCACCGCCCATGTAGCCTGAAACGACAGATTGCACACCTTTTACGGATAAAAATACCGATTCGGTGCACCAAAAACAGCCACCGCCCAAAATAATGGTTTGCATAATTTTTCCTATTTTTATAAATATAAAATATGAGCCAAGTGTTTTCTACTTAGCAATACCTATTTAGCTTAGCAGGGCATCTGACTGCGATAAGTAACAAACAGTAATGTTATAATGGGCTTTTGCTACGTCGTGCCGCTTTCAGCTAATAATGACAAGCAAGACCATCAATTATCTCCTAATTTAAGTTCTATTATCACAAAATGAGTCGCACCATGAGTCAATCTAAGCCTGCTATTATTAAACACGACACCCTATTTGACAAACCGTTTACCACGCCACTCGATAAAGCCGCGCGCTTCTCCTTTGATGAGCAAGTGGTGGCTTGTTTCCCTGATATGATTCGTCGCAGCGTGCCGGGTTATGGTCAGGTGCTAGCGATGCTGCCTATATTTGCCCGACGCCATTGTAAGTATCGTCAACAGAGCGATAGTGGACAGCGCGTCAGTCGAGTGTATGATTTGGGCTGTTCACTTGGCGCAGCAAGCATGACGTTGGCGGGTGAGTTTGAGTCGCAAGACTTGCAGATTAAAGCGATTGATATCTCACCAGCGATGACGACCGAAGCGACCACGCTACTGAGTGAAAATTATCCTGCGCATGACATCGAAGTGATTACCGCTGATATTCGCGATGTGGAACTTGAACCTTGCGATATGGTGATTTTGAATTTAACGCTACAGTTTTTGCCAGCTGCCGATAGAGTCGCAGTATTAGAGAAAATTTATGCAGCGTTAAGTGAAGGCGGGATACTGGTATTAACTGAAAAAACCCATGCTTTTGATGAGCAATATGATGCGTGGTTGGTTGAGCGTTATTATGACTTTAAACGCGCCAATGGTTATAGCGAGATGGAAATTAGCGGTAAGCGTAATGCACTAGAGAACGTGCTTATTACTGATACATTAGATGAGCATCATGCAAGGCTAGATCAAGTTGGCTTTAAACGTCATCTGACATGGTTTCAGTTTTTGAACTTCGTCTCTATTGTGGCGTTTAAATAATCCTTATTTTTAACACAGTTTTTTTGATCAATACGGTAACCTGCTTTTATGCTTAACGACACTATTACTCACGCTGAACGCGAATTATATTTAACCTTGTTTGAGTTAGCCCAGCAGCAGCCGAGTGCTTATGAATGGCTTACGCGCTTGCCAACATGGTTAAATGATATCAAGGACAAAGCCAACTACGCGCATGCACCTGCTTATCAAGCGTCAGTCGCTCGTTTGCCAACATTAACCGTCAATAATGTCGATCTAAACAGTGATGTCCTGACGATTGAGGCAAATCTTAGTGAGTCTCAGCGCAAACAGACAATGGCATTATTAAAGCAGCTCATGCCGTGGCGTAAAGGGCCTTTTCAAATTGGTGGTCAGCTCGAACATCAAATTGATAGTGGTCAGAATGAAGACCAACAAGCCGCGCCAATATTGATTGATACCGAATGGCACAGTGATTGGAAGTGGCAACGGGTCGCACCGCATTTGGGTAATTTAAAAGGTCGGCGTGTATTAGATGTGGGCGGTGGCTCTGGCTATCACGGCTGGCGTATGGCTGGCGCTGGCACGGATACAGTCATTATCATTGATCCGTCTTGCTTATTTTATCATCAGTTTATGGCGATTCGGCATTTTGTCGGGGCTGCTGATAGCTATAAAACGCATTATATCCCCGTACCACTTGAAGCATTGCCCGAGCATAGCCAATTATTTGACACCGTATTTAGTATGGGGGTGCTCTATCATCGCCAATCGCCGTTTGAGCATTTACAACAGCTTAAAGGGCAGTTGGTCAAAGGCGGTGAGTTGGTGCTTGAAACCTTGGTTATCGAAGGTGATGCCAATACCGTACTGGTGCCACATGACCGCTATGCCCAGATGAATAATGTGTATTTTTTACCGTCAGTCGCCGCATTAATTGGCTGGCTAGAAAAAGCAGGATTCTCAGAGGTACGTTGTGTCGATGTGGCAACGACTTCTATCGATGAGCAGCGCAAAACGGAATGGATGACTTATCATTCGCTAGCCGACTTCTTAGATCCTAATGATTGCAGCAAAACGCTTGAAGGCTATCCTGCGCCGATGCGTGCGACTTTGATTGCCAAAAAGTAGCGCGTGCGTACTTTATCACTCATAAGGAAAATGGGTAGTGAAAAAAATAACGATTTTGCTCAGCGCTATGATGGGTTTACTGCCATTGACGTCCATATCAGCTCATGCTGGCTATGGTACGCCATTTGAAGGGTGGGGCTTTGTGCAGGATGATTGGCAGGTGGTTTGTGATAATACATTGACTTGTCGCGCAGCAGGTTATGCAGATGAGAGTATATTCGATACGCCAGCTTCTATTTTATTAACCGTCATACCCAAAAAAGCCTTGCCGATTGCCCAAATCCAGTTTTTATCAGAAACTTCAGACAAAACCTACCATAGTGCTGAACTGTGGTTAAATGGCAAAAACCAAGGCATGCTACAACCAGATGCTGATGGTTCTGTGTACGATTTAACCACCAAGCAAACTCAGCAACTTCTGAGTCATTCGCGTCAAAATACTAAGATAGAGATAAGAGCGGGTGGTAAAAATTGGTCTATTAGCGACAAAGGTATGAGTGCCGTGCTGCTAAAACTTGATGAGGTACAAGGCAGAGTGGGCACGCCAATAGCATTGGTAAGTCAAAACCACACAAGTAAGCAAATACCGAAATCCGCTAAGCCAAAGCCAATCATCAAAAAGGCATTCTCGTATTCAGAAAAAGAAAATAAGACACTATCTGCATCAAAACAGGCGTACTTTCAGGTCAATATAAACAAGTGGATCGATATTGATGCCAAGGAGCTTATAGGCTCTGAAGATGATATGGGAGACTGTGAGCTGATTAATCCAAAAACCGAAGTGTATCAACGAATGCAAGAGTATGGTGTTGATAGACTGGATTGGACGTTTACACCCGTAGATGCCACCCATACGCTTGCTAGCCACCTGTGCTGGCAAGGTGCCTATAATGAAAGCTATGGATATTGGCTTATAGACAACGCAAACCCTCATAGTTCGCAGCTAATCACCACCGCAGGCAATGACTATTCTGATGGCGAGATTTGGGCAACACATAAAGATCGAGGCTTGGGTGATTGCTGGAATCATGCGATATGGGTTTGGAATGGTCAAACATTTGCCAAATCAGAAGATTCCAGCTCAGGAATGTGTCGCGGTTTTGCTGGTGGTGCGTGGGATTTACCAACTTACGTGAGTGAAGTCGTAAAAAATGATAGCAAGGCTCAGTGAGTGATATTTTGATAGGAATGATTGACACACTATAAAGTGAAGCCGTCATGAGCCATGCATTTTTTAATTGATCATTTAACTGTCTATTTATCAGTGATAGGTGAGTTATTTATTACCTATCATTGACAGTGAGGACACGGCCCAGTTATATAAAAATTATATCAACCACCTTTTAAAAGCGACTTCCAATAATAGCTTGAGTAAGAAGCCCACAAACCCTGCGCCTAGTGCTAAGAAAATCCAAAATGTACCCGCACGCCCAGCTTGAGATTCTTTAGAGATATCCCACATAATAAAAAATAAGAAGGCGATAAATATGGGTAGTAAAACATACAATCCCCAACTGGTAACTGTACTGGCAGCAATAGCAAACATGGCATAATCCTATAAAGTAGTAACGCCGCCTTTATTTATTTCTATTATTTTATGAATCTTTCGATAATAATTGCCTTCAAAATGAAGTATCACCATTCATGATATAAGCAGTAATCCATAAAATAAGTCAGAAAAAAGCAGGCAGCAATACAAACCGTTATTATAACGCGGAAGCGAGCAGGTATAAACTGCTGCTAAGTATGAGACAACAGTAACGCTACAATTTGCAGGGCTGACTTATCGGTAACAGCGCTAAATGCTGATCTATTTAAAATATTTTAATCTGACTTATCGTGAGTGAAAGCACAGACAACGCCTGTTAGAGCGTGTCTTCAATTCAATCGATTAACCTCTAAATGGGCTAAAAATGGCTAAATTTTGCCAAACATCGTCAACCAGCTTATCAATATATCGATATTATTTGTGCTATTTTCCTTGTTTGACGGCAATTTATCTCATGTTTATCACCATTTTTAAAATGAAGACACGCCCTAGTCACTTAAATTATCAGTGTTAACTGTCATAACCGTAAGATTTTAGTGCTAATTTTGGTGCAAATGGTGCAATGCAGGGCAAAGATTGTTATATTTACAGGTTACTTATCTTTTTTGTATTATTTTATCCCCTGCAATGTCGGTCGCTATTATAATAGGCAGTTATTGGCTGCTCGCATTCGCCACATTTTTATACCGTTTTTGTTGTTTATTTAACTGAGTTCAAATCCTTATGTCACAAGCCCAAATTGATACACTTGCATCACTATTTAATGATGCGATTCAAACCCTACAAGCAGATGGCACGTTACCAAGCGATTGGCAAAATAATAGCCAAATCACCCGTACTAAAGACTTAAGCCATGGTGATTTCGCCAGTAATATCGCGCTGACAGCGGCCAAAGCTGCCAAGGTCAATCCACGACAGCTTGCTGAAAAAATTGTCAATGCGCTGCCTGAAAACCAAGACATTCGCCAAGTGGAAATCGCAGGTCCAGGTTTTATTAACGTGTTCTTAAATGCGGAAGCCAAGTTTGCGGTATTAGATGATATCTTTGCCTTGCAAGATCGCTTCGGTTTAAGCGATCAGTTTGACGGGCAAAAAATTCAAGTTGAGTTTGTCTCTGCCAATCCAACGTCAAGTTTGCACGTTGGTCATGGTCGCGGTGCAGCGTTCGGTATGAGCGTGGCAAACCTGCTTGAAGCGATTGGCTATGATGTCACGCGTGAGTACTATGTCAACGATGCGGGTCGGCAAATGGATATCTTGGCGACCAGCACCTATTTGCGTTATCTGGAAACCAACGGTGAGCAAATAATTTTCCCAGTTAATGGCTATCAAGGTGATTATGTCAGTGACATCGCCCAAACGTTAAAAGCGCAACACGGCGATCATTACGTTCATAGCTTTGCAGCAATCGCCAAAGATGTGCCAGAAGATGCTGAGTTTGAGATCAATGCGGACGGCGAAAAAACACTGCTAGCAGGTGACAAAGAAGCGCATATTGATGGTTTGATTGCCAACAGTAAAGCCTTGCTTGGTGAGGGTTATGAGCTGTTTTTAAATGCGGCATTGAGCAGTATTTTAGCCGATATCAAGGATGACTTAAATGACTTTGGTGTGCGCTACGAGTGCTGGTTTAGCGAACGTTCTATTGATAGCGAGATTGAGCCAGTCTTGCAAACCTTAGATGAAAAAGGCTACCTATACGAAAAAGACGGTAATATTTGGTTCAAATCAACCGATTTTGGTGATGAAAAAGACCGTGTGGTGCGCCGTGCCAATGGTCAATCTACTTATTTTGCCTCTGATATTGCATATCACAAAAACAAATTTGATCGTGGTTTTGATAAAGTGGTGAATGTTTGGGGTGCTGATCACCATGGTTATGTGCCACGCGTAAAAGCCGCTTTATTGGCTCTTGGTATTGATGCTGAGCGTTTAGATGTGGTGCTTGTGCAATTTGTTGCACTATGGCGTGGCAGTGAAAAAGTGCAAATGTCCTCGCGTTCAGGTCAATTTGTCACCCTGCGTGATTTACGTACCGAAGTTGGTAACGACGCCGCGCGTTTTTATTATGTCGCCCGTAAGCCTGAAGTGCATATTGATTTTGATTTGGAGCTGGCTAAATCACAAAGCAAAGACAATCAAGTGTATTACATTCAATACGCGCATGCCCGTGTTTGCCGAGTATTAGAAAAGCTACAAAATAGTGGTCTTGTGGTAGACGATGCGATTGGTTTAGAACATCAAAACTTACTTAGCGCACCAAACGAAGACGAGCTGATTAAGCTATTAGCAGGATATCCAGCGACATTATTACGCGCCGCGACGGGTTATGAGCCACATGTCTTGACCAACTACCTTAAAGAGTTGGCAGCGCTATTTCATGGTTGGTATGACAGCAATCGCATTTTGCCAGTGAGTTTGACGTCAGGTGAGACACCAAGCTCGGATGAGATGGAATTAATGCAAGCTCGTTTGCGTTTGTCTAAAGCCGTACGTCAAGTATTGGCCAATGGTCTTAGTTTGTTAGGGTTGTCGGCACCATCTAGCATGTAGTTTTTTTCTAGTATATAGTAACTTTCTAACATGTAGTATGAGTATAGATGACTGCCAGCCATAATTTGATGATAGTTAGATTCAGTAGGGAGAACCAGATCCATGCTAGCCAAAAAACCTAAAGGTGCGACTGAAAAACGCAAAACAAGTAGCGTATCAGGCTTATTGTGGATGTTTGTCGGGGCTGTATTGACCCTTATGATAGGGGTGTTTATATACTTGTCACCATTATTTGATTTCAGTCCCGCTGACAGCACCGCTGGTAATGATCCTGATCGTCAGGTACAGCCACGTGTCGACACTGATACTGATAATGGTGATTATGAGTTCTATGATATTTTGCCCAATCAAGAGATGGCGACTATTCCTGATGAAGATATTGCTGAGACAGGCAATGATCGCATAGGGGATATCAGTGCCTTTGAGCCTGATGTGGTGGTGACTCAACCTGAAGATGGCTCAGCCAGTCGCAATGATGATACTGGTAACTTTGGTATCTCTGAAAATACGGTTATTGCGCCCAGTCGTGGCAATAACGCTGCTACCAGTAATAGCGGCGATGACATTGTGATCGTTGAAGAAGACGCGACCTATGATGGATCGACGCCTGCTAGTAGCAATAATACGTCCACCAATAATGCAGGCGCAGGTACTGCTAGCGTTCAGGCCGCAAAACCTGCGGCAACTTACATTTTGCAGATCAACAGCTTCGGTGATGCGGATGAAGCAGATCGCCGCCGTGCTCAAGTGTTGATGGCAGGTGTAGACGCTCGCGTGGTCAAGAATACGACGGGTAATGGTTTGCCAATCTATCAAGTTATTTCTCGCCCGATGAATAATCGCCAAGCAGTAACCACTGCTCAGCAGCGCCTACAGAATAATGGTATTGACTCCATTATTGTTGAACAGCGTCGTTAAGTTATGCTGTTTAATGACAGTTATAGTTCTTTATGAATAATAAAAAAAGCGTCGTAATGACGTTTTTTTTATCTCTGATTTTTAGCAAAGTTATTTTTCTGTTGGTTTATTACCTTTCATCAAAAATTTTATAAAGAGCATGGCTATGACAGTCTCTCATTTAGCAACACCGCCTACTGGCTTCATTAAAGCATTTTTCCAAAAGTATTTTATTGATGCGTTTACTGGCATGGCTTTAGGGCTATTTGTCACATTGATTGCTGGTCTAATCATCTCGCAAATCGGTGGCTGGTTAGATTTGCCCGCATTGGTTGCGGTGGGCAAGCTTGCCTCAGTACTCATGGGTGCAGGTATCGGAGTAGGGATCGCCTATTATCTTAAAGCACCGACGCTCGTCATGCTCAGCTGCTTGGTGGCGGGTATGCTTGGCGCACACTCTGAAGCATTAATGGCAGGGACGTTATTTACGCCCCAAGTAGGCGGACCTGCGACCTTTGCCGCCTTACCGGGCAATCCGATAGGGGCGTATTTGACCTCGGTATTTGCTTATCGTGCTGGTACTTGGGTCGCTGGCAAAACCAAGCTTGATATTCTATTGGTTCCTTTATTGGTATGCGCGGTAGCATTAGCAGTTTGCGCCCTATTGAATCCACCTATCGTCGCTGCGGTCGCTGCCATTGGTCAAGGTATTCAAGCGGCCACTGAGTTACAGCCTCTGTTAATGGGTATTGTAATTGCAGTGGTGGTAGGTATTTTATTGACATTGCCAACGTCCAGCGCTGCTATTTGTATCGCAATTGGGCTTGGTGGCGTAGCAGGCGGGGCAGCAGTGGTAGGCTGTGCGGCACACATGATTGGTTTTGCCGTTGCAAGCTTTAAAGACAACGGCGTCAGTGGCGTAATATCTCAAGGTCTGGGTACCAGTATGCTACAGATTCCTAATGTGTTAAAAAAACCGCTGGTGTTGTTGCCTGCTGTGATTGCCAGCGCCATCGTTGGTCCTATTGCGACCATAGGTTTTGGACTGGCATGTACAGCAACGGGTGCGGGTATGGGTACCGCCGGATTGGTCGGCGTATTTGGAGTGATTGAAGCGTCACAAGAAATCATGAGTAGTACTCAGTTATGGACAGCGATTGTCTTATTGATGTTTGTATTACCTGCCCTAATTGCAGGGGTGGTCGCTCATGTGATGCGCCGCGTGGGCTGGCTGGTTGATGGTGATATGAAATTGCCTTAAATTAAAGATAAAGGACGCAAATTGTCCTAACTGTCCATAATAAAAAAGCCCAGCTATTAAATAACTGGGCTTTTTTTATGGTAACTTTTAAAGGTGCTTAAAACTAGCGGCGTACATCTTTAGGGGCATCACCATTGGGCCAGTCTTTGTCTTTGTTGGCTTTGATAGGTCGCGGCAGATGGGTAAAGTAAGCGGCAATATCGACCGCTTCTTGGTCACTAAGCGAGTTACCTTGACCAAAGGGCATTTTGCCTTTGATAAAGGCAGCTGCTGTATAAGTTCGCGCCATACCTGCACCATCGTTGAAGGACTTGTCTCCAGCTACTGCTGGATAGATATAAGTGCCATCGTCATTATATTGACCTTCGCCATTTTCACCATGGCAAACGCTACATTTTTCAGCAAACAGCTTTTTACCATTGTCCGTATTTGGCTCTAAAGTTTTGTCTACCTTAACAAAACCGCGACCTTCAGGCGAGACACCATAAGGCAAGCCTTGTGATAGCCAGCTCATATAAGACACCATCGCATTCATATCATCTGAACCTAGATCAAGTGCTTTGCCATTCATTGAGCGTTCAAAACAGCCATTGATGCGCTCTTGTATTGAATTCACGCGACCAGCACGTGACCGATAAATAGGATAAATGCCGGGCATACCATTCCAAGGCGCTGCGTAAGCCTCTGAGCCATTACCCAAGTGACAGCTGGTACAATTCAACTGATTGCCGACATTGTCAGGCATCTCTTTATAAGTATGATTGGCGATTTGTAAGCCGCGACGTACTGCTGCGCCGAACTCATCATCTGGAATAGTGGACTCATCTGGCATGCTAACGCTCAGTTTGGCGCTTGGATTTGCAGCCATCTCGTCTTTAATTTCTGCAGCACGTGCCTCAAGTGACTTAACGCGGGCTAATGCTTCAGCTTCTTCGACACGGTCGACCGCCTTGGTATCTGATTCACTACAGCCTGACAGGCTAACTGCACCAATAGCAAAGATAGCAGCCAGTAAAACGGAGGAAGAGGGTTTGACCTTTAAAAGTATTTTCATTGGAATATCCTTATTATCAAAAATAATATGTAATAATATATTTTTATGATAATTTAGCTGTCAAAATGACAGAAGTAATCTTAATTTTTGTGCAAAAAATCTGAATGAGTCATCAATCTGTAAGTTGCTAGAAACATAATTGTACCAAATATTAAATAATTAAAGTATATAAATAGATAAAGTGTTTTGGCTTTAGAGGGACATGAATTAATTTCATACCGTATGAAGAACCATATTGAAAGACAGTGTTGAAATACTACCTACAAAAAAGCGCTTAAATATTGATAATATTTAAGTGCTTTTTTGTAGGTAGTGATTTTTAAAACATACTATTTTGGCGTGCTTGGTTTTTTATGGCGGCGTGGTTTGAGCTTACGAGAGAGCGTATGGACATCGTTCAATATTTGACTGTATGTCGCTGGAAAGACACGCTGTACCGCGTCAATTATCTTGGCATCGTTGCCAATCAGACAGCGCGGTTGATTGGTCGCGGCAGCCTGCAAAATAATCCAAGCGGCATTGCTTGCATCAAATTTCAGAAACTTATTAAAGCTCTGAATGGCTTTGGGGCCAGTACGCATGCCAATATCATTGATACTGTCATTGCCACGGGCACTATTGGCAATATTGGTTTTAATCCCGCCTGGATGAATGCAGGTCGATGACACACCGCAGCGCTGAATATCTAGCTCTTGACGCAAGCTTTCGGTAAAGCCGCGTACAGCAAATTTACTGGCGTTATACGCAGATTGTGATGGCTGAGCGGTTAAGCCAAACAGGCTTGAGATATTAATGATGTGACCATGCTCGTTAAATTGGCGCGATCTGTTTTTTTTGCTGCCATTTGTCGATTCGCTTTGTTTGACACTATTTTTAATCAATGGCAAAAATGCCTTGGTGCCATAAACCACACCCCAAAAATTGATGTCCATGACCCATTCAAGCTCGCTAATACTACTGCCTTCTACGGTCGAATATAGCGCCACGCCTGCATTATTAAAGATAAAGTTCACTTTGCCATGGTCTACCATCACGCTATCTGCCCACGCTTCCACGGCTTTATTGTCTGAGACATCAAGCACCGTCATAGTCGCTTTTATATTATAACCGACCAGCAATTCTTTGGTCTGTGCCAGTTGCACCGCGTTGATATCAGAGAGCGCCACGTGGCAGCCCATTTTTGCCAAATGAATAGCCAACTCGCGCCCCATACCAGAGCCAGCACCCGTAATAGCCGCGACATGATTATGATAATAAGGAGTAATATCTTGGTCTATCGTGGTATGAAAAGGCAAGTGTTGATGTAATGAGGTTGCGATAGAAGTAATATTGTTAAGCATGATAAACAGTCCTTTGTTTCATCAGTGATAGGTGTTGGTAGCACATTTACCTTAGCATGCTTTGTTGTTTTAGCTGTGAACGATTGATAGACGCCGCTGTCACTTTATCCATACATTGGCTGTCATAAAAAAATCATAAGTGAGCAGCCATAAAAAAACGTCTAGTATAAGATATGCTAGACGCCTTTACTTCAATGACAGTTTTAATAAAGCTGATAACAACCGCTAAGCATCTATCGCTATTTGCTCTGAGTCGTCGGTAGAAAAGATAATTTCAGGTGTTTTACCTTCATTAATCACTTGCTCATCGACGATGACAGTCTTGGCATTTTTCATCGAAGGCAACTCGTACATAGTCTCAAGGAGCGCATTTTCAACGATAGAACGCAAACCACGAGCACCAGTCTTACGCGCCATGGCTTTTTTGGCAATCGCATCGAGCGCTTCTTTGGTAAAGCTAATGTCAGCGCCTTCCATATCGAATAGATACTTATATTGCTTAACCAAAGCGTTTTTTGGTTCTGTCAATATCTGCACCAATGCGTCCTCGTCCAGCTCTGTGAGCGCAGCAAGAACAGGAAGACGACCGATGAGCTCAGGAATAAGACCAAATTTGATCAAATCTTCAGGCTCTACTTGTTGCAGTAATTCTGAGCTGCGTTTGCTATCGTCTTTTGAGCTGACATCGGCGTTAAAGCCGATACCGCCTTTTTCTGTACGCTGCTGAATAACCGCATCAAGACCGGCAAACGCCCCGCCGACGATGATTAAAATGTTACTCGTATCAACTTGGATCAGCTCTTGCTGTGGATGCTTACGACCACCATGTGGCGGAATGGCAGCGACCGTACCTTCGATAAGCTTTAGCAACGCTTGCTGTACGCCTTCGCCTGACACATCACGGGTGATAGACGGATTGTCGCCTTTCTTACTGATTTTATCAATCTCATCGATATAGATGATGCCTTGTTCCGCTTTGCTCACATCATAATCTGATGCTTGCAAAAGTTTTTGCACGATGTTTTCGACATCTTCACCGACATAACCTGCTTCGGTCAAGGTCGTCGCATCGGCCATCGCAAAAGGCACATCCAGTAGACGCGCCAAGGTTTGCGCCAGCAAAGTCTTACCAGAACCCGTTGGGCCAATCAGCAAAATGTTACTTTTCGCCAATTCAACCATGGCATCGTCAGCGCCAATCTTCGCTTTTTTGCTGTCATTGGCTAAGGTTTGGCTAACTTTTAGACGCTTATAGTGGTTATAGACGGCAACTGCTAGTGCTTTTTTAGCAGCGTCTTGTCCAATGACGTATTCGTCAAGCTTGGCACGCAGCTCTTTTGGCGTTGGTAGCTTTTTATTGACCCAAGACGTATCAATGTCGCTGTCATCATCGCCATCTTCGGCGCTATCTGCGATTAAATCGGTACATAGCTCAATACATTCATTACAGATATTGGCATCGTCAGCGGCAATCAGCTGCTGTACATCGCTTTTGGCTTTGCCGCAAAACGAGCAATGCGGGGTGTTATCTTCTGCCATAAAAGGCGCTCCTAAAATTTAAAACTTACAAATATTTTGATTTTTTACATCAAAGCCAAAACGTATAACGCTCAGGCTTTTGATGCCCATCAAAGCTTTTGCTCTTATGCGGTAATTATAAAGAAGTAGGGCGGCGCTCTAATACTTCATCAACCAGACCGTACTCTTTGGCTTCTTTCGCATCTAACCAAAAGTCACGCTCAACGTCTTTTTCAATTTTCTCTAATGGTTGACCAGTACGTTCTGCCAAAATCTCGTTTAAGCGGGCACGCGTTTTTAGAATTTCACGCGCATTAATTTCGATATCGGTTGCTTGACCTTGCGCGCCGCCTGAAGGCTGATGAATCATGACACGAGCATTGGCAAGAGAGTAACGCTTGCCTTTTTGACCAGCCGCGAGCAAGAACGAGCCCATGCTATAAGCACCGCCCATACAGATGGTTGACACTTCAGGTTTGATGAAGTTCATGGTGTCAAAGATTGCCAAACCTGCACTCACTGAGCCGCCTGGTGAATTGATATACAAGTGAATGTCTTTATCTGGGTTTTCTGCTTCTAAAAATAGCAACTGTGCAACAATCAGATTGGCCATATGGTCTTCGACTTGACCAGTCAAAAAGATAACGCGCTCACGCAATAGACGCGAGAAAATATCAAACGAGCG
The DNA here is from genome assembly GCF_003148585.1 of Psychrobacter immobilis. GTDB lineage: Bacteria > Pseudomonadota > Gammaproteobacteria > Pseudomonadales > Moraxellaceae > Psychrobacter > Psychrobacter immobilis. The sequence continues at coordinate 53,780 of NZ_QGGM01000017.1, read as the reverse complement.
TTCACCGCGAGAGGATTGTTCAACGACCATCGGTACTAATGCTGCATGCGCAGCTTGAGGAGCGCTTTGGGTATATTGCATGCCTTGTGCGTCATTGTGCGCACTCATCAGCATATCAAAATGTGGGTTGGCAGTGATGCGATCATAATCTGTCATAAAGATGTCCTGTTTATAAGTACATAAAATAAAGGGATTGAAGCTAGCGAGCGGCTACGCTTGTAGGGCTGCTTATCATGCTAGATGTTGCCGCTTTTTAATAATATTCGTTGGCTGAAATAATAAGCGCCAGATATCGCTAAAAATAATTGAGCTAATGGTAACTTTTTTATTGAGGCAATAGTAACTTTTTCATGTGAAAAATAATTTTCTATTTATAACATGAGTGCTATTAATAAAATGATTGACTCACTATTAATAAGGCGTCTGTAACCATTTATCAAGGGGCTTGGTTATAAACTGTCCATAAAGATAGCATATAAATCCCCAATAAAAATGCCCTAACACATATGTTAGAGCATTATGTTAGAGCATGTTTAGATTGAGATTAGCAATTTGCCATTGAATGGCAACTTGCTAAGTTATCTCACTAAATTACATGCCTTGCTGCTGTTGTTGCTGTGCAGCTAGCAAGTCTTGGTAGCTAACTTCTTTGTCAGTTACTTTACCTTGCTCGATTAAATAATCAACTACTTGGTCTTCTAGTACTACAGACTCAATGTTCGCGCGCTGCTGCTTGTCATTGGTGTAGTATTCGATTACTTCACTTGGATCTTCGTAGTTTTCAGCCGCTTCTTTGATGAAGGTTTCAACGCGTTCTTGATCGACTTCTAAGCCTTTGGTATCGATAACACGAGCAACGATGATGCCAAGACGAGCAGCACGTAGCGCTTGCTCTTCAAATAGCTCATTTGGTAGCATGTCTTTATCGAAGCTATCAGCATTGGCACCAAACTGCTGAGAAAAACGTTGCATCATCATGTTGCGCTGACGCTCGATTTCTTGCTCTAGCATAGCATTTGGTACATCAAACTCGTTCTTTTCTAGCAATGCGTCAAAAGTCGCTTGCTTAACTTGGCTACGAGCCGCGTTTTTGATTTCGCGTTCCATGTTTTTGCGAACGTCTTCTTTCAACTTCTCAACGCCGCCTTCTTTCACGCCGAATAGCTCAAGGAACTCTTCGTTGATTTCTGGTAGCTTAGATTTTTCAACCAATTTTACATTGATTTTGAACTGAGCTTCTTTACCCGCTAAGTTTTCAGCTTGGTAATCTTCTGGGAAAGTGACGTCGATAACCTTCTCTTCGCCAGCTTTCATGCCTTTGATACCCGCTTCAAAACCAGGAATCATCTGGTTGCTACCGATAACCAGTTTGAAATCTTCAGCAGAACCGCCTTCGAATTTTTCGCCATCGATAGAGCCTTCAAAGTCAAAAGTTACTTGATTGCCTTTGTCCGCTTTACCTTTTTTCTCAACGAATTCTTCACGTTGCTTTTGAAGGTTTTCGATCATAGTATCGACGTCTTCTTCGCTTACTTTAGCCGTGTGACGCTCAACTTCGATCTCATTGATACCTTGTACGTCTACTTCTGGGAAGATTTCAACAGTGGCTTGATAAACCAAGAAATCGTCTTCAAGTTTTACATCGTCGATGTTAGGCATGCCAACCGCGCGGATGTCTTCAGATTTGATCGCTTCAAAAACGGTATCACGGATCACATCGTTGATGACTTCTTGTTGAATGCCAGCACCATACTGAGAGCGGATGTGTGACATAGGGACGTTACCTTTACGGAAACCGTCAATCTTGGCAGTTTTCGCAACTTGGCGAATACGACCTTCGACTTTGTTTTGAATTTTTTCGACAGGTACTTTAACTGTCAATTGGGTTTCTTTATTAGATAGCTTGTTGGTTGTGACTTGTAAATCTGTAGCCATGTTAATTACACCTTTAGGATTAAATAGTACGTTTGATTAAATAGTACTTAGGGTTAAATGGTAATAGACAAACCGTGCCTCAAATTACGGGCGTGTACCATGGGTTGCCGTTGGAATAAATAGGGGATAGCGATAGCGCGCAATGTCAAAGTCAGTACCTTGAGCAATCGCCTTTGGTCACCACTGGCGCTGACTGATACTAAAATGTGAAACGGATATCTTAGTAATAGGCGCTATCAGATATCAATCATAAACCGTTAATGCACCGCATAATAACGCTTTTTGGTGAATTATACAGACAAATAACGGCTTTCAACAAAATTTTAAAAGTAGAACAGTATAATCTATCTGTTTATTAAAGTAAAAATTATCTCTTTATCGTCCATTCACTTTGAATCTGCTACATCGTCAATCTCGCTTAAAGTACGATTTGTACCTCTGCGCTAGACTTTTAGCTATCTTGTATCAGCATTAATAGCTAAAGGAATAAATTGAATCGACTATAGCTTTTAGAAGTTATCTACAACGGTAACTGCGCCAATAATCGCTGAATCGCCTGACCACGATGACTGATGCTATTTTTATCAGCAGCACTTAAGCTCGCGGCGCTAGCTTGTAACTCTGGCAACCAAAACAGCGGATCATAACCAAAACCGCCGTCACCATGCGCTGTCTCTAAAATCTCACCCTGCCATAGACCTTGCGCGATAATCGGTAGCGGATCATCAGCATGGCGCACCATCGCCAGTACGCAAACAAATAACCCTTTAATAGGTTTGTTAGCGTGCTCAGTACGAATAGGCTGCAAGTCAGCGATGAGCTTGATGTTGTTTTTACCATCGTTACCATGCTCACCAGCATAGCGAGCAGAGTAGATGCCCGGTGCGTTACCGAGTGCAGGCACACATAGTCCTGAATCATCTGCAATCGCAGGTAGACCACTAATTCGACTGGCATGTCGCGCTTTTATAATGGCGTTTTCTACGAAGCTTAGCCCGTCTTCGATTGCATCTTCGATATCAAGCTGTCCTTGCGGGATGATCGTCACATCCAAATCTGCCTCGGCAAACAGCCTTTTAAACTCAGCCAGTTTGCCTTTATTATTACTGGCGAGCACCCATTGATTATCAGGGGTCGATTGGATGGAGGAGCGTGAGGTATTCGTGGTGCTCATAGGGTTATTCCGTTATGTCATTATTAAGAATATGGTTGGTGAAAGTATGATCGGTTTTTAAATTATATCGGTATCTTAATGCCAATTTCATCAGTTTATCAGTCAGCTAAGTGCCTAGCACGATTGGCATGGCAAGGCATTCTGCGCTTAGTCTATAGACAACCAAAGGCTATACTAACAGTGTTATCCATAACATTTGGTAACTGATATTTGTCGCTACTGTTGCTATAATAGCCGCCAAGCTACCGTGAATGATATCTTATGGCTTGTGAATATTAAGTTAATAAATGCTTATGAAGTCAAGCACTTGGCTTTTGAGCAAACTGTAACAAAAGTAAGTTAATTTTGGATTCATAATAATACGTGATACTGTGTTAAACAATAAACGGTATTAAGCAATAATATTCATTTCAAACAATAAACTCAGCCAATTTAGTCCGCCATTTTATCGTGTTTTTTATCATGTAAAAATAGCGTAAAATTCAGTTTCTATAATGAGTTTTTATCAAATGACGGCTAAAAACAGCAAGGATAAAATAACTATGTCAAACATTACTTTACCAGAGCTACCATACGCAAAAGACGCACTAGAGCCACATATCAGTGCCGAGACGCTAGAATACCATCATGACAAGCATCACAATGCCTACGTGACTAAGCTCAACGAATTGCTACCAGGTTCTGGTCTAGAAGACAAAACATTGCCAGAAATCATCGTGGCAACCGCTAAAGATGACAGCAAGCAAGGTATGTTCAACCAAGCAGCCCAAGTATGGAATCACACGTTCTACTGGAACTGCATGACGCCAACTAACGGCGGCGGCGAACCTACTGGTGATCTAAAAGGCAAAATCGAAGAAGACTTCGGTAGCTATGATAAGTTCCGTGAAGAGTTCAAAAATGCAGCATTGACTCAGTTCGGTTCAGGTTGGGCATGGCTAGTCGCTGATAAAGTCGGTGGCAAATTGTCTATCGCCAAAACAGCTAACGCTGACACGCCACTTGCACATGACCAAATCGCAGTATTGACTTGTGATGTATGGGAACATGCGTACTATATCGATTATCGTAACCGTCGTCCTGATTATGTTGACACGTTCCTAGACAAGCTAGTGAACTGGGACTACGCAAATGCGAAATATAAAGGTCAAGATGCTGGCGTAGAAGAGTAATCTTTAACGACTAAGTATTTGATTGATAAAAAAGGACGCTGCGAGGCGTCCTTTTTTTTGTGGTTATTTAGCTGTACTTATTATTAGCTAGCTTTAAGTTTTTCTCGCACTTCTTTATTAGCTTGCATTAATATTTCAAAGGAGTTTTTTATACACCCAGATGACCATGCTAAGCTCCAAATTGTTTTATCCAAAATATCATCGTTAAAGCTTCTATTAGTTAGGCGGGACATAACTCTTTTTTCTTGATTATCACAAGTAATTTCTTCTATATGTGACCAATAGCTTGTATTTCCTATAAAGCTAGGATGAGCTATGTCACAAAGAAACTCGTAAGTTGGCATTAACGCTTTGGCGTTTGGATGTTTAGCTACTTTCTGTAAGGAAGTCATAATATTGGTTTGTATAAGGTGCTCTTCGGGTTTTCCATAGCGTGTACCCCAAATCATTTTCGTTACTAAGCCCTCAACTTCTGTAGAAAAAACAATTGTTTTACTAGGGAATTCTAGCTCAGCAAAAGTTTTCTCTAAAATATTGGCATTTAACAAAAATATTGCAGAGATTTCAAGTAAAGATCTAGTAGCTATAGCTGGAACTATGGTCTCTTTAGTATTTAATCCATTTATACATGATTTAATAAGTTCAATGCTACGCCACAAGGTCATATAGCAATATGCTTCTATATTTGAAGTTTGATCATTCCAATATATAGAGTTCATTTTTTTATAATCATTTTTATTTAAAGACTTTAGTTGTTCAGTTATGGACTCAACAGAAGAAAAAAGCCAATGATATTCGCTAGGCACTTGCCTATCAACATCTGAAAATTGTGAAAGAATAAGATTCACAGATTTAATCATTGGGTCTTTATGGTTTTCTGTATAGTCAATTAAATCTCTATTAAGAATATAACTCAAATTAAAAATCCTTTATTAATACGCACATTATATTATCTAAATATAAGATATCGTCATTATATATACTCACTATGTTGAAGTGCTTTTTTATCGCATCTTTGAGTATAAGTTTGTATTATCGTACTATGGATAACTAACTCTACAACACCTCAAACCTAAACTTACTCAACGCTTCCCGCAGCATTGCAATATTATAAAACGCATGCGCATTGACGGTATTTTGGAAGAAGATATATAGCGTATCAAAATGCTGACGCTGATTGGCAATCGCTTGTGCCCAGTCCTGCATTTCCGCCTCGCTATAACGATAATCATGACGGTCAGCGGCGCTCATCGCATCCCACCAGTTTAGATTATTACCATGCATACGCAGATAGCCAGTTCGCTCGGTAAATATCAACCGTGATGGCGGTAAGCCACTGACCTTGGGATAATCGACGCTACACCAAATCAAACCTTGTTTGATAAAGCTATCGACCACTTGCGGGGTATGCCAACCGTTATGACGAAACTCAATAGCGAGTGGATAATCCTTAAACCAACTAACGAGATTTGCCAGATATAGACGGTGCTCACGAGTACGATCAAAGCCGTGTGGGAACTGTAATAATAGTGGCGCTAGAGCATCCGCTTCGATAAGTGGCGTTAGCGCAGTCAGGAAAGCTTGCGCATGTTCAGCAGTGCCCTTACGCGCATGAGTGAAGTCCTGATGCAGCTTGACCGCGAACTTCAACTCGCTATCTGCTTGCACATAGGCTTTATCAACCATCCCAGCAAAAGCCTTTTGTCCGATAGGCGCGTAAAAGGTGCTATTAATCTCGACAGCACCGTACTGCTTAGCGTACTCGCGTAAGAAATCCGTTTTCTTTGTGCCCGTTGGATACAGCGTACCAAGCAAGTCGGTATCGCTATAACCGCCAGTACCAAGGTAAATACGCGGGGTAGGGTTACTGTCCATGTTGACCACTCATTACCGTTCTTTGATGATTAAATTTTTGGCTATTTTTTACGTGCCCATAGCCATTCTATTAATGCCAGTAAAGCATCATTGTTTGCGTCATTGCCAAGCTCGCTACTGCTTGATTCATGACGACTCAGTTCACGAATGATGGCTGTGCGTCCATCATTAAATAGCGATTGCGCATAGCTAGTCGCGTTTTCGACACCCATCAATTTCACATAGGTGGATTTATCTAGTTTCTCATCGCTGCCAGCAGGTTTGCCAAGGGTATCGGTGCTAGTCGTCACATCTAAGATATCGTCTTGTACTTGAAAGGCGAGACCAATATGCTGCGCGCACTCTTGTAATGCCATACGCTGCGGAGCGGTCGCACCAGCACAGATACCGCCCATAAGAATAGCGGCTTCAATCAATGCACCTGTTTTATCACGGTGGATAGCTTCTAGATCGCTTTGTGAAATATTAGTACTAGCCTCAGCATTCAGGTCAAGCATTTGACCAGAAACCATACGCCGTGCACGTGGCGCAAATATTGCGATAAGCTGGCTGGCGATAGCTGAATCAAAGGGCGCAAAAGTGGGCAGCTCTGCGGTCAGTATTTCAAAGGCGAGTGTTTGCAATACGTCGCCAGCGAGTAGGGCGGTTGATTCTTCAAAGACGATATGCGCCGTTGGCTGACCACGGCGCAGCTCATCATCGTCCATACAGGGCAAGTCATCATGTACCAATGAATAGGTATGCAGCAGTTCCACCGCCAATGCCGCACGGCGCGCCATATCATAATCGGAATCGTTTTCTAACAGAGCTTCCAAACCATCAGCGTTAGCCATACTGTTTTTATTGTCAGTGCTTTTATCTGTATTTTCATTGGCATTAGCATTGCTTTGATTGACACTATCAAAGGCACTGGCAACCAATAGTGGACGCACCAATTTACCTTGACCGGTCATCACATAACGACAGGCATCAAGCAGCGGACTTGGCAGCTCAGCGTAAGCAAATAGCATCTCGATATCTTGCGCCAGTTGCGCGCGCACGGCGCTATGAAATTGCTCAGTATTATTATTAAAGCTCGCAAAAGGTACCGTTGTTGAAACAGTGTTTGAAGCCGTTGTTGAAGACATAGGGCTTGGCATAGAAGTAGAAGCAGGGGAAACAGTCATAACCCAACCATTTATCAGGTGAATAATAAAAATATCGCTAGTGTAGCATGATAGATTATATAGCTTATGGGGTGAGCATCATCAATGCCATATTTTTGCAGCTTACTATTAAAAATCCGATTAAGCACACCGAAATAATGCAACAAGCCCTCGTTACGTATTGGTGATTTAACTTAGTCAGTGGATATGTTTTGATAAAGAATCAAGTTAAGCGTGTGACGGCGTGTGACGATAAGCATCTGTCATTATAATCTTTAAAAGACGAATTTTTAGTATACAATTTCAGTATACAAACCGTCACTTAAAGCACATTACTAGTCAGGTAAAGGGCTGCTGCTGATTTAAGAGTGACTTGCGAGTATGGTATTAGCTTGTGACAGTTAGGGGCATAATCCCCTACACTAATTGGCGTAAAAATGATCTGATGATTCAGGGCAGAAGGTTTGCGTGCTTATTTCAGCGAAAAATTTGCTCAACTCTCAGTCCATATTTTTAATGTTAGTATGTTCAATATCAGTACTGGTCACAATATATATAAATGAAGCGCCGTATTCACTTGTGCTAACGCAGTAATATTAAGCATAAAAAATGAATATATAACCATGAGCGCTGGATAATAAAGACATCTTCACTGCTTACTCTATACTGACTTTATAACACAGTATATTGGCAGTGTTATTACTCGTTTTACTAACAATAACTGGCTATGTACTTTAATTTTAAAACTTTTAATTTTAAAACGTAGCTTTCGTTATATAGCAAGGAGTTCCAAATGGTATACCAAGGAAATCGCATCACGGTGACAATGCTAGAGGATGGCATCGCCAACATGCAGTACAACGCCGAAAATGAGAGCGTGAACAAGTTTGATGCTGAAACCAATAAGCAATTTGGTGAAGCCGTTACTGCTTTAGAAAAAGCCGATGACGTTAAGGGTTTAATTGTTACTTCGAGCAAAGGCGTGTTTATTGCTGGTGCTGACATTACAGAATTTGTGGCGTCTTTTAAACAGCCAGAAGAAGAGATTAAAGATTGGGTTATTAATATTAATGACGCCTTTAATCGCTTTGAAGACCTGCCTTTCCCGAAAGTAGCGGCCATCAATGGCGCGGCGCTTGGCGGTGGTTGTGAGATGACCTTGGTTTGTGAATATCGCGTCATGAGCGACAAAGCCATCATCGGTCTACCAGAAACCCAACTGGGTATCTTCCCAGGTTTTGGTGGTACGGTTCGTAGTACGCGTGTCATCGGTATCGATAATGCGCTTGAGTTGATTGCGACTGGTACACCAAAGAAACCACTTGATGCTCTAAAACTAGGCTTGGTTGATGCGACTGTTGCTGCTGATGATTTGCAAGATGCTGCTATTGATTTGGTCAAAAAATGTATCTCAGGTGAGCTTGATTGGAAAGCGAAGCGTGAAGAGAAACTCGTTCCTGTTAAATTAAATCAGCTTGAGCAAGCGATGGCGTTTAACAGTGCCAAAGGTATGATCTTTGCTAAAGCCAATCCTAAGCAATATCCTGCGCCAGCACTGGCTATCGCTGCGATGGAAAAACACGTTAACTTACCACGTGATAAAGCGATTGAAGTAGAAGCCGCTGGTTTTGCAAAAGCGGCGAAAACCCCACAAGCAGAAAGCTTGGTTGGTTTGTTCTTAAGCGATCAGTTGGTTAAAAAATTAGCCAAGCAGCATAGCAAAAAAGCGCATGAAATCAATGAAGCGGCAGTACTAGGCGCTGGTATCATGGGTGGCGGTATCGCTTATCAAGCAGCCAGCAAAGGCTTGCCAATCATCATGAAAGACATCAAGTCTGAGCAATTAGACCTTGGTATGGGCGAAGCCAGCAAGTTACTTGGCAAAATGGTCGATCGCGGCAAAATGACCCCAACTAAAATGGGTGAAACCTTAAGCCGTATCCGTCCTACTTTGAATTATGGTGATTTTGCTGAGACTGATATCGTTATCGAAGCAGTCGTAGAAAATCCAAACGTGAAGCGTGCGGTATTAAAAGAAGTGGAAGGCTTGGTAAAAGACGACTGTATCCTAGCGTCAAACACGTCGACTATCTCTATTACATTCTTGGCTGAAGCACTTGAGCGTCCAGAAAACTTCGTTGGTATGCATTTCTTTAACCCAGTACACCGTATGCCATTGGTAGAAGTTATCCGCGGTGAGAAATCATCTGAAGAGGCGATTGCAACCACCGTTGCGCTAGCCTCTAAAATGGGCAAAGTGCCAGTTGTGGTTAATGACTGCCCAGGTTTCTTAGTGAACCGTGTGTTGTTCCCATACTTTGGTGCATTTGACTTGTTGCTTAAGCAAGGTGCTGACTTTGCTCATGTCGATAAAGTCATGGAAAAATTCGGCTGGCCGATGGGTCCTGCTTATCTAATCGATGTGGTTGGTTTGGATACGGGCGTACATGGCGCTGAAGTCATGGCAGAGGGTTTCCCTGACCGCATGAAGCCTGATTATAAAGGCGCTATTGAGCTTTTATATGAAAACAAACGCCTAGGTCAGAAAAACGGCGTTGGTTTCTACAAGTATGAAATGGACAAGCGCGGTAAGCCAAAGAAAGTTGCTGATGAAGCCACTTATGAGCTATTAAAAACCACCACTGATAGCGACAAACAAACGTTTGAAGATCAAGCAATTATTGACCGCACTATGCTGGCTTTCTGCAATGAAACTGTACGCTGCCTAGAAGACAACATTGTCAGCACGCCATCTGAAGCCGATATGGCGATGATTATGGGTGTTGGTTTCCCGCCATTCCGCGGTGGTCCTTGCCGTTATATCGACCAAATGGGTCTAGATAACTACTTGGCTCTGTGTGAAAAATACGCATACCTTGGCAAAGCTTATGAAGCCCCGCAAAAGATTCGCGACATGGCAGCAGCAGGCGAGACCTTTTACGCCACCGCGTAATGGGTAGTCATTACTAGGATGAAGTGCCGTACGTTTACTATTTAGGCTGAGAAAAATTAGTTTATCACTACTCTTTAGTAGCAAGGTTCTTTAATAGTAGACGTACGATTATAGTTAGTTTTATTTAATGCTAGTACAAGGAAATCGAGCGCAGAGGCACGTATTGTACTTCAAGTGAGATTGACGAAGTAATAGCATTGAAATGGGCTGACTACACTGACAATAAAAATTGAAAAGGAAGTATAGTATGACAATTTTAAGTCCAAAAGACGTGGTCATCGTAGATGGCGTACGCTCAGCGATGGGTAAAACCAAAAACGGTATGTTCCGTCATGTCCGCGCTGATAGCATGTCTGCTGAATTGGTTCGTGCATTGGTTGAACGTAATGACTTTGACCCACGTGACGTCGAAGACATCATTTGGGGCTGTGTCAATCAGACCTTAGAGCAAGGCTTGAACATCGGTCGTAACATCGGTCTGCTAGCTGGTATTCCAAAAACTGCTGGTGGCCAAACAGTCAACCGTCTATGCGGTTCATCTATGCAGGCGCTTCACACTGCAGCGGCTCAAATCATGACCAACCAAGGTGATGTGTTCATCATTGGTGGTGTTGAGCATATGGGTCACGTCGGCATGATGCATGGCGTTGATCTTAACCCTGAAGCATCAAAGCATTATGCCAAAGCCTCAAACATGATGGGCTTGACCGCTGAAATGCTTGGTCGCATGAATAATATCACTCGTGAAGAGCAAGATGCCTTTGGTCTTGAGTCGCATCGCCGTGCATGGGCTGCGACGACTGAGGGTCGTTTTGACAATGAAATCATCGGTATCGAAGGTCATGACGAAGCAGGTCGCCTGCAACTATGTACCGTTGATGAAGTGATTCGCCCTGATGCGACGATGGAGCAAATGCAAAAGCTACGTCCAGCCTTTGATCCAGTAGGTGGTACGGTGACTGCTGCTACCTCATCTGCATTATCTGATGGCGCATCAGCGATGCTAATCATGAGCGCGCAAAAAGCCAAAGAGCTAGGTCTAAAGCCACGTGCGCGTATTCGTAGCATGGCGGTTGCTGGTTGTGATGCTGCTATCATGGGCTATGGTCCAGTACCTGCAACGCAAAAAGCATTGAAGCGCGCTGGCATGAGCATCGATGATATGCAAACGATCGAGCTAAACGAAGCATTCGCTGCACAAGGCTTGTCAGTACTTAAAGCCTTGAACTTGACGGATAAGCAAGACATCGTCAATATCAATGGTGGCGCAATTGCTTTAGGTCATCCACTAGGGTGTTCAGGTGCTCGTATCACGGTTACTTTGCTAAACGCCATGGAGCAGTCAGATACTGAAATCGGCCTTGCAACGATGTGTATCGGTCTTGGTCAAGGTATTGCGACTATTATTGAGCGTGTTTAAGTTTTTTAACTAGCAATTTTAGTCTAATTGATCTAATAAAAACCCTAATCTTCGCGATTGGGGTTTTTTTATGGGTGAATGTTAAAAAGTGCGTTATGAGCTCATGTTCATAACGTGTGCATAAGTTGTTAATAAAAATTATCTCCATTGACGCCCTCAGCAAACTATGACTAAATAAGAGTAAGGCTAATAAAGACAATATCAATGATAAAATTAACATAGCCTTTAACAATAAAGTCAGCCGTACAAGGAGTGTGCCATGTCTACTATGATTACCGACCGTACCTATCGAATCGCTCGCGAAAATACCCAAGCGATGATAATCGATGTTCAAGAACGCTTAACACCGCATATTTATGACCATGAAAACATCATCAAAAAAACAGTGACGCTTATTAAAGGTCTGCAAGCACTGAATATTCCTATCATGCTCAATGAACAGTATAAAAAAGGGCTCGGCGATACGCTACCTGAAATACGCGAGGTGTTAGAAGGCAATAACGCCAAAAGCTTTGAAAAGGTCACTTTTAGCGCCTGTGATAATGATGATTCGTGGCATTATTTAGCGCAGCAAAATCGAAGTATTGTTTTGCTATTTGGCGTAGAGACACATGTCTGTGTACTACAAACAGCGCTTGATTTGCTAGATAATGGTATGCAGCCCGTCATCATTGGTGATGCGGTGGGATCTCGTTTTCCATATGATAAAAAGCAAGCAATTCGCCGTATTCGCCGTGCTGGTGGTGTGATTACCACAGTTGAAACCATTCTGTTTGAGTTATGCCGCAGTAGTAAAGACCCTGCTTTTAAAACCATTAGTAACTTGATTAAATAGTTCTTTTACTCAAGATAGAACCGATAGCGCTTACTCACATAAGCGCTATTTTTTTATAATGGTGACGCTCATTAACGCTATTCTGTCATTCTCTTTTATAGCGCTGATAAAAGGTATAATGTATATCGGTGCTCAAAAGCGATTTTGAGTGTTATAAACTTACCTGCCAAATGCTAGAGATAACATAACCATGCCATCAACCAAACCCCTTTTATTAACCAACCCAACGCTTGCCTCAAACATTGACATAGATCATGTCACTCATTTCTTATTAGAGCTTGATGCGCTTAAACGTATCAATCGTCGTAGTTATGTGACGCATACCACACGCAAAGAAAACTCTGCCGAACATTCATGGCATTTAGCCATGGCGTGCTGGTCTATCGCTGAACAGTTTGAGCTAGATGTCAATCATGAAAAACTACTTAAGATGGCATTGGTACATGACTTGGGTGAGATTGACGCTGGCGATACGTTTTTATTCGCAAACAGTCGTAGCGAGGCGCACATTGAAGAACGCGCAGGCATTGCTCGATTGCAAGCTGAGCGTGGCAATGGCATCATGGATTTAAATGAGATTTGGGAAGAGCAGGAGACGGGTAGTAGTAAAGAAACCCAGCTGCTCAGAGTGGTTGATCGCTTATTGCCTTTTTTATTGAATTTAAATACCAATGGAAAAACGTGGATTGATGCTAACGTCACACGTTCGCAAGTGGCTGCGGCACTTGCTTTTATCAAAGACAGCTTTCCTCCCATTCATGATTGGCTATCAAAAAATATCGACTATGCGACTCAGAAAGGATGGTTGGTTGATGCTTAAGTAAAGCCATCATTTTGCCGTTTACATGTTTGCAAATATTTGTATTCTTTAAATATTAAAGCATTTAGAATTAGCTAAATGAGCGATTAAATACATTATATAGAGAGATTGTTAAATGAGAGTCACTGGCACTTATAAGGTTTTCGCTAAATCGCTCGTCTTTGTTAGCCTATTAACTTTGGCGCAACTAACTCAGGCCGCCGAGCCTATCAGTAATGGTGATAAACTGGCGCACGATGCTAAAAAACAGATAGGCATTACCACCAGCTATGATCCTGCTTACCGCAAGTTGGATTTTCCGCGTGGTGATGTACCGATAGAAACTGGCGTCTGTACCGATGTTATTGTCCGTGCTTATCGCTTGCAAAATATAGATCTACAGCAATTAGTCAACCATGATATGAAGTCAAATTGGTCGGCTTATCCAAAGACTTGGGGGCTGAAATCAACCGATAAGAATATCGACCATCGCCGAGTGCCCAATCTTGAAGTGTTTTTTGCGCGTCACGCAAAGACATTATCGACGACTGATAAAGCCAGTTTTCAAGCAGGCGATGTGGTGACGTGGCGGCTACCGAATGGCAATTTGCCGCACACGGGCATCGTCTCCGATAAAGTCGCTGCGGATGGTACACCGCTGATTATTCATAATATCGGACGCGGTACGCAAGAAGAAAACATCTTATTTGCTTATCCTATTCTCAAGCACTTTCGTTATTAACTACTTTTTTTATTAACTACTTTCATTATTAAGCTAGTACGTTGCGATAAGATAATTACCCACAATAAAAAGCTCAGTTCAACATAGATTAGGATGCTGGACTGAGCTCTTTTGAGTCGTTAAATCGCTTGCCTATGGAGTGTTAGCGACACCCAATAACTGTCCCATTTTCACCACACTATCGGCTTTCATACTGTCTTGCCAATCTGCTTTTGCGCCTTTTGGTAGAATGACAATTGCGGTTGAGCCTAAATAAAAACGACCCAGCTCATCGCCTTTCTCAAAGCTCATATTGTGCTCAGCTTCTTGAATATCATCAGTGCGAGCAATCTTACCAGTCGCCACTGTTTCGATACCAGCGACAATCATCGCCCCAACCATCACCACCGCTGCTTTACCATATACTGTATCAAACAGACAAACCAAGCGTTCATTACGCGCAAATAAGTCCGGCACGTTCGCCGCCGTAGTATTGTTGACCGAAAACAGCGTACCCGGTACATAACGGGTTTTGGTCAGAGTGCCGGCGAAGGGCATATGTACACGGTGATAGTTACTGGGCGCAAGATAAACCGTTGCAAAACTCCCATCCGCAAAATAGCGGCCATCTTCACTGTCAGCAAGCAGTTGACCAACGTCATAATAGCGACCTTTTGCTTGGAGCAATTTATGGTCGTCAATTTGACCCAACTGCGAGATAATACCATCGGCAGGACTGACGATACCATGAGGCGTCATGTCGATAGGGCGCGCGTCTTCTTTTAGCTCACGAGTAAAAAAATCATTAAAGCTCTCATAGGCGTTGAGACTTTGGCGCTCATACTCGTCTAAGCTGACGTTGTAGGCTTTAGCAAAGCTACGGATAAACGTGCGTTTAACATAAGGGTGGCGGCTAGCAGCTAGGCGCCCAGCAACTTTACTCAGTTGCTGCTGCGGGACAAGCTGTTGTAAAGTAATGAATACATTCATAATGAGGCTACCAAAATAGGGTGTGATGTAATAATTAATAAGCAAGAGAATGGCCGTATTTTATCATGGACGGCGTATTATTGTATGGGCATAATTGGTAAGGAATCCGTAAATGAAAGCACTTATACAGCGCGTACGCCGTGCTAGTGTCACCGTCGATGCGCAGTGTGTTGGTACGATTGAGCAAGGCATATTGGCTTATATTGGTTTAGGGCCTGATGACGACCTAACAAGCGCTCAGCGCATGGTAGATAAAATCCTCACCTATCGTATTTTTGACAATGATGATGATCCTGCCAAGTACGGCAAACTGGATAAAAATGTCCAGCAAGTTGGTGGCGGACTGTTATTGGTATCACAGTTTACGCTAATGGCAAAAACAGACAAGGGTCGTCGCCCTGACTTTGGTGGGGCGATGGCACCTGATGCGGCGCAAGCGTTGTTTGCGCAATTGGTCGCCTATGCCAACACGCAACATCCAAACCTGGCAACGGGTCAGTTTGGCGCTAATATGCAAGTGTCGAGCGTCAATGACGGGCCATTGAATTTCTTGTTAGAAGTGAATTGAGTAAACTAAGCATTAGCCGTCATTAGACTTATGAACCGCCTAAAAGTTGAATGTCATTAAACTGTCATAATTACCCCGTTTAATAGGGAGCAGCAGGCGAGCATTTATCGCCTTTTTTGTCAGCTAAATGTTGTCCTCTAACACTGAGAATGCCGTATGTATAATGAGCAAATTTTGATTGTTGAAGATGAACCTGCGATTCGTGAAATGATCGTCATGACGCTAGAGATGGCGGGATTTGATAGTCTGCAGGCAGCGGATGTATCTGAGGCGCACCAACAAGTGGTCGATCACCGCCCTGCGCTGATTTTGCTAGATTGGATGCTGCCCGGCGATAAAAGTGGCATTGATTTTTGCCGATTGCTCAAAAACGATGAGCTACTTGCTGAGATACCAGTCATTATGTTGACAGCTAAAAGTGAAGAGGACAGCAAGGTGCATGGCCTCGATGCTGGTGCTGATGATTATATGACCAAGCCTTTTTCGACACGTGAGTTAATATCCAGAATCAAAGCAGTACTGCGGCGTAGTAACGCGCTCAGTAGTGATAAACCTATCGAAATCGGCAATCTGAGCCTTGATCCCAAGAGTCAGCGAGTGACAGCGGCTGGTAAAGTGGTTGATGTTGGTCCTACGGAATATCGATTATTGGCATTTTTTATGAGTCACCCAGAGCGTGCCTATACGCGGACGCAGCTGCTAGACCAAGTATGGGGCGGTAATGTATATATCGAAGATAGAACCATTGATGTGCATATCAAACGTTTGCGGACATTATTACGACCGCATCAATGTGATACGTTGATACAGACAGTGCGTGGGACAGGCTATCGATTTTCTAGCTTTATTGAACCAATTTAACGGACGGTTTTTATTCGCTATAAAAGTAGTATGTTAATTGCAGCACAGTGAAAAACGGCGAATAGTGATAAGGATGATGGATGAACACCCTAATATCGGCTCAAGGCGACCAACAAAATAAGTCACTGCTAGCAACTCAGCAGAATACAACGGATCAACTCAAAAAAATTAGAAGCGCACTACGCGCATTGCGTGATGCGGTGGTTTTGCTCAATGACGATGATGGGCTCGAATGGTGGAATCAGGCTGCCGAAGATTTAATGTTGTTACAGTTGTCAGATAAAGGTAAGTGCATTTTTGACTTTATTAGTGCGCCTGAATTTCGTCAGTATTATCAGGCGACGACCAACCCTATCGATGGTGCTCAGGATGGTGTGCACATTGTCTCGTGGCGCGCGCCCAAGCGTTATCTAAAGTGTGAGCTCACGCCTTTTGGCGATGAGAAGCTGCTCATCATTTATGATGTGACGCGCTTGCATCATTTAGAAGAGATGCGCCGCGATTTTGTGGCGAATGTCTCGCATGAGTTACGCACACCGTTGACCGTCATGATGGGTTATCTAGAAAATTTTTCGGATCAGCCAGATATGCCGCCGCATTGGAAGCGCGGGTTTGAGCTGATGAGCCAACAGACTGCGCGTATGAATAGAATTGTAAATGACTTATTGCTGTTATCTCGCATCGAAATCGAAGAAACCCATGAGCTCAGCTATATTGATATGACCAAGCTGCTGACCCATGTTTATGATGATGCGCAAGCGTACAATCAAGAATATGGGCATACCATTCACTTGCAAATAGACACTTATGACGGACTGTATGGCTCAGAGATGTATCTAAATAGCGCGCTTTCTAATCTGGTGATTAATGCCATCAAATACACGCCCAAAGGCGGTAATATCGCCATTAGTTGGACAAAAACGTCAGAAGGTTGCCGATTTGCCGTCGAAGACAACGGTATTGGTATTGCACCTGAGCATATCGCACGGTTGACGGAGCGCTTTTATCGTATTGATAAAGGTCGTAGTCGGGCGACTGGCGGCACAGGGCTAGGTTTGGCCATCGTTAAACACGTCTTGTATCAGCATGAGGCTAATTTAAAAATTGAATCAGTAGAAGGAGTAGGCTCGACGTTCAGTATGGTTTTTCCAGCTGCCCACATTAGATCAGCTGCGATACCCTAATCTTTTTGTAAAAGTGGATAGGGGTTCACTGCACTGCCGCTGATATAAATACCGTAATGCACATGTGGCGGCGTACCTTTTGCATTGCCACTGTCGCCGACGTAGCCGATGATATCGCCAGCATCGACCCAGTCGTTTGGACTAATATCTGCATAATCTTCTAAATGCGCATAATAATGCCCTGCGCCGCCTGGTCCAACCACGACCACCACACGACCGCCTAACGTATTTTCACCAACTTTGCTGACGATGCCTTGTGTCGTGGCTCGTATTGGTGTGCCTCGTGCGGCAAAGATATCGATACCTTCATGACTGCGACCTTGACTGCGTGCAGCGCCCCATGTATCTGTTAGATGTTGTTCTGGAAGTGGACTGGGTAAGCTGTTTTCCGTCGGTAGTTCTTGCTGTAATAAACTGAGCTGTTGCCATTTTGCCATCACAAATGACTGAGTTTGTTGGCTGATACTGGGTAAGAGCCTGTCAAATACAAATAATAGCATCAACAATACAGCCGCTTTCATGAGTACACTGAGTACACGATTTAAAAAGGTTGGCCTTTTCTTTTGTTTTAATTGCGGATTATTGTCATCTGCTAGCATCGATCTCTCTTTAGTTTTTTAAATGGACTTCAATTGATATTATATAAGTGAAGTTATCTATTCTTTGTATGCCATTGTTATCTCTAGTTTTTATCCCCATAAATATAACGTTTCTTTTAAAGTTTACGTATTTTTAAAACGTTACATAAAATATCAATGTTGTTATCTATTATTGTTATCCATGGCTGAACTTTTATGACTGACACTGCGCTGATTATCGATACCGAAACCGACCAAGGTCGTGATCCGCGTCCGATTCAAGTGGCGACTATTAATGCGATGACGGGTTTTGAGTGGATGAAGTATTTTAATAGTGGTCGTTCGATATCACCAGTTGTCATTAGAATTCATGGCATTACTGATGATGATGTCGCTGGTCTTGAGCGCTTTGATTTAGAGGCGTTTGAGTTGCCACAGTATTTGATTGGTCATAATGTCCGCTTTGATTGGCGGGTTATTGGCAGTCCATCTACTAAGTTGATATGTACGGTTCGGTTGGCGCGTGTGGCTTTTCCAGAGTGGAGTGCTTATGGTCAGTCCAAATGTATCGAGCAATTATTAGGCAAAGAGGAAGCAAGTAGGATGACGATTGCCGCTCATGATGCGCTGGGTGATGCGCGTATGTGTTATCTGCTTTATCAGGCGTGTTGTGAGCGCCTAGCCATAGCACCGACGGATTTTGCTGCTGTCCATGCTATCGCTAATAAAGCCAATCCAGTGAGCAAAATGCCCTTTGGCAAACATAAAGGCACGCTGATTAAAGACGTGCCCATCAGCTACGTAAAATGGATGCTGGGTAATATCCACAATATGCAGCCGTCGCTTTATTCTGCCTTAACCAAGCGTGTCAAAGTAGAACAGGCAGCAAACATGAAAGAATCAATAGACGAATCCGTAGTTAAATAGGCTCTGAAGTCTATTGATTCTTTAGCCAATCAATCGCCATTTGCCACAGCTGCGGTGCTTTAGCGTTGGTTCTGCTACTAAAATAGCGCATATGACCGATGCTGTTTAGACCAAAGTCTTTGGGATCTAAAAACTGCTTTTCGACTGGCATTTTAGTAAAAACACGAATCATATCATCCATATTTTTGCTATTGGCAATGTCATCATCACTAAACCCTAGCCATAATGATGGCATAGTAATGTCATCATAAAAGTGCGTTTGTATACTTTTGCCAAAGGCTGTTTTGATATAGCCTGCGCCATTACACCATTCGCGCCACTGCCGAGACACGCCCCGTGGTAGCGGTTCGCCCATACCAATTTTATCTGACGGCGTGTACCCTAACGCCAAGTTGGCGAGTGGAATAAAGGCATCCATAAAACCCATCGCCTTGAGTTTATAAGGCATGCTCATATTTTTAATACGACCTGATGAGCAGGCGACATTGAACACTGAAGCGAGCGCACTATAATTTGGCATCAAACCAATCAGCTGACCGCCTGCACTATGACCAATTAAATGATAAGTGGCGTCGGCAAATTCATCTTGCAACGCATCAAGGACGGCTGGCATATCATGGCGACCCCAGCTAATCAGCGAGGCATCGCATTTAGCCAATGCAGACGACAGCGATTCACCGATGCCTTCATTGTCAAAGGTTAGTACACCAAAGCCATTTTCTGCTAAGTGAGTGGCAAAATTGTGATAAAACTGGCGCTTGATACCCGTTGCTGGCGCGATCATAACCGCTTTTTTTACCTCATTTTTAGGGCGATAGACAGTCGCTGCCAATGCCTGATTGCGCTCAGTCATGATACTCAGTGAATAAATATCCGTCTGATACTGTTTATTTTCCATGCTGTAACCTTCATATTGTTATGGTTCTATGCGGTGTGGAGTGGTTATTTATTTGCAATTATTTATCAATAATCTGCTCTTAAAATGTAGTCATTACGTAGTGATAAACCGCTTAAATTAGCTGATAGCCACCTGATAGCATCGCTTATGTTAAGATAAATGCTGGCAAGCAAGGCGTTCAATTGTGACTTTCAAGTTCTATGCTATTTATCTGGGGTGGTATTATCCATTAGGGTTTTAACGAGTATTTAACAAAAACAATCGATATAAAAATTAAGGAAGCTATATGCAAATGAAAATTAACAATGACACTTATGAAGTCATTACCAGTCAAGACATTACCAATATTGAAAAAGCAGTGGATAAATCAACGTTAACGATGCCGTTGGTAGCGGTTTATTGTGGTTCGCGTTTGGGCAATAATGAAGTCTATGAGCAGGCAGCCCGCGAGTTGGGTAGTGCTCTTGCCGACAATGGCATGGGTTTGGTCTACGGCGGCGCGAGCATCGGGCTGATGGGTGCCGTTGCAGATGAGGTGATTCAAGGCGGCGCGCAAGCGGTCGGTGTGATTCCAACCTTTATGCTCAAACATGAGATTGCTCATGAGCAGCTGACTCGCCTGCATTTGACAGATACCATGCACACTCGCAAAACCGTGATGGCGGAGTATGCAGATGCCTTTATTACCTTGCCGGGCGGGCTTGGTACTTTAGAGGAAATTATGGAAATCGCCACGTGGCGTCAGCTCTATCAACATGAAAAACCGATGATTATTTTGAATATCAATGGTTTCTATGATCGTATGATCGAGCACTTAAAATATACGGCTGACCAAGGTTTTATGAAACAAGAAGATCTGGAGCGTTTGGTGGTATGTAACACGATTAATGAAGCCATTGAGCTATTAAAAACAGTCGTAAAAATAGACGATGCAGTCGATACCGAAAAAATGGCTGGTAATTAAGAGTACATATTCTTATTTATAAATGCTTTGATCTGTAAATGCTTTTATATATAAATGTTTTCATCTTTAAAAAAGGAGAGAAGGGCTGATCATTAGCCCTTCTCTCCTTTTTTTGTTCAATTTTTAATAGAACGCTTTTTATATCTCAGTAGCACTTGCATCATTAGCCGTGTTAAAACCCTTTAAAGTTGTCCCGCCAATACCGTGATTTACATCAGCCATTGCTAATGGAAAGCCTCGTTGCTCAGCCAGTGTACGCGCGACTTCATCAATCGCCATGCTATCGTTTTTTGTCAAATACGCCCACTCATGAGCATAACGATTGCGGTTGGCTGGCGTGTCATGATCGATTAAGCCAAGTTCAGTCAATTCATCAACGATTTGATCAGCAGCAATCAAAGTTGATGATGCTTTGACGTTTTCCGCACGAGCATAGCGAATATTAGAGTACAAGCTGACATCAGCCACTCGCAGCGTATCGTCCTCACCGGGAATTTGCTGCCCACCATATAGCGCGTTACCGACCGTACGTGCGCTATGGAAGGTCGGTACAAACTCCGCCACATAATCAATCGCTTGCTGACTACGCGCTTGTAACGGTGCCTTATCCCAGCCATCTTCGATATAGTGCACATACTGCGGCGGCAGCTTAGGTTGGGCGCTGTCTTTGCTAGAGGCGACCAAGCCATCATTGAATAGCGTGATAAATTTACTCATGCCATGTATTTGAAAATAACCACCGGGATAAGGCGTGAGTTGAGCCATGCCTTCTGGTGTGCCGCGACTGCCATAAACGATAATCTCTGGTATCTGTCCGCCAGTATCATCCCAGTGGGTGATATAAGACGATTTAAACTCGACCATACGCGTGACTTTGACTCCGACCATATCGTCGATGACGCCCGTACGAAAACCGCAAGCGTTGATTAAGTAATCCACTTCGATAGATTCGGTTGTATTTTTGGTCTCAGATTCGGTTGTAAGCGGAGTTTCAGAGCTGGCAGCTTGCTGATAATCAATACGCCATTTAGTGACATGATGGTCTG
Organism: Psychrobacter immobilis; assembly: GCF_003148585.1. Taxonomy (GTDB): domain Bacteria; phylum Pseudomonadota; class Gammaproteobacteria; order Pseudomonadales; family Moraxellaceae; genus Psychrobacter; species Psychrobacter immobilis. The sequence continues at coordinate 31,735 of NZ_QGGM01000017.1, read as the reverse complement.
CGTTTGAGCAGTTTTCACAATCAACAGGCATGACTTGCTTAACTTGTGTATCGGTAAAGACGTGTGCATGCTCATAATCTGCTAATGCCAATTGCGCAGAGGCTGCCAAGCGAAAAATATTCCAGCCGTACTCTTGTACGACAATCAGTGGAAACTTGACTTTATTCAAGTCCAAATATTTAGCGACTGGTATCATCCATTCATCAACCGACCGCGGCACAGTGACTTGTTCACGTTCTGACAGCGCAATGAGTTGCTCATGACTATAAAGCTGATAATAGTTTTCAGGTTCGCCCAACACTTTGTTATTAGCATCTTCGGCAATAAGCTTACGATACGCATCAGTCAAGATATCAAGACGTGGTAGCAAGTCTTCTGGCAAGCCTTCATCGCGGGTTGGCACAGCAAATACTGTTGGGCGAACATCGATGGTATAAGGATAAAGGCGCAATATATCGATACATTGTTTGAGGAGAGCCACACAATCTTCATCAGGAATTTCGCGGTATAGATTGCCGCCAGCATGCAAGTGACACATCGGTGGACCATCAATCAGCGATTTGTTTTTTTCAAATACATAAGTTTCAAGCCCCAATGCCGCAAGGCGAATAGCAATGGTTGCTCCTGCCGTACCACCACCAAGAATACCGACACGTTTGGCAGAGTGCGCTTGGTTTTTCACTGGGTTTTTAATGAAAGAGTGAGTCATTGTCGTTGTTATATCCTTAATAGCAGTTACAGCAGGTCATGCTCGGTGTATTTGTTAAATGTTTTATTCTAAAATCTTATTTTAAAAAATTTGTCCTAATGGATGTTGTTCTAAGCCGTTTATAACTATTGATATGCGTGCAAAGGACGTCAAGTTCAATATGCATATGAAGCCGCAAGGGTCATATTTGTCATTGTGTAGTAATTCTTAAGCTGTATAGGGTATTCTACGAAAAATGATAACCAATATGACGGCAAATACGTAAGTAGATAGGTGAGTTTTGTCAATGAATGGCTATGGCGCTTGATAGTAATGGCTGGCTATGCCAGTTTACCCAATTTGCAAATACATAAGCTTTTGTAAATTTATATATGGATAGAAACGACTGCGCTGTTGCATATGCTATATTAAAACTGCTTGAAGTCAGCGGTAGGTTTTTTTTGCCGTTTAAATCGTCTGACGATGAGAAAAATCCAAATAAAAACTTATGATGATAATCACAATCAAAATGACAAGGAAGTTATTATGAAACGTATGCTTATATTATCGGCTCTCACCGGTGTTTTAACGCTTACTGGTTGTACTACGTTAAACAATGTATTCGGCAATGATGATTCTGGCATGCATGATGTACAAGCCACCAATAAAAATACCGCGCCAGTCGCGAGTAAAAACGGCATGTTAGTCGATGCAAGCAATCACATGACCTTATATACCTTTGACAAAGATGGGATGAACAAATCAGAGTGTGGGAGTGCCTGTCTAATTGCTTGGCCAGCATTTATGGCACCGAGTAATGCCAAAGCATCAGGGCAGTTTGCAGCATTTCAACGTGAAGATGGCAAGTATCAATGGGCGGTAAATGGTAAACCGTTGTATTTCTATGCCAATGACACAAAGGTGGGCGATAAAGATGGTGACAATAAACTGGGCGTTTGGCATATCGTCAAAACCAAGTAAAGTAAGCCCATTGTCTACCGAAATGAAAGACAATTAGCATCAAAAAAGCAGCCATCGTAATGGCTGCTTTTTTATTGGCTTGAATGATTAGAATCGTAAAATAACGCGATCAAATATCTGCCAAAGCTTCAGCTTGTTCAGTCTCCAAGATAGTTTCTTTAGTAGGCTCTTTTCTATATAAAGGGAAAAATTCGGAGCGTAAATCATTTTCGGTGAACCAGCTATTAGCGACTAATGCTGCGTATTTTGCTGGATTAACGACGAGTCTATAAGTTTTGAATAATAACTCTTGTGAGCTAAACCCTTTTTTATACTCGTATAAAGAATCTAGATTAGAGCCTACGCCGCCGCCAAGATGCAGTAATTTATAATGATTGGTTCGGCCCCAATCACGAGCCACATGGGTAATGAGCTTGGAAGGTTGTAGATGGGTATAGGCGTTGAGCGTGCCTCCGAGATGAAACTGCATAATCCCCGATTCTTTGCAGATTGTGTAGATAGAGGAACCAATGGCTTTATTATCCTGATAGGCAGTTATCAGTAGTATTCTGTCTTGCAAATTTTCGAGCAAATTAAAAAAGTAATCATCATCAAAGAAGTAGTACTGATCTGCCTTCACCTGCGCCATCGTTTCTTTGTAAATATTAGAAAACATCACTGCATTCTCTCTGGTTAAACGCTCAATTTTTGTCACGACATCCATTTTTAAGGCTTTTTTAATACCTCTACGATGACGATTTTGAGTCTCACTCCAGTGCTCCTCTTCAGACTTACTCAAGTCAGACATCAATGTCAATCCATGAGTGAGTGCTTTGCCGACCGTTGGTAGCCACTCTTTATTGATGATTGGATGCAGTCGCATGAATAAAGACACACAGCCTTTTTCTAAGAGAAAGCCCCTTACTTCTGCCAATATTATGTCTAATTCGGCATCAGTGAGAGACTTATCCATGACAGGACCGCCGTAACCATAAGTAGAGGTGGCATCCCAATGCTCTGAGTCGATTTCTCTTATAATGAGAGGCAAAAAGATTTTTTTATTATTATAAGTGGCAATCACTCCTTGAGGAGTGCCTTTATCGACAATAGCTGACGCAGCAATCCAACCAGATAAGTGATAAATATCAAAGTGATAATCAGCGATGTTTTTATCCCAGTCTTTATTTATCTCGGTAAAGTCTACCTGTACTGTATCCATCTTTCTGCTCCCTCAGCGTTATGTTTTATATTCGTAAATCCGTATATATGAATATAACAATAAAAACTGAGGTTAACAAGCAAATGGGAAGTATTTATGCGACTTATTGAATATATATAAATGTTGAGTTAGTTGATTCATTATTGTCAAAAAAGCAGCCATCATAATGGCTGCTTTTTTTAGAGTATGTAGAGGAAGTAGTGATTTGTGCTTGACTAAAATTAGAATTATTTAGATTTTTTGGTGGTTTGCGCTTTTTTCTCTATCAACTCACCATCGATTTGGATCGGGACATTGGTGGTAATGCCATCTGCGAAAGCTGTCATACCATAGGCTGCGCGATCAATATTACCCGTTGCACGGAAGCCAATAACTGGTTCTTTGGTAAGAGGGCTGTTGGCGATTTTATTCAAAGTCACATCCAAAGTTAATGGTTTGGTTTGACCTAACATAGTAAAGTCACCTGTGACCTTGGCTTGTTGCGGATTTATAAATTTTACGCTGGTTGATTTAAAGGTCATGGTTGGATATTTGGCGACGTTAAAAAATTCAGCCTTTTTTAAATGCTCATCACGTGCATCCCAATTGGTGTCAATGCTATCGGTTGCAATGGTGAAGCTCATATTGGTTTTACTGGGTGCTTTAACATCGTAATTAACGACCCCTTTGACGTCGTTAAAATGACCCATGGTGGTCGAAAATCCTAAGTGATTGACAGAAAATCCCACACGGGTGTGCGAGTTGTCTAATTGCCATTGATTAGGTAATGCCGCACCTGCAACAGTAGTGAGTGCCAGTGCTGAACTGATAAGCAGGGCTTTTGCGCTATTTTTCATAACAGTATTTATCATTATATTGTCCTTATTGAGTGTTTATAAATAGTGGGTGCTTGATTAATGAGGCGAAATAAGACGGTATCCATCATCATTAACGAATGATGAATATCAAAAACAAATTATTAACTAAATCTAAATATAAAATGTCTATTGGTTATTTTAATTAATTTAATATTATACTAATATAGCGTGTACCTCTCAACAAAATAGAGATTTTGGTCACAACTTATCACATATATCACTCACAACTGCTGCTTGCGTCTAGCGATAAAAACCGTTAAAATCGCGGTTTGATTTTCCCGCTGGGGAAAGGCTAAGTGAGCAGAGGAATGGTGTTGGGTGCTGGAATAAGCCAGTGACGCAGCTGCCATACTTATCAATGTCCCTTAGTGCCTCAGTTACGTATGTCATGACTTGTTTGACACATCGTCTAAGATGGTGTTCAAGAGTGCTATACATACATCGGACATAGAGAGTTTATTATGCGTAAAGATATCCATCCTAATTACCAAGAAGTTTTATTCCATGACACTAACGCTGACGTGTTTTTCTTAACTCGTTCAACGGTTAAAACCAAAACCACTCGTGAATACGAAGGGTCAGAATATCCATACTACCCGCTTGATATCTCAAGTGCGTCGCATCCATTCTATACTGGCGAACAACGCAAAACTTCTACTGAAGGCCGTGTTGCTAGCTTCAACAAACGCTTTGGTGCATTTGGTGGCCGTAAGAAAGCTGCTGATACTGACGCTGCAGAATAATTCACACGTATTGCGTGATATTATTTTGAGCATGTGTTTTCTCAAACATGCACAGCTATAGTATTAAGAACATAAAAAAACCGCTGACTATTCAGCGGTTTTTTTTGTTTAGATTTTTAGAAGTAACGGCTCAATGGTTTGTAATCAGTCAACTCAGCATCGGAAGGGGAAGGGTTCAGTAACTGTATAATCAACTCTGACAATTGCTGCGCCCAATAGCCATACATGAGGCTGCTAGGATGAAAACCGTCACTGGCAAACATCACTTTGATATCGATTGGAGTACCGTTCGAATGCTCTGCTATCATTCGTGGAAAGTCAGTGGCCATGTAGGTGACACTATCATGAGCGGCGCAAACTTGCTGCAACGTGTTATCAAGGATAGAGGCTTTAGCACCCACAAAGTTACTTAGCGGGGCAGGTATCGCAGGCATTTGTGCCATCGGCGGTAGGCTTAAAAAAATCAACTCTCGCACGCCAAATTTACGCTGAGCGATAGCGATAATACTTTCAATTTGCTGTTGCCATTTATCCACCGAGACTTTAGAGGTGGTGTCGTTGACGCCGACACTCAGCACCATCACATCAACAGGCTGGCTAGGTGCGGGTAGAACATAAAGCCTACGCAAGATATCAAAGCTGGTATGCCCCGTCGTCGCTTGCAATGACCAGTTCAGTATATCAAACTGATTTTGGATAGCAGACTGCTGCGTCAGAACAGGAATTAAGTTACCGATAAGCGCTTCTTGCTGCGTCTCACTACCGACGCCAGCCGCCGCCGAATCGCCAACGACCATTAGGTTTAATGTGCGCTTGTGCGCATCTTTTGGCGACTCAATCGCGTCATTTAATTGAACTTGCCCGTGCCTTTCACCATTTGGCTCAGGTAGACGTACCGTATCACGCTTAATTTTGCGCCCTTGATAAAGATAAATAGGAGCAAGCAGTACATCTCTTGCCACCGAGGCGATTTTATTGCTATTTATCATATTGCTACCATCCTGCACGCTCCCGAATAGTGGTGAGATTGTCTTCAATTAATAATTTACCATCGACATAAATATCACGCAGTAGGTTATCTGCGTCTGCAGATAGGTCTTCAGCCTTGATGGTTTTTAGCTGTCCATTGCTGTTTTTGACCAGCGCCAAACGTCCCTTCTTTGAGCGTTTTGAGCGGCTGGTAATCGGGTCTTTATAGATGTCTGTCCATGTGCCATCGATAGAGATAGCGCTGGCTTTCATCGCCCAGCTCATGGTATCGCGGTTGACTTGTTGTAATAGACCACCGCCCATACCAAAGGTCACGTTATCTGCGCTAAAGCCTGCTTTCATGACCACATCAATGATCTTAGTTAAGCTTTGTGGGCTGATACCATCCCCTTGGATGACACGTACATAATCAGGTAGCACTTTATAGCCTTTACTATTAATCGTCGTTCCAAATTTTACTGCCAAGCGCTCTAAGGCTTCGCGAACCACTTTGGCAGGCTCACCACTATCGGGTCGGATGACTAAGGTGCCGCCCATATTTTTGACGTCGTCTTTCAGGCTGCCGCCCCAAATATTATCAATGGCGTTCCATAAGTCATAGCTGTCAGAGACCACTGAGAAGCTTTTACCAGCGCCGCCAAACTGCTCAATCATATTGGCAAAAGCAGCGGTTTCGCCATCACGACCCCACGCGGTCATGGTGCTATGCTCAGCGGCAGGAATAGAAAACGCGGGCATGTCCTTATCCATGTGGTACCAGCGGCTGGCAGCCACCAACGCTGTCATCGAATCGGTTCCAGCAAAGTTCACCAAATGCGCTAAGCTGCCGAGCGCGACAGACTCTTGACTAGATGCCCCGCGCGAGCCGAAATCGTGCAAACGAAAAGTGAGCGATTCGGTATTGTCCGCAGATTTTTCTAACGCCTGACGAATAATGCCTTTGCAATAATGCGAGACACTAGCGACGGTTGATGGATACCAAATGGCACGGAGTAGCGCCGTTTCGATATAGCTTGGCAGCCAATAAAACTCAGGATCGGTATTGATAACTTGGCAGACCACATTGGATACTGGCACGATGCTACCTTCAGGTATGGCTTCGATGCGCAGTGGCATGTAGCCGCCATGTTTATCAACCAAACGCTCCCAGCCAGCACGGTTAAAGGTCAAACCGTGTGCTTGAATGACCATTTCGGCTTCATCAATGTCTTGATGAGTGATTGGCGTGCTTAGATATTCTTTAATAAAGGCTTGCAAGCCAAAGAACACCACATCGTAGTCACCTTTACGCGCCTCAATATAGCTGGACAGATACTCACTACCTTTTGGGTATTGCACCCAATGTGAGGTTTTATAGCTGTCGCTATTTAGAATTAAATTATTTAAATTGCTGGTATACATCACAGAACTCCTCTGCTTTGAGTTGCCGTAGCTGCGTTAATGAAAGAACAGTTACGGCGGTTAGCCCTTGCTGTCTATCAGCTTGGGCGTGGAAAATTGTTAATGAAAAATCGGATAATCGTCTGATAAAACCTACAAACCAACCATTTTAGTAATAATTGCATAATGGTCTTCAAACATCATGGTAGCGTCAAGCTCAGCGAGTGGTAACCAAAAAGCCGTGGCTGCATCGTCGCCGCCTTTCACTTTTGGCAAGCCTTTTGGGTCATTTTTAAGTTGAAAATAAAAGGCTTGGGTAATCGTACGACCACGTGCTGAGCGATATGGGTCGTCAAAGGTATGCTGACTATGACAAGAGCCGCGCAATACTGGCTCAGGGACTTTAAGGCGAGTCTCCTCACGGAGCTCACGGATACAGGCGTCAAATAGTGTCTCTTTTGGGTTTAAAAACCCACCCGGCAGTGCCCACAATCCGCGCCCTGGCATACTACGACGCTCAACCAATAGAATATGTCCTGACTGGACAATTAGGGCATCTGCTGTCATAAAGGTTGGTGGATAAGGCGCTGATTCCCACTGTCTTTTATATTTATCAATAAAGTCCGCTTCTTCGTGCAGATTTTGATATTCGTCTGTCTTTTTGAAATCATTCAGAACCTTGCGCGTCGATTCAGGCGTGCGTTCAGGAGTCGGGGTCGCGCCCATTAGATAGCTATCACGAATTGGGGTGGCGGATAGATTGTGATAGCTCGGTACTGAGACGGACGCCCAGTTGGGGAATAGCGATAAATAATATGAGGAGCTGTCTTTCGAATGACCAATCAAGCCGATATCAGTTTGCAAATCACCAGTGACAGACTTCACGCCTGCTTGCACGTACTGTAGCCATCGCGTGTCGTTGTAGAGTGCATCATCTAGAGCAACGCAGTGAATGCGTGCCGCTTCTGCTGCTGAATACGCGCCTTTAATCATGGCAGCACGCTCAGCGACACTAAAGGGATTGCGTAAACTACGCGGTAAGTTAGCAGAGCCGATCAACATAATGACATTATCAGCACGCTTCAATGCTTCGTCGATGACCGCTTTATGTCCACGATGGAAGGGCTGGAAACGCCCGATAAAAACCAAATAACGATAGTGTTTATTGTCTTTAGCTGAACTTTGCTCTGATGATTCGCTCATATACGCCACTTTCCTACTACGGATATTTCATTGGTTAAAATTTATTGAGTAAAAAGTAATGACGCCAATACTGACACAGCCTATCACTCGCTGACAAGTATAAAGATGTTTAGAGGTGTGCGGTTTTTGGTTATAGTCCGTACCATGCTGTAGTTAGGCTACAACCGCACCGCTATTTTAACGGGCATGCTGCTCAATCCACGCGGTAACTGTTGGCCAAATTTCGTGAGCGGCGTTACGACTGATCATAATGCGGCTGTGCGTATAATCGTCCAAATCCCCATGGCTGAGCGAGTATTCTCGAAAAATATTGGCAGGGTTTTTAAAGGGTTCAAAAAACAGCTGACAACCACGAGTAGGGGAGATGAAATTGTCGCCTTTTGCGCTGATAGCATAGATAGGTATCGTGATTTTTGGCATCTGTTGCCGGTAGTCTAAAGGTGCATCATTAGCGGCGAATGTATCCATGCTGGCTGTATTAAATGTACGTTGCTTAAGAAAACTGCTGTTAAAGTTTTTTTGTAGATTCCAGTCGTACCACTGGTTCATCATATGATAGCTTTCATTAAAAGGCCCTAGCTTGATTTTTTTAGCAGGGATATAGCCAACCAGCCGCGTGAATAATTTTGCTACAAGAATTTTAGTATGATTTATCGGATTTATTGCAGCGCCATAAGCTTGGCAGGCAAACATGCTGGCGCTATTAATTTTATCGATATAGCAGGGATGCTGGATCAAAAACATCGTTAAACCAACCCCGCCGCCGCTGTGGGTGACGCAATGTAGATTATCGAGTTTTAATTCCTCAAAAAGATAGCGAAAAGTCGCTTCATAGTCATAGGTTGCAACCGTTTCGAAGTTGAATTTTTCTTTGGGTATTGAGCTTGCGCCATGACCGCGCCATTCCATGATGTAGCAATGATGACCGAGGCGGGCTAGATACTCAGCGATTTTCAGACAGGTTTGTTTGTCCGAAAACGTGCCGTGCGTCAAAAATATGTTTTGCGATTTTATGGCAAAGGTATTGGTGGTAGAGGTATCGCTCTTTGTTTCGTCTTTTGTATTATCCACAATCTTCCAAACGGCGATTTGTTCGTCGTCTTTGGTCGTTACTAGATTCAGTGTTTGTGTCATCATAAGATTGATTCAACTAAAATATGAAGTTTCTGCTAGCTTAAATGTAATGTTTAACAATGAAAATTATAGTAATAAATATAAAGATGCTAAAAAATTGCGTTATAAAATAACGTTTGAACATCCTCTTTTCTTCGATATCTAAGCGATCTCTATAGTCAATATAAAAGAATATCAACTGGAGTAATGGATTGCGAAAAAATACCAACGCTACATGAATTTTGATATAGCGAGACATAATTTCTTTTACAGCTTTGGTATAGTCAACACCCTCCGGTACTAAAAGCGCGACGACTATAATAAGGGCAACAAGAATGCCTAATATAATGATCAATAAGTAAACCTATAAGAAGATATTTAGGACAATACACTTTACCTTGTAAATAGATCTAAAACTAGCGCTAGAAAATAGCAAGCATGATAAGTGCTTTGGTTGTATGGTTTCACACAGTGTTAGACATGCCATAGTATTCGGAAGAAAGTAGGTGGTTAGTTAGTGTTCTAGGTGCTTGATAATCACGGTAGCTGTCTTTATATAGTAGGGGATATATCAATCATTAGATAAGCGCTATTTATCGTAACTATTTCGTCATTGTTAATAAAGCATTGATAAAACCGATAGCAGTCATTTGTGAGCATTTTGGTTTAATTCACAGTAGCGCAGTCGGAATTGTCGTCTGAGTACGTTATAATAGCTGCTATAAATTGAGCAAAATGTTATAACAACGGCAGTCCGTATTTTAAGACAACAGACCGTAATGATTGATAACCCGCATAACTTATACCCGCTACCTAATTTTAAATTCACGACACAGTAGCCATGACAGATATAGCGTTTGTGTCATAACGCATAGGACATATTATGAGTGAGCACAACCAAGCTGAGAGCCAACTAGACCAGTCAGCAGACTATGAATCAGCGCTAGATACTGAGCAAACTGTAGCAAAAAGCAATATTACTATTACTGAGTCAGCCCAAAGCTACTTAGCAGATTTGTTATCCAAGCAGGATACCGATGGTATCGGCGTGCGTATTTTCGTTGAGCATCCAGGTACGCCGCGTGCAGAGTGCTGTATGGCTTATAACCAACCGGGCGAAGAGGATAGCGCTGACCTGCGTTTTACGTATGACAGTTTTTCTGCGTTTATCGAAGCGGCGTCCGTTCCTTATTTAGAAGATGCGGTGATTGATTATAATAAAGACCGTTTTGGTGGTCAGCTGACCTTCCGTGCACCAAATTCTAAAGTACCTAAAGTGGGTGCAGATGCCAGTGTCGAAGAGCGTATCAACTACGTATTGCAGTCAGAGATTAATCCCGGCTTAGCAGCGCATGGCGGTGACGTACAGTTGCTAGAGCTGATTGATGAAGAAGGCGTTGGGCTGACTGCGGTATTAAAATTTGGTGGTGGTTGCCAAGGCTGTTCAGCCGTTGACATGACCTTACGTCAAGGCGTTGAAGTGCAGCTGAAACAACAAATTCCAGAGCTGACCCAAGTGATTGATGAAACCGATCATACCCGTACCGAAAACGCTTACTATAAATAGAAATCTCAGTAAAAGCCAAAGCGTTAAGTAATATCTGAAGAGTTATTTTAATTAAAAAGCCAAGTTTTGATGAACTTGGCTTTTTTTATTGCTATGATTTGGTAAATTGTTTTTTAGCTGAATTTTCAGTGGTAGATTGTTAATTAATAATTTGTTGATTAGTCATTTATTGATTAATAACTTTTATCGAAATAAAGGAATATATAATGAGTGACGAACAAGCAGCCCAGCAAACAGCCCAAAAATCAGCGACGCCTCAACGTCTTGAGACCTTGGCAATTCACGCCGGTTATAGCGTTGAGCCAACGACCAAAGCGGTCGCAGTGCCTATTTATCACACCAGCTCGTACGCCTTTGATAACACTCAGCATGGTGCTGATTTGTTTGATCTAAAAGTTGCAGGCAATATTTATACCCGTATTATGAACCCGACCAATGCCGTGTTGGAGGAACGCGTCGCGGCGCTCGAAGGCGGTATCGGTGCCCTTGCAGTAGCATCTGGCATGGCAGCCATTACTTATGCGATCCAAACCATCTGTGAAGCGGGCGATAATATCGTTGCTGTGTCGACCTTGTATGGTGGTACTTATAATTTATTTGCCCACGCATTGCCGCGTCAAGGTATCGAAGTCCGCTTCTTTGACCACAAAAACCCTGAGGCGATTCGTGATTTGATTGATGACAAAACCAAAATGGTCTTTGCCGAAAGCATCGGTAATCCATTAGGCAACATCGTTGATATTCAGGCATTAAGTGATATCGCACATGAATATGGTGTGCCAGTCGTGATTGATAGTACGGTTGCGACGCCTGCGTTATGTCGTCCTTTTGAGTTTGGTGCGGATATCGTGATTCATTCATTGACCAAATATATGAGTGGTACGGGAACCTCGATTGGTGGTGCGATTGTCGATAGTGGTAAATTCGCATGGGGCGACTATCCTGAGCGTTTTCCCTTATTGAACATGCCAGATCATAGTTATCACGGTGTGAACTTTGTCAAAGATGTCGGTGCAGCAGCCTTTATCGCTCGTGCTCGTGTGGCACCGCTGCGTAATACTGGCGCGGCACTTAGCCCGCTCAATGCTTTTGGTATTTTGCAGGGCATGGAGACATTGAGTCTACGTATGGAGCGCCATGTACAGAACGCCCAAGCCGTTGCAGAATATCTACGTGACCATGATAAAGTTGCCTGGGTAAAGTATGCGGGTTTACCGGATCATCCTGAGCACGAGCTTGCCAAAAAATATATGAAAGGCACGCCTTCTGCTATTTTGACCTTTGGAGTCAAAGGTGGTCTAGAAGCAGGTGCGCGCTTTATCGATGCGCTGCAATTGATTACTCGTTTGGTCAATATCGGTGATGCCAAATCACTAGCCTGTCATCCAGCGACAACGACCCATCGCCAGCTCAATGAGCAAGAGCTCGAAAATGCAGGTGTAAGCACTGATATGGTTCGTTTATCAATTGGTATCGAGCACATCGAAGATATCAAAGCGGATCTTGCGCAAGCATTAGCCTCGGCTTAGTATTAAACGCTTTTTATTGAACTGAGCCATGTGAGCTGAGCAATGTGAACTGAATAATTTGTCTCATAATTAATAATAAAAAAGCCCATATCAATCGATATGGGCTTTTTTTATTATCGGCAATGACAGATTTTTATAAGTTAAGCAGATAGTACACGCTTTGCAATATCTCTATAATCTTGTGAGGCCAATCGTGGTCCAAACTGTTGAATCACCTGCGCCGCCACTTCGCTGGCAAGACGACCACATTCAGGCAAGCTATAGTGCTGCGACAACGCGTATAAAAATGCTCCTGCGTAATTATCACCGGCACCGTTGGTATCAATGACATTAGTAACGATTGGTGTAGCAACTTCATAAATCTCAATCTCTGATTTGTCATCAGCTTTATGGGCGATCGTTGCACCATTGGCACCATCAGTGACGACTGCCGTCTGGCAATACTCAAGCAGTGCGCGTGCGGCTGCCTTGACTTGTTTTTTGTCTGTAAAGAGTTTGGCTTCCTCACTATTACAGAATATCACTGCCACTTTATTGCCCAGCATATTGAGTAAACCGTCTTTGGCAAGCTTCACCACGGCAGGATCAGCAAAACTTACGGCAATTTTTGCAGAATGAATCCCTGCTTGTTGACGCAACTGAGTCATGGCAGGCTGAATACTCTCAGTCATGGCCAAGTAGCCTTCTATATATAGCCAGTCAGCTTGTGTCAGCGCATCAAAATCGACATTTTCTGCGGTGATTTCGCTTGAAGTGCCGAGATAAGTTTGCATGGTGCGCTCGCCATCTTCAGTCACTGCGACCACACATGAACCCGTTACTCCGCCTGCATGGATAGACTTTTCTGAAGTTGCAACACCTGCTTCATGTAAGTCTTTTAGATAAAACTCGCCTTGTTGATCGTCACCAACGCGACATGCATAAAATGGCTTGCCGCCTAAACTGGCAAAGGTATACATCGTATTGGCCGCTGAGCCACCACCAGCCTGCTTTGATGGTGCAATTTCTGCCAGCTTAAAATACGCCAATAATTGCTGTTGCTCGTCGATACCTGCCAGCGTCATATTGCCTTTGGTCAAATCAGTCTCTTCTAGCGCCGCATCTGACAATACATATTCATGGTCAACCAATGCGTTGCCTATCGCCATTACATTGTACATTGCTCACTTCTCCTCAATAGTTTTATAACTGTCTGTAATATTAATATCCAAAAATTATTCAGCTTGTAGCTCAAGTAAGCGCTGATATAGCGCATTCTTTTTGACGCCAGTGATATCAGCGCCCAATGCAGCGGCTTTTTTAACCGATAAGTCCTCAAGCAAGCGCTGCAATAATTTATCATGAATACTGATGTCATCCGCATCCTGCGCCACATTCACGCCAGCGACGACCACGACTATCTCACCGCGCTGTTGATTGTCATCAGCTTTGACAAATTCCACCAAATCCCCAAGAGTGCTTTTATGGACAGTCTCAAAAGTTTTGGTCAATTCACGGCAAAAAGTGACTTCACGATCTGCGCCAAATACCGCCGCCATGTCTTCTAAACTGGCGATAATACGATGCGGCGCTTCATAAAATATCAACGTTTCAGTACGTGTGTTTAGAGCGGTAAGCTGTTTTTGGCGACCGTGGGTTTTGGCAGGTAAAAACCCAATAAAGCTAAAGCGGTCTGAGGGCAATCCTGCGACTGACAGTGCGGCAATGGCAGCAGAGGCACCAATGATAGGAGAGACTCTAACGCCTGCGGCATGAGCGGCCTGTACCAGTTGATAACCTGGATCACTGATGAGTGGCGTACCGGCATCACTAATCAAAGCAACCGAATGACCTTGCTCGATCATCTCGATAATTTTGGGTGTTTGAATGGCACTATTGTGCTCATGGTATGCCCAAAGCTTGTTATGACCTTTTTGCTTGGTCGCGATATCAGCGTCTGTCACGTTATTATCGGTATTATTTTTAGTGTTAGGAGTTTCTGACTCTTTTTCGTCGTCGGCTTTACTGCCTTTGGTATCAATGCCAAAATGCGACAATAGCTTACCTGAGGTACGGGTGTCTTCACAGGCAATGATGGCGACTTGCTTTAAAACATCAATGGCATGCGGCGTCATATCGCTTAAATTGCCAATCGGCGTGGCAACGATATATAGACAAGCTGGCATCGCGGTAGGGCTGGACATGAAAACCTCGGAGTGTTAAAAGCGGGAATTAAAATATGATGTGGCGCGCTGACTGACAAAACTGGTTAAAAATAGGGCTTAAGCAAAGCATAAAACACCATACCAGCATCTGCACGCGAAAGTGGCTAGTTTAGCATGATGTGCTATGATAATTCTGAAATGTTAACCAGACCTATCGACCTTATGTCCAGTCATAAACCTTTGAACCTCACTTCACCAAAGCAGCGCCAAGGCAGTCTGTTCGAGCAGCAGGCGTGTGAGTTTTTACAATCGCAAGGATTGATTTTGATTGCCCAAAATTGGCAGCAGCCCAAAGTGGGTGAGCTGGATTTGATTATGCTGGAGACAGGTTCAGCATGGTCGACACTGGTATTCATTGAAGTACGTCAACGGCAGCGTTCAGGTTTTGGTGGTGCTGCACTGAGCGTGACGGCAAGCAAACAACGTAAAGTGATTAAAACGGCGCAATATTTTTTGCAACAGCATCCTGAGTATGAGGATTATGACTGCCGGTTCGATGTCATCGCTTATGATACGGTAGGTAATCATATTAAGACCAGTGGTCAAAATATAGAAAATCAACCACAATGGCTCAAAAGTGCTTTTATAGTAGATACGTGATAATAGGATGTAAAAGCAATCTAACTAAAAGGTAGTAAGTACTTATCATCAAATAAGCGTTACCAAAAACCTAACCGCTGATAGTAAAAATTAAGTAAAGTAGCTAAGTTGTTATTAACTGAATTAACAGTTGTCAAAACAAACGTTACTAGATTAAAACTGGCTCAATCAATTGACTTTATACGATCGTCACACTCATGTTCTAAGAGGTAAATCATGACACGGATGCATTTGCGCACTGCTATTTTTGGCTCATCACGCCGCACCGCGGTAGGCGTCATGCTAATGACCAGCATCGTCACTACGGGCTGTACCACCAATTATTTGACCAACAGTACAGAAGGTACGTATGGTGTGCCAATGACAGAGCGTACCATTCCGCAGCGACTACTGGATCGCAGTATCGAACATACCGTCAAAATCAATGTTTATGGGTTAAAAGAAGACCTGCAACAAACCAGCCGTATGGGTATTGATAGCTTTAATAGTGAAGTGTTATTGACAGGCGAAGTACCCACTGAGGCCATCAAAGTAGAAGTCGAAAAAGTCGTCAGCTCTATGCCAGATGTGCGTCATGTCTATAATGAGCTAAACGTCAGCGCGTCTAAAGGCTATAGCTCGACGGTTCATGATGGCTATATCACCTCAAAGCTGCTGGCAAAAGTAGCCGCGAGTGATGGTGTCAAAGCCTCACAGATCAAAGCCGTGACCAATGATGGTGTGGTTTATATTATGGGACGTATGACACCGACTCAGCAGAGTCACCTAATCGATATCGCCAATAGCACCGTTGGTGTGACTGAGCTGGTGCTGCTGACGACCGTCGTTGATGACAGGGGCGTAAAGATAAGTAAAGACGACATTATGTCTGAAAATAACTTGGTAAATCCTGCTTCAGCGCCAGTCGTTGTGGATGCTGCTAGCATTAGTAATTCTGAAGCGCCAGCGTCCGTTGGCACATCGACTCCTATCGTCGTGACCGAAGATGGCACAACCGTTGAGCAACCGTCATCAAGCCCATATATAGACCTGTATCAAGATCCGTAAAAAGTGTTCTAAAATACAGCTGTTATTTATCAATGAAACAAAAAAACAGTGGTTAAATAGCTTGTAGGGCAAGCTATTTGCCCCGTCAGTTTAAACCGTGTTTAATGACAAGAAACCTAAACACTGTTAACAGGAAAAACACGAGAACGTCTGAGCCAGCCAGTAAGATATAAAAAGCGAAGAATAGACAAGACAGTATTAGTGCTTATTTTATAAAAGGGCTATCGCGGTGCTGTTAATTTTGATCCATGTATAAATATAATAGGGATACTGGCAATGAAGGATGCAAGCAAGCGCTTAGAATATAATAAAAGCCGTCAAAAAATAAATAATGAAAGCATGACTAATAATACTGCTAGCAAAGTAGGCATTCTAAAATTCACAGGTGTCGCCGCCTTAGCACTGGGTAGCGTTGCCCTAGCCACCCAGAATGCGCAAGCCCTATCGCCACTGGCTATCGTCAATGGCATTACTGCTAGTGGCGGCGTTGGCGTCAGCAAAAACATTCTCTATGGTGATGAGCCTGATCAAGATTTGGATATTTATTATCCCAAGCCATTAGCACAAGCGATGAAAGCCCAAAGCGCCATCAATGATGGTTCGATTAATGATAGCTATCCGATGGTGGTGTTTGTCCACGGTGGCTCGTGGGAGAGTGGCAATAAAGAACAGTATGCCTTTGTTGGTCAGAGTTTGGCGCAAGCAGGTTATGTCACCGCTGTAATTAATTATCGTAAAGCGCCTGAGCATGTGTACCCTGATTATGTCAAAGATACGGCGCAAGCGATTGCTTGGAGTATCAATAATGCTCCGAGCTTACATGCTGATCCTAAACGCTTGGCGGTCATTGGACATTCTGCTGGTGCATTTAACGCGGTTGCAGCGGTCGCCAATGAAGATTTTTTAGCGCCTTATGGTATTAAGCCAAAGGATATTACCGCGGTCGTGGGTATTGCTGGTCCTTATAGTTATGACTTCCGTAAATTTGATAGCGCCACCGCCTTTGCTGCTGAGGCTACGCCAGACGACGTTATGCCAGACCGTCAAATCAAAGGCGAGCAGCCCCCGTATTTATTGTTGACTGCCGAAAAAGACAAAGTAGTGTACGCGACCAATACGATTAAAATGACCAAAGCGTTGCAAGAGGCGGGCGTCACCGTGGAAAACGGTGAAATAAAAGGTGCCAGTCATGCGACCAGTATTGGTGCAATGGCACCGCCGCTACGTTGGGTCAATGATGTGCGCGCGCAGGTACTGACGTATTTGGATAAAATGCTCAAATAATGGATGGCAATCAGAAGTTAGGTGCAGTTGCGTAAGACAGTACTGTAAGATGCTTAAACTCTTGTTATAATGTCGTCACTTTAAATCTATACCCTATCTGACACTTTAAGGCAGAATATTCTATGAGCATGAACGCTGACGATTTGATTGCATTTTTACAGACTCACTTCCCAGACGCTTTTATTCAAGCTGCCAATCAAGGTAATAAGTTTGATGTACGCGTGGTTGATGCCAGTTTTGAAGGTAAGCGTGCCGTGCAACGTCAGCAGGCGATTTATGCATTAGTCAATGATAAGATCGCCAGTGGCGATATTCATGCGCTCAATATTCAAGCGCTGACGCCTGCTGAATGGGACGTTCAATCCAAAGGCTAGACCGTTATACATATGATTGGGCTTATTAGACTGGCTATTATATTGGCTGGGTGTGATTGGTCTGATTTTCACTATTTTAATACTCATCGTTAGGTTGTCACTTCTATGGATCAATTTTTAATCACTGGTAGTAGTCGTATCGCAGGGGAAGTTACTATCTCAGGCGCCAAAAATGCTGCTTTGCCGTTACTTGCCGCTATGATATTGGCCGAGACGCCAACGACATTGCACAATGTGCCATCGTTACAAGATGTGCGGACGTTGATTGAATTGATCGGTGGTATGGGTATCAAAATCCAAAAGCAGGACGATACTGTCACCTGCGATACCAAGAATATCGATAATTTCTATGCACCGTATGATTTAGTAAAAACCATGCGCGCCTCGATTTTAGTGCTTGGACCATTGCTAGCACGTTTTGGTGAGGCAGAAGTGTCATTGCCTGGCGGCTGTGCCATTGGTTCACGTCCTGTTGACCAACACCTAAAAGCCTTTGAAGCGATGGGTGCTGAAATTAGTGTCGAAAATGGTTACGTAAAAGCACAAGCGCCAAAAGGCGGTAAGCTGATTGGTTGTAACTACTCTTTTGATATGATTACCGTGGGCGGTACTGAAAACGTCATTATGGCAGCCGCACTTGCCAAAGGGACTACAGTCTTAGGTAACTGTGCACTTGAGCCAGAAGTCGTTGATTTGGCCAATATGTTGGTTGCGATGGGTGCTAAAATCAGCGGTATCGGTACTTCGATCATGACCATCGAAGGCGTTGAGCGCTTACATGGTTGTGAGTATTCAGTGGTGCCAGACCGTATCGAAACAGGCTCATACCTTGCTGGCGCACTCATGACGCGTGGCGATGTGTTGACTAAAAACACCTCTGCGCTATTACTAACACCTGTGTTAGAAAAATTCGAAGACATGGGTGCCATTATTACCAGCGGTGATGGTTGGATTCGTGCGCAGATGAAAGGTCGTCCTAAGGCGGTTGATATCCGTACTCAGCCACATCCAGGTTTCCCAACCGATATGCAAGCGCAGGTCATGGCTATTGCGTGTCTGGCGGATGGTACAAGTACCTTTATCGAAAACATTTTTGAAAACCGCTACATGCATGTCCCTGAGCTTAATCGTCTAGGCGCTTCTATCCAAGTAGATGGTCATACGGCCGTAGTAAAAGGCGTCGAAAACTTCACTGCTGCCCCTGTGATGGCGACTGATTTACGTGCGTCTATGTCATTGGTGATGGCAGCGGCAACTGCTGAAGGTGAAAGTTTAATCGATCGCATTTATCATATCGATCGTGGCTATGAGCATGTCGAAGAAAAGCTGCGTGCGCTTGGGGTCAATATCGAACGTATCAATACTAACGACTAATATCGATTTGCTTATCAAATCCATGACCTCAATGATTGACACGATTGGCATTGATATGAATAGCTTGGTAATCTACCACTAAAAGCCCCCCTTCAGCGGGGGTGTTAACTGCACATGGACACGATGTCATTATGACTGAAGCAAGCAATAGCCTACCAAATGATGGTTTATTAAATGAAGTAAATGATGAGTTTTCAGGCTTAACACTGGCCTTATCAAAAGGTCGTATTCTAGAAGAGACCATGCCACTGCTACGCGCAGCTGGTGTTGAGTTATTAGAAGATCCTGAAGCCTCACGCAAACTTATTTTTCCAACCTCAAACCCCAATGTGCGTGTATTAATTTTGCGTGCCAGTGATGTGCCAACCTACGTTGAACATGGCGCGGCTGACTTTGGAGTGGCGGGTAAAGATGTGTTGCTTGAGCATGGTGCCAACCATGTCTATGAGTTACTTGATTTGCAAATTGCTCAGTGTAAGTTGATGACAGCTGGCGTGAAAGATGCGCCGCTACCCAATCGTCGCCTACGTATTGCGACCAAATACGTCAATGTTGCACGCGCTTACTTTGCCAGCCAAGGTCAGCAAGTGGATGTGATTAAACTGTATGGCTCTATGGAGCTTGCGCCGTTGGTCGGATTGGGTGATTTGATCGTCGATGTGGTTGATACAGGTAATACGTTACGCGCCAACGGTCTTGAAGCACGCGATCATATTTGCGATGTGTCCTCACGCCTTATCGTCAATCAAGTGAGCTACAAGCGTAAATTTGCGTTACTTGAGCCGATTTTAGATAGCTTCAAAAACAGTATTGCCAGCGCTTCATAAATTAATTCCTAATGAATCAATGTCTTATCAAACGATACTAATCATTGGTAATCTTAAGCATTGTCATACAAATTTTTAAACCAGTTTAGCGCTATAAGATAGATATAGCGTGCTAAACTGGTTTTGTTGTATTTGCTTGCCAGAAAGTATGAGGTTAGTATAATCTGAACAAACTAAATATATGAAAACTGGTATATCAGCCATCACAATTATTATTAATACTCAAGACCCCTCATTTTTACATCGCTAATTTTCAGCAGTCTTTTATGCTCAGATATAGGATTAAGTCATGCGCCAACTAAGTACCCAAGATGCCGATTTTGACAGTCAATTGACAGAGTTACTTGCCTTTGAAACCGTCAATGATGCAGATTTACTTAAGACCGTTGATGATATCATCGCGCAAGTTCGGGATGATGGCGATAGCGTCGTACTGGCGTTAACCCAGCAATTCGATCAGCATCCAGCGACGACAATGCAAGAGCTAGAGCTGTCTAAAGAGGCGCTTGCTGAAGCGTTTGCGAATCTTGATGATACAGTAAAATTCGCATTGACCACCGCAGCAACGCGTGTGCAGACCTTTCATGAGCGCCAAGTACAAGAGACTTGGCAGTATGAAGATGAGCTTGGTAATCGCTTGGGTCAAAAAGTCACCGCACTTGATCGAGTAGGCATCTATGTCCCTGGTGGTTTGGCCTCTTATCCATCTTCTGTATTGATGAATGCCATTCCTGCCAAAGTGGCGGGTGTTAAAGAGGTCATCATGGTGGTACCAGCGCCAAAAGGCGTGCTCAATCCATTGGTATTGGCAGCTGCGCATTTGGCACAAGTCGACCGTGTCTTTACCATCGGCGGTGCGCAAGCGGTTGCTGCCTTGGCATATGGTACCGAAACGATTCCAGCGGTGGATAAAATCACTGGCCCTGGTAATAAATATGTTGCAGCGGCAAAGCGCGCGGTATTTGGTCAAGTTGGGATTGATATGATTGCTGGTCCTTCTGAAGTATTGGTCTATGCAGAGGGCGAGGCGCAAGATCGCGCCGAGTGGTTGGCGATGGATTTATTGTCACAAGCTGAACATGACCGTATCGCTCAAGCTATCTTTGTCACGACCAGTGAACAGCAGCTTGCAGAAGTAGCGGCTGAAATTGAAAAAGCGCTGGCAGAGTTGCCAAAAGCCGATATCGCCCGCGATTCGCTAAAAAATCGTGGCGCACTTATTTTAGTCAAAGACCGCGTGGAAGGTATGGCCGTGATTAATCGGGTTGCCCCTGAACATTTAGAGTTGTCAGTTGATCATCCTGATGCGCTACTCAACGATATCCGTCATGCAGGTGCTATTTTCATGGGGCGTCACACACCTGAGGCGATTGGTGACTACTGTGCAGGACCCAATCACGTGTTGCCAACCTCTGGCACCGCGCGTTTCTCTTCACCGCTTGGTGTTTATGATTTCCAAAAGAAATCCTCTATTATTTATTGTACTGAAGCCGGTAGTAAAACATTGGCTGAGACCGCAGATATTTTAGCGCAACGTGAGGACTTAGAAGCCCATGCGCGCTCAGCCCGTTATCGTTATCAGTAACGTGGCTTAATGATTACTTTTGAATTGTACTTTTGAGATTTATATTTAATAATTTATTAGTAGGATAACTTATGAGTGAGTTAAAGATAGACACCAGACTTTGGTCATCTAAAGCGCGTAATTTGTCACCTTACGTTCCTGGTGAGCAGCCTCAGCATGAAAATTTATGCAAATTAAATACCAATGAAAACCCATTCCCGCCGTCACCAAAAGTAGGCGAGGCAATCGCAAAAGTCCTAGAGCAGCAAGCGGATGATCTGCGTTTATATCCAGCGCCTGAGTCTGATGATTTGCGTGCCGCATTGGCACAACTCTATGATATTGATATTAACCAAGTGTTTGTTGGCAATGGCTCTGATGAAGTATTGGCGCTAGTATTTGCCAGCTTTTTCCTAAAAGAGCGACCTGTTTTAGCACCCGATATCAGCTATAGTTTCTATCCAGTCTATGCGCAGACCTTTGGTATCGAGCTGGTACAAATCGCCTTGGAAGAAGATTTTAGTATTGATCCTGATGCCTATCGCCAGCCTTGTAGCGGCATCATCATTGCCAATCCAAATGCCCCAACTGGACTGCTATTATCGCTTGCCGATATTCGCAAGCTGGCTAGTGAGCACTCAAACTCAGTGATTGTGATTGATGAGGCTTATATTGATTTTGCGCAGGCAGCTGACGGTAGCTCAGATGCAGAAATTTCAGCAGTGAGCTTAATCAATGAGTTTGACAACATTCTTGTGACCCAAACTTTTTCAAAGTCACGTTCGCTTGCTGGATTACGTGTCGGTATGGCTTTTGGTAATGCCTCATTGATTGAAGCCTTAACCCGTATGAAAAACAGCTTTAATAGCTATCCACTGGATAAGCTGGCGCAAGTAGGGGCGACTGCCAGTGTATTGGATGTTGAGTATTTTACCCAGACCTGCCAGCAAGTCATCGACTTACGCCACTCTCTGACAGCAGAGCTGACAGCGTTAGGTTTTGATGTGTTGCCATCGCATGCCAACTTTGTTTTTGCCCGCCCTAAAGACGGTAATGCCAATATGGTAGCGAATGCGTTACGTGAGCAAGGCATTATCGTCCGTCATTTTGACAAGCCACGCATCAATGAGTATTTGCGTATCACTACTGGTACAGCAGAGCAAAACAACCGTTTGATAGATGCTCTACAGATGTTGCAGAAAGAGGCTGAAATTATTGCTGATTAATATCTGGTTCGCGATTATGACAGTTAATAATTGAATGACGATGCTTATATTGATAAAAAAGCCTGCCAACATTGTATTGCGCAGGCTTTTTTATGGATTTCTTTGCTCGTACTTTTAGAGCAACCTTAAGGATATTTGTGGATATTTTCTTGAGTTAAAACGCTTAATAGATTACCGACTTTATCCAAACATTCTTGGTATTCAGCATCGCAATCAGAGGCGACAGTGATACCACCGCCTGCCCATAAGCTGATATGTCTTTTTTTATCCAACTCATTATGTGATGAAGTGTTAGCTTGCAGCGTACGAATGAGCACATTCCATTGACCACTGCCATCAAAGTTCATATAGCCCAATGTGCCGCAATAAGCACCGCGCGGCGCAGTTTCTAGTTCAGATATAATTTCAACCGCTCGCTTTTTTGGTGTGCCAGTAATTGAGCCAGCAGGCAAACTACCAAACAAAACGGCGAGTGGGTGAGTGTCCGTCTGTAATTCTGCGGTAATGGTGCTGACCATATGGTGCACATTGCTAAAACTCTCAATCGCGAATAACTGCGGCACTTTTACGCTGCCTATCTTGGCATATTTACCCAAGTCATTACGCAATAAATCGACAATCATCACGTTTTCGGCGCGATCCTTTTCACTATCAGTCAGTTGCTGTTTATAAGCATGGTCTTGTTGAATATTGGTGCTGCGCGGCATGGTCCCTTTGATGGGCTTAGTGATGATATGGTGCTTGCCAGTATCGATATCCTTGGTAAATGTAAAGAACAATTCAGGCGAGCAGCTCAATAATTCAAATGGATGCTGGGACGTATTATCTTTGATTTCACGGTTAAAGGGATTAACCGCTAAGTATCCAGCAAAAGGTGCTCGGGTATTACGATGTAAAGCAGGTAAGTAATCAATCAGCATCGGCAAAGCGCTATTATCGCTGGGGTTATGATCAAAAAAACCTTGCCATTCTTGGGTTAGGTTGATTTGATAACAGTCGCCTTGCTGTAGATAGTTTTGGGTTTGATTAAATGCTTGTTGATAGTCTTGTTTGCACCATCGTGACTTTAATACTAAAGGAGCAGGCGTTGATGATGCTGTCAGTTGCGTTTTATTGAGACAGTCATCAGCCAGCCTTTTATCTACTATATCTAAATAAGAGACAAGTGCCGTGATCATTTTATTTTTTTGCTGATTATTAAAGTCGTTTTCAGAGTCGTTAGCAGTTGCCTTTATCGTTAACTCCCAACCCGTGTTGCCATCATTTCCATCAGGTCTTAGGTAAATATCATAATGTCCTAATACGGCACAAGGCTGTGCTGCTCGCTCAATTTTGGCGGCCGGGCTTAGCTCATGAGCCGCAATATCATAACCAATAAAACCTATCAGACCATGATGATAACTTGGTTTTTCATTTAAATCGCTTACTGATTCTGAGTTTGCATTATCAGTCTCATAAGTTTGACTATAACTGATTAATTCATCTTGCCAGTCGCTATAACTCATATGAGTGATATCATTGTGAACGGCGTTACGATAGGTTTTTGTGACTTGATAAAGGGCTGCTTGTTCGTTCGAATCTAGCGTGTTTTCAGCGCAATCATAAACAGACCAGCTTACTTTTGGCAATAAGCCAATCACTGGTTGACCATCATTGTTGAGCCAAACCAATTGCCAGTTTGCCTCAGTATCTTGTGCGATCAAATACTGCTGTAGCAGCGGCATAAGTTCTGCAGACGATAGGTCACCAAAACGCCAGCTAGGTTTAGTAGCTGGCGATGGGTCAGACATTATCTGCTCAATTTTGAGAGGATGTGCTGCGAGCATAGTTAGGCGTCAAACTTTTTAATGATTAATGTGGCATTAGTACCGCCAAAGCCAAAGCTGTTGCTCATTAGTGTCTCAAGCTTGGCTTCACGCATTTCGGTGACAATATCAAAACCTTCAGCCGCAGGGTCTAAATTATCAACATTGATACTGGGCGCAATGAAGCCTTCTTGTAGCATCAATAAGCAATAAATCAGTTCTTGCGCACCAACGGCACCAAGGCTATGACCTGTCATAGATTTAGTAGAGCTGATCGCAGGTACTTGACTGATATCGTTATTAAATACTTTGGCAATGGCTTTAAGCTCAGTGATGTCACCAAGTGGCGTACTAGTACCGTGGCTATTGATATAGTCGACAGTTTGCAAACCAGCTTCGGCCAGTGCTTGCTGCATACAGCGCACGGCACCTTCACCACTTGGCGCAACCATTTCAGCGCCATCAGAGCTGGCACCATAACCGACGATTTCAGCCAGTATATTGGCACCACGTGCTTGTGCATGCTCTAGACTTTCAACCACGACCATCGCACCACCAGCAGCAATCACAAAGCCATCACGATCTTTATCATAAGCTCTTGAGGCGCGCTGCGGTGTCTCATTATATTGCGTACTGACTGCACCCATGGCATCAAACATACAAGACTGTGTCCAGTGTTCCGCTTCGCTACCACCCGCGAGTATCACATCTGCTTTGCCTAACTGAATAAGTTCAGCCGCATGACCGATGCAATGGGTCGACGTCGCACAAGCAGAGGTGAGCGAGTATGATACGCCTTGGATTTTTAAACCGGTAGCAAGCGCCGCTGATACTGAGCTGCCCATTGTTTTTGGCACAGCCATCGCGCCGACACCGCGCAGACCTTTATCCCGCATGGCATCTATGGCATTGACAATATTCTCTGTCGATGCGCCGCCAGAGCTTGCGACCACGCCCACGCGTGGATTATTATTGATGGTTTCAAGCGACAAACCAGACTGCTCAATGGCGTTTAAAGCACTGACATAAGCGTATAGACTGGCATCACTAAAAAACCGCTTCAACTTACGATCGATACCACTGGTATCAAGCGTCGACTGGTCGATACTGCCGCTAACGTGTGATTTAAACCCATGCTCAGCATAAGCCTCATTAAATGTAATGCCAGACTGCCCTTGCTTTAGAGCGGCAGTAACCGTGGCTAAATCATGTCCGATACAAGAGACGATCCCTGCTCCAGTGATAACAACGCGGCGCATATTCTATTCCTTATGAGTAACGATTTTTCACAATTATTTTTAATAATCGTTTTTAAGTATGTATTTCTATTATTTAATATTAGGGTATGTTGAGCGTTAAAGTCTCATTTTACAATCATTGTGATGATCATAGTAAAACTATATGCTTGGTAACTGATTATCTATAAGTAACGAACTACTTATAAATAGAAGTACAAGTGTACTGTGAGTTATGGCACATGATAACGTATCGAGCGTCCAAAATCTTTGTACAAGTGCAAAATAACGACAAAATCGCGCTTGCTGTCTAAAGCCATCTAAAAAGCTCATTTGCTTGAAGACAGCTTATAAGATGGTATCAATCATACATCAAGTGATACTTTTGGATACAAAATTTGTGATTGCGATAACATTGTTCGCACTGACATCGATTATAGTGATTGACTAGAATGGCACATCTATTATTATAAATCGCTTACAATAAAACAAAATTACTCATCACATTAAGGACATCACGATGGCGAAGCGTAGCACTCTCTCTAAAGGTATCACTACCGTTGGCTCTTTTACTCGCAATAATCTAGAGCGAATGGGCGCTATGATTGATAGCATGAATGCTAAGACGGGCAAACCGCGTCAATACAAAGCAGTCAACTTAGGCGATGAAGACTATCAGCAGGATTTATTCCGTGAGCAAACGTTAAAAGCCACTCAGCAGTTGTTAGGGCCACGTTTTGCCACTTATGGTAAATATGCCAAAAAAGTAGTGCCAAACAGTTTTTTTCAGTCGACGGTCGATAGCGCTTTTGCACAAGTGGCAAACCTTGCTTCTAACTGGAGTCAGATTGATTTACCTAATGAGCATCGTTTCGCCAATATCGCAAGCTTAGATGATGAAGAGCGTTATGCATTAGCCACTGATATCGCCAATCAAAACCGTGCATTGGCAACGATAGGGGGCTTAACAGGTTTGGCTGGGCTTCCTGGTCTGCTGGCTGATACGCTTTGGCTTTTATTGGTATCATTACGTACCGTCTATCAGTTGGGTGCTGTCTACAATAAACCCCTCACAGGTAAGCAAGGCGTCAAGATGGCATACGAGCTGCTAGCAAATGCTGATCTGAGCAAGATGCAAGAAAAACAAGCATTGCTAGCAGGTATTGGTATCGGCAAAGGCTTATTGGATAATGCCCAAAGCAGTGGTCTACACAATGAGCTAAAAAACCTAGGTCTAAAGGATAAAAACGTCAACTTTTATGCAGAACAAGTTGACAGCATTGCCAGTCAGGTCGGTATTGACTTGGATAAAATCAATTTAACATGGATACGCAAATTCTTACCAGTTACCGCTGTTATCGTTGGTATGCGCTACAACAGCCAGCTCATTGATGAAGTGATTGGCGTGGCTCAAGCGACTTTTGCCCCAGAAGCCAAACTTGCCAATCGTGCAATCACTGATGATAGCGGTAATGAAGCTAAGGTAAACAAAACAGCTGACAATGACAAGCAGCAAGATGCTGAGAAAGAGTCAAGCAAGGATACCGATAGCAAGAAAGATACTGCTGAAGAAAAAAATAACCATCAAGAAGCTGATAAAAAGGTCGTGAAAGAAACGCAGATAGACGACAATGACAGCAAATCAAACAAGACGGCTAACAAGAAAAGCAAATAAGGGCGCCTAAATAATCAGACTTAAGTACCTTCTTTCTTAAGCCAGTTTATATCATAGAAGGATTATGAGCTGCGTATCTACTACTAATTTTGGCGATAGTGTCTTCTTTCTCTTGAAAAACAAGATAATATCGCCATTTAGTACTCATAAATTGCTATTTATTTATAGTCAAACATCTTATTTAAATCGTTCGTGACGCTACTTTCGATATACTGTATGACAATCTACTTTTTAGCTGATTCTTAACTAAAAATAGATAAAGTGTCATAGTAGTAGGGTGAATGCATATCTATCAAATGTTGTAAAGTGCAATCACGCATAAGTGGTTGAAATAGCAGCAACAACTCTTTATAATACACTGTCCTAAAAATGGGTGTACCAAAATCTGTCATTAAAGTCAGATGGATGGTGCGTTTCCCCATTTTTTTGTTTTATACCAAACGGGAGAAGGATGCCTCATGGCAACAACTAACCAATTGATTCGTAAAGGTCGCAAAACCATCAAGGAAAAGTCAAAAGTTCCTGCGTTGGAAGCGTGTCCACAACGTCGTGGTGTATGTACTCGCGTATATACTACTACCCCTAAAAAACCTAACTCAGCCATGCGTAAAGTATGTCGTGTACGTTTGACTTCAGGCTATGAAGTATCAAGCTACATCGGCGGCGAAGGTCATAACTTACAAGAGCACAGTGTTGTTCTTATCCGTGGTGGTCGTGTAAAAGATCTACCAGGTGTACGTTATCACACCGTTCGTGGTGCATTAGATTGCGCAGGCGTAAAAGACCGTAAGCAAGGTCGCTCTAAATATGGTGCTAAGAAGCCTAAAGTTTAATAACTAATCGTTATTAGCTAAGCTTTTTTATACCAAACATTAACTGTGCATGGGTCTGGTGTTGACAGTATTATTAAATTAATAATTCACTGTTAAAACATACCGCCGTGCAGTAAGGCTGACTGACAACTCGATATAACGCCATCCAATATTAATTGGTGCGAGATTGTGAATGTCAGACACTCCTGAAGAAAAGGATTATTATTATGCCAAGACGTCGCGTCGTTGCTACCCGTGAGATCCTACCGGATCCTAAGTTTGGTAGCCAAACTGTTGCAAAATTCATCAACCATGTAATGAGTCATGGTAAAAAATCTACTGCTGAGCGTATCGTTTACGGTGCACTTGAAACAGTAAGCGAAAAACGTAAAATCGAAGATCCAGTATCTTTCTTCGAAGAAGTTTTAGAAAATGTACGCCCAATGGTAGAAGTGAAAGCTCGCCGCGTTGGTGGTGCAACCTACCAAGTACCAATGGAAGTACGCCCCTCCCGTCGTACTGCCTTGGCTATGCGTTGGTTAGCTGAAGCTGCTGCTAAGCGTTCTGAAAAATCAATGGCTTTGCGTTTAGCTGGCGAATTGAATGATGCTGCTGATGGCAAAGGCGCTGCTATGAAAAAGCGTGACGAAGTTCACCGCATGGCAGATGCTAACAAAGCGTTCTCTCATTACCGCTTCTAAGCTACTGTTTATTAGTAGTAGCTTTAGATTAGCTGGCTGAAGTCAGCTAATCTTACATTGTTATTTATTCTATTGATTGCCGCCATCATTTATCTTGTTGTAAATAGTTTTTGACTATCAACAACGAGATGGCGGACATCTATCAAGATGTCTCTCTTAATTAAGTATGCTTGTCACAAGAGAGCATCCCAAATCTGATGCCGCACTATTCTTAGTATTTGCTCTTTTTTTGTCCGTATTAGGCTCAATAATCAGTAAGTAATATGAAGCTGACCGCTTTGTCATAGAGTATGAGGTAGAGACACAATACATTATTATATACACGACTTTTCCTAGGAAAACACTATGGCTCGTAAAACTCCCCTAAAACGCTATCGCAACATTGGTATCTCAGCGCACATCGATGCTGGTAAGACAACCACTACTGAGCGTGTTTTATTCTATACCGGTGTTAGTCACAAACTTGGTGAAGTACATGATGGCGCAGCCACTATGGACTGGATGGAGCAAGAACAAGAGCGCGGTATTACTATTACCTCAGCAGCGACGACTTGTTTTTGGTCAGGTATGGCAAAACAGTTTGACGAACATCGTATCAACATCATTGACACCCCAGGTCACGTTGACTTCACGATCGAAGTTGAACGTTCTATGCGTGTACTTGATGGCGCTTGCATGGTTTACTGTGCAGTAGGCGGCGTTCAGCCACAGTCTGAGACCGTATGGCGTCAGGCTAACAAATATAAGGTTCCACGCCTTGCATTTGTAAACAAAATGGATCGCGTTGGCGCTGATTTCTATCGTGTTATTGAGCAGATCAAAACTCGTCTAGGTGGTAATCCTGTGCCATTGGTTATTCCAATTGGTAAAGAAGATGACTTCGAAGGCGTTATCGATCTAGTTACCATGAAAGCTCTTTATTGGGATGAAGCATCTCAAGGTATGGAGTTTGAAGAGCGCGAAATCCCAGCTGAACTACAAGAAAAAGCAGAAGAGTATCGTGAGATTCTTGTAGAAAATGCGGCTGAAGCAACAGAAGAATTGATGAATGAGTATTTAGAAAATGGCGAGTTGTCTGTAGAGCAGATCAACGTTGCTATTCGTCAATTGACTATTGATAACCAAATCATTCCATTACTTTGTGGTACTGCATTTAAAAACAAAGGTGTACAAAAGATGTTGGATGCGGTTATTCAGTATCTTCCAGCACCAATGGATGTACCTGCTATTAAAGGTATCCTTGATGACAAAGATGAAACTGAAGGCACTCGTGAAGCATCAGATGACGCACCGTTCTCAGCTTTAGCATTTAAAATCATGAATGACAAATTCGTTGGTAACTTAACCTTCGTTCGTGTTTATTCAGGTGTTTTGACGCAAGGCAGCAGTGTTTATAACCCAGTTAAAATGAAGCGTGAGCGCGTTGGTCGTATCGTACAGATGATGGCTAACTCTCAAGAAGAGTTGCAAGAAATCCGTACTGGTGATATCGCTGCATTGGTCGGCATGAAAGACGTAACGACTGGTGATACGCTATGTGATGAGCAAAATGTTATCACGCTTGAGCGC
This sequence comes from Psychrobacter immobilis, assembly GCF_003148585.1. Taxonomy (GTDB): domain Bacteria; phylum Pseudomonadota; class Gammaproteobacteria; order Pseudomonadales; family Moraxellaceae; genus Psychrobacter; species Psychrobacter immobilis. The sequence goes on along the minus strand of NZ_QGGM01000017.1, from coordinate 1,189 downwards.
ATGGAATTCCCAGATCCAGTCATCAGCCTAGCGGTTGAACCTAAGACCAAAGCTGACCAAGAAAGAATGTCAATCGCTTTAGGTCGTTTGGCGAAAGAAGATCCATCGTTCCGTGTACATACTGACGAAGAGTCTGGCCAGACAATCATCAGTGGTATGGGTGAGCTGCATCTAGAGATTCTTGTTGATCGTATGAAGCGTGAGTTTAACGTTGAAGCGAACATCGGTGCGCCGCAGGTTGCTTATCGTGAAACGATTCGTAACACAGTTGAGCAAGAAGGCAAATTCGTACGTCAGACTGGTGGTCGTGGTAAATTCGGTCACGTTTGGTTACGTCTTGAGCCACTTGATCCAGCGGGCGATACTGAATATGAATTCGCTGAAGAAGTTGTTGGTGGTACGGTACCGAAAGAATTCCATGGTGCTGTTGATAAAGGTATCCGAGAACGCATGAAAAATGGCGTACTTGCTGGTTATCCAGTGGTTGGCGTAAAAGCGACCTTGTATGACGGTTCTTACCATGACGTCGACTCGGATGAGCTATCATTTAAGATGGCTGGTTCTATGGCATTCAGAAAAGGCTTCATGGCAGCAGATCCAGCGCTACTTGAGCCAATCATGAAAGTTGAAGTTGAAACGCCTGAAGATTATATGGGCGATATCATGGGCGATCTTAACCGTCGTCGTGGTTTAGTACAGGGTATGGAAGACCTACCTGGCGGTACTAAGCAGATCCGTGCCGAAGTACCATTAGCAGAAATGTTTGGTTATGCCACACAAATGCGCTCAATGTCACAAGGCCGTGCTACTTATTCAATGGAATTCCAAAAGTACGCTGAAATTCCAAAATCAGTTGCTGCTGACATCATCTCTAAATTCAACAATAAAGATGATGACGAGTAAGTAATCGTCTATTAAATATGACAATGTAGCTATTATCTCTATGTTGTCATAGAAGAATACGCCAATAATTGGTTAAAAGACTTGTTATTGGCGGTGATTTTCTTATAATATCTGCACATTAGTATGTGTACCCTTTTAACAATTATCTTAATGTGGTCAAGATCGTATTTATACGAGCTTAGCATTTGACCCCAAAAAAAGAGGAAATACCCATGGCAAAGGCCAAGTTTGAACGCGTAAAGCCACACGTCAACGTCGGTACAATCGGACACGTTGACCACGGTAA
>NZ_QGGM01000016.1:0-86427 GCF_003148585.1 Psychrobacter immobilis | reverse complement strand
AGGGCAGTTTTTTGATTCATGGCGTTGATTCCTTGCAAATATAGACAGTATATAGCGTTAGACCCTACGCCAGCATGAATTTTGTCCATTACACCTGATTATTCAACCTTCCTATAAAGGTATGATTGAACTAAGCTAGATCATTACCTAGTATTGAGAGAATAATATGAGTAAAGACAAACTTATCAAGTTATCGAAGGAAGAGGAAGAAGCGCTGTTAGATAATTTGAGAGATTATATGAGCGAAGAGTTTGATTTGGATATCGGTAATTTGCCTGCCAAGTTCTTATTCGATTTTATGGTGGACTTGATCGGCTCTAAAATATATAACCAAGCCATCGATGATGCTGAGCCTTGGTTATATGAGAGATTTATGGGCATATTAGAAGACAGTCATGCGCTGAAGAAGGATTAGCTACTATTTTCTACGACACAAAAAAACCGCCTAGCCATTCAGCTGAGCGGTTTTTCACATCAAACTAAGACGCTCAAGTTTTAAAGTACTTCAAGTAACAAATACTTAACGCAAATTTTTATATACTAAAGCGTAAACCCAATCACATTGAGCTTGTTCTCTTCTGCAAACTCAAATAACTTATGAACATGATTTAAATTCTCAAGAAATGTATTCAAACCTTCTTGGCTCTCTGCTTCGTAGTAACCGATGTCGTGTACCAATTTTTTTAAATCTGTCGCGGCAAACGCTTTGATAATCTTAGGTACGACTGCCATATCATATAATAGCCCGTCATGCTGATCATGCAGAGGCGTGCTGTTGTCTGTCAAAAATAACAGATCGCACAAGGCGTAATGCCCCTCTCCCAACAGCTCAATCAATTCTTCCGTATAGTGTTCAAAAGATGCTTGTTTCACATCCAAGTATTGGTTGTCACGATTTTCTCTTAGCTCATCAAGTGTAATACTACCATTGAACATACTTGCTAAATTTTCCTCACGAACACTACAAAAAAAATGACATAGATGTAGAAATAGGCATCGTATTCTCCTTATCTGTTATTAAAAATAAGAACCACCTAGCAGAAGCTAAATGGTTCTTTCTTCAGTTCAATGAGATTGAATAAAAGATAGGTCGCAGGTTAAGTAATCAATAGCGAGTATTATGTAAGTTAAGTAAAACCCACAGTCTTGACTGGTTTGCTCATCTGTCATTTTAGCGCTTTTCTTTATACTGAATTTTCACCTGCTACAGATTATTAATCGCGTTTCACTGAATTATCTAGCTAGCTAGTTTATCTAGTATGGTCGAGAGCCATGCATTGTTATCTGCAATATACGTGTCCCCTAGTGCTAGGATCTCATCAGCCGCTTGCACAGAGTCAGGATGATCAATCATCGCTTCTTGTATATACGTCTGTCCATGCGACACCATATCTACCATACTCTTGTTAGTCACTTCAAAATGACATTGCCAACCAAGCACCCACGTACCTAATTCTTTATGCTTTGATGTTTGATAAACAAAACCTTGATTGGCCCAAGTATGTGACGTTGCAATTGGCATCGCGCCTTTGGGACACTCAAAACCATCGCCATGCCAATGAAATACAGTGAATTCATTCTTTGGCAAATCTGCTAGCAGCGGATGTGCAAGCCCCTGTTCGGTCAATTGAATGGGCAGCCAGCCAACCTCTTTTATGCCTGATGGCGCAACTTTCGCCCCCAAGCTATCTGCAATCAGTTGTGCACCCAAACAAACACCAATCACGGTTTTTCCGTCATTAATACTTTGCTGAATGAAAGATTTTTCATCAGCTAGCCACTGAAAGTCACTTTCATCATGAATGCTCATTGGTCCACCCATAACGACTAACCAATCAAAACTGTCTTGCGCGGGTAATGGCTCATTTTTATGAAAACGTGTGACCGTAATACTATGGCCTCGATTATCTACCCACTGCCTGATATGGCTGAGCTCTTCAAAATCAACATGGTAAAGAGCATGAATTCGTAGCATCATCAAATTATCCTTTTATTAAAAAAATAAAAACCGCCTAGCAAAAGCTAAGCGGTTTTTTACTTTATACAACACTTAATAAGCGCTGGCTAAAACAGAGAGAAACGGCTTACTGATTTTTTTCGTAAACTGGTAACTCTTTGCAGATAGCTTCTACTTTACCGCGTACTTCAGTAGCGACCGCTTCATCACCGCGGCTATCTAGTACATCACAAATCCAACCTGCCAAATCACCCGCTTGCGCTTCGTTGAAGCCACGAGTAGTGATTGCTGGCGTGCCGATACGGATGCCAGACGTCACGAACGGCGATTTTGGATCATTTGGTACGGCGTTTTTATTCACAGTAATATGCGCATCGCCAAGCCATTTGTCCGCTTCTTTACCCGTCATTTCTTGCTTAACGAGGCTGATCAGCATGAGATGGTTTTCCGTACCGCCAGATATGATTTCATAGCCACGGTCTTGAACCACTTTTGCCATCGCTTTAGCGTTTTTAACCACTTGCTGTTGATAAGTAGAAAAGTTAGCTTCTAACGCTTCTTTAAAGCAAACCGCTTTTGCCGCGATGACATGCATCAACGGGCCACCTTGATTACCTGGGAATACGGCAGAATTCAGCTTTTTAGCAAGTACTTCATCACGCGCCAAAATCATGCCTGAACGTGGGCCACGTAGGGTTTTGTGTGTTGTCGTTGTAACCACATCAGCGAACGGTACTGGGTTTGGATAAACACCACCAGCAACTAGACCAGCAACGTGCGCCATATCTACTAGCAAATAAGCGCCAACTTCATCAGCGATTTCACGGAAACGTGCCCAATCGACTACCTGTGAATACGCTGAAAAACCAGCAATAATCATTTTAGGCTTATGCTCTTTTGCCAAACTTTCAACTTGGTCATAATCGATAAGACCAGTGCCTTCGACCAAGCCGTACTGTACGGCATTGTAGTTCAGACCTGAAAAGTTAATGTGTGCGCCATGAGTCAAGTGACCACCTGCGTCTAAGCTCATGCCTAGTACGGTGTCATTTGCTTCAAGTAACGCTAAAAATACGGCAGAGTTTGCTTGACTACCAGAATGTGGCTGGACGTTGACGTACTCAGCACCGAACAACTCTTTTGCACGATCAATCGCCAATTGCTCTACAACGTCTACATGCTCACAACCACCATAGTAACGCTTGCCAGGATAACCTTCAGCGTATTTGTTGGTTAGATCTGTGCCTTGCGCTTCCATCACTGCTTGCGAACAGTAGTTTTCAGACGCAATCAATTCGATATGGTTTTCTTGACGAACGCTTTCTGCAGCCATCGCTTCAGCAAGTACTGGATCAAAATCTTTGATAGAAATATCTTTAAACATAGTGATGTCCTAGGTAGTGACTGTCATTGAAAAATGTCGTTGAAAAGAAGCTTATAGGCTGCCCACAATAAAACAATTACTGTGTCAACGTCGCTCAAAGTACCAGCGGTACTTTTACGCTCAGTTTTATGGTATGACCATTATTGTGAATTGAGTCTATTAGCAAAGATAAGTAGGAGTAAGCAGAGGCAATAGGCCTGTCATTAACTTGTCCAATTCGGCAATAAACTCGATACGCGTTGGCATCAAAATCATCGCTAAACATTAAGTGTAACATGAAAATTTGTACGGTGAGCGCAAAAAAACCTCACTGTAAGCTGAGTGAATTAAATGGTGATATAACGCAGATAAATAGCCAATAAAATAAATGGTTTACCGCTATCATCCTGCTCCCAGCCTGTTGTTGGTCAACATATTAGTAGCGACTTTTATCTATTGACTGGCTACTTAATGATATTTAACTGTCAGTAGCGACAAATGCTGGCAAAAAAGTTTCGCTGATCAGCAGCTGGCGACCATACCAATCATAACGTGTTTGCCGTTGCCAACCTTCAGCAGTCTGCTGGATAAAACGCTGATTGGGTAAAGTCCGGCTGCGTTTAAATAACACATAACCGATGGGTGTACCTTTAAGCTGCTGTAGACGGCGGGCGTGACCTTTGAGACTGGGTAACGGAAAGATACTTTGCGCGGCCACCCACGGATGCTCGTCATTGCCATATAGTTGCGCTTCACGCACCCATGCTAGCATGGGACGATTCAGCATGGCACCTGTGACATTCAATTGTTTTTTTTGTGCCAGTGACAGCAATCGATAGCCCTCAAAGCTACGCTCCACGCGCAAGGGCTGCCCTGCTTTCACTTCCAACACCGCCGTGAGAGAGCCTGCGACATTGAGCCACGAGAGTAGCTCACTAGGAGGAGACAAATGGGTAAGACAAATAAAAGGAGTACTGGACATAGTTAACGGCTAATAGTGACATAATAATAAAAAAGAAAGCGAGCGTTAGGCGTATTAAGCAAAGCCTATTGATTGGTATCAAAGGCTGGCATATTATCCACATTAAAGGGCAATGCCTCAAACGCTTGCTGACGATACTGCGCCATATGCTCACGGTCTTGGGCGCAAAAATTGGCGATAGCTGGCACAAAACGTGGGTCATAAATACGGTGGATAGAGTGTGTCGTCGTTGGAATAAAACCACGAACCAGCTTATGCTCCCCTTGCGTACCCGGATCAAAATACTTAAGCCTTTGCTCGATGGCAAACTCAATACCTTGATAATAACACAGCTCAAAGTGTAAGCTGTCGTACTCACCCAGTGCTCCCCAATAGCGACCATAAAGAGTGGCATTTTCGCTATGGCGATCATCGTATAAAAACAAGCTACTGGCGATAATTTCTCCAGAGGCATCTAACGCTTGTGCGAGCATTAAGTGCTCAGACATAGTCGCTGCCAGTGCCATAAAAAAATCTATCGTCAAATAAGGCTGTTGTCCACGTACTGCATACGTCATCACATAACAATGATAAAACGCTTTCCAGTCCTCATCAGTAATAGCATCACCGCATTTACGTTGGCAGATGATGCCTTGCTCGGCGACCTTACGACGCTCAGCACGGATGGTTTTGCGTTTTTTGGCTTTTAGCGTCGCTAAGAATGCTTCAAAATCAGCAAACGGTTGGCAGTTTTGTAGCAAGTCCTTATTTTGCCATAAGAACTGACAGCCTTGACGTTCCAGTATCGGCACGTCAATTGCGGTTGATTCTAAACCATTATCTTGAGCGGCGAGCAAATGCGCTATATCAATATCAGTAGGCATAGATGCCGTCGCAATCTTTGCCAGCTCAGGCGTAATGAATAATCCATGCCAGCTTGAGGCGCCTACTTGCTGAGCAATATCATCGACGCCTGCGATAGCTGTCTTTATAATATCGGAGGTTAACGTCTCGCCTGTTGCCAACCAAAGCCGCTGACCCGTAATCGGTGTATAGGGCACGCTAGTAACCAGCCTTGGATAATAATCCACCCCATAACGCGCGTAGGCTTCTGCCCATGAATGGTCAAACACAAATTCGCCACGATGATGACCTTTTAGGAATACTGGCAACACTGCCACAGGATGCGTGACTGTTTGCGCAGCTTCGTTAATCGCAGAATGGTTTTCGCTATGGTTTTCACTATGATCAGCGTGGTCTATCGAGCTGTCGCTTTGACTATCTGCGACACGATGTACCAACACAAATATCGGCAACCAGCCTGCCTGCTCACCAATCGCGCCAGTGTCAGCTAACGCTTGCCAAAAAGCAAACGACATAAAAGGGGTATCGGGGGTTTGCCAGTCTGTTTGACTCTGCCAGCTACTGTCATTGAGTAATGCATATTGTAAACTCATAATACTCACTATTTATTTTTATATGGGCGTAGTTTTTTATACCTTGTTTCGTATATGACTAGCCTAGCAAAATTCTACTCAAACTCTGTCACAATTATGCTCTCATCATTTTCAGATATTATGGATAAAATAGATAACAATGCACTCTCGATAATAAAAGCTATCCCAATACAGTCATCTCTAAAAACATAGATGATTTGGTTTGTCAGCTCATTTCTGACAGAAGAGTAAGAATCACTTAGTCACGACTCATATCTATGATATGACTGGCAGTTTTTTGAATAGTGATTGTATTATTCATCGTTTTATGACGAATATTAGCAGGCAGTGTTTGTATAGAAAGGATGAAATTTTTATCGATGACTGGTAGAATAAGGCTCTTAACAGCTTAATGTAATTAAGACATATTAGAAACAACCGAAAACACTACACTTAGTTCATTATGCGATATTGACATCGTATCAGATTTATAATCAGTTAACTATGATGTAGCGTCCGCACTCTATTTTTAAGTCATTCATATGAGCAGGTCGTTCAGACAAGACAGTCAAACTGCCGCTTAACGAAGAAAAATTCTAAGCAGACTCGATGGTCTCCAAGAAACTGTGTACAAAAAGCTCGCGACACATTATTTAGTATCGTTGCATGATCCATTATTACATCAGAGCTGTATGGAATTATTAACTTATATTTGAGCCTTATTATTAATTACAACTAAAAGGAATGCCCAACTAATGTCTAAAATTATTTATACAAAAACTGACGAAGCACCAGCGCTAGCAACCTTATCATTTTTGCCAATTGTAAAAGCTTTTACTCAAACAGCAGGCATCGAAGTTGAAACCAGTGATATCTCTGTTGCTGCCCGTGTGTTAGCTGAGTTCCCAGAGTACTTAACGGAAGAGCAGCGCGTTCCTGATAATCTGGCTGAGCTGGGTCGTCTGACTCAAGATCCAGACACCAATATCATTAAACTACCTAATATCAGTGCTTCTGTTGGACAGCTAAAAGCTTGTATCAAAGAATTGCAAAGCAAAGGCTACGCTATTCCTGATTTTCCAGATGATCCTAAGACAGAAGAAGAAGAAGAGATCCGTAAGCGTTACGGCAAAAGCTTGGGCAGTTCTGTCAACCCAGTATTACGTGAAGGCAACTCAGATCGCCGTGCACCAAAAGCGGTTAAAAACTATGCACGCAAGCATCCACACTCTATGGGTGAATGGAAGCAATGGTCACAGACCCACGTGTCGCACATGCACAGTGGCGATTTCTATGCTGGTGAGCAATCTATCACTTTGGATAAAGCACGTAGCGTACGTATGGAACGTGTCGCTGAAGATGGCACTATTCATGTCTTCAAAACAGGCATTGCCTTGCTGGATAAAGAAGTCATCGACTTGATGTTTATGAGCAAAAAATCATTACTTGAGTTTTATGAGCGCGAAATGGAAGATTGCCGTGAAGCTGGTATCTTGTTTTCACTGCACGTAAAAGCCACTATGATGAAAGTATCGCATCCTATCGTGTTTGGTCATGCGGTCAAAACTTATTATAAAGATGCATTTAATAAGCATGGCGCTTTCTTTGACGAGCTAGGTATCAACGTCAATAACGGCATGGCAAGTTTGTACGAAAAAATCGCTGAGCTACCAGCCAGTAAGCGTGAAGAAATCGAACGCGATTTACATGCTTGCCAAGTGCATCGTCCACGGCTAGCGATGGTTGATTCATCAAAAGGCATCACCAACTTCCATTCACCAAGTGATGTGATTGTTGATGCTTCTATGCCAGCGATGATTCGCTCAGGCGGTAAAATGTGGGGCGCTGATGGCAAAATGTATGACTGTAAGGCGGTCATGCCTGAGTCTACTTTTGCTCGTATCTATCAAGAAATGATTAACTTCTGTAAATGGCATGGCAATTTTGATCCAACGACGATGGGTACGGTTCCTAACGTTGGTTTGATGGCGCAAAAAGCCGAAGAGTATGGCTCGCATGACAAGACTTTTGAGGCGAGTGGTTCAGGATTGGCTCGTATTGTCGATGAAGATACTGATGAGGTATTGCTTGAGCAGCAGGTTGAAAACGGCGATATTTGGCGCATGTGTCAGGTTAAAGATGAGCCTATCCAAGATTGGGTAAAACTTGCGGTACGCCGTGCCCGCGAATCAGATACACCAGTTATCTTTTGGCTAGACCCTTACCGTCCGCACGAAAACGAGCTGATCAAAAAAGTTCAAACTTACTTAAAAGATCATGATACTACAGGCCTGCATATTGAAATCATGTCACAGGTTCGTGCGATGCGTTATACGCTAGAGCGCGTTGCCCGTGGTCTGGATACTATCTCTGCGACCGGTAATATTTTACGTGATTACTTGACTGACTTGTTCCCAATCCTAGAGCTTGGCACAAGTGCAAAAATGCTGTCAGTCGTACCACTCATGAAAGGCGGCGGTTTGTTTGAAACGGGCGCTGGTGGTTCTGCACCTAAGCACGTTCAACAGTTGTTAGAGGAAAACCATTTACGTTGGGATTCATTGGGTGAGTTCTTAGCCTTGACCGTGTCTTTGGAGCATTTGGCCAGTCACGATAACAATGCTAAAGCGCAAATCTTGGCGGATACGCTAGATACGGCGACAGAAAAACTGTTGTTAAACAACAAAGGTCCTTCACGTAAAACAGGTGAAATCGATAATCGTGGTAGTCATTTCTATCTGGCGATGTACTGGGCACAAGAGCTTGCGGCACAAGATAAAGATGCTGATCTTAAAGCAAAATTTGCACCGCTGGCAGAAAAACTTGAGAGCAACGAAGCTGCTATCGTCAAGGAGCTAAATGAAGCTCAAGGCAAGCCTGTGGACCTGAAAGGTTACTACTTGGCAGACGAAGCATTGGCTGAACAAGCGATGCGTCCAAGCACGTTATTCAATGCAGCAATCGCCTCATTGTAATTGAGTCATGTGCTAATACAGCAAACAATTGGGCTTAATTTTCTTTACTTATAAAGACTTTTGAACCCAGTTAGGCAAAATAAAAACACCGCTTAGGTCTCAGACTTAAGCGGTGTTTTTTATGCTTGAACATAAGACAGTACGTTTAAAACGTTACTTTTAAAATATCACTTATAAACAGCAAAAAACTGCTAATAAAAAAGCCACCTACATAACTGTAGGTGGCTTTTTAACATTGATATGTTTATCAATACTTTTGTGAATATTGATACTTTTATCAATACTATAAAATTCTGATAACAGCTGACTCAGCTCTATATACTTTTTAAACATCCATGTGCTTGATAACCGCTTTACCAAACTCAGAAGTACTGAGTAAGATAGCATCTGGCATGAGGCGCTCAAAGTCATAAGTGACTGTTTTGTTAGCGATAGCACCTTGGATACCACTGATAATGAGATCAGCGGCTTCTGTCCAGCCCATGTCTCGTAACATCATCTCAGCTGATAAAATCAATGAGCCAGGATTTACTTTATTCTGACCCGCGTATTTAGGTGCTGTGCCATGAGTTGCCTCATAAACCGCAATTGCGCCGCCTTTGTTAGCGCCCGGTGCGATACCAATACCGCCCACCTCGGCTGCTAAGGCATCAGAGATATAATCACCGTTTAAGTTTAGCGTCGCAACGACTGAATAATCCGCAGGACGCATCAAGATTTGCTGCAAAAAGGCATCAGCAATGACGTCTTTGATAATAATATCATTGCCTGTTTTTGGATTTTTCATTGTCATCCAAGGACCACCATCTAATAATTCTGCATCGAAGCGTTCTGCGGCCAGCTCATAGCCCCATTCCTTAAATGCGCCTTCGGTATACTTCATAATATTGCCTTTGTGCACTAAAGTCACACTGGGCAAATCGTTATCGATAGCGTGTTGAATGGCTTTACGCACCAGACGCTGCGAACCTTCTTTGGATACTGGCTTGATGCCGATACCGCAATCATCATCGAAGCGGATCTTCGTAACGCCCATCTCTTCTTTTAAAAATTTGATGATTTTCTTAGCATCCTCACTGCCCGCTTTCCATTCGATACCTGCATAGATATCTTCTGAGTTTTCACGGAAAATGACCATATCTGTCAGCTCAGGATGCTGAACAGGACTTGGTACACCTTCAAACCAACGAACTGGGCGTTGACAGACATAGAGGTCAAGCTCTTGACGTACCGCCACATTCAATGAGCGAAAGCCACCGCCAACTGGCGTGGTCAATGGGCCTTTGATACTGATAATATAGTCTTTTAAAATCTCTAGCGTCTCGCTTGGCAGATAGTCACCATCGTATATTTTAGCGGCTTTTTCGCCGAGATAAGCCTCCATCCAAATGATGGACTGTTTGCCATGATAAGCTTTCTCCACGGCCGCATTGACCACTTTTATCATGACCGGCGTGATATCGATCCCGATACCATCCCCTTCAACGAACGGGATGATAGGATGATTGGGTACATTTAGCGAAAGATCAGCATTTACGGTAATTTTTTCGCCGTCTCTTGGGACGATAACCTTCTCATAAGACATGGATAAAACTCCTTGGTTGTATGTTAGATATCGCAAGCATCCTTAGCACTCTGTTATGCTAGCCACTCTATTGTGATTATTTATAACGCTTTAAATGCGGGTTAGCCAAACTAAAAACCTTGAGCAATAGGTCTGAGCAATAGGTAAGTTGCGATATGCTGATAAATGGTTTAAAAAATGAATAAGTGAAATAGCGATGCACTGAATAATCATTTATTGACTTAACGATTTATTGACTTAACGATACTGTAAAAATCCCTTTAGTAAAATAGCATCCACACAGACTGTTATAATAACGCGCAAAATAACAAAGATACTTTATATAAAATCAACAAATTTGCAGCTTATAGCGTTGATTTAAAAAAATAACGTTTTATTAGGGTGTGTCCTCGTTTTAAAAATCGTAAATTGAGGACACGCTCTAACCTCAAAATACGCACAAAATAATGATTCAAATTTAGGAAATCCCAAACCATGTCAACCTCTAGTCTGATTTTATTCAATAAACCTTATGGGGTGCAAAGTCAGTTTCGTGATGACAGCAACAATGATCACACCACCCTATCACAGTATTTTACCGATAAGTCTTTACGGATTGCTGGTAGGCTTGATGCCACCTCAGAGGGTTTGCTGATTTTAACGAGTGATGGTCGAGTCAATAAAGCCATTACCCAGCCACCTTCTGCTGCTAATTTTGCAAAAAACCGTCATAAGCAGGGCAAAACTTACTTGGTGCAAGTTGAAGGCACAGCAACGCCAGCGCAGTTGAATGAGCTTGCCTCTGGCGTACAATTAAAAGATGGCAAGACACTACCGGCGACGGCTCTCATGGTAGAAGAGACAAACTTACCCATTGATTTATGGCAACGTGAGCCGCCTATTCGTGAGCGTAAGAATGTACCGACTTCATGGCTCATGCTGACGATTTATGAAGGTAAGAATCGCCAAGTCAGACGTATGACAGCGCAGGTTGGACTGCCTTGTCTGCGTTTGATACGCTGGTCAGTAGCAGGGTTCGAATTGGGTGATTTAGCCGTTGGTGAGTTTGTGCGCATTCATCTCACTAGCGAACGCTGTCAGCAATTAGGCATTCTTGATTGATTATTACTACCAATCTACTGATATCTCATTGCTGATTACTTGTGACTGGCATCTGCTTATTAGGGCATGTCCTCATTTCTATCAGCTTTTTTAAATAAGAATACGTCTTAGTCATTGGCTTTGATATCCATTAAAACCAATTACGACTTGCTAAACATCGCGTCTCGAACGAGCAAGGTTTATCTGCTAAGCTTCAGAGCACCATTATTTAGGTATCATAAGTCTCATCCACTTATCATTTAATTTTTTATTATAGGGATATGTTATGTTTGTTTTTCGTCGTTGGATCTTGTTGGCCACTAGCGTTTCTACGGCGCTTATACTGAGCGCCTGTCAGCCGACAAAAGACAACGATGACACAGATCCTAATGCAGCGACCCCACCTGTGACTGATATCGTCGATACTCCAAATGACGTTGACGCTGACAACGAACTAGCAGCTGGCGAAAACAGCGCGGATGAGAGCCAAATGACCGATATACTCAGAGACTATACAAGGTCGATGACTAGAATGCATGATGAGATGATGATCGGTATGGGTTATAACGATCCTGATACAGCCTTTGCTAAAGCGATGCTTGGACACCACCGCGGTGCCGTAGAAATGGCAAAAATTCAGCTGAAATATGGTACTGACGAAGAGATGCGTCAATTGGCACAAGAGATTATCGCCGCTCAGCAAGTTGAAATCGATATTTTGAATAAATGGCTTGCTAGCCACCCTGATACAGCCAAACCTAAACACAATACTGAAGCGATGCAGCAAGCGTATGCCAGAAGCATGGATGTCTTAAATGGCGAGATGGTATTGGGTATCGCCGATCCTGTGCCTGACATGGCATTTGCACGTGGTATGCTGCCGCATCACATTGGCGCGGTAGAGATGGCAAACATTCAGCTGAAATATGGCACTGACGAAGAGATGCGTCAATTGGCACAAGATATCATCGATGGTCAGCAGACTGAGATTGAGCATATGCAACAATGGATTGTAGACGCTAATGCCGATAACAAGATTAAAGAGACACAGGGCACAGGTGAAGCGGATAATCATCAGCAATCTGAGCAAGCTGCTTCTTAGGTGCTGAATTATTAAACGCTGACCTAGCTGTTAATTTTTAGCACACCTGAAAAAGACTACCAGTCATTACACAAAGCCCCTGCCAAATAATATTATTTAGCGGGGGCTTTTACTTTTAATCAATTATTGACCAGAATAGTGAGAACAAATACATTCACATTAATATATTTAGCAATGTATTTAACTTTGATAACGCTCTATAGCGTTAAGCCATGCTTGCCAGCCTGCTTCGACTGGAGAAGAATTATCACTGACTCCTGACGATTGATTTGCTTTTGCCAAGTGCAAGCTCACTTTATGCGGAGATGCTTTGTCAATGGCTTCATCAGCCGCTTTAGGCAGCACATTAACACGCATCAACTCATCACGGCGAAACAGATGACACTCAATATCACGCTCCACATTACTTAGCAACGCCAATTGTTTACTGTCAGCTTTGATACCGTCAAGCGCCACAATGACATCGTTCGCTGAAATACCCGCTCTAGCAGCGACACTAGCACGTGTCACGCGATTGACTTTGAGTCCAGCGGGCGTCTCAGTACAGCGCATGCCCCAAGGCACATGCTTGTCAGCCGTCTCTTTGCTATTGCTATGCATGCTAATGCCGTTTGCCGCCAGCAGCGCTTCAATTGGCAACTCTTCAACACCATTGACATAACGATACTCAAAGTCTTCCCAATCCTCTATGGGCATGAACTGCCCAATGACTGTACCCATATCAGCACTATTGATGCCAATGCGTTTATTGTCGTTTTGCTTTGCTTGAGTATAAAAAGCCTTAACCACATCAAACAGACGATAGCGACCATTGCTCTTTTGGAGCAGCGTCAAATCCAAGCATAAGGCTACCAATGCGCCTTTGTTGTAATAACTGATACCAGCGTTGCCTGTATTTTCATCGTTACGGTATAGCTTAATCCACGCATCAAAGCTCGACTCTGCAACGCTTTGATACGCGCGACCCGCGGTTTGATAGTAACGATTAATTTGCTCAGCCAGTAGCTTGAGATAGCTTGGCTTATCAATCACGCCCGACGCTTGCAACATAAAGTCATCGATATACGAAGTAAAGCCCTCAAATACCCATAGCAGTGGTGTAAATGCCTCGTGGCGCAAATCGACATCCAACATAACATCTGGGCGTACCGTTTTGACCCACCACGAATGAAAATACTCATGGCTGCATAAGCCCAAAAATCGCTGATAATCGGCGCTTGGTATTTTTGGCTCATCAAGAGTTGGTAAGTCTCGGCGCGGCGTAATGAGACTGGTCGAATTGATATGCTCAAGCCCACCATAATCCTGACCACTGGCAAAGGTCATAAACGTATAATCATTAAATGGCGCATCACCCAACCAATCTAAATAGCACTGACAGATCTGAGTGACATCCTGCTGTAGCCTGCCCATATTGGCGCTGTGCTTACCTGAGAGATAAAAACGATGATGTAGCGTCTGATGCGTACTGCCTTGAATAATAAAGTCAAACTTATCTTGCTCTGCAATCTCAAACGGGTAATCAATAAGGTCGTGATAACTGCCTGCTTGTAGTCCATAGCTATGCTGCCCATCAAGACGTAGATGAGTAGACTCTAACCCACATGCCAATAGCAGCCGACTCTCGTCTTTACCTGCTAAAAATGCTGCTGGCACTGCTAAACTGACTTGTACAGCTCGATGCTCCTGCCCTTCTACAGCCAATGCCAGTGAGGTGAAATTCCCATACAAACGTTGCTGATCGACATAGGCAGTACGTACCGATAAATCATAGCAGTAGACTTCATAGTGGACACCGATGGCTTGCCCTGCCTTGGCTTTTGGTAATTGCCACGTGTTTTTATCTATTTTGTGCGCGCGATAAACCTTAGGATGATTATCATCATCCATGATTTGACTGTCTAACACCTGATAATGCACCGCGGTAATGTTGCGCGCAAACTCACGCATCAGATAACTGCCTGGTATCCACGCTGGCATCCAAAGTTGAGGTGCATCATTTATTGCCGTAAAATTGAGCGACACATCAACCAAGTGCTCAGAAAAACGCTCGAAATTGAGTCGATAATTGATATCAGTTTTTGCTTTATGGTTATCATTGATTGGATTGGTATCTGATAGCTGATTGCGTGAGTGATTGGCAAATGAAGTCATTGTTTTTTTATCCTTATTTATATCATTATGGTAAAAGCCATTGTCCAAAAACGCAACTGGCAAACCCCGAATATCCATTTACGGTCTTCAAACCACAAAAAACTGTGTTTATTTTCATAAAAAACGACATTTATCAGTATAAAATAGCATTTTTTATTGTTTTTACCTTGAAAGTTATATGAGCCATCTCAATTAAAGATGCTAACTGCTAAAGTTACTTTAATAAACTGATGATAATTGACTAATGACGTAGCTATTTGGCTTGCTGATTGGATTTTTTAGGTTTATTGCAACCGTATTTAATTTTTTACATAGATATATTTAGGATAACTTATGACTATTATTGCAAAAGACACTGCCGTCAAATTCAATTACACACTAAAAGACGACGAAGGCAACATTCTTGACCAATCACCAGAAGGTCAACCACTTGCGTATTTGCATGGCCACAGCAACATCATTCCAGGCCTTGAGCAACAGCTAGAAGGTAAATCTGCTGGCGAACAAGTCAATGCTGTTGTTGAACCTGCTGATGGCTACGGCGAATATCAAGAGCAAGCGGTACAACATGTACCACGTGATAACTTCCAAGGCGTTGACGATATCCAGCCGGGTATGCAGTTTCAGTCAGAAGCTGGCGGACAAGTAATGCTAGTTACCGTTACTGAAGTAAATGACAAAGAAGTGACCGTTGATGCAAACCATCCATTGGCTGGTAAGCGTTTGACGTTTGATGTTGAAATCCAAGAAGTGCGTGCAGCAACTGAAGACGAACTAAACCATGGTCATGTCCATGGCGCTGGTGGCGTTGAGCACTAATCTCTTCTAGAGTATAGTAAAATGTTAAATGGCAGTCTTTATTAAGACTGCTATTTGTTCAAAAAAGGTCAGTGGCTTTGTCTACTGACCTTTTTTTATGGCTATTATTTATCACAATCACCTTTTTAAAATATGAGCCTCTTAGGTGTACATTAAGTAACCTGACAGGCTTACAAACTATTCACTGCTACTGTGTTACCTATTAGGATCTATTAGCTAGTTAGGCGTGTTTCTCAATTAATATATAGCAGACGTAACAAAGCCGCATAACGACAAGCGTTATGCGGCTTTTATCACTAACCATCCATGTTATCGTTACATGATACCTAATCCCGGAGTATCCTATAACTGACAGGCATCCAGCCTTATCATCCTTAATCAGCAAACCACCTATCCCTGATGCGACCTTTGAGATACCAATCCCTAGTATCAATGAACCTTTTCGTTCAATCGTGCCGTACAGTTATAATCGCAGATTGCCTCATGGTTAGTAAGAGGTATAAACGTCAATCCATGTAAGCATATGCTTACATGGACTTTAATCACAGCCTTTTTGGCTGACAATACTGACCGTTTATAGCTTCTCTTCAGGGCTTAACAATGCTTTAGGTTCAGCGCTTAGCATAATATAGGCCGCTTCATTGATGAAGGCTTCGTCTTCAGGTAACTCTGGGCGCTCCTTGGCTTTCATGCGGCTGCGCTCTTCAAATTTTGCATCCATTGCTGCTTGATAGGTGTTCCAATTGGCATAAGGGCGCTCACCCGTTGCAATAAGACGTTTATTTTCAGCCTCTAGTGAACGCTTTTCAATCAATTGCATCTTAGCTCGGCGGCTATTGATATCAAGTGGAATTGGTTTTTTCTCGTCTTCCATATCGCGAATGTTGTTTAGCGCTGATAGATAAACAAACTGTGGGTTTTGCTCTTGACGAATTTTAGACTGCTGGTTAAGTGTCGCCAGCGTCGTATCAGTGAACTTACCTTCAGGCTTGTAAGGCGCCGTTTTGATGGTATCCCAAGGCAACGCTTTTTTCTGCGCACGTTCACCAAAAGTGGCATCATCGTAGATATTGACCAACTCTACATCAGGTACCACACCTTTATTCTGCGTACTACCACCAGTGATGCGATAGAATTTGCGCTGCGTTAAAGTGGCTGAACCCAATGCCAAATTATCGAGTTGAATCTGCGCTGAACCTTTACCCGTTGTCGTACTGCCAACCACTAGCCCACGACCGTAATCTTGGATAGCCGCGGCAAATATCTCACTGGCTGAGGCAGACGCTAGGTTGGTAATAACGACCACTTTGCCATCATAAAGTTGCTCACCGCCATCATCGTCACGGTAGACCTGAATGTTGCCGCGATTGTCACGGATTTGCACCATCGGTCCGCTCTTGATAAAGAAGCCAAGCATTTTTGCTACTTCATCCAATGAACCACCTGGATTATTGCGCAAATCAACCACGAGGCCATCAATATTTTCTTTATTCAATGCTTTCAATGCTTTTTCGGTATCGATACTGACGCTGCGATAATCCTCACCGTTACGGCGTGCCTGATAATTCAGATAAAAGCTTGGTATCTCAAGGACGCCGATGCGTTTTGGCGTTTTATCAATATTAGGGCGCTGTACTTCTACCACGCGCTGGGTAACCCCTGACTCTTCTTGTTGAATAATGTCACGAACCACCGTCACGTTACGGGCACTGGCATCAGGCGTATTTGGCTGACGCACTTTGATGGTCACTGACGTACCACGTTTGCCGCGAATCAAGCTCACAATCTCACGCGTTGACCAGCCAACTACATCTGTCATGTTCTCGCCATCTTTGGCAATACCGATAATCAAATCGTTGGGTTTAATCTGACCAGATTTGGCTGCTGGACCACCATCGACCAAGGTCACGATGCGAGTATAATCTGGGTTTTTACGATCAGGGCGAATAGAAACGCCAATGCCTTCCAATTGTAGGCTAGATTGGATTTGTAATTCGTTGGCCTGAATCGGTGCATAATAATTACTGTGCGGATCGTAAGTCAGCATCGCCGTATTTAAGATGGTTTCCATGATTTCATCGTTTGTGAGACGCTTAAACTGCTCTTGCTGTCGCGATAAACGATTTTGTAAAATCTCGCTTGGTGTACGTTGGTCGTTGCGCACCAAATCTTGCCCACGAGTAATATCTGGATTGCTCAGAAATACTTTTTCTTTGGCTTTTTCATCTTCTTGACCCAAGGTAATACTCATCAGCTGAAACTTCAGCTGACGCGTCCAATAATCACGCTGCTCTTTTTTGGTTTTAAAATGATTAAGTTTTTCACGGTCGAGCACGATCGTATCATCACTCGTCAAATCGATATCGGTTTTTAGCATCTTGCTCGCCATCGCAAAATACTCATTTGAGCGTTTGCGATAGCGTTCAAAGACCTCTACTCCTGCAGATAAGTCGCCACGCTTGAGGCGAGCACCGAATTCATCGGCGTATTTTTTCTTAAACTCATCCACATCAGACTGTAAAAACAACGTATGGTTTGGGTCAAGGCTATCGATATACATAGACAAGATTTCGCTGCCCGTTTTGCTATCTAGCGGCTGATTCAAATAGTGGCTACGATCCAGCAATGCGGCTACTTGGCGAGTGGTGACTTTTTGTTCAGGGGTTTGTACAAAGCCTTCAGTATTGGTATCGGCCATTGCCGTCCCGTAGCTCTGGGTGAGAATAATACCGGCGATGCCCACTGACGCTGCACTGAGTAACCACTGTGCTGGTTGTTTTTTCATCATATATACCTAGTTATTTTACGTTAATAATATTATTTGTTTTATAAAAATCAAAAGTGACTGAATCAATCGCCGCCTATAAATGCTTTATCTTTAAGTCACGAAATACTTATCTACCATTATCAATCGAATATGTATTCAATGATACTTTCTAAAATCTAAAACGATACTTTCTAAAACGATATTTTCTGAATGATTATGGTCACTAAATGCCATTGCTGTTTGCTAATATATTGTTAAAAATCACTCAATATTATCATGCACATAGATATCCAACTGTCTCAAACTGTATAAGCAATCTTACACGCTACGCCTGCACATACCAAACTTTCTATGACATTTATTGTTCATCATTATTTGGGTCATTTATTGACGATTCAATGCCCACTCGCGAATTGATTTGAGTCTATTCATCTGCCACATTATGCTCATTTACTAATAACTGTCATAATAAAGCAGTTTTGATAATAGTGGCACACTGCCAATTATCATCATTTATTTATTTGAAGCTGAACTGATCATATAACAATATATAACACCATAAGGATTACGCAATGTACGGCGTTTTAATGATTGATATCGATAGTACCGCACTGACAGCAGAAGATGTCAGCTTAATCAAACAGGCACAGGTGGGCGGGGTGATTCTATTTGCTCGAAACGTTGCAGATGCGGCACAAGTACGGGCGTTGTGTGACGACATACGTTATCACAACCCAGACATATTAATCGGCGTCGACCAAGAAGGTGGACGAGTCGCACGCCTGCGCAATGGCTTTACCCCACTACCCGCCATGGGCAGGCTTGGGGAATTATTTAATCAAGAGCCTAGCCATGCGTTAAGCTGTGCTTACGATTGTGGCTATCTAATGGCAACAGAAGTGTTGGCAGTGGGCATTGATCTCAGTTTTGCCCCAGTACTTGACAGAGATGGCATCAGCCAAGTCATCGGGGATCGTAGTTTTCATCAAGAGCCGCAAGCGATCATTGCGCTGGCGACTCAGTTTATGCGCGGTATGAAAGCCGCTGGCATGGCAACCACGGGTAAGCACTTCCCCGGTCATGGTGCGATTGCCCCTGACTCCCATGTGGCTGAGGCCATCGATACGCGTAGCCTAGATGAGATTATGCATAGCGATATGCAGCCTTTTGCCCAAACCCTACCATGGCTTGATGCCTTAATGCCTGCCCATGTTATTTTTTCGCAAGTCGATGACAAGGCAGCAGGTTTTTCTAAAATTTGGCTCAAGGACATCATACGGGATCAGCTAAAGTTTGATGGGGTCTTATTCTCTGATGATCTATGTATGGCAGGTGCTCAAGCCGCGGGCGATGTCAGCGCACGTGTGAAAGCCGCGATTGAAGCGGGTTGTGATATTGCGCTGGTTTGTAATGATCGCGTCGCCGCCCATGAAGCCGCAGAGACCGCACAAGAGCTGCCTTATCCCAATCAAAACCGCATTAAAACAATGTGCGGACAGATACCAACATGGCAAGGTGATCTGGAATCAACTTGCCAACAATTCAACTATTGGCAACAGGCAAAGCAAAACGTGACTCAAACCTTTTTTAATCCTCAATCTGAGGCACAAGCGATTCGCAACGCTACTGAATTAAAAGATCCGACCGCTTATAAATAATCGCTTATCATTAGATACTTATCATTAGCCACTTATAAAAAATAGCCTTAACAAAATGAAAAACCGCACCTTTTATAAGATGCGGTTTTTTTTGAATGAATAACCTCTCAATCAAGCTGTTGTACATTAATTGGCAGGATCTACTGCCGTACCTTGAGTGGCATCATCACCATCAGGCAATAAATCATCGTTATTGCTATCCAAAGGGTTTAAGTCTGGGTCAAGCGCGTTATTACTAATAATCATACCATCGTTTGCACTGGCCATCTCGTCATTAACTATAAATTCAATACGGCGATTACGGAAGCGACCTTGCTCCGTTGAGTTATCAGCGATAGGTTCTGATTCACCCATGCCTTTCGTCATCAGTTTACTGGCATCAACACCTTGAGATACTAAATACTCTTTCACTGCCTCAGCGCGATTACGAGACAATTCTACATTGTAAGAATCCGATGCCTGACTGTCAGTATGACCGATAATCGTCAGCTTCATATTCGGTACTTCGTTGATAATCTTAGCAGCGCGGTCAAGCAGCTCTTTATTGACATCAGGAATGACCGCTTCATCCACTTCAAAGTTGATAACCTGAATACTCAATGCACGAGCCACATCACGTGGATCTGGGTTTTTACCAAGATTGGTCATAGCAACATCCGCAGCTGCCAAACTATTATCAATCTCACCCTGCAAATCTAATGGCCCTTCGGCTTGTATGGTCATCGCAGGAACAGCCGCTTGTAAGTCAGCCACTAGCTTATCTAATGCCGCTGCATCAGGCGCATTGACAGTGATCACATCGCCTTTGATGATCATGCTCGCATTTGGTACATTTTTGACGATAGGTAAGATAGTAGCTAGCTGAGCCGCCGCTGGCATATCTACTGCAAAATTATCATCGACATCAGCACGGCATTTATTGGCTTCTTCACCAAATGCACTGGTTAACGCATTCATTACATTGGTCTGCAAGGTCTCGTCGCCCACATTCATACGGCAAGCATACAGTTCACTATTTTCACCAGTCGCAATGCGCAATGATGCAGGCTCGATATCACCTGCCACTGCCAACTGACCCTCTCCCTGCGCTGCTTGTTGGGCAGTAGCCACCGGTGTAGCGACAGGCTCAGGATTCTCTTGACAACCACGAAGTAAAGCCCAAGCCAATGCGCCTAAAATAATCAAGCCAATAATGGGGAGCAATGCTTTCATAAAGCTGCCTTGCTGCTCTTCTTCGCGTTGTAATGGAGCGGTGCTCACCGTATCAGAGATACGCGCGCCAGCAGCAGGCGTCGCTGCCAACATACCGACTGGCAGAACGGCGCTTGCCCAAGCAGGGATATAACGCTGGTAACTGTCGAGATTATCATTTAAGAACTGCGGCACTGGTGTAGTACCTGCCAAGCTTTTGATTTCGTGAAAAGCCAGTGGCGCTGCCATCGCTATCAGTCCACGCGAAGACGTTGCATCAACATTATGCTTGCCTGCCAGCTCACGAGCGATTTGATCACGTTGCGAATCATCGCTCCATACACGGTCATAAAATCCTTGGTCATCACGAGTGATATTCTCATTTACAAAACGATTATAAGTATCGTTATCCGCTAAGCGAGCCGCAAAAATAGCATAGAACTGTTCAAGCAGCCCTTTTTTAGCAGGACTATGATCATCTTCCAGCACGGCTGGGCTGACTGTACGCGTCAAATGACTGATAATATCCATAATACAATTCTCCTATTAATGCCTATATTAGTATCGATTTATATAATTAAAATATTCAAAAAACACCGGATAAAATAATGATTTGAAATAAGAACCATGACAGCTAAAACCATCTTGACCCTGTTCAATTTTCATCATTATAAAAGTATTAAGTCAGTGTTAACAATCAACAGGTTGTTGTACAAATGATACGTTAGGTAATATTTCAAGTGTCACACGTAACCAAAAACATGGCACATAACCAATCATTAACCCAGTGAGAAGCCATAAAAGGATCAGTAAAACTTATGTATAAATGGAGAAAATACATCCTTTTTTCAGATAATTTATGGTTTTTTAGATACTTCTAACTGGGTATCTACAGAAAAAATGGCGGTATAAGCAACTTATACCGCCATCCTTACTTGATAACTTGTTTCAATGGATAAATTGATCAAACAATCGTTAAACACCTCTATTATCCAATCATTTATTCCTTACTTGCGCAGGTTCAGCGATGATGAGTGTGCTTGCCATATCATCTACCTCCGATTCTGAAATAGAACCTGACGGTCTGTTATTCATCGGTGTATTGTTAGGGGTATTGTTAGGAATGTTACTGGGAATATTGTTGGCATTGTTACTATAATTGTTGGGTGCAGGATTAGGTACGATACGATCGCCTGTATCATCATCTGCTGCTTGGAACTCTCCAGACCCACCGTTGTTATAGTCATTAGCATACTGATTATTGGCAGCTCCCTCATTTTCAAACTCATTATTCGTATTATTCATTGCATTGGCATCGTTATTTTCAGGCAATGGTAATGGTGCAGTACTATCGATGACCATGGCAGGTATCAAAGTACGCATATCCGTAACCAGTCGTTGCAAGAGCATACTATCTGGCGCTTCTAACATAAGGCGATCATTCTGCAAATGTAGGCGTGCAAATGGCGTAGACCTAATCATCGTCAAGACATTGGGTAGTACTTCCTCAGGTAAATTGGCAATACTACTGGCAACTCCAGCCTGTACTGTTAATTCGCAAATACTCGCTTGCTCACCAAAGCTGGTATTGAGCGCTTGTTGCAAGGTGCTTTGTAACGCTGCATCGCCAATGGTAGCACTACAGGTATAAAGACTACCGCTGTTATCTACGCCAACGATGAGCTCAATGGGAGTCATTACCTGCGCTACTGGTGCAGGCGTTGGTGCTACCACAACAGGCACTGTCGCAGCGGCTTCTACAGGCGGCGCGTTGTTCGGTCTGATTAATATTGCCCAAGCAGCAAGCCCTATCGCGGCAATGGCTACTATTAACAAACCCACCCGTACCACTAAATCATTACGTTGATTGCGAGTACGCACTTTTTCTTGCTTCATACTGCTATTTTCTGCCAAATGATGCGTGGATGGATTGGCATGAATGGCGCCAGTATGAGCGCTAAAATGACCATCGGTATCACCTATCCTCATACTTTCTACATCAGTATTTCCAATATCTTTTTTATCTGCTGTATCAGCATTTTGCTTATAAGCGGCTGTCGCTGCGGCGATCGTACTGGTGTCTATATGAGAATTTTGCCGACCATCCAAAGAGATGTCACGCACTGGTACGCTATCAATATCTGCGGCGATGTGTGGGTGTGCTTCTGATGCGCTATCGACGTTTTGAGGAGCAGTAATAATAGGTGCTGACCACATCGGTAAATACTGACGCAGTGCCGCCTGCTCTCCCTGCAAAAACGCTGGCAAAAACTGGCCGTTTGCCAATACTGTCAGCTCACGATAAGCCAGTGGCGCGGCATTGATGAGCAGCTGTGACGTAGTAGACTCATCAATATGATGGGTATCAGACAGCTCTCGGATCATAAGCTGCTGTATGCTTTTATCTTGCCACAGTTGCTCGAACAGTGGACTTTCTGTGACTCTATCAACCATCCCTTGCTCGGCGCGGATAAATTGTGAGTACACTTGCGGCAAGGCGAGACGTGATGCCAAGATGGCATAAAACTGCTCCAATAAGCTGATGTAAGCCACACTATCATGACTATTGCGCTCACCTATGACAGCTGGCGTTACGGTCTTTTCTAATTGGTCGATAATACTCATAAATTACTGCCTCTTTCGGCCTTTATTTTAAATTTACCAACGCATGAAACGTTTATTTTACTTGTCGTTAGCATCTGTATGCTTGGATACCGCTCTCATTTAACCCACCATTACCGTCAAGATACGAAGCATTACTCAATTTGCCTGACAGCCTGCTATATTATTCACTATAAAAGCATATAAATGCACTATTTTGTCACATAATAAGTTTTTGCATTGTCATAACTACTGTTAGTATTACTTTATTATAAATAGCTCATGCTTAATAATTGCTTGTCAGTCCTATTTAGTTTGCACTCAGCCATAATGCGTAGGCTTTGAACATTGTTATTCATCACCTTGTCACATATCAGGCGCAGCCTAAGGATTTTCCTTTGTTCAATCATACGACCCTTATTATTATTATCACGGTTATTGTCAGCGTAGTGGCATGGCAAAACAAAACAGTGTTTAATCGACTTATTTTTTATCCGCCAGCGGTAAATAATGGGCAGTGGGACCGTTTTGTCACGCATGGCTTTATTCATGCCGATAGCATGCACCTGCTCTTTAATATGTTTACTTTATACTTTTTCGGTCGTGCTATTGAAGGGCTGTATCAGCCGTTCTTATTTGGCTATGGTTTTGTGGTCTTTTACGTATTGGCCATTATCATTGCGATGATTCCAAGCTACCTCAAGAATAAAAACAATGCGAGCTATTTAAGCCTTGGCGCGTCAGGCGGTGTATCAGCCGTATTGTTTGCTTTTATTTTGCTGGCACCGTGGGAGAAAATTTACCTATTCGCGATTGTTCCTATACCTGCGATATTATTCGCCGTCGCTTATATCGCTTATAGTATCTATGCAGACAAACGGGGCGGCTCTAATATCAATCATATGGCGCATATGTGGGGCGGCGCGTTTGGGGTTATTGCCACGGTTATTTTAGAACCGCAAGTCCTACCGCATTTTATCAATGCGCTATTATCACCTGGGCTTTAAATTTAGTAATGAAGTTTATTAATGAAGCTCAATGATAAAAATTGAAATGAGCACTTGGGTTATGATGACAGTTTAAGTAATTAAGCGATGATTAACGTCGCGTTATGTTTTGCACAAACTTATACTCAACAAACTATTTAAGAATTTGATAATTATTATGATGATAGATGTTATCGGTGATATTCATGGCTACGCAGACAAGTTAATTGGCTTATTAGAGCAGCTAGGTTACGTTCATAATGGCACGTACTTTGTACCGCCAGCAGGGCATCGGGCGTTATTTATCGGCGACTTGATTGACCGAGGACCACAGCAATTGGCTACCTTAGAGATTGTTTTTGCCATGTTAGATGCTAACGTGGCAGATGCGATAATGGGTAATCATGAATATAATGCCCTCGCCTTTGCCACACTTGACCCTGATAACTCCAGCCAATATCTGCGCTCGCACAATGACATACATATACGCCAACATGCGGCATTTTTAGCCGAAATAGCTTTTGGCTCAGAGCGTCATCAATATTGGCTTAATCGGTTATATGAGCTGCCTTTATGGATTGAAACAGACGACGCTTGTTTTGTTCATGCCTGCTGGGATGTCGATAGTATGGCGGTATTGCAGCCGCTATTGACTGACGATAACTGTTTAACGCCGCACGGGCTAGTCGCCACTGCCAAAGAAAACACGGCGCCATTTGACGCGCTAGAGCGGGTGTTAAAAGGTGTAGAAACAGCATTACCCGACGGCATAGTCATGGTCGATAAAGAAGGCACTGAGCGCAAGCGCGTTCGAGTATGCTGGTGGCTTGACGGGCTGAATAAACGCCTTCTTTATGAGGTGGCGCGTGCGCCTGCATCAGCATTGGCGCAGATTCCAACAGAGGCGTTGGCTGAAAATATTGATTTCGCTCTGAAAACGAATAAAGCGGTATTTGTCGGTCATTATTGGCTAACTGGCACGCCTGAGCCACTGAGTTCACAAGTTGCCTGTACTGATTATTCAGCGGCGGTAGACAGCGGATATCTGACTTGTTATCAGCTCGATACTGAGCAACCATTGCCACTAAAAGCCAGTAACTTTGTCCAATATTGCCATAATAAAACGGTAAACCCCCATCCATAAAATTGGTGCTATTGCCCCCGCTTTCTTATTAAAAATCAAACTTGGCTTTACGAGAGCAACAAAACTTTTGTATGATGGTCTTTTTGAGGATATCAAAGCATGAGCACCACAACAGCTACTGTTAACACGATGGATCAAAACAGCCCTATCGCCTCCCCTGCTGGTCAGCCAAAAGTTGGCATTATTATGGGATCACAATCTGATTGGGCAACCATGAGTGCGGCAGCGCAATTACTCGCAGACTTTGATATCGCCTTTGATTGTGAAGTGGTTTCAGCACACCGTACCCCTGATAGATTGTTTGACTATGCAAAAAGTGCAAAAGATAACGGTCTACAAGTTATCATCGCTGGCGCTGGCGGTGCTGCTCATCTGCCTGGCATGTGTGCCAGCCAAACGCCGTTACCTGTGTTTGGTGTTCCTGTAAAGTCTTCTATGCTCAGCGGTTGGGATAGTCTCTTGTCTATCGTACAGATGCCTAAAGGCGTCGCAGTTGGCACATTAGCGATTGGCTCAGCAGGCGCTTACAACGCTGCCCTGCTTGCGATTCAAGTGTTAGCATTGAATGATGAGACTATTGCGACTAAGCTGGACAATCTACGCCAAATGCAAACTGATACCATCCTTGCTAGCCCAACGCCTGGCATTATCAATAGCTAATCACCTGTCTTTGATAGTGGTTCTTGAATCCCATTATTGAGACATAGCTGCTATTTACTTGATATTTATTTTTAGATGGGTTTTACTTAATACAAGGTGCATGTAATGCACCTTTTCCTATTTTAATAGATGACTTTTTGCCTTTTAATACACCCAAAATATTATTCATTTTTAACTCAAAGAGCCTGCCATGACTACAGCGAACGCTTACCCTGTTACCCAAACCATTCGTACCATCGGTATTTTAGGCGGTGGTCAGCTTGGTATGATGCTTGCCGAAGCAGCGATGCCACTTGGCTACCAATGTGTGTTTTTAGAAGACAGCGCTGACTGCCCTGCTAGCCTATACGGCCGCGTCTTTCACAGCGATCAATTGGAAGACTTCATCGCCGCAGCAGAGGTTTTCACCTTAGAGTTTGAAAACACACCGACGGCGACAGTTGAACAGCTGACTGATTTGTCAAAATCAGGTAGCAAACAAGGCATGTTTCCGCCATTGATTGCGCTTGATATCGCTCAAGACCGCTTAAAAGAAAAGCAAATGTTCAATTCGCTTAATATTGCTACCGTGCCCTTTATGGCTGTCAACTCTGAAGCGGATTTGCAGCAAGCCTGTCATGAATTAGGACTGCCTATCGTCCTAAAAACCAGCCGTGGTGGTTATGATGGCAAAGGTCAGTTCGTGATTAGACAAGACAGTGATATCAAGGCGGCATGGCAAGATCTTAAAGATGCAGTTACGGGTAAGGGCTCACTAACGCCAACGCCAGCACCTTTGATTGCAGAAGGTTTCATTAACTTTAGCCGTGAGCTTTCTATTATCGCCGCACGCGCACAAAATGGTCAGGTTCGTTGCTACGATTTGGTCGAAAACCATCATCATAATGGTATTTTAGCCAAGACCCAAGCGCCTGCCGTTGGTACCAGTCATTTATTCAAACAAGCAACCGATGACATCACCAAAATCATGAACCATTTAGACTATGTTGGTGTAATGGCACTTGAGCTCTTTGTGACCAAAGATGCGCGTGGTCATGACACGCTACTCGCTAATGAAATTGCGCCGCGCGTACATAATTCAGGACATTGGAGCATTGAAGGCGCTGTCACTAGCCAATTTGAAAACCACATTCGCGCCGTCGTCAATCTGCCATTAGGTGATACCGACAACGTGCATCCAGCGATTATGCTCAATGTCTTGGGGCAATATCCAGATATCAGCGCCGTGCTGAATATCGATGGTGCGCACTATCATAGCTACCACAAAGCAGAACGCGATGACCGCAAAATTGCGCATATTACCTTGATGCCAAACGACGTTGCCGACTTAGAACCTGCTTTGGCCAAGCTCGTCGCTACGCTACCCAATAAAATGGGACTTGAGAAAAAACCATCTGCGATTGATAGCCAGCCAGAAGCGGCAGATAGTCTAACCACTACTGACAATAACAATGACAATATTTTAGAGAGTATAGAAGTCCATATCGATGACAGCCAAACAACTCAGGCTATCGACGCTAAGGGAAAAACAGATAAGGTTAAGAAATAATGCAGATTTGGGTAGATGCTGATTCGGTGCCATTGATTGCCAAAGATTTGATTATCAAAACCGCTGAACGCACACAAACCATGGCAATATTCGTCGCCAATCAGCCGATCAAACTGCGTAAGTCACCACTGCTGGTCATGACCGTGGTGCCATCAGGGTTCGATAAAGCCGATGATTATATCGTTGAGCAAATACAGCCAGGCGATCTGGCTATTACCAGCGACATTCCTTTGGCTAATGACATTTTGGACAAAGGTGGTATGGTATTGACGACACGCGGTATGGTTTATGATAAAAATAATATCAAGCAAAAGCTCAATATGCGTGATTTCATGGATACTATGCGCGGTACTGGCGTGCTCGAACTACAAGAAATGAGTGGTCAAAAACCTTATGGCGATCGTGACAAAAAAGCCTTTGCTGATGGATTAAACAAGTTAGTACGCTAGTTTTCACCCGCTTTGTCTTTGATTTTTTGATCTTATCCACTTTGCAAACTGTATACACGCCATAACCAAACACTATGCAATCGGCACGCTTCATAACGAAGTGTGCCTTTTTTTCTTGATACGCTATAGTCAGTTTTTACAACAACGATAACGTACATAAGAATAGGAATGACAATGAAAATTTTAGTAATTGGGGCAAGTGGTCGAGTGGGTACGGATTTAGTTAAGCAATTATTAGCGGATAACCATCAAGTTGTTGGCACGACACGCCAAGAAGAAAAACTGTTTACCGATGACAATTATAGCCAACTCGATTTAGATATCACTGCCGAAAAAGAGGCTATACAAAAGCAAATTGATCAAGACATTGACGCTGTTTATTTCGTTGCCGGGTCTGGTGGTAAAGACGTCTTAGAAGTAGATTTGCATGGGGCGATCAAGACCATGCAAGCTGTAGAAGATAAAGGTATTAAACGCTATATCATGCTCAGTACCGTCTTTTCGTTAGACACCAGCAAATGGGACAATGCTGGTATTGCTGACCTAAAAGAATACTATATCTGCAAACACTATGCGGATCAGTGGTTGATTAATAACAGTAGCCTTAACTACACTATCGTTCAAGCAGGGGCACTAAAAGAGCGCGAAGCGACTGGTACAATCACTGTCAACGATAATAATGCTGGAGAAAATTCAATTGCCGATGTGGCGACTACTCTGGCAGCCGTCTTAAATGCCAATAATACCATCAAGAAAGTCTTTAGTATGCATAACGGTGAGACTGCGATTGATGAAGCGATTGCAAAATTATAAGAAGCAACTTTACAGCGATTAAAACGAAAAAATCGAGTAAGCCTAATGGGTTACTCGCTTTTTTCTAATAGGCTTGTCAAATAAGTGGCAACTATATTAAGTCTATCAATAATCGACTAGGCCAAACCGCTTGGAAAAGAAATCACATCTTCTAAGCTATTCGCGCCTGTGATTACCATGAGTAATCTATCGATACCAATGGCGATACCGCTACAGGGTATTAAAGCATCAGACGCTGCTAATAAATGTTCATCGATTGGCATTTGTGGCAGGTTATGACGCTTACGCAGTTGATTGTCTCGCTCAAACCGTTCTCTTAACGCTTGTCCATCTGCTAGCTCATCATAAGCGTTGGCAATCTCAATGCCATTGATATACAGCTCGAAACGTTTAGCGACTGTATTGCCCTCTTTATCAACCGCTGTTTTTGCCAGTGCCGCCGTGGCAGGTGGATATTCTATAATCAAGGTCGGTAAGTCGTGACCCAAGTTTGGCTCGACCGCATGACTAAACAGCAAATCCAGCCAGCTTTGACGAATATCTGCTTCGCCATCTTCTGTGTTATCCAAGTCGCTATTAAAATCAAAACCTGTCAAACCCTTATCTTCTGCTACTGCTTGCAGGGCATCAAGGCTAGCTGTCAGCGGATGTATGCCGACAAAATCCATAAACGCATCAACATAGCGGTAATGACTCATCACCACTGAATGCCCATAAAGCGCCGCTAATAACTCACTCAGCTCAGCCGCCATATCATCCAAACTATAATTCGGCTGATACCACTCAAGCATGGTAAATTCGATATTATGGCGTACGCCTATTTCGTTATCTCGAAATACGGAGCAAATTTGATATATAGGCACTTGCCAGCTGGCAAGTAAACGCTTCATGGCAAACTCAGGTGAAGTATGCAGATAATAAGTATAGGGGTTATCTTGATACGTCACTTGCGCGGCGACTGACTGTAAGAAAGTATCAGTATTGCCAGCCTGCGATAGTAGCGGTGTTTGCACTTCAAGCACTTGATGCGTGGCAAAAAACTGACGAACGGTGCTCATCAATTGCGCACGCTGCTGAGCCATTGCCAATGTCATGGTCGGCGCATAGCTGGGTTTTGAAGAAGAATTACTTGCTTGGGTCATTATTATTTACTGCAATTAAAGGATAAGAATAAGTTCTCAGATGCTACTTTAGGGTTGAAGGCTACCTGACTTTTACCACTGCCATTCGCGGCGTAAGTGATAATCTCGGCGCAACTGATCAAAGTCAGCACCCTTTACTTGACCGTCAGCCAGCTTGCTTCTTAGTGCAGCATCATCGTGCATGATATCGTAAAACTTCTGTAATCTGTCTGGATGTGCTTTTAACTCAGACCAGAGATAAGTATTAAGCGGTAGCAACTGATGCATCGACAATACAGGCAAGACTGCTAACTTTTCACATAAAGCGTCATAGATAATTTGCGTACCACGCAGCTTACCTTCGACCGTATAGCCTGCGATATGAGGGGTGGCGATAGCCAGTTTGGACAATAAGCACTCAGAAATCTCTGGTTCAAACTCAAACACATCGAGCACTACTTGGCGATCTGTGCGCTCAATATCTGCTTCTAAATCACGCGCATTAATGACTGGTCCGCGCGCACTATTAATCAACAAGGTATGCGCAGGCATCACTGCCAGCGTAGTTGCGTCAATCAAATGCTTTGTTGGATAATCACTGCCACTAGGGTTTGTAGTATCTTTATCGGTTAAAGGCACATGTAAGCTCACTACATCGCTTTGGCTAAGCACTTGCTCAAGGCTGGCATTATTCGTATTCGATGTAGGCAGTAGTGGATCATAGCCTAGTACCTGCCAGCCTAAATCAATGGCATACTGAGCGAGCGTACTACCAATATTACCAAGTCCGATGATGCCCAATGTTAATGGCTTCATGGATTGCTGCCAATAGTGCGGACGCAACGTCAAAATCGCCGTCAATACATACTGCGCAACAGAATGTTTACTACATCCAGCCGCATTGGCGAAAGTGATATTTCGCGCCGCCAAATAGTCTTGATCGACATGATCGGTACCGATAGTCGCCGAACCGACAAATTTTACGCTGTTATTATTGGCTAGCAATGCCTCGCCTACTGGCGTCACCGAGCGTATCAACAGCACATCAGGCTGAACGTCTGCCAGTAATTGCGCATTGATATCGCGTCCAGTGACGGTGATTATATTGACCGTCTGCTCAGATACCTGTCCAAGCATCGAAGCATTAAAAAACGCATCCAAGCTCGCGATATTGCTATCGGCCACGATAGTAATGCTGTCAATAGAGTTCGCTCTATTTTGCATAGCGTTTGCAGTATCCTTATTTAACATGACTATGTGCCTCTACGTGCCTCTACTCTGATTCATTGACTGGTGGCAACGTTTGGTTGTCAGACAACACCAAATCCTGCGGAGCAAATATCTCATTTTTATGCTGCGATATCCATTCTCGCCATACCGCCAATCCGATAGCTAGCACTACAGGACCGATAAACAAACCAACAAAGCCAAAAGCCGTTAGACCACCTAATACACCAATAAAAATAATAATAAAAGGGATTTTGGTCGCGCCACTAATCACAATAGGACGGATGAGATTGTCAACCCAGCTGATAACCAAAGTGCCCCATAGTGCCAAGCCAATCCCTTCTACAGTATGACCTTGGCTTAACAACCAAATGGATACACCACCCCAGACAAATGGCGTGCCAAACGGAATCAGGGCGATAATAAAGGTTATGATAGTGAGTAAGATAGGACTTGGTGCACCAGCGAAGTAGTAACCCACACCTGCGAGCAGTGCTTGTGCCAATGCCGTCAAACCAATGCCATAAACCACCGCACGCGTGGTCGTACCCACAGAATCAATATAGCCATCAATGCGATTGCCAATGATATTACGCAGTGCTTGGCGAATTTGACGCACCAAACTGGTACCATCACGATAAAAGAAAAACAACGTCATCAGCGCCATACCTAACTTGGCAAGACCGCTAAACACCACATCAAATGCTACTTTGCCATAATATAAATGTGACTGTACCCAAATACGAAACGCCTCTAACGTCCCTTCTGGGTTTTTATTGATTCTCCACAGCACATCTTTCACTTGCTGACCGATGATAGGCATATCTTTGATAGAATCAGGCACATCTAAATAGCCCACTTTTATACGATAAATCAAGTTACTGATTAGGCTCAAGGCTTCTTGCTGTAGAATAAAAACACCGATAACCAGTGGCACACCTATCATTAAGGAGATACTCACCGTCATAATAGCAGCGCTAAAATTAGGACTCAGCTTTACTTTTTCATAAAAAAAGTTATAAATAGGAAAGGTCACATACGCTAAAATCGCCGCCCATAATGCGGGTACAATAAAAAACTGTACCACTTGAAAACACAGTACGAACAGCACCACCAACAGAGTAATAGCCAATAAGCGCTGAATAATAAATTCTTTTGTCCAATTTTCAATCATAGCGTATAAACCAAGAGCAGACAGCAAAGATCTATCGCGACCTTGCTGGCAAGTTTATAAATGTGTGATGAATATCAACTCACAGACGGTGCCCATAAAACGACCCTGTCCATTAGCGGTATTCATTAGCGAGGGGTGTAAACAATCCGTACCGGTAAACCTGCTTTGAGAGCATCAAATCGTAGCATACCGTAACATACTTACGGACGATAGTTTTGACTAACGCAAGATAAATATCAAGCGATTATCACGGCTTATTATGCCGCAAAATACGACAATGATATAACGATATGTTGTAATCTTTACTTACAACTTTCTCTGTATAAGCTTACTAGATGATGACATTAATAGATAGAAGTTGACACATAGATTTAACATGTAAAAACAAGGCACTAAAAGGATATTTTACATTCATACTGTAAACTGACCTATTGAAAGGTAATTCACTGGCGCGTTCTATTTGCAACGATAATTGATGCTATACTAAAGCAATTATTTTAAGCTTTTTAATAGCATTAAATTCGTTTGTTCTTATTTATTTGGATCATTCTACATATATAACATTTTTCAGACGATGCGCTACAGCCCTCTTTTATCGTCCTTCTATAGACTATCATAAGATCAAACCTGTAGAGGGGCGTTACAACGTTGGATGCTGTGCGTAAGCAAGCTCATCATCTCGGTTCACTATTAGAATTCGATATGACAGAGTGCTATTTTGAGTGAATTTCGGACTTACTTTGATTTTATTTTAAACCAACAACGACCCAACAAATTTTAAACCATATATCGATAGGAACAATAACAATGTCAAAAGACAATGATAATCCCAATATAACTCCCTCAACTGAGGCCAGTAAGACCAATAAAACCCAAGAAACTGTTACTTTTGCATTGGCTCAGTCGCATTTTTTGGTTGGTGACATCACTGCCAATGCTGAAAAAATGCGTGCACTTGCATTGCAAGCTCGCGAGCAAGGTGCGGATGTCATTATTTTCCCAGAACTTGCTTTATTAGGTTACCCACCGCAAGATTTATTACTACGCCCAAGCTTATCTGGTCGCATCAAAAGCGCCTTGTCTACTTTAAGTGATATCGATGACATCGTGATGATTGTCGGTTATCCACATGTCGATCATCATGGTACTTTCAACTCTGCTGCTATCTTGCATAATGGTCATCAAAAAGGCTTTTATCATAAGCAAATCTTGCCAAATTATGGCGTATTTGATGAGCGTCGTTATTTTGATAAAGGTCGTAACCAAGTTTTATTTGACTATAAAGGCATCACAATCGGTCTGCTCATCTGTGAAGACTTGTGGGAAAAAGGCCCTATTGCCGAGCTTAAAAAGCAAGGTGCTGATCTGATTATTAGCTTGAACGCCTCACCTTTTGAGATCGAAAAACAAGACAATCGTAAAACGATGCTGGCTAAGCGTAGCCGTGAGAATAATTTGCCTATCGTGTATGTCAACGCCGTTGGCGGTCAAGACGACTTGGTATTTGACGGTGGTTCTATGGCGGTGCAAGCTGATGGTAGCGTTGCCCACGAAGCACCACGTTTTATGAATCAGTTACTTCTTGCCACTTTAGACGTCAAAACTGCCAAGTTTAATAGTCAAACTAAAGCGCCATTAACACTGAGCCGTGAGTCAGAGATGTATCAAGCACTGGTCGTTGGCCTACGCGATTATGTCAACCATTCAGGATTCACTGGTATTATCCTTGGGCTATCAGGTGGTATTGATTCTGCCTTAACGCTATGTATCGCTGTTGATGCTTTGGGTGCTGACAAGGTATATGCGGTGATGATGCCTTATGAATATACTTCTCAGATTAGTCTAGAAGATGCTCAAGCACAGGCTCGCCGCTTAAATGTTTCTTATACGGTTTGTCCTATTTTTGATGCGGTTGAAGGCATCCGTCATACCTTAGCGCCACTATTTAACAAATCGCCAGCAGACACCACTGAAGAAAATATCCAAGCGCGTGCGCGCGGTGTGGTACTGATGGCGCTGTCCAATAAGTTTGGGCACTTGGTCATCACCACTGGTAATAAGTCTGAGTTAGCAGTCGGCTATTCGACATTATATGGTGATATGGCAGGCGGCTTTGATGTGCTAAAAGACGTTTATAAGTCGCAGGTTTATAAATTGGCCAGTTATCGCAACCGCTTGGAAGACACCCCTGTCATCCCTGAGCGTGTCATCACTCGCCCGCCATCTGCTGAATTACGCCCAGACCAAAAAGACCAAGACAGCTTGCCTGACTATGATGTATTAGATGGCATCTTAATGTCATACATTGATGAAGACATGGGCTATCAAGACA
Organism: Psychrobacter immobilis; assembly: GCF_003148585.1. Classification (GTDB taxonomy): domain Bacteria; phylum Pseudomonadota; class Gammaproteobacteria; order Pseudomonadales; family Moraxellaceae; genus Psychrobacter; species Psychrobacter immobilis. Next base: position 51,323 of record NZ_QGGM01000016.1, on the reverse strand, counting down.
TCATTAATAAAGGGTTTGACGCTGAACTGGTCGCAAAAGTCATCCAGATGGTAGACAATAGCGAATATAAGCGTTTACAAGCGCCAATCGGTACCAAAATTAGCCATAAAGCCTTTGGACGTGAACGCCGTTATCCATTAGTGAATAAATGGTCAGTAAAAGGCTAAATTAGATTAACCATTGTTGCTTGCCCTACTTTTATTATGTAGAACGCGAGCAACATGGCTAATTTAATATTTTTATAAAAAATCAAGTTTCTTATGATTAGCTGGGTGCTTACCCAGCTTTTTTAGTTTCTATAAACCGATTTTTAATGCCAAACTGTTATAAACAACACTTTCTTTTTGTACTTCTAACCCATTCATTCTTTAACTACAATTATTTTAATCCCTATATTTTTTACCGAGTATGTCATGAGTTTGCTAACCGCTAGTATCTTTCTTCTTTTATTGCTTGCCCTAAGTGCCTTTGTATCCGCTGCCGAAATTGCCATCGCTGCTGGTCGCAAAATTAAGCTGCAAATCATGGCAAAAGAAGGGGATGTCCGCGCATTTGACGTCCTTAAAATGCAAGAGCACCCTGGTAGTTTTATTACTGTCGTACAAGTGGTTTTGAATGCCGTCGCTATCTCGGCTGGTGCGGTAGGTGAGTCAGCTATTAGCCCTTATCTAGAGCTTTTGGTGAAGAATGAAGCAGTGTCATCCGTCATATCATTTGTGCTGATCACCAGTTTGTTTTCTCTGCTCGCTGATTTAATGCCCAGACGATTGGCGATGTCGAACACTGAAGCTATCGCTGTACGTCTCGTACGACCAATGATGCTATTGATTTTTATATTCAAACCCGTGATTTGGATATTTGATGGTGCAGCAAATGTCATCTTTGAATTACTGGGTATTTCAACCATACGGCAAGACGATATGACGCCAGAAGATATTTATGCTGTCATGGATGCTGGTGCTGAAGCTGGTGTGCTCAAAAAACAAGAACATCATCTGATAGAAAATATCTTTGATATGCAAGAGCGCACCGTAACGTCGGTGATGAATCCACGTGAAAACATTGTTTATTTTGATACCAAAACGAGCACTGAAAAAGTCGTTGAAGTGATGATTGAACAACCACATAACAAGTTTTTGGTCTGTCAGGAAGATGATCTAGAGCACATTATTGGTTATGTAGAGTCGCGCAGCTTTTTGGCATTGGTTCTTAACCAGCAAGAGGTCAGCTTAACTGACAAAGCCCTACTAAAACCTGCACTCTTCGTTCCTGACACTTTGTCCTTGTTTGAAGTATTAGAGATGTTTAAATCTACAGGCGCTGACTTTGCCGTCATCGTGAATGAGTATGGATTGGTAGTGGGTGTCATCACGCTCAAAGACGTAATGAGTATCGTCATGGGGGAGCTTGTCACCTTGGAGGAGCAGCCCATTGTTCAACGTACTGACAACTCGTGGCTAATCGATGGCATGACTCCTATCGAAGACGTCGTACGCGCTTTAGATATCGTTGATCTGCCACGCAGTCAGAACTATGAAACCATTAGTGGCTTTATGATGTACATGCTACGCAAGATTCCAAAGAAAACCGATACTATCGAATATGCCAATTATCGATTTGAGATTATCGCAACGGACAATCTCAAAATCACTCAGATGCTGGTGACCAGAATGGATGAGACTGTCTGATAAATAAAAATTTAAGCTCGTGCGCCAAATATGGCGCTACCAACGCGCACCATTGTCGAACCACTGGCTATCGCCTCTGTCATATCACCGCTCATGCCCATGCTCAGTGTATCCCAAGCATTTAGCTCTGCATGAGTCTCTTTAATTTCATCAAATAACTGCTTGGTACGGGTAAAAGCGTCCGTACCTCCCTTAGCAGGAATAATCATCAAACCACGCAGCTGTAACCTGTCATACCCCTTGATAGCAGTTATCAAATCAGGTAGCTGTGCTGGCAGGCAGCCTGATTTGCTTTCTTCGTTATCGATATTCAACTGAATCAATACATTCAGTGGGGGCAGCTCAGCTGGGCGCTGGTCGTTTAGGCGTTGAGCAATAATGTCACGCTCAACCGTTTGTACCCAATCGAAATGCTCAGCAATATCGCGGGTTTTATTACGCTGGATACTACCAATATAATGCCAAACAATATCTTTAGTTTCTGGCTGTCGTTTTAGCGTATCGATTTTTTCGATGGCTTCTTGCAGATAATTTTCACCAAAGTGCTGCTGTCCTTGCTGAGCCAAAGTAGCAATCATATCAGCTGGTTTGGTCTTGGAAACTGCCAGCAACGTCACACTATCTGCTTGTCGTGCCGCATGCTCACACGCTTGAGTCATTTGCTTGTTCGCTTGCTGCCAGCTCGCAATCAGATTTTGGCTATCAATGTTATTTTCTATTTCTTTCATATATTACTCACGAGAATAATTTAATCCATTTTTTAATCAGTCACTTTTAATGACTTCTATTTTTAATCACTTCTATAATGAACTTTTATTAATTAGGGCTAAACTTTTTATAAATGTCTTTCAATATAAAAAATCAACAAGGATCGATCTATAAATCGACACTCATAATGACTAATTTTACATTTTATTGGTGTAGTAGATGGTTAATTGTCGGTAGTCTTGTTATTATATTGTTACATGGTTTAACATATGCTACTGAATATAATAGTAATGGTAAAGACCATCGCTACTCCTTTATTAACGTGACCGACTTTAATCAGATCGTTGATCGATTGATAATCACTCCCCTTTTTTGCTCTTTTGTCCTACCCTTATTGATTGATAGGAATATCCGATTATGGCTGAAAAAAACAATTTAAGCATCGAAGACTTGCTGCGCTTTACGGTTAAGCATAAAGCATCAGATTTACATATTTCAGCCGGTATGCCAGCAATGATACGTGTTGATGGTGAAATGACCCGTATTAATATGCCAGAGATGACTCATCAGGTTGTGCATCAGCTTATTTATGACATCATGAATGATAAGCAGCGCGCTGACTTTGAAGAATTTTATGAGACGGATTTCTCTTTTGAGATTCCTAACCTAGCACGTTTTCGGGTAAACGCATTCAATCAAAACCGTGGGGCGGGCGCTGTCTTTCGTACTATTCCGTCCAAAGTCTTAACGATGGAAGACTTAGGGATGGGTGATGTATTTAAGCGCGTGTCAGACTTTAAACGTGGCGTAGTATTGGTCACGGGTCCGACAGGTTCTGGTAAGTCCACAACGCTGGCGGCCATGATTGACTATATCAACGAGAGCCGTAAAGAGCATATTTTAACTATTGAAGATCCGATCGAATTTGTCCACGATTCCAAGAAAAGCCTGATTAACCAACGTGAGGTGCACCGCGATACCCTAGGTTTCGAGCCTGCATTGCGCTCTGCGCTACGTGAGGATCCCGATGTTATTTTGGTTGGTGAGCTACGTGACCTTGAGACCATTCGCTTGGCATTGACAGCAGCAGAGACTGGTCACTTAGTATTCGGCACTCTACACACCAGTTCAGCCGCTAAGACCATTGACCGTGTCATTGATGTATTCCCCGCCGCAGAAAAAGACATGATTCGGGCGATGCTATCAGAGTCACTACAAGCCGTTATTTCACAAACGCTTTTGCGTCGTCAAGCAGGCGGACGTGTAGCAGCACATGAAATCATGCTCGGCACACCTGCTATCCGTAACTTGATACGTGAGAATAAAATCGCTCAAATGTACTCTGCTATCCAAACAGGTGCAGGTGAAGGTATGATTACGCTGGATCAAACGCTCAAAAATCTAGTAGCAAAAGGCACCATTAGTAAAGACGTAGCCCGTCCTTATGCCAAACAGCCTGAGGCATTTTTGTAATATTATTCATCGTGCGTCACTAGCTTATCTTGATTGATGTGTGAGTCAATAATACAAGCATTCATGAGCCATGATATGCCTTACTTTTATTCTAATGGTTATTATTAGCGATTTTTAAAACATGATTTTAAATACTTTTTTAATCGATTTACATCGAATGCAGGTACGATATGGACATTGATAAACTATTGCAGTTAATGATCAATAAAAATGGCTCGGACCTTTTTATTACCGCTGATGTAGCGCCCTCCATGAAAGTAAATGGCAAAATTCTGCCTGTCGGTAAAACGCCTTTAACCGCTGAGCAAACCATGCGATTGGTCAAAGGCGTCATGACACCAAACCAGCAAAAAGAGTTTGAAGAGACCAACGAATGTCAATTTGCCATTGCTGATGAAGCACAGCAAGCACGTTTTCGGGTCAGTGCCTTTATACAGCGTGATATGGCAGGGATGATTTTACGGAAAATTGAGAATAAAATTCCGACTGTCGAAGAGCTGCGTTTGCCGCCCGCGTTAAAAGAGTTGGCAATGAAAAAACGCGGTATCATTCTGCTAGTGGGTGCAACAGGTACAGGTAAATCAACGACCCTTGCTTCTATGATCGGACACCGTAATCAAAACTCGCATGGTCACATCATTACCATCGAAGATCCTATCGAGTTTGTTCATAAACATCGTGGTTGTATTATTACCCAGCGTGAAGTTGGTATCGATACCCATTCATTTGAGGCAGGACTAAAAAACACGTTACGCCAAGCACCTGATGTTATTTTGATTGGTGAGATTCGTAACCGTGAAGTCATGAGCTACGCGATCCAGTACGCTGAGACAGGGCATTTGGTGTTTGCAACCTTACACGCCAACAACGCCAACCAAGCGATTGACCGTATCATTCACTTTTTTGAAACCAGTCGCCACAATCAGTTATTTATGGACTTGTCGCTCAATTTGCAAGCCATTATTGCGCAGCAGCTGATTCCCACTCCTGATGGTAAAGGACGCCGTGCAGCTATTGAGATTTTATTGAACTCACAGCTGATTAGTGACTATATCCGTAAAGGCGAGGTTCATGAAATCAAAGATGTCATGACACGATCGCGGGATAGCGGTATGCAAACCTTTGATCAAGCTCTTTTTGACTTATATGAGCAAGGAGAAATCACCTATAAAGAAGCCATTCTTCATGCTGACTCTCCTAATGATTTACGCCTAAAAATCAAACTTAGCAGTAAGAACGGCACAGCCAATCTGGATGAAGGTGCGGATAACTTATCATTAGATATCAGTTAAGCGTGGCTTTTGAGCGTTGTTATTCGTTTTTGCCATAAAAACTTATAAGAAAGCCCTCATATTATTATGAGGGCTTTTCCTATTTTATATGTGGCGATAACGCACTAAAAATAATATCAAATATAGAGCATGCTCACCAATTAAAAAAATTACTTGATGCTATCCCGACACTCTTGGTCATTACAAATACCGTATAGCACCAATGAATGACCTGATAACTTAAATCCGTGCTTTTCTGCGACTTTAAGTTGCTCTTCTTCGATGACTTCGTTATGAAACTCTATAATCTTGCCACAAACATCACAAACCAAATGGTCATGATGGCCTTCTTGGGTAATCTCAAACACCGATAAATTATTTTCGAAGTTATGACGCTCGACGATACCAGCTTGTTCAAACTGCGTCAGTACTCGGTAGACAGTCGCTAAACCCACATCCTCACCTTGCTCTATCAGTGCCTTATAAACCTCCTCAGCACTCATATGATGCAACTCTGCACTCTCTAGTAGCTCTAAAATCTTGATGCGAGGTAACGTGACTTTTAATCCCGCTTTACGTAAATCTTGATTGGTAAAAGAAGCCATAATATCCCTTCTGACTGTGACAGTCTTAGCAAATAAAGAACCAAAAATATGAGATAAATAATCGTTAATGATTATTTTTTATAGTATATGAAACATTTTAATAACAGCAGACTGGCTGATTTGACCTCATGTCCAAGCCTGTTATTTTCTATAATAATCCTAACGCAAGTCTATGAATTTAAAATATAAATAATAAAATGACTCAGGTAGCATTTGGTAAATAATGTCGTAAGTGGTAGGAAATTGCAAGTAAATGACGTATCATTTGTCCAAGATTGTCGGCCAGAATAGCATTAACAACCTCTGGCTGCGCCTAATTCATTTCTTATGAGTCATCTTACCATGATAAAGACACTAACTTTTCGTCCGTTAAGCCCTGCAAGCGTATTACGCAAGATTGTCATAACCAGTATGCTTAGCGCTACTGTCGCTATGTCTGGCTGCTCATTATTGAGTGTTTATAAGATTGATTTGCCACAAGGCACTGCCATCACTCAAGCGCAAGCGCAAAAACTGCAAGTGGGTATGAATCAAAACCAAGTCCTTTATATCCTTGGTAGCCCAGCTATTAGAGACACCTTAGAACCTAAGCGTTGGGATTATATTTACGATTACAAAGCAGGGACAGAAGGTAGCCGCAAGGGTATTGCTGATGTCAAAAATGCCAGTCAGCACTTAATTATCTACTTTGATAATAATGGTTTGGTCAATCGTATTGAAGGTATCGAAAGCCTGCCTGCCTCATAATCAAGAACGGCAACTGGCTTTGATGATAGATGGCGCAACATCGCTTAAACTCGAGATTTATTTTTGCGCTGAGACATGGGATCAGCGCTTAAGCTGCGATATACTTCGATACGATCAAAAGGCTGCAAGCGATAGCTGAGCGGCTGTTTTTGTGCATAGATACCCACATACCAACGCTTCGCCGTTGGCGTGGTAATATCTGCCACTTGCTCACACCAACGTGCTAACGCTGGAAATTTCACCAACCATCCTGCCTGCCTCAATGCCTCATACAAGCTTGTTTCATCACTAACTTGTAGGGTTAAATAATGCTGACATTTTGCATCTTCAGCGTATGCCAAATAAACAGTCATTAGCATGGTCTGCTCAGATGACGGCGCACAATTATTATCAGATTGAACGCCATTAGCAGTTAACTCAACCACTGCATCACCCAACCTATCAATGCCAATAACAGTGCTAGTGGCACAATCAAACGAATCGCTATTCGCCATAAGTTATAAAACGCTTCATTGCCAAAATTTAATGACTTACGCAGATGACTAATTTTCATCTGCCAACCCGCAAAGATAGACAGCAATAATACCGCTATGCTGCTAATAATCACTAAAAGTCCGACCAGCCAAACAGTTGGTATGATAACGACTAACAAAAGCGCCAAAACAAAGGTTAATACCAAACTGACCAGTAGTCCAAACTTGTGTGCTAATTGCTGGGTACTATAATGCAGCAAATAGCTGGCGACAAATAACACCCCTATCCAATATGATAGCTGTCCAATCGGTGGCAATGCCATGCCACTAATAGATAAAGCAACGATCCCAACGATCAATTGTAATATCCAAATCGGGAGTACCAATTTGGTTGCCCGATACTCACTCGGCGCACGGCTGCGAGCAGGTTTTTGTGCATTGATATTGTCCGTGTCTACCGCTGTTGCCACTTGGTTCGTTACCAAGTTTTGACCAAACCAGTATAAGCCTGTACCTGCACCCACACTAACCAAGGCTAACGCGACTGCACGCGCCCATTCATTTAAGCTGATATCAGTCATCGCAAAGTCAATATTGGGTAGGCCATTTGCCACGCCGAGCAACAAGCCTATCACCATTAATCCCAGGCCAATCGGTAACGGTGCAACGCCCAATAAACTGAGTAACACAGCAATGACCATCAGGCCAGCAGCGATCGCAAAATCTGGTATAGCAGGAGCGCTATTAAGCTCCGTCAATGCCGCCAAAATACCTGTGCTCGCGCCTGAGATCACTAACGCCGCAATCAGAATGGAGACCAGCGCGGCGAGCCACCCAAAACTACGCCATATTGGGCTGGCATCTGCTTCGCGAGTAAGCTTTTGCATCCCTGCTAATGGTGCATCGACACTACGATAGGCTAAGGCAATTTCCGCATAAACAACGGGCAAGGATACCAATACCATCGCCAATAGCCAGAGTAACCAGAAGTCAATCTCACCAATGGATGCTGGTGCAAACCAACGAAACAGCAGTAGCGGTAGCAGTGCCGCGATAAAATAAGAAGCATAACGGATCATCATAATCTAAATCCAAACGATCTAATACCTTTCACAAAAATGAGAATAGCTGGGAAAACGAGTGCCCATACTACGCATTGTAGACGAAACAAGTTTGACACCGCTAATCATAGTCTGTGGGTTTGGTATAAAGTGAATAACGATAATTTATCATGATACAGAGCAACGATAGGCCTCTGTAAGCAGTTTTATTTTATATAGTCGATTCAATTTAAAAGAAGCACAAGGTAACTAGAAGCAAATATATATTCAATACTTCAAGCGAGGTTAATGCGGCGACTCTTTTATAATGGAATGACTATAAGGTCTCTATAATATAAGGGATGAACAGTTATAAAAAAACCCCGAAATCGGGGTTTAATAATGAAACAATGGCGGATATATGGTCAAGTACTTATTAATTTCAGTGAGGCAAGGTGTATTAGGCACTCGTAGCTGATACCAATCAATTAGTGAACAGCACTGATATAGTCTGACAAGATACGAATATCACGATCCGATAGTTTCGATGCGACTGTCTGCATCATGCCCATATCGCCTTCTTTCGCAGCATCATTGACACGTTTTTGCTCATCACTATCAACATCATCAACACGGCCAGCCGCACGGAAGAGTTTTAGCTGAGTTGCGATGTACTGTGCATGCTGACCACCTAAGCGTGGAAATGCCGCCCAAGTATTACCAGCAGCATCTGGACCATGACAGCCTGCACAACCGATGACACCGCGTGACTTATCACCACCTAAGAATAGCTTAGTGGCTTCTTGGTTGGTCGCAGGATTACCAAATCCAACACCCCAAGGCGCTTGGCTAGCATAATAACCAGCCACGTTGGCTAAATCTTGCTGCGATAAATTTGCAATTTGTGATTGCATAATACCGTTCTTGCGATAACCTGCTTTAAAGTTGACCAACTGTTTGTAAAGATATTTTACGTTTTGGCCACCCAAATTAGGCTGCGCAGGTACAACACTCACACCATCAACACCATGACAAGCGGCACAAACCGTTTCTGCAATTTGCTTACCGGCATTGACGTCGTACTCAGGAACAATAATAGCAGCTTGTACGCTGAAACTTGCAACGCATAAGCTGGCAGCAGCGATTAACTTTTTCATTGATACAAATCCTACTAGCTCGGCGTAAGCATTATTTAGAGTGATTGCACTGATAAGATACCTCATATAAACCACCCTACTATTGGTTAGGTAGGTATATGTTTTAAGGTCTTGGCCACAAGCAGTCTGAAAGTACTTACTAACATCAGGGTTTATTTTCGATTATTATAGCAAGACTTTGTAGCATTTGCCTACTTAATCGTCACATCCATCAGTTTTTCTAACACATAGACAGGTATGCCAACAAAAAACAAAAAGCGCTTACAGGCTAAAAAACCTAGCGCTTTTTTAAGTTGTTTTATAATGTGTCGTATTGTGTTGCTTTATCGGTCAGCGTCTCACTTACTCATGTACTCAATCAACTTACGATAATCATCGTCGCTACAACTGTTACAAAGACCACCAGCAGGCATCTGCGTCATACCACTTTTAACGGAATTGATAAGTGTCGGCATGCTTTTTTGTTTGATAAGCTGTTGCCATTTGGCACTATCACCTTTTTTGATGGCGTTCAGCGCCCCACTATCGTGACAGGCAGCACATGAGTTATCATAGGTGGCTGCAATATCAGCAGCATTAGCGCTAGTCATGATGGCACTACTGAGCAGTAATACCGCTCCGCTACCTACTAAAACTCGATAGGTCTGGCTAAAAAGTGCATTGATTGAAACCATAGAACACCTCCTTTTGATGCTTCTCTCGTTTAATCAATCTTGCTATTAAACGTCGTTCGTTCAGTATATCTTATTAAACATTGTAACAATGTATGTCGTATAAATATAGATAAATATAGTTTGGCTTTGGTAACGCATGAATAAAAGCAGCAACTTGCTCTAATGAGCGCTTATTTTAATGGTATTCTGTCATTTATGTGATGCTAATCATAGTTATTTCAATAAGTAAGATAAGTAATAGTATAGAATAGTCGATAACTTGAAATGACTGTGTTTATGACCAATAAACATTGAAAGTTATGATGAATAACCTCGTAACGATTTTTTGTCTAATGCACTGTCTTCTCGACAACCAGTTGATTAAAATTTTATAACCGTATCCAATTTCTTAAAGATTAATGAGCCATTTATGAGTACCCCGTTTACTGATGTCGCCGCCGAACATGCATTGTTCAACACTAAATCTCGTCAAAAAATTCAGCAAACTGAGTTTATGATGTCAGCGCCTACTTTTCGTCTCTGCCCACCCGATATGGGCTTAGAAGTTGCCTTTGCAGGACGCTCAAACGCAGGTAAATCCTCTGCTATTAATGCCTTAACCAATCAGCGCCAACTAGCACGCTCATCTAAAACGCCTGGTCGTACGCAGATGATTAACTTTTTTAGTATTGGTGATGCTGATAGACGTTTGGTGGATTTGCCAGGTTATGGCTACGCAGCGGTACCGCTTGAGATGAAAAAAGAATGGCAGGTTGAGCTAGAAGAATACTTGGTGGCGCGCTCAAGCCTTGCAGGTTTGGTGCTCATGACTGATATTCGTCATCCATTGAAATTCTTTGATGAGCAAATGCTACGTTGGGCAAATGATGGCGAACTACCGGTGCATATCTTGTTAACCAAAGCAGATAAGCTAAAGTATGGCGCATCTAAAAATGCGTTACTTAATACTCGTAAAAGACTGAAAGAACTGGGATTGAACTGTAGCATTCAGCTATTTTCAGCACTAAGAAAAGAAGGTCTGGATGAGCTGGCTGGTGTCATGGGTAATTGGTATGAGTATCAGCTTGAGGCAGACAAAATCATTGAATCCTCTTTTGCGTTACTAGAAGGCGCTGAGTTGGAAGAGGCGATTGAAAAAGACAACATCGAAAAAGGCGCGATTGAAAAGGAAAGTGCTCAGAAAGATAGTGCTCAGAAATAAAGCAAATAAACATTATCGTTTCCAAGTAAAAAGGGTTTATCGTTATTATCGATAAACCCTTTTTTTATTATCATTTTTTAGCATTAAAAAAGATTTTTATTTAAGTGCTTTTAGTTAAGTGCATAGTAGCTCAGCCAACGCTTGTGGCGTATCAACCTGATACGTGGGTTGCTGTGCGGCGAGCTCTGCAGGTGATGCTGTACCATAATTCACCGCAATACTGGTCATGCCCAGTCTCGTTGCCATTTGGATATCGTAGATACTGTCACCGATGAAAACAGCATTGGCGATTTGCTGCTGCGTATAATTCAAAATATCGGTCAACATCTGCGGGTCAGGTTTTGAGCCTGCCTCATCGGCACAGCGGGTCATCACAAAATAATGGTGGCTCTCTGAAGCATCTAATACGCGGTCTAAGCCCTTCCGCTTTTTACCAGTTGCAACCGCGAGGCTTTTACCTTGGGCTTGTAGCGTCTGCAACATTCCTTCTATCGGTGCAAAAAGCGGTGTACTGTGGCTGTTGGCAATATAGTGGTCTGCGTAGCTTTGCTGAATCGCAAGCTTTTGCGTGTCATTGGCTTGCGGATACAAAATCTCAATGCCATTCATTAAGCTCAGCCCAATGATGTCTTGTACTGCTTTATCGGTCGTCTGAAAACCATGCGCCTGCCCTGCCACATGCATTGACTCAACGATTAATCCAATGGAATCCATCAGCGTCCCATCCCAATCAAAAATAATCAGCGTCTTATCCGCTAAACGATGACTGGCTGATAACTGAGTTCCTTTGAAAGCGCTAGAGATACTAGCGGCAGATTGATTGCTCATAAATAGACCTTAACGAATATCAATAATAAATGGTAGATACGAAAACGTCACGGCGACTTATTAAGAAAAATAAGCGTTCGTGACGTTTCAAGTTAATGCTTAAAAATTTTATTTGGCGACTTATTCAGGCAATTTAACTTGCTCTGGCAACCAATCTGCCATGTCATCTGGTAGCGGTGCAGTAATAGTTTCATAGCCTGGAATGTCTAAACGCCACGCATGCAGACACAGGCGATGGACGCCTGATTTATCGTGCACATTATATTTATCATCACCCAAGATAGCGTGACCAATATGCGCCAAATGCACACGGATTTGATGAGTGCGACCAGTTAGCGGTTTGGCTTCAATTAAACTCACTGGCTGATCAGCAATCATAAAACGACCATGAACGACGATATCCGTCTGGCTTTCTTTAGATTGCGGATCTTGCATATCTACTTTGACGCGGCGTTCACCACTAGCAACTGTATAGCGTAGCAATGACGCATCAATGCGTTGCTCATTTAATGCTGGCTGACCTTTGGCGATACATAAGTAATGCTTCTGGATGGTTTTATCGACAAGATGCTGTTGCAACGCTTTTAGCGCTGAGCGTTTTTTAGAAATCATCAATAGACCGGAAGTATCTTTATCAATGCGATGTATCAGCTCTAGGTATTTTTTACCTGTCACTTCACGCATGGCTTCGATAACACCAAAGTCCAAACCACTACCACCATGAACGGCGATACCAGAAGGCTTATTCAGCACTAGCATTCCTTCGTCTTCATACACTACGCGCGCTAACAAGCTTTTAGCAAACTCGGCACTGATAATCGGTTTTTCGCGGGTAGCAAGTACCACTGGCGCGATACGTACCACGTCTTCACGCTGTACTCTATCGTGCGCTTTGCAGCGTTTATTATTGACCCGAATCTCATCTGAGCGAATCATTTTATAGATATGCGGTTTTGGCAAACCTTTTAAACGGTTCAACAAAAAGTTATCCAAGCGCTGATCGTGTTGATGGCGGGTTACTTCAAGATAATTTACCTTACCAAAGTTGCTGATTTCATCATCAGCGCTTTGCGGGCGTGTTTTACTATTAAAAATAGCAGGGGCTTCATGGGTAGGTGCGTCGTCAGTCATTTTTGGCTTCGTCATTTTTAGTTAGGTATTTACAGAAAGATTTGCTATAGTTTAGCATGTTGAGCGACAATTAAGCAGAGACTGCAGCAATAATCATTGTTGTTGTTCTAAATAGCGCATTACCATTTTTACGAACTTTTAGTGAAAAGGTATTAGCAGTATACCCTGCCAACATTGTATGTTTAATCGGATTTTAGGGCGCAGTATCTGTTTAGAAATATCACTTGTAGATATTTATAGATATGTCCCCATAAATTGTAAAATGAAAGTATCGTACTGACTTTACTCAGTACCATAGAATAAATAGTGACACTAAATACCTTTGTGTTCATAAATTCAGTGTTGATAAGTTTGGCTAAATGCCTGTTTATTGACCGATAATGACACTACATTGACTCACAACCTGCATGACAACGACTTTATTTGATAATTATTCATGATTTAATGACTGGTTATTGGCGGTCTTTTACGCAAGTGTAGTTGAGCAAGTATGGGTTGTTTAGCATTAGGATCGAGAAGTATATCGATAGCTGCCTACGTATTGGTGGTCAAACAGATAACGATAAAAAAGATATGAATACAGCACCACACCGATAGTTTGGTCATTTATTCTGTTTGCCAAGTACGCCCCGCTGATCACCGGAGCCGCGACACCTAACCGTAAAACACCCAAGATATTATTGACGTTATACCAGAAAGAACGATAAATAAAGAGTGACCAATTGCTTTACCTAAACAAATAATTGCTGAATATCACCATTTCATATAATGGTATTTATAACAGCGATATTATTGCTAGACTTTGATGGATGGATTGCAGCAGCACAACGCCTTTTGAATATCAGTATATTGAATCTCGTCACTGCCCGTCGCCTGCTCTTACAAAGTAAGCTGGCATGACTACCAATAAAGCTTGCTGATAGTAAAACTGAATCGCATGCTGACGCATTAATATTTGTACCAAGCCTATCAATAATAGGATATAAATAGATAGCCTTACACCCTATAAATTTTATATTTACGTTAGTTCTGCTAACACGCTTTAGGTAAAAAACAAGCCATTGACAAAGCCCAAGTGCTTTATTAACCCATGATTTACGTTCTATCGTTGATTAACATCTGCCCATGCTAATTTAAATGTTAGCCATACTTGCCATTGCGCTCTAAAGCCCGTCTCGTCGTTGTTATGCGTACTCATAGGATACAAATATGAAACGCATTTTGATCAACGCTACTCAAAACGAAGAAATTCGTGTCGCCTTATGTAAAGGCAATCATCTTTACGATTTCGATCTTGAAAACCGTACTCGTGAACAAAAAAAATCCAATATATATAAAGGTCATGTGACCCGTGTCGAGCCATCGCTTGAAGCGGTGTTTGTCGAATATGGCTCACAGCGCCAAGGTTTTTTACCCATTCGTGAAATCTCTGCTGAATACTTAAGCGGTAATCCACGTGACGAAAACATCAAAAAACTGATCAAAGAAGGTGACGAACTCATCGTCCAAGTTGAAAAAGAAGAGCGTGGTAATAAAGGCGCGGCTTTATCAACTTATGTGTCACTAGCAGGTCGTTATTTGGTTTTAATGCCGAACAACCCTCGTGGCGGCGGTATCTCACGTCAAATCTCAGGCAAACTGCGCGAAGACATGAAGCGTATGCTAAGCAATCTTGATTTACCAAAAGGCATGAGTGTCATCATTCGTACCGCGGGTATTGGTAAAACTCAAGAAGATTTACAGCACGATTTAAATCACTTGCTGAATATCTGGCAAGCCATTCAAGAACAAAACCAAAAATATCCTTCACCGCGCTTGGTTCACCAAGAAGCGGGCGTTGTCACACGTGCTGTTCGTGATTATCTACGTGATGATATCGCTGAGATTTGGATTGATAATGAAAACGCTTATATTGAAGCGGCAGGATTTATCGATGCAGTGATGCCAAAACAAGCAGAAAAGCTACGCAAATATACCGATTATGAGCCGATGTTTTCGCGCTTTAATATCGAAAAACAGATCGAAACCGCGTATCAACGTGAAGTGCGTTTGCCATCAGGCGGCTCAATCGTTATTGATCAAACGGAAGCACTAGTCTCTATCGATATCAACTCAGCCAAGTCGACCAAAGGTTCAGACGTTGCCGAAACTGCGTATCATACCAACCTAGAAGCAGCCGATGAAATTGCCCGTCAGCTACGTTTGCGTGATATGGGTGGTTTGATTGTCATTGATTTTATTGATATGAATGACAATAAGCATCAAAAAGAAGTCGAAAAACGTCTGATTGATGCCACCAAATATGACCGTGCACGCGTGCAATTTGGTGATATTTCTAAGTTTGGTTTGATGGAAATGAGCCGTCAGCGTCTGCGTCCATCGCTAGAAGAGTCAACCGGTTATATCTGCCCACGCTGCCATGGTAACGGCATGATTCGTGACTTGCGCTCATTGTCACTATCAATTATGCGTCAGATTGAACAAATCGCGCTAAAAGAACGTCAAGGCGAAGTACAAGCAGAAGTTCCAACAGATATCGCCGCCTTCTTATTAAACGAAAAACGTGATGCCTTAGTTTATCTTGAGCAAGACAGTGGCACGCGTATCACGATTTTGCCACACGCGCATTTAGAGTCGCCTAACTTTAAACTACACTTTAACCGTGATGGCTTTGCGCCTTCAAGCTATGAGCGTATTACGGATACAGCCCAAGAACATAGCGATTTGGGTTATGAAGTTGACTGGCAAACGGCTGAAAAAGAGCGTCCAGAGCAACAGCCAACGCGCCAGCCACGTCAAATAGCGAGCAATGATACTGCTAGCCAATCAAACAAACCGACCAGTACAGCTGAGCATAGTAAACACAGTAACGACCATCGTAACAATAAAAATACGACCAACGTTTCATCGGCGCGCGCGCCACAAGCAAACAACAACCAGAGTGTGGCAGCCCCTGCCCCTGTTGCTCCAGTAGCAGCAACTACAGCTCCTGCACATGTTGAGACAGCAGCTCAGCCACAAGCAGTGGCGTGGTTATCAAACCTATTTGCGCAAGCACCACAAGCCTCAACGACGCATAGCGTCAGTAGTCGTGATGCAGCACAAGCCATTGAAGCACTAGTAAATAATGGCGCACAAAGCTTAGGCTCATTTGGACAAGTTGATAGCAGTGCCCTGAGTAATACATCAACGAGTGCATCGAACAACGTACCAGAAAATCAGCAGAACAGTCAGAAAAATAACGAACAACCATCCGACAACAATGCCAATCGTCAACAAGCGCGTCGTAGCTCAGACAGCGACACCGATGATGATAGCAGTAATGAAGATAGAAGAAGACGTAAGCCACGTAAATCTAGATCTTCTAAACCTCGTCAAAGAAAAGATCAGGCAGAAGAGTCAAGCAATGAAACAAGCGGCGATACCGAGAACAACGCCGTAAATAGTGCTGCAAGTAATGCTGATGACAAGCAGGCTGACAATCAAAACAAACGTCAGCAGGATACCAGACGCACGAATGAGCGCAATCGCAACAATCGTCAAGACAATAATCAGCAAAACAGCAATCGTCAAGACAGTAGCCACCATGCAAACGAGCGCAATGATGATGCTGATAAAGACAGTAATACGGCAGATGAGCAAACTCGTGCGAAGCGTAAATCGCATAGCCAACGCGGTTCACGTGGCAAGTTAGAGCGCGGCGAGACACTAACAGCTGAAAATATTAAGCAACCCAATCAGCAAGCGACGACAGGTGCGAACAGCCGAAAAAATCACTCTAACACGCGTCGAAATCAAGATCCTAATGAAGTCGTGCTACAGGTCAATGAAGCAGCCGTTGAGCTGAAATCACCAGAAGTCGTACACTTGTCTCTAGATGACAGTAAGTCTACACAGACAAAGTCTCAATCTACTGAAAAGCAAAAATCAGTAAATGATGTTAATAAAGAAAGCAGTAAAAAAGAAGCTAATACACAGCAAAGTGATAATCAGCAGAGCAATGACAAAAAAGTTGCTCCTGAAACAGCTGCTGTGAAGGGTAACGACGAAGGCACTGTAGCGCCTCATGATGTTAATGTTGATGATGTTAACGTTAGCACCACTGAAGACAAGGGACAAAATAATGCCCCGAAAATAGACAGTAACGCTACTGACAAAAAACCTGCCGTAGATGAGCAACCAACATCTAACAGCGTTACCAAAGACCAAACTGACCATTCAAAATCTGTGGATACTAACGTGGACAGCGTAGCAATAACGCCAAAACAGCCCGAATCAGAATCGACAGAAAAAGCGAATAGTGACACTGTTGACACTGTTGACGCTACCGACAGTGACGCCGATGTTAGCAATGCCAATGACAGTCATAGCGCAAGTGGTCATAGCACAAATGATAAGAACAACTCAGCACTGGCGCTAACGCACGAAGCATTATTTGCCAAGCGCTACGTGACTGCTGAGAAGTTTGGTCAGGCTAGTAATGATCCACGTGTGGTTCGTAGTCAGCAAGCACAATCAGCTCAACAACCACCAGTAGCTGAGCCTGCAGTAGTAAACCCATCGACTATTCGTGGCACTGTTGGTGATTTTGTTCGTAAAGCATTAGCAGATGCAGAAAGTCGTTTGAAAAATGACGGTGTCATTAGTTGCTTTATTGCTGCTATCGATGCACATACGCAGCAAACAAAATCAGCTAACAAATCAGCTAACATTGAAACGAGCGTCACACCGACTGCTGATACCAAAGTTGAGGACAGCAATTTCGACTTTAGCAACTATGGCTATCAGCCATTGGCGGCAGATTACCTGACGCGCTTTGAAACGATGACACAAGCGGTCAGTCAATTTGCGGCAACGCAAGGTAAAACGGACGTCGAACCACGTGCCATTGGTAAGCGTGCTGGCAACGATCCACGTGGTCAACATCCTAGTTATCAGGAGCCCGCAGTGTTGAGTCTACCGACCGAACAAGCGGCTGATACTGAGCAAGCGGTTATTGAACATGATGATAACAATGTGGATGCTCATGATGTTGAGGCAAATGCTCTAGCCAATCAAGCTCAGGCTGATAATATCAGCGCTCACAGCGAACAATTACTAGAAGCAGATCAAGCCCTAGCAGAAACAACTGGCGAGCCGTCGAATGAAGGCACTGTGATTGCTGAGCGAGTAGCAGCTGAAAAGACTGACGGGGCACATGACGATAGCGAAGCTGCTGACATTGAAGAGGCTAATACTCAAGAAGCTGACGTTGAAAAAACTAAGCCAGCAGATGAGCCTAAGGTAGAGCAACCTATCAATACCAAAGAAGCAGGCAAAGAAGCAGGCAAAGACGACAGTCAGGCTGCTAAGTCAAAAACCACGATTGCCAGTTATAAAAACATGATTGAGAATGTGGCTGAACAACTGCTGCCACAGACTGGTATGTTTAATTTGACCACGCCAAAAGTACCAAAGGCACGTAGCCGTAAGCCTAAAACGGAGCATAAAAAGCCCACGCAAGCTGAAAAGCTAGAGACTGATGACTCAGATAGCGAAAGCTAATCGTATAACGTCCAACGCAAAAGCCCCAAAGTTGTCAGCAACTTTGGGGCTTTTTTACGAAATAAAATCACAATCAATATAAAGCTAAAGCACAGGTAACTGACTTAGTGTGCAGATGACGCTGTGTCGTCTTTTCCACGAATTTTACTAATAACTGTTAAGATAGCCACAACCGCAGCGCCAATGATAAAACCAATGACGCCATTTAATACCGTTGTCGTTAAGCTTTCAAAGATACCCGTTAAATCAGCGATATCCTCTACTCCATGATGTAAGAAGCCGATACCGTGTACTAAGATACCACCGCCTACTAAAAACATTGCCAACGTGCCAGCGATAGATAGAAACTTCATCAGTTTTGGTGCCGCTGCAAACATTAACTTGCCCAATTTTTGCTTGAACACTCCTTCTTGTTCCATTAAATGCAGACCTGCATCGTCTATTTTCACGATACCAGCGACCAAGCCATAAATACCAATCGTAATACCGATGGCTAAAATAGACAGCACCAAGCTTCGTTCTAATAAAGTGGCGCTTGCCGTTGATCCCAAGGCAATCACAATAATCTCAGCTGACAGAATAAAATCCGTACGTACTGCACCTTTGATCTTTTCTTTTTCAAAAGCGACCAAATCTATAGTCTCATCAGCATTGGCTTGCCGACGAGCATTTTGCTCCTCATCATGCGGCAAAGCATGTGGCCAAAATCGATGAATGACTTTTTCAGCGCCTTCATAAACCAAAAACAAACCACCACACATTAGTAAAAAAGTGACCAGCGGTGGATAAACAGCACTAATCAAGAGTGCCGCTGGTACTAGAATAAGTTTATTAATAAATGAGCCTTTGGCGACCGCCCAAACCACTGGTAGCTCACGATTGGCTTTGACACCCGTGACCTGTTCTGCGTTGAGCGCCAAATCATCGCCCAATACACCGGCGGTTTTTTTAGCAGCGACTTTGGTCATGACGGAAACATCATCCAATATCACACTGATATCATCAAGTAGGGTTAATAAACTGGCACCTGCCATGTGTGCTCCTTAGCAAAAATTTATTGAAATAAAGGGTTAAAAATAACTGATACCAATAGTTTTATATGAATTTTTATAAAAACACTGTTATTAGCCGTAGACTACAAGGGCAAGCGTCGATATTAAATAGTACAAATGTATCTTATTTTTTTGAATTGATGTTTATACCTACTACTATTATTGCTGCCCTCACCTCCCTATATCACCTCATAGCCTGTGGCTGTTATTTGCCATAAATATGTTAATATAGGCGACATGATTACTTACCTTTTATAATTATTAAATTGTAAAAAAACCTTTTAATTTTAAACCTTTAAGACAATATCAATACGTATTGCTTTATATAGAAATTTAGTATCATTTTTCTTAAAACGACTTCACGATTAGGCACGATGCCTACAGGACACCTATATATGTCATCCCCGATTGCAAAAAACACCTTTGCTCATAACCGCTTTTCTCGAAATAATTTATCTCGCTTTATGATGAGTGCACTGCTTGTTGTGGTTGCTGCGGGCTGCTCAAACAATGCAGCAGATGCGACCAGCAACACCAGTATCGTCAATAATACCGATGCTAAAACCAGTACAAGTAAGGCATCCGCTGATAGCGATGCTGCCGTGGTAAAGGCGTTGCAGGCGAATTTGAATACGTCCGGTATTGAAGAAAATATCATTTCAGCCGTACCAACAGATATGGATGGTATTTATTGGGTCACAGCGGAAGGACTGCCTTCTTTCTTTACTGATAAGTCTGGCAAACACATTATCCAAGGTCAGATTATTTCTGTTGGCGAGGCTCTGCCTGTCGATATCAGTGCGGCATTGGTTGCTAGTACCGCACAAGAAGCCCTAAAAGCCGTCGATAAAAAAGACATGGTGATTTATCCAGCCATAGGCGAAACGAAGTCAGTGGTCTATGCCTTTACCGATGCAGACTGTGGTTATTGTCGTAAATTGCATGAAGAGATGGATGATATCAATGCACGTGGTATCGAAGTACGTTATTTGGCATGGCCGCGCAGTCAGGAATCAGTGCCAAAAATGGAAGCCATTTGGTGTAGTCAAGATCGTAAGGCGGCCATGAATCAAGGAAAAATGGGCGCTGATGTACAAGCGCCTAGCTGTGCTAACCCTGTACAAGAACACATGGCACTGGGTGCAAAACTTGGTGTGCGTGGTACTCCCGCTATCTTTACAGAATCTGGTCAGCAAGTAGGCGGCTATCTACCTGCGGCGGAGTTGGCTCAAGCTATCGGTGCTAGCTAAAATCTGTTATTGTTTCAGGTATTTGTGATATCTATGACGATGGCGACATTGTGTAGACGTCACAACTGCTTGTCGGTATGATACGATAAAGCGCTATGAAAAATCAGCAGCATACTTTTTATTTGAGTATTTTTTATTCAACTGTAATGAAAAATCGATAAAGCTGCGACTGTCAAAATGCACGCAAATACTACAGCTAGTAGCGCATGTGCATTTGACTCTATGACAGCGTTATCATTGGTTCATTATATTTAAACTCTTGAGGATACTGTGAGTAATTCCATCAAACTAGCGATACTTGGTCTCGGCACCGTCGGAACGGGCGTGATCAATCTAATCAATGACAACTTAAATGAGCTAAAACGCCGTAGCGGACGCGACATTATCATTACCGAAGTTGGTACGCGCCGTCATCGTGATGATATTGATCCCAATATTATGCAAAACAGTGACTTGATGGCAACTGCTGCAAGCGACAATGTCGATATCGTCGTCGAGGTGATTGGCGGTACGACCCTTGCCAAAGACGTAATTATGCACGCCATTAAAAACGGCAAGCATGTGGTGACTGCAAATAAGGCGCTATTGGCGGAGCATGGCAACGAAATCTTTGCCTTTGCTGAAGAGCATAACGTCCATGTCGCTTATGAAGCAGCAGTCGCAGGCGGTATCCCCATTATCAAAGTCATGCGCGAAGCGCTCGCTGCTAATAAAATCGATTGGCTAGCAGGTATCATCAACGGTACTGGCAACTTTATCATGACCGAAATGCGTGATAAAGGTCGCCCGTTTGCAGACGTGTTGAGCGAAGCACAAGAATTGGGTTATGCAGAAGCAGATCCGACTTTTGATGTCGAAGGTATTGATGCGGCTCATAAACTGGCATTACTCGCATCTATCGCCTTTGGTATTCCGCTGCAATTTGATAAGGTCTACTGTGAAGGCATCACTGGTATCACCTTACAAGACGTCAACTATGCGGAAGAGCTTGGCTACCGTATCAAGCATTTGGGCTTTGCCGTACGCCGTGATGGTCAAGGTAATGATGAGGCTTCTGGTATCGAACTACGCGTGCACCCAACGCTCATTCCGCAGGATGCGTTACTCGCCAACGTCAATGGCGTAAAAAACGCCGTACTGGTCAACTCTCATCCGCTTGGACAGACGCTATATTGTGGCGATGGTGCTGGTGCTGGCGCAACCGCTTCTGCGGTGATGGCCGATGTGATGGACTTGGTGCGTGTTCTAGGTAGCAAAGACAGTAGCGATGAAAGCAACAGTAATCAAAACAACCACGGTCACCATGTGCCGCATTTAGCATTTATCCCTGAGCAGCTATCAGACACGCCCATATTGCGCGCTGAGCAGATGATTACCGGTTATTATTTGCGCGTACACGCTTATGACAGCCCTGGTGTGTTGGCAGATATTACTCGCATTCTAAGCGATGCTGGTATCAATATCGATGCGATTTTACAAAAACCTGCGCACAAAGTTGGTCAAGTTCCAGTTATTATCTTGACGTTACCCGTGGTCGAAAGTCAGATGAATCTAGCCATCGAAAAAATTGAAAAATTAGAGACCATTACTGATAAAGTAGTACGCATTCGCTTAGATGAGCTAGCATAAAGCCCGCAGTTATTGAGCCTAAAAGATGCTATCTAGTCCGCGTTTGGTTTTAATTAAAACAAACTCATTTAAAATACGTAAAAGGAATAATAACGATGTCAAATGATGCAATTGTAATTTTAAACGGCGCACGTACTCCAATGGGCGGCTTCCAAGGCGCACTAAAAGATATGAGCGCAACGGAACTTGGTGGTGCTGCTATTAAAGCCGCTGTCGAACGCTCAGGTGTGGCAGTCGATAGTATTGACGAGGTCATTATGGGCTGTATCTTGACCGCAGGCTTGGGTCAAGGTCCTGCGCGTCAAGCAATGCGTAATGCAGGTTTATCTGATGCAACTGGTGCTGTCACTATTAACAAGCTTTGTGGTTCAGGGCTAAAAGCAGTCATGCAAGCACATGACGGCATCAAAGCTGGTAGTTTCAATGTGGCAGTCGCTGGTGGCATGGAATCAATGACCAATGCGCCATACATTATGCCAGGGTCACGTGGCGGCTACCGTATGGGACATAAAGAAGTCAAAGATCATATGTTCCTAGACGGTTTGGAAGATGCTGAAACTGGCAAACTGATGGGTATGTTCGCACAGGAAATGGCCGACGAAAAGGGCTATACCCGTGAGCAAATGGATGCGTTTGCTATAGAATCGCTAAATCGTGCGCTCACTGCTATCAAAGACGACCACTTCAAAGATGAAATCACGCCAGTGACTTTTAAAACCCGTAAAGGCGAGCAAACCGTCGATACCGATGAGCAACCAGCGCTTGCTAATGCCGAGCGTATCCCTACTCTACGTCCAGCCTTCGCTAAAGATGGTACCATC
This sequence comes from Psychrobacter immobilis, assembly GCF_003148585.1. Lineage (GTDB taxonomy): Bacteria > Pseudomonadota > Gammaproteobacteria > Pseudomonadales > Moraxellaceae > Psychrobacter > Psychrobacter immobilis. The sequence continues at coordinate 28,031 of NZ_QGGM01000016.1, read as the reverse complement.
ACGGCAGCAAACGCCAGCTCAATCTCAGACGGTGCGGCAGCGGTTGTGGTCATGAAAGAATCGCAAGCAAAAGCTGAAGGCCTTGATTATCAAGCGCGTATCGTTGCAACCGCATCAAACTCTCGTCATCCAAGCGAATTTACCATTGCTCCGATTGGTGCAATTGAAAAAGTATTGGCTAGTGCTGGTTGGTCAGTCGCTGATGTTGACTTATGGGAAATTAACGAAGCGTTTGCAATGGTAACCATGGCGGCGATGGACGAGCTAAAAATCGACCATGCCAAAGTAAACGTTGAAGGCGGCGCTTGTGCACTCGGTCATCCAGTAGGCTGTTCAGGTGCTCGTATCTTGATCACGCTTATCAACTCTCTCAAGCGTACTGGCGGCAAAAAAGGTGTTGCGACACTTTGTATTGGTGGCGGTGAAGCCGTGGCTGTTGCTATTGAACTTGCTTGATACTCAAGCAGATTAATTAATCGATTGATATGTTAAATTTACCTCTATAATTATCGTTTATTATAAAATTTTCAAAATATCAGGAACCGCATCGCTATTTGCTTTGCGGTTTTTCTGTGTCTATGACTCTTAAATAAGCTAGAAATATTGCTCTGTGTAAAGACACGTTAATCTTTGACCCCAGCTATGTTATGCCACTTACAGCCTATTACACGCAATTACTTCAAGCGCACACTTTGCTACCTTGCTCATATATCTCATCGAAAATCATGATGTTAAGATTCTTACAAGTCGATGTAGAGGCTACTCACATGGCTTGCTACACCTTTTATTATAAAAATATTTTTACTAGAAATTTAACTTTTCCAAAACAACGATTGTTTTTAAAAAAATTAATAATGATTAACTCATAAAAAAGGAAGACAACAATGAGCCAACTAATTCGTTTAAAAGATATCCAAGCTACTCATAAAGATTTAATCGGTGATGATTATTACGACCCAACAGGTAAAACTGCTTATGGTGTCAATGAAGAAAAAATCGGTAAAATCGAAGGTGCATTAGTAGAAGACACCACTGGTCGCATTCGTTATTTGATTGTTGATGCTGGTGGCTGGTTCAGTTCAAAAGAAGTATTGGTACCCGCTGGCTTGGCACGTATCGTTGGTGATGACGTATTCTTTGACAGCTTGACCAAGTCTCAAGTCGATGCCATGGAAGTATATGACCATGATTATCAATATAGCTACAAAGACCAGTATCAAAAGGATCGTCAAGCATTTGTTGCTGATACTGTTCCAGTTGCAGAGCGTATGGAGATTGCAGACCATGCCTATGACGCACCAAATACACTAGAGCTACTAGAAGAGCGCTTGACCGTCAATAAAGACCGTATCGTGGCAGGTTTGGTTAAAGTTGGTAAGCATATAGTGACCGAAGAGCGCAATGTCGATGTTGAGCTAGAAGAAGAGCACGCTAATATTCAGCGTACTAACGTAGATCGTCCAACAGATCGCCGTATTGGTGACATTGATGGTAATCAAACTATTGAGGTTGAACTAGAGGCTGAACGTGCCCGCGTTGGTAAAGACACTTACGTATCTGAAGAAGTGAACGTCGGTAAAACCACTGAACGTCATACTGAAACTATCGTTGAAACTATCCAACGTGAAGAATTGGATATCGATCGCGATGGCAACGTAGTAGACCGCGAAGGCAACATAATCGACCGTGATGGTATTACTGCAGAAGACGTACGCCGTGCTCGTGGTATGTAATACGCTAAACCGTCATACTGTTTGGCTGTCATTCAAAAGTAAGATCGCCGAGCAATACATGACCGTAATAAGCAGCCAAGTATTTTTACTTAGTGAATTAAGACCAGAGCATGCCTCTGGTCTTTTTTTGCTTACTATACTCAAAAATACTTAGGAATTAAAAATACTTAATGACATCTGATAAGGCTAACCTTGCAAAATCTGCAAAAATGGCTCTAAAATATTGTATAACGATTATTTCATAAAGATAAGGACATTATGATGACTAGCAATCACGACGACAGCATCCCGAACGATAGCTTTCTACAAGAGAGTTTACATAACAAGCAAGGGACACCAAACGCTATAACTGCCCCAATTAATACTAATAATGGCACAGTAGCTAATGACATAGAAGGTAATGATATAAGTAGTAATAACATAGATAAGAGCAATCATAATGTTGGACACTTGGAACTATTAGAAGAGCGTCCTGTCATCAATAAAGAGCGTTTAGATGTCGGTAAAGTGACGGTGACCAAGCACGCTCGCACTAAGACCATTGACGTGCCTATTGAGTTGGTAGAAGAATATATTACTATTCGTACCGAATACCACGATGCGAAAAGTCAGGACTTATTGTCAGGCAATTATGATGAAAAGGATATATTGCGCCATATCGAGCCATCGTTAGATAGCAAGGCGGTCGTTACCGTGAATGGCAAACAGATTGAAATTGGTGATGAGCCGATTGAAATTATCCTATCACGTCAAGTGGCTACCATTACTAAAGACACTTATGCTATCCAAGAAATCGATATCAATAAAACCACTCATACCCATACAGATAGCATCCAAGTAGTGCTTAAGCATGAAGAATTAGATGTGAAGGAAGAAGGGTTTTTGGCACATGAATCTAGTGCCACTCCTCATAAATAATTTTGCTGACTCATTAAAACTACACATCAAAAAAGCAACATTATCGTTGCTTTTTTCTTGATTGCTTACTTATTATGAGGTTTTTTTACATTCATAAGTGCTGACATTCGCCGCATCTGTACCTGCTGTACGCATCACACCCGTCTCACGCGCTTCGTGTGCTACACGCCACTGGGTAAAGCCCTGACTCCCATCAATAGCAGTTGCTACTTCAAACACTTCTGGATTACTGGCATCATTGGTTTTATTTAATGTCACCGTACCCGTATCAGTCGCGATGACTACTTGTTTGGCATCTTCTTTATAAGTTGCATTAACTTTCAGCTCAGGTGAGCACAGATAGGCTATTTGACTGACGCCACTATTTACCGAAGCTACGGTATCATCCTGTACTTCACTGAGCGATGCATCCGCTGTATCGACAACCACCTCATTAGGCTCAGCAGGTTCAGCGGACATCGGCACCGTTTCTTCGCTATGAGCACCATCATCTATACCCGCTTCTGTATCTGACTGTTGCTGACAAGCACCAAGCGTCAGGACGCCAGCAAGTAGGCCAGTCAGCGCCACAGAAGTACGCAATTTTTTTAATAATTCTATAGTCATAACACTTTCCCCAATGAATATGTTAAACACTATAACGTGTCCATAAATCCACGCCTATGTTGAATTTGTAAGTAATCAATACGAAATATAGCCAACGCATTTGTGAAGAGTCAACTTTACTATCTGCAAATAATATAGTCGATTCAAGATAATGTAGAGACAAAGAATATGAGCAAATACAGAAAAGCCCTTATCTAAAGTAGATAAGGGCTTTTGAGACTAACGAATATTAAAGATATATAAGCAGCAATGCTTAGCTGTTTATTATCAATATTCGCTTATGAATGCTATATTTTACCATGACATTGCTTGTACTTAAGACCTGAACCACAAGGGCATGGGGCGTTACGACTGATATTCATACCAGCGTATGGATCTGCCTCATTGGTATTACTACCACTACCCACAACAGCACCTGCGACCGCACTACCAGCAAGATTGCGATTTTGCGCGGCGGCTTTTTCAGCTCCGCTATCCATATTATCAATATCACTATGCTCGAACTGCATTTGCATATGAGCAGCATTCTCACGCTGCTGTATTTCCAGCGCTTCTAGCTCTTCTTTGGTCGGAATATGGACACGTGATAAATCTTGAACGGTCTCAGATTTAATTGCGCCAAGCATCATTTGGAACAGCTCAAATGATTCACGCTTATACTCTTGCTCAGGGTTTTTCTGTGCATAACCACGCAGATGAATGCCTTTACGCAGCTGATCCATTTGGGTCAAATGCTCTTTCCAATGCTTGTCTAAGCTCTGTAGCATAAAGTGACGCTCAAGCTGAGCAGCATCTTTTTCGCCCATCTGCTCACGGCGGCTATGATAGCGATCGATAGCTGTTTGGATGATTTTGGCACGTAAGCCTTCTTCGTCTAAGCGGCGATCTTCATCGAGCCAATCATTGATAGGCATCGCAATCTTAAATTCATTTTCAAGCTCGTCTTCTAAGCCATCAATATTCCATTGGTCATCGATAGAACCTGGTGGAATAAACTGGTTAATCATGGCGTTATAGACTTCTTCGTGCATAATCTCAATGGCTTCAAGCAAATCCATCTCTGCTAGCAAGTCATCACGCTGACCATAGATCACTTTACGCTGCTCATTGGCGACGTCATCATATTTCAACAGATTTTTACGCGCATCAAAATCGCGGCTTTCTACTTTACCTTGGGCATTTTCAATCGATTTTGAGACCATCTTATGCTCAATGGCTTCATCTTCTTTAAGACCCATGGCACGCATCATATTTACGACGCGATCACCAGCAAAGATACGCATCAAGTCATCTTCGAGCGATAAAAAGAAACGCGACATCCCAGGATCGCCCTGACGACCGGCACGACCCCGTAGCTGGTTATCGATACGACGTGATTCATGGCGCTCAGAACCAATGATATGCAAACCGCCAGCCGCAACCACTTGGTCATGTTTGACTTGCCATTCTGCTTTTAGGCGTGCCATTTCTTCAGGACTGACCGAATCGATATCTTCAATAAACGATTGCCAGTTACCACCAAGGATAATATCAGTACCACGACCAGCCATGTTGGTCGCGATCGTCACAGCCTTTGGACTACCTGCCTGCGCGATGATTTCGGCTTCACGCTCGTGTTGTTTTGCGTTGAGGACGTTATGCTTGACGCCTTCTTGATCGAGCAAGTAAGACAACTCTTCACTGGCTTCAATCGTCGCCGTACCAACCAATACTGGGGCACCTTTGGCTTGAATCTCTTTGATTTCTCGAATGATACCTTTGTATTTACCTAACTTGGTTAAGAAAATCTGGTCATCCATATCGATACGAGCAATCGGCTCGTGCGTTGGAATCACGATGACATCTAAGTCATAAGTTGATTTGAATTCTGCTGCTTCGGTATCAGCGGTACCTGTCATGCCTGATAATTTTTCATACAAACGGAAGTAGTTCTGGAACGTCGTGGTCGCAAGCGTTTGGTTTTCTGCTTGAATTTCGACGTTTTCTTTGGCTTCTACCGCTTGATGCAGACCTTCTGACCAACGGCGACCCGGCATGGTACGACCCGTGTTTTCATCAACGATAACCACTTCACCATCATCGACGATATAGTGGACGTTTTTAACAAATACATGATGGGCGCGAATGGCAGCTTGTACGTGAGCCAATAATGGCAAACGGCTTGGGCTGTATAAACTTTCATTTTCACCCAACTCACCGACTTCGATTAAGAAGCGCTCAATTTTTTCATAGCCTTTTTCACTGATTTCGATTTGACGATTTTTTTCATCAATCCAAAAATCTTCTTCTTCATTATTCTTATTGGCCTCTTCGTCTTTTGAGCGAATCAGCACAGGGATAATGGTATTAATCAGCGCGTACATACGTGAAGAATCTTCGGCTTGACCTGAGATAATTAGCGGCGTACGAGCCTCATCGATTAAAATAGAGTCAATTTCATCGATAATACAGAAGTTTAACGGGCGCTGCTTTTTCTCTTTTAAACTAAAGACCATGTTATCGCGCAGATAATCAAAGCCGTATTCGTTATTGGTACCGTAAGTGATATCCGCTTGATAAGCGTCGATTTTTTCTTGCGGCGGTTGTTGTGAATAAATGACACCGACGGTCATGCCCAAAAAGCCAAATAATGGACGGTTCAATTCAGCATCACGTGCCGCCAAATAATCGTTGACCGTGACCAGATGGACACCTTTACCACTGATAGCATTTAGGTACATAGCCAAGGTACCCATCAAGGTTTTACCTTCGCCCGTTTTCATCTCAGCGATTTTGCCTTCGTGCAAGGTGATACCACCGATCAGCTGCACATCATAATGACGCATGCCATTGACGCGTAATGACGCTTCACGGCAGACGGCAAACGCTTCTGGTAGTAGTGCATCTAAGCTTTCACCTTGTTGGTGTCGTGCTTTAAACTCTTCAGTTTTTTGTTGTAATTGCTCATCAGACAGGGCTTGTACCGCAGCCTCTTGTGCGTTGATTTTGCTGACCACTTTGCGCATGCGCTTTAATTCGCGGTCATTTTTAGTGCCAACCACACTGCCTATAATCTTTGATAACATAATTTTTTGACCTATGGAAATATTCGATAATTAGTGCGCATTAGCCAAAGCTTCGCCCGCTGCCGCCTTGTCATTACAGTCATCACCTGACTAAGTACCTTTTGTTAACAAAGCACCTCTTAACAAAGCACTGATTAATAAGGTACTGCCTAATGAAGTGTCGCCTAATGAAGTATCGCCCAATTAAGTGTGACGTCATTATATATGGTTATGACGCTGATGGATACAAGGGCAGCGAGTAGATATTTGCCGACGTAAAAGCGCGGCAGGACGTGCTAAAATAGTAATTACACTTTCACACTTCTTAGTTTTTTGACTGCTAAATTCGCGCGCTATGATGACCCTTTAAAAAAGCTGTTTTGGTAAAAATCAACCAGAATCTTGCAAATTAACCACTCATAAGCGAGTGTTTTTCTCATCTATTTTTTTATGCTGATCTGTACATACCGTCGTACATTTAACGCCAGCTGACTAAAAAACCCATTTAAGCATTATAAGAGACTCTGCATGACCGCTAAGCCATCCGCTCAAAACCTTAACGCCGAAAAACCTACTCCGTCAAAGTACGCAATATCAAAACAACAGACCGTGACACCTTTGACTGCCGATCAGTTGATGGTAGGCGATACCGTTTATCACTTGGCAGATCATACGCCGATGATGGTGCAATATCTAACCATGAAAGCCAACTATCCACAAGCGTTACTGCTGTACCGCATGGGTGATTTTTATGAGTTATTTTTTGATGATGCTAAGCGCGCAGCAAAAATATTAGACATCACCTTGACTCGCCGTGGTACGGATAAAGCAGGCAATACCATTGCCATGGCAGGTGTGCCTTTTCATGCGGCCGATAGCTACATGGCAAGGTTGATAGCTGCTGGGCAAACCGTCGTTGTGTGTGAGCAAATTGACGAATCAGCCACTGGCACTGACAACACGAATAACCCGTCCAATGCTCCGACGATGGGCGATAAGCAGAAAAAAGATAAAAGCAAATCTGCTGCTGGCAGCATTATGCGCCGTGAAGTGGTTAAAACGCTGACCGCAGGGACAATTACTGATGATGCTTTAATTGCGCCCAATCATACGCCAACTGTGGTCGCCATTGATATCGAGATACCTAAATCGAACAGCAAACAACCTGTGCAAGCTGCCATTAGCCAAATGGATTTAGCTGCTGGAACACTAACGACGCAAACGCTTAGTGCCAGCTATAATAACAGCCCTAATGATGTCAAAAATTTGCAAACGCAAATGCTGACGGTGCTGGCACGCTTTGCGCCTAGTGAATGTATCGTTAGCGAAGCACTTAACGACCGTATCGGCGAAGATTGGACGCTGTGGCTACGTCAACATCTCGACTGTCCGATTATCGAAGTGGCGGCCAATGACTTCCACCGTGTTCATGCCAGCGCAACCCTTTGCCAGCAGTTTGACGTGCAACGCCTCGACGGACTAGGAATCAATGACACACTTCTTGCCCAATCTAGCTGTGCAGCATTGATACATTATGCGCGGCAAACCCAGCAGCGTCATGTGCCACAACTTAATCAGCTGATCGTTGAGTACAGTGACGATTATTTAATTATCGATGCCAATAGTCAGCAAAATCTTGAGCTATTTACACCCGTTAGCAGCAATGGAACCTCATTAATATCTGTCCTCAATCATTGTCAAACACCGATGGGTCGACGCTTACTGGTGCAGCAAATGAAACGCCCACTGCGTCAGCATTCGCGCATTAATATGCGCTTAGATGCGATAACCAGTTTGTTAAATACTGATAAACAGCCTGAGCAAAGCTCGGGAAATATCTCATTAGTTACTAGCTTACGCGAAACCTTAAACGCTATTGGTGATATGGAACGTATTAGTAGCCGTATTGGACTAATGAGTGCTAAACCGCGTGACCTGCGTAAACTTGCTGAGGGTATTGCTAGTAGCGCCCAGCTTACGACGCTACTGACGAATGCAGATATTCGCCATGAGCAGGCAGGACTGTTGCCGATGCTAATGCAGCAATTGCCTGCGCAGTTACCTGCCGTACAGTCCGTCGCTGAGCTGATTGAGCGCGCTATTATTGCCGAGCCGCCTGCTCATATTCGCGATGGTGGCATGCTAGCCGCTGGCTATGATGAAGAGTTTGATCGCCTGACTCATCTCCATGACAATATCCAAGTAACCTTGGATGAGATGGTAGAGCGCGCGCGTTTAGAGAGCCAATTACCCAGTCTAAAAGTAGGTTTTAATAAAGTGAGCGGCTTTTATTTTGAATTGCCTAAAATGCAGGCAAAGAATGCACCAGCACATTTTATCCGTCGGCAAACGCTAAAAAGCAGCGAGCGCTTTATCACTGATAAGCTAAAAGAAGTTGAGACAGAATATCTAAGCGCGCAGTCATTAGCATTAACCCGTGAAAAGCAGCTGTATCACGAACTCTTAACTGAACTCAGCAACCATTTAGCCGAACTGCAACAACTGAGCGCTGCGGTTGCGCAAATAGATGTGCTCAGTAATTGGGCACAGCTTGCAATTATTTATAACTGGCAACGACCAGTCATGAGTAACGACTCAAAAGACAATAGTAGCTTAAAAAACAGTCACTTAAAAAATGGCTTGAATAATAACAATCAAACCAGTATCGATATCAAAGCAGGTCGTCATGTCGTCGTCGAAGCCGCACTAAACCCTATTCATACTCAAAGCAATACTCCTGCCAAGCATAGCAGCCATTTTGTCGCTAATGATTGTGCACTAGGCAGTGATGAAAACCCTGAAAGACTGTTGATGATTACTGGTCCTAATATGGGTGGTAAATCAACCTATATGCGCCAAACGGCATTGATCGTCCTACTTGCTCATTGCGGTAGCTTTGTGCCAGCAGCGAGTGCTCATATCGGCGATATCGACCGTATCTTTACCCGTATTGGCTCAGCTGATGATTTGGCGGGCGGCAAATCGACCTTTATGGTTGAAATGATTGAAACGGCTAATATTCTCAATCAAGCAACCAATAAATCGCTGGTACTGATGGATGAAGTCGGACGCGGCACAGCGACCACTGACGGTTTGGCCATTGCTCATGCTTGCGTTAATCGATTGCTAGAGATTGGCTGCCTGACATTATTTGCCACTCACTATTTTGAGCTGACAAAATTGGCGGAAAACTATAAAGAAAGCAGTGGAAGTAATGACAAACTTATCCGCAACGTCCATGTCGCTGCCAGTGAAATCGACGGTCAACTGCTACTACTGCATCAAATCAAAGATGGTGCAGCAAGCTCTAGTTTTGGTCTTCATGTGGCAAAAATGGCAGGGATTCCTACCCAAGTACTGGATGACGCCAAGCGCTACTTAGCAGATAACTTAAAATTGGACCCTAGCAGGTTAGAAAACGTGATAACCGTTGATGACAAAAATGAATTAGCTAAGTCAGTAAATGATAAATGCGATCATATGAATGGTCATGAAATAGAGAGAGATGATATAAAAATCACCAATCAATATCAAATAATGGCTGATATTCCACAACAAAATCAGCTGCTTAGCTTACAGGATGAACTAAGCGCGATTGATCCTGATACCTTAACGCCAAAGCAAGCGCATGATTTACTCTATCATTTGAAAAAAATCATTAGTCATTAAAGGGAATTGTCAATTAGCCGTAAAGGCGTTAAAATGTGCCTTATTTTCCAACTATTCTATGTAGCCCTTATCGTTGATTCAATTTAAAAGAAGATCATGGCAACCAAGTGCAGATGTATCAATAATACTTCAAGCACGGTGAGCACAGTAACTCTTTTAAAAGGGATGAACCATATCAGCCAATCCAATAACAGGTAGACCTCACTATGACCTTTGTCGTTACAGATAACTGCATTCTTTGCAAATACACCGACTGTGTGGAAGTCTGTCCTGTGGACTGCTTTTATGAAGGCCCGAACTTCCTCGTCATCGATCCTGACGAGTGCATCGACTGCGCGCTATGCGAGCCTGAATGCCCTGCCAATGCGATCTTCTCAGAAGATGAAGTACCAAAAGGACAAGAGATGTTCACCCAGCTAAACGAAGAGCTGGCGCAAAAATGGCCAAACATCACAGAGATGAAAGGACAAATGCCAGAAGCTGAAAAGTGGGATGGCGTGGAAGGTAAGATTCAGTATTTAGAGAAGTAATCCACATAGACTAGGGCGTGTCCTCATTTCAAAAATGGTGATAAAAACGAGATAAATTACCGTCAAACAAGGAAAATAGCACAGATAATATCAGGATATTAACCAGCTATTTAACGATTTTTGGCAAAATTTAGCCATTTTTAGCCCGTTTAGATATGATCAATTGAATTAAGGACACGCCCTAATGATAATAAATTCCAGCATTAAAAAAGCGATAATAAAATCTTTTTATTATCGCTTTTTTAATGCTTCATAAACATAAATTGAGAAAAACCATAGACTTGTTATCAGACTAAGCTTTAACTCTTTTCTGTATATATACCATTGCCAACTTGCTGCTCGAAACTTATTAGAAGATAAAGACTTATTTGATACGCGGTAATAAGCAAGTGGCTCTTGTACACAATATCCAATGCCAACTAGTTTAACTATTTCTAACCACATCAGATAGTCTTCGTGACCTATTTGTTTTTGATAAATTTTACCTATTAGATCACAGCGGTACATACCTGTGAGATTGCCTATCTGATTAGACTTTAACATATCACTAAAACTAAACTCTTCCTTATGTTTAACTTCTACAGTGTTAGCATTTGGCTTAACTCTAATATAGTTTGAACATACCAAGTCATATCCCTCTTCAATCTTGGTAATTTGTCTCTCAAGTTTGTACTTATCCCAGTAATCATCAGAATCTAAAAAAGCAATGATTTGCCCTTTCGCTTGAGCAATACCTGTATTTCTAGAGATGACAACGCCTTGATTAGTCGCGTTTTCAATTTGTATAATTTGAGGACTATTTATAACCTGATCTCTTATCACTCGACAGCTATCCTCTGGACAGGCATCATTAATAATAATGAGTTCCCAGTTGTTATAAGACTGAGTAACGACACTTGCAACCGCTTGTTCAATAGTCGTTCTAGCCTTATATACTGACATAATTATTGAAACTTTTAAATCGGTATTATTTATTTCTTTTACATTCATCGTCAATTAAGGTTATCCATTGATTAATAATCTGATCAGGCTCAAAGCGTTTAGCAGATATCAGTGCGTTAGCTGAAAACACTTGCCTAATAGAGTCATTATCTATCAAATAGCCTATTCTTTCAGCAAGCATTTCAACATTTCCATTTTCTACTAAGTAGCCGTCAATACCCTCACTGATAATCTCAGCTGGTCCTGAAGGGCAATTAAAACTGACTATGGGTAATCCTCGGCTTTGCGCTTCAATAAGTACAACGGGTAAACCTTCAAATCTTGAGCTCATAACGTAAAAAGCAGTATTGTCATAAACATTTTGAACATTATTTGTCATACGTTTTAAACGAATGTTTCTGAGTTTATTGTTTCTAACCATTTGTTCTAGTTTTTCTCGACTCTCACCTTCACCATAGATGTGAAGTGACCAATCAGGATAAATCTTTTCTACTAATGACCAAGCCCTGATTAAATAATCGTAGCCTTTTTGATAGGTCAGTCTTCCTATAGAAACAATAATTTTTGAATTATTTTGATGAGAGATTTTTTTTATTTTTAAGGGGGTAGCATTAGCTATGATTTTTACATTGTTAGAAAATCTCTTATAATTCACAGCATCATCATTAGTAAGCGTAACAATAACATCTAACTTACTATAGAGCCGTTTTCTTAGTTGCTTGAAGATCCAAGCATGAGAATCATAAGAAATATGCTCAAGACTCCAAATATTCTTAGTCTTGATACCGCTTAATAATAAAGCAGACGTCAGCTTACTCATTGTATGAATAATAACTATATCTGGATGGTTACTGTATATATACTGCTTACACTGATTAATAAAATACCAGCTATTTCCTTGGAACTTAATATCTGTCACTCGATCATTTAGATAGTAGGCATTAGCTAAAGTATTAACCTGCCTTGAAAGAATGGTTATTCTATAGAATGTGCTTAACTCATTTGCTAATAGAGAGGCTACTCTTTCTGTCCCGCCTCTGTCTTCCAAACTATTTATAATAAATATTATGTTCATTGTATAATCATTCACTAAAGTGAAAATATTTTTTTATCTTTCTTGGTATCACAAGTACCGCTTGTCCAACCTTATAATTTAAATGCTTACTACCTGAAATAAAATCCACAAATAATTTCTCATTTTCTGATAACTTAGCAAAAATTTTCGCATTTTCTACTATCATCTCATCAATAAATTCCATTACTACCTGCTGATTCACTTCGTTAACAGGTAGAAAATTCAGACCATAATCAAAATCATGTAGCATACCTTTATTATTCTGTCCTTGAATACCAATATGCTGAACGTAACTATTCTCTAAACACGCGAGTCTTATACCTTTTTTTTGAAGAATGGAAGACCACTGCCAATCAAAACCTTTAACATTTTCTTTAGGAATGTCATTTATAATGATATCAACAATCTCTCTAGTCATTACGACACCTGCAGCTCCTAAACTATTCTTAAACCCTAGTCCATTGACTGGTGGCTGAATGAAGTCGTGTTTATTAGAGTGATAAAGGGACAAAACACCATCCGTTTGAGGTAAATACTTTTTGACCATTGCTAACCAATCAGGACGAAATATTAGATCTGAATCAGCATTAAAAAAAATATAATCGTCTGTATTTAAAAAGTCTTTATACATTCTATACATATTCATGTCTGCTTTAAGATTGCTTTCTCTAACAACAATTTCAGTGGCAAAGGGCAGTATTTTCCATAGGTCATGCTGGTTAATTTCTGAACTGTTATCGTCATATACTCTTATATGCAGTTTCTTGCAATCTACAGAAACCTGTAAAGATTCTGCCATCTTCTTTATATAGTTAATTCTATTAAATGTAGCCACTCCAACCGTAATATTTGAAGTAAATGGCATAAATTATCCTTAATTTTTTAATACATCTTCATTAATTATTTCTTCTGTATCCTTGTAAATTCGCCTCTGAAAAACACGTCTTAACAATCTATTGCTCTCAATATTTTTTAAGACTTTGTCTCTCCATGAATTGATACGCCATTCACCAAAGAAACAATGAACGGCATAAGTTTCATGATTTAACTTGTCACCAACTAAGCTTCCATTGGGGAAAGTATGGCTTGGATGTATAATCGTATCATTAGGCAAGCTTTGTCTTTCGTCTTTATACTCAAACCCAAACTGCTTTAACACGTGAGCATAAATATCTGGAGCAACAATCTTGTCAAAATAAATACCATCCTCAGTTATGAAATGTTTATTTTCATACCATTCCATACAAGCCTTTATATAAGGATGCCCAGCGACTGCGCCCAAGACTGCAGCTTGAATAGTGATATCTCTGTCTTGTGATAGCTCTAAACCAGCTACTTTTGCTATTGCTAAAGTTTCTTCGTCAAAATAACTATCTACATTCTGCTCTACAGAGGTAAAAAATCCACACTTTAGCAATTCATCAAATTTCTGTTTAACAATGACATCAGTATCTAAATAAATACCACCTTCTGTGTATAAGGCATACAATCTTATATAATCCGCTGCAAATGCCCATTTTCTTTGCTGATAGGCTTCATGTACAAAGGGTATGGAAGTAATGTCAAATTTATTAGTATCCCATAGCACTAACTCATATTCAGGCATAGTCCTTTGCCAAGTTTGCATGCATTGTTGAATTTTCTCTGGCAGTGGATCGCCACTTAACCAGCAATAATGGATCTTTTTAGGTATCATCAGTTTAACCCTTAATTTTCTGTAAAGACTTTAGGCTTGCCTCTTAAGCCCTTTACAAAGTCTAGCAACCTAACGTATCTTTCTTCTGATAAGAGTCTTACGCCTTGTTTAGATACTTGATAGCGCATATGACCTTTTACTTTTACGGACAAAGGTATCTTAATTCTAAGTTTTTTAACAGCTTCATTCAATTCTTCATAACTTGCAATTATTCCACTGATCGTTGCCGATATACCGCCCAATGGCATTATATTGATGATAAAGGGTACATAGAGAAAGTTCTTATCTAAATTCTGTAATAGAAAATGACTATCTGATACAATTTTGAACTGTGTATCAAATTGCTGTCTAATGAACATATTCTTATTGTGGAAGATAGCGGGATGTGGTGGTAGTCTAGGTCTATTACCTTCCCACTTCCCTTGATAATGCTCCCAAGGCTCGCCCGAAATATATAGCTCCTTCCTACCTTTTTCGCTAATATGCATCACTTGTCCATAGACTAGCTCATAGTTTGGATAAGCATCTTTAAGATATGAAGCCACTTTTTCTAAAGTATTAGTCTCATGTAATTCATCACCTGCACCGATGAATTGCACCCAATCACCTTTGACATGCTCAAGCGCTTTATTCCAAGCATCATAGATGCCCGTATCAGGTTCACTAAACCAGTAATCAATCAACCCACTATTTGCTTCAAGCATGGCAACCGTACCATCGGTTGAGGCACCATCGGCTATTATCCATTGTATATTAGGATAGGTCTGCTCTTTAATAGAGTCTATCGTCCAGTGCAGGTCTTGCATGACATTATAGGTAGAGGTGATAATAGTAATAATAGGCAAATCGCTGTGTTTGCGGACTTCATCCCAATCTTTTTGGCTTCCGCCTTGCTGTCTTTGACTAGTCATCTTATTCTCTAATCTCATTAGTTTGACAGAACCACTCATAAGTACTTTTGGTCCCTTGCTCAAGTAATATCTGTGCCTGCCAGCCAAAATTAGTTAGTAAACTACTATCTAATAGCTTACGCGGCGTACCATCAGGCTTGGAGTCGTCAAAGACAATCTGACCTTGATAGCCTACTATCTTAGCGATTAATAACGCTAGCTCTTTAATACTGATATCAGAGCCATAACCGACATTGATATGCGAGCACATAGGCGTCACGGCTTGCTGCCAAGTAGATTTTTCTAGCGTCATCACATGCAAACAAGCTGCTGCCATATCATCAACATGTAAAAACTCACGCTTGGGCGTGCCACTGCCCCAAACGACGACTTTAGGTATATCATTTTGCTTAGCTTCATGAAAGCGACGTAGTAATGCAGGAAGCACATGGCTGTTCTCAGGATGAAAGTTATCGTTTTGACCATAAAGATTGGTCGGCATAACACTACGAAAGTCAGTAGCATATTGCCTATTGTAGCTCTCGCACATCTTTATTCCTGCTATTTTGGCGATAGCATAAGGCTCATTAGTAGGCTCTAGCGGTCCTGATAGCAATGAGTCTTCCGTCATCGGTTGACTAGCATTCTTAGGGTAAATACAGCTAGAGCCCAAAAATAATAGCCGCTTTACCTGAACTTCATAAGCGCTATGAATGATATTGTTCTGAATCATCAAGTTGTTATAAATAAAATCTGCGGGATAGCTATTATTGGCTTGAATACCACCCACTTTTGCCGCTGCCAAAAACACGTAGTCAGGCTGATGCGTAGAAAAAAAGTCAGCGACTTGCTGCTGTGAAAGTAGATCTAGCTCACTACGATCCGCTGTCAGCAGATTGTCATAACCAAGCTTGGTTAACAGACGAGTAATAGCACTACCCACCATGCCTTGATGACCAGCGATATAGATCTTGTCTTGGTATTGCATAGGCATCAAACGCGCCCCTTTTTATTTATTTTTGTCATATATCAGTCTTCGTGTGTCAATGGCAAGGAATAACCGTTAGCCAATAGCAGCGCATGACGTTTAGCTATAAATAAATCATAAGCTACCATCTCTTGGCACATCTGCTGGGCAGTAATCTCTGGCTCCCAGCCTAGCTGTACTTTGGCTTTACTTGGATCCCCTAATAAGGTTTCGACTTCTGTAGGTCTGAAATATCTAGGATCCACTTGGATAATGACATCACCGACTTTTACTGCCAGTGGCAAATCAGTAGATACTTGGGTGACGATACCTTTTTCTGCTACGCCTTCGCCTTTAAATTCAATGCCAATTCCTAGAGTAGCCGCTGACCACTGTACAAATTCACGTACACTATACTGCTTACCCGTCGCAATCACATAATCATCTGGCTCATCCTGCTGCAACATCAGCCATTGCATTTTGACATAGTCTTTGGCATGACCCCAGTCGCGTATTGCATCCATATTACCTAAGTACAAGCATTGCTCTAAACCCTGTGAGATATTAGCCAGTCCGCGAGTGATCTTACGAGTGACAAAGGTCTCGCCACGGCGTGGCGACTCGTGATTGAATAAGATACCATTACAAGCATACATGCCATAAGCTTCACGGTAGTTAATAGTCATCCAATAAGCATAAAGCTTGGCGACAGCATAAGGCGAGCGTGGATAAAAAGGTGTGGTCTCTGACTGCGGCGACTCTTGTACTAGTCCATATAGCTCTGAGGTCGAGGCTTGATAAAATCGGGTCTTTTTCTCTAGGCCTAGTAGTCTAATGGCTTCTAGCAATCGCAGTGTACCCATCGCATCGACATCAGCGGTATATTCCGGTGATTCAAAACTGACGGCGACGTGAGACTGTGCACCTAGATTGTAGACTTCGTCGGGTTGTATCTCTTGGATAATACGGGTCAAGTTGGAGGAGTCAGTCAAGTCACCATAATGCAAGATTAGATTTTGGTGCTCGACATGCGGGTCTTGGTAGATATGATCAATACGTTGGGTGTTAAACGATGAGGCACGGCGCTTGATCCCATGAACTTGATAGCCCTTCTCCAATAATAGCTCGGCGAGATAGGAGCCATCTTGTCCAGTGATACCAGTGATAAGGGCTTTTTTCATATTAGTTATTCCTGTGTTCATTAGTCACAAACTTACCAGTACTGATTTTCAATCATGTTTTCAATGATTTGAGGTAGCATAGTTTTAGCATACCAACCTAGCTTATCATTAATTTTTTTAGGATTAGCCTGACTAAAAACAATGTCTGAAGGACGATAAAATTCATCAGATTGAACGACATGATCTTGCCATTTCAATCCGAAACTTTGAAATGCTATATCTATAAACTCTTCCAAAGAATAACTCTGCCCTGTCGCTACTATAAAATCTTCTGGCTCATCTTGTTGAAGCATTAACCACATAGCTTCTACGTACTCTGGAGCCCAGCCCCAATCTCTATTAATATCTATGCGTCCTAAAGTAACTTTATCAATTTTACTTTCAGAAATCGCTCTAGCACTCTCAATTATTTTTTGAGTCACAAATCTCTTAGGTCTCAAAGGAGATTCATGATTAAATAAGATTCCTGTACAAGCGTAAAGATCATATGATTTGCGATAGTTATCTATTAACCAATATGCTGATGCTTTAGCAACTGCATAAGGAGAACTGGGTTTGAAAGCAAAGCTTTCATCAGCTACTGCTGACCCTACATCTCCATAACATTCACTCGATCCTGCCTGATACAGACGCACTGGTTTTGCGCTCATTCGACATGCTTCTAATATATTTAAAGTCCCTAATACTATACTTTGTATGGTCTCAGATGGTAGATCAAAAGATAGACCAACAGAGGACTGACCTGCTAGATAATATATCTCATCGGGTTCGACCTGATTTATAGTGGTCAATACGCTTCTAAAATCTAAAGGGTCCATCGTAATCAGCTTTACTTTATCGACTATATTCAATCTAATTAGATTGATATTGTTGGAGTTTGTGGCATCTCTTGACGTACCCCAAACGCTATAACCTTTATTAAGCAAAAAATGCGCTAAATAACTTCCGTCTTGTCCTGTCATTCCGCAAATAAGTGCTATTTTTTGACTCATAATATAGACCTATATACTTCTAAAGTATCCGCAGCACATTTTTCCCAAGAAAAAATTTTAGTTCGTTCCAATCCTGCTAATATTAAGTCATCTCTAATTGAAGAATTATAAAGTACTTTTTCCATAGTATGACTTATATCCTCAACATCGGATGGTGAAAACTTCAATGCTGCCTTGCCTACTACTTCTGGAATAGAGCTAGTATTACTACATACTACTGGACAGCTATGATCCATCGCTTCAAGCGGTGGTAAACCAAAACCTTCATACAGTGACGGATAGACGAAGAGGGTGGCTTTACTATACAAAACTGATAGCATATTGTCTCCGCCTTGAATGTTTTTGACTTGGTTTTCTTCTAATCCTAATTCAGAAATATATCTTTTTTCATCCACAGAAAATTTGCCACCACCAAAAGCAACAATATCGAAGTCTTTCACTAATTTTTCTGATATAGAGACAGCTTTTAAGAATCTTAAAAAATTTTTATACCCTCCTCTATGCCCTACAAAAAGCAAAAAAGGTCTTTCAGAGTTATTAAAATTTTGATTTTCAATATGGGTTGATTTCACATCTGGTAGAGAATGATAGCCTAGATAAGTGACTGAAATATTTGATTCTGGAATATCATAAATTCTTAGCAAATCATTTTTGGTGGATTCAGATATGCAGATGACATGATCTGCCTGCTTGATAGTAATACTCTTTAAGTCAGCAGTATTATCTTTAGCTGAAAAATCATCAGGAAATAATTCATGAATCATGTCATAGACAGTGATTACATTGATAGATTTTTTAATCTTGTTCTTATTGTTGTAGTAAGTACGATGTACGATATCTGGTCTTTTGATATTGAAGTAACTATCTGCTAAAACATTATTAGTTTTCAAAAATATGTTTGCTGTTTTGGGTAAATAAGTTATCTGCTTGCCTATTACGAAGCTAGCTTCATACTTTTGGATGTATTCATTTTTATGGAGTCCAGCAAATACCTTCGTGTCAATGCTCTCGTCATACAATTGGAACGCTAGCTCAGTATAATATCTCGATATTCCACCATATTTCTGCATGTTAAAAATTTGATTGTCATAAGCTATTTTCATCTAAGTAGTCCGTTAATTATCTGACGATCTGCTGATGATCTGCAAATGTTCTAGAAGTCATCAAAAATCTACTAATTACCTTGGATACACCATAATTTGAAAGTCTAGATAATTTTATTTTGGTAGAAGATATATGATTACGAGTCAGAATATGAATAAATCCATCTGAATAGAATCTCAAATTATATATTTTCGCTATATACTCTAAGGTTTCTTGAGAATAGAAAGAGATGTGTTGACCATGATCTAAGCCAAAATACCACCATTCTTCAGGTAAAGGATTATGCTTAGGATAAAGCTCTGTTGTAAATATAATAGTATCTGAGATATCTAATAGATGTTCAATTTCTTCAATAGGATTGACGAAGTGTTCAAATACTTCGAAAGCAGTTACTGCTTGTAAAGGAGTATCTTTATTCCATTCAAAGCCTTTAGAAAATAGATTATCTGTATATTTATCTTCCCAATAAAATTCAAAACCAATATCTCTCATCATTCTTACTAGAACACCGTAGCCCGCAGCATAATCAAGATATTTTCCATTCTTATCGAACACAAAGTAAAGTAGAAATGTTAACTTTTTAGAAATTAATAAGCTTCTAGACATATAGCCTGTATCGCTTATATTTATTGGTTCTGCGTATGCTTCATCTAACCAATATGGCTCTTCTGTTTGGACAAAGCAACAAACCTCACACTTATAATACTCTACCAAGTGTTTATCAAGAATTTTAGAATCAAAGCAATTTATAGTTTCGCTATTACATATCTTACACTTCATAATTTCTCTTATTTATAATTTAACTTAGTAAAAATAATAATTACGTTACTTATGAGATTTTTATTATTTTATTTTCCCGACAAAAACATATCTGTTTATCTCTAGCTTTTCTTCATGAGTGATATCAAATATTTTTGAAAACTCACCCTTAAACCATTGATAGTTATAGTATTCTGGTAATTTTGGTATATCTTTTAAATCTCCAGAGTATAACCCTAAAGGCATGAACTCAATAATCACATACTTTTTACTATAGCTCGATATGGTTTTGAATATATAATCTAATGGCATAGACTGAGTAAGAATAAGGTGGTGAGTAAGCGCTAGAGCAACTACCAAATCACTTTTAAGCCTCGAACTCTTACTGTGATCTTTTTTTCTAGAATTAGGTTGAACAATATTAGATAATATGGGTAATATCCTAATGCCTTTTTCCTTGTACCTTAGATACATAATATTAACCGCTTGTTCATCGTAGTCAGTCGCAATTACATTATCAATATCAGTATTTCTATATATGTACTCAGCAAACTTTCCTTGATTACTAGCCAAATCTAATAGACTATCTACGTTTGGAAGCTCATATATAATTTCTTTTATTCTTTTAAATCGATCATCTTCTTCGGGAATTAAATTATTATGGTAATTTTCCCATGTTGTTTTTTTATTAGGATTTTTTAATTTTTTTACTTTCTTAAGCAGTGAAAGAGAATTGAATTTATTATCTGATATTCTTTTTATTGCAAATATAATATTTAATAAATTTTTATTTTTTACTCTACTATGGATATTATTATCCTTAGCTAAGGATAATTTTTCTATAGTACTTGCAAGCTTATAAATATTCTTTGAGGCAAAAGGTTTGTATTTTACTTTGAAAAACTCATAGCTGTCTATATAACCCTCTCTCAAATAGAGACTATGTGCTAAATCCGAAAGACCTAATGACCATAGATAGAGTGGTATATATAAATGGTTGTAAAATATCCTATACCCTTGCCAAGACTCTTGCTTCTCTTTTTTTCTCTCGAAACTTCCTAAATCTATATAAAAAGGTTTATTAAAATTAAAGACTACATTATAAGCATGCCCATCTAATACTTCAAAGCCATATATATTAGCTACTCTGTTAATCTCTAATACAGTAAGCGCAGCATCTTTGAGCATATCAAAAGACCACTCATATGGATAATTCCAATTTGAAATCTTCTCATGCTCAACTACGAGCTGATACCCTTCAATATTGATACTAGAAATTATAGTCCTTGGAAACAGTTCTTTTTCTACAATTTCATTGATGAATCCACATTCAAACAAATGTAGTACCTGAGCTACATACTCATTGTTTATTACTCTTAAGACCTTATTTTTATACAGTACAACTTCGCCCATCTTATCGATAGTAAAGAGAGGTCTTTCACAGTCAGAAATATTTATTTTTTCCATTATTTTATCTCAGTAAATTTAAATAATTTTTTCCAACTATTTATACTAAAAAAATTCATTATAGCTATTGTCTGCAACATAAAATTCTCTCTAGTCCTACTAAAAAATAAATTAATAAAGTAGCTAGATATAGAATATGAAATAATAGTAGAGTATGCCGCACCCATTAGACCAACATATTTAATCAAGTACATATTTAGAACTATGTTGATTAACGCTCCAACTACTAACCTTATACTTGCAATTTTTTCTAGGCCTTCATTTATATAGTATGCCCATGATCCATTGCTTAAGAATACAAAGAGAATAGACCAAATATAGACATTTAATACCTGCACACTTTCTTGATATTCGATACCATATAAGTTAGTCACAATCCAGTACGAAGATATGGATATAGTTATACAAATGATTAATGATATTTTAACTAGTAATGAATAAATCATACTCATTCTATTGATGTACAAATTTCTATCTATTTTTTTGGCTTTGATAATTGCTGGAGCAAATGTACTAGTCAAGGATGTAGTAATAAACAACCATATAGTACTTAACTTTACTGCAACTGCGTAATAACCTACAGATTCAGATCCTAAAATCTCTTGAATCATTATTTGATCTATTTGCATATATAGTGATGCTGCTATCGAGCCAAATATCAAAGGCCAAGAATCCGACAATAACCGCTTCGCCACTATCTTATCAAACTGCCATTCTCTTAAAGAATGATGCGTCTTTTGCCAATAGAAATAGATCAAACCTAGCGCTAAAATAACAGTATCAAACACTCCTACTATAGCAAAGGCTAGTAATGAAGCCTCATTCAATATCAGTACAACTTTAACAATACTCGATATTGCCAACGTTATGGTATTAGCAAAGGCCACATATTTCGATAGCACCGACGACTGATAATAGAAGTCTATAACATTGAAGCTCTGAAATATTGTGCCACTAGCGATAATAAAGATCAGCAAATTGGTATAGCTATCATTACTAGTGAACTGCACACCGAGCCATAGCAACGGCAATATACAGAGTGAGCCAATAAGCTTTAAGGTAAAGGCCGTACCCAATAATACGTTGCGTTGTGAGTTGTCTTTTACCAGCTCCCTAACCACGATACCATCCAAGCCAAGGGTAGCGATAGCGGTAAACAGAAAGACAAAACTCTGCGCGTAGCTCAGTAGTCCGAACTGTTCAGGCCCTAGATATCGAGCGACCCAAATGCCGACGAACAGACCCATAAACATACGCAGGACTTTTTCGCCCATCAGCCATGCCGTATTGGCACCGTAGCGCCTGATACCTTCATGACCCAATAGCTGCGCCTTGAGTAATAGTAGCCTATTCCACATCAGGCGAATCTATCCACGACCATAATTATCTTCTAGCCTGATAATATCGTCTTCCTCTAAATAGCTCCCCGACTGTACCTCTATCATCTCAAGTGGAATACTCCCTGGATTGGATAAGCGATGTACAGCGCCCAAAGGAATATAAGTCGATTGGTTTTCGCTGAGTAGCATCGTCTTATCATCGCATAGCACCTCTGCCGTACCCTTCACTACCACCCAATGCTCAGCGCGGTGATGATGCTTTTGGAGGCTTAGGCTAGCTTTTGGCTGCACGCAGATACGCTTAACCTTAAAGCGCTCGCACTCATCAATACTTTGGTACCATCCCCACGGTCTATAGACTCTTCGATGTATGTTGGCCTCTACACGCTTGTCCTCGTTCAGTTTTTTGACTATCTTTTTGACATCTTGGCTATGCGACTTGTGCGCGATCAATAGCGCATCATCGGTATCTACGACGATCAAATCCTCTACGCCGAGCAGACTGACTAAGCGCTGTTCGGTATGCACGTAACAGTTAGAGGTATCAATACCGATGACGTCCCCTAGCCAAACATTGTCATCATTATCAGCGTTATCCGTCTTTTGGTAGTCATTGACCGCTTGCCACGTTCCTAGATCGCTCCATGCTGTGGTTAACTCAAACATGCCTAACTGGTGGTCGTCTTTTATACTATTCGTACAAGGCTCTATCACCGCATAGTCAATAGAATTACTGGGTATAGCTTTGAATAGCTCAGCGTTAGGGCGAATAAAAGGCAGGTCTAACTTTTTGCTCTGCCAAGCGCTAGACACGCCTGCATAAATATCATTATCGAATTTTTCGATAGCGGTCAGCCAAAACTGGCTTTTGACGATGAAAACACCACTGTTCCAATAGAAGTTAGACTGCTCAGTATATTGTTGTGCAAGCTTTAAATTAGGCTTTTCGACGAACCTTGCGATTTTATGATAACTAAACTCAGTGCTATCAGTTTGACATTCGATATAACCATAGCCTGTCTCAGCATAACTAGGTTTGACCCCTAAGGTCGCTATCTTAATCTTATTAGCAGTTACTGCGCTAACCGCATTATTCAAAGTTGAGCAAAAGTCATCATTATCATTAATAGCATGATCGGCAGGTAATACTATCAGTACCGCATCTTCGTATAGCTCATTAGCTTGTAAAGCAGCCAATGTCAAAGAAGGCGCGGTGTTTTTAGCTACTGGCTCTAGGATAATTTCTGCGGAATGGTCAATTTGATGTAATTGATCCAACACTAAAAATCGATGCGATTCGTTGGTCACGATAATAGGTTTTTCTACTCTTAGCTTATTCTGAGTTAAAGACGCAAGTCGTATTATGGTTTGTTGAAACAGAGAATGCTCGCCTGCCAGTTTTAAAAACTGTTTGGGATAGCTCTCGCGTGATAGCGGCCATAGGCGAGTACCAGAACCGCCACATAATATGACAGGAACAACAGTAATTTTATTATTATTATTTGTAGCAAACATCTACCGCGCCCCAAATCCCGTCACCATCGTCTGTATCGTCTTAATCACTATCAATAAGTCTAATGTTAATGAGAAATTTTTAATGTAAAAGAAATCATGCTCTAATTTCACCTTCGTTTCATCTTCGTCACTGGCATACCCTTGCATCACTTGAGCCCAACCTGAGATACCTGGCTTGACGATATGGCGATAGCGATAGAAGGGTATGGTCTCATTAAAGCGTTTGACGAAGTCGAGCTGCTCAGGTCTAGGCCCGATTAAGCTCATATCACCTTTTAGCACATTGACGAACTGCGGCAATTCATCAAGACGTGTCTGCCTAATAAAGCTACCAAACTTGGTCACTCGCATATCGTCGCTAGTTGCCATTTGCGCGCCATTGGCTTCTGCACTGGCTACCATACTGCGAAACTTATACATGGTAAATAGTTTACCACCTTGGCCTATACGCTGCTGCGTAAAAAATATTGATTCCCGATTGTAACGGTTTTGCCACTTGATTATGCTAGCTATCAAAAGCGCTATCGGAATGACGATAAACGCAGTAATTAGGATAACTAGCATATCCAGTAGCCGTTTCAATAGCAAATAGCTCTGTGATGGTAGCAACGAGCCCAGGTTATTCTCATAGAGGTGTTTGATAGGCAATCGGCCAGTCAGCGACTCTCGCACTTGCAGCACATTGTAGACGGGCGTGCCTTGAAGTGCCGTTTCTGCTAACAGCTGCTCCCATTGAGCTGTCAAACTACTGTCTGCTAGATCCGCCACTACCGCATGAAAAGGCAAGCGTGGATGACTAGCAGGTTCAAAACAGGGGGGTAACCTAACCCAGCGCACGTCAGTAATATCTAGCAAGCTTTGGCAGCGTCCTATAGGCACGTAAGCTATCGTCACTTGCGTCACCGCGCGTAGATAAATTTGCGATATAAAGCAAAATAGCACACCTATAATTGCACTAGTAGATAGATAATAGACTGAATAGGGTAAACGAAAGATCAGCAGTATCAGTCCCACTATTAAACCAACACTTAGTAATGTCGGCAGTACGGTTATCATAGACTTCTGCCCAGGAAACTGGGTCAGTCGCTCCAATCCAATTATACTTAGAACGACAGCGCTACTACTCGCAATGACACTATGAACCTGCGTGAGTTGTATATTATCAGCGATTATATAACCCCAAAACAGTAAGACTGCTGGAACGACAGAGACGATCAGCCACCCTACTATGGTACGTACGCTTAAGTATTGCCAAAAATGCTGCTGCATATAACTAATATAGCCTTTTGAAAAAAATCGTTTGCACAGTTCTTTGCGTGAGTAAAGTTATACAGAAGTAGTAATATCATTAAACTAAAATAAGTATTAGCTACTTAGCATTTCTATCTATTACGAGTAAATATTTACAATTCATTAGTTAACATTTTTAGCTCTAATCACTATGGTAAACAGCACATCTAATGAATGGTAAGCCATTGAGTGTATTTATGATGATTAATAATCATTTGATATTAAAGTAATAGTCGACAAGGTGTACCAACTGAAATATCGCACTGTATACGAGCATTTGAAGAAGGTTTAGCCCTGGCTTCAACTACTTGTTGCGTCTCCAATGTCCAGCCCGTCGCATCGGTAATGGACTGACAAGCGTTCAAAACCGGTGCGACGGGCAAAGTGTCATCATCTTGATCATTAATCAAAACAAAAACTTGGGTACTATAGGCTCTTGCCTCTAGCAGACAGGCATTTGCTTGTGATTTGCTAATAAAAGATTGGTAAGTAGGTATGGCAATGGCAGCTAATATACCGATAATCCCTACTACTATCATGACTTCTATTAAGGTGAAGCCCGTTTGTATTTTTGATGTACTCATGGAACTATCAGCTTTTATAGGTATAAGTTTAATTAATTTAAGTTGTATCTAGCACAAATCATGCCAGTCAAGCCAAGAAATGAGGAGAAAAAACTCATAATAGCCCTAAAGTAATAAAAAACAACTATCCTAATATCATAAATTTTGGCTAATTGATCAATTATGTGCGTCTAGCAGCTACAGCCGATAACCATATACCCAAAAGCGTGGTGGGGTGAAAGGAACCTCCGACAAAAATACTTTAGTAGTTACCAACAAATCAATAAACCAAAAGCTTATCACAGCATAAAATAACAATGGCAATAGAGTCATTATAAGATTTTTTGGTGTTGAAGGTACTAAACTATCAGATACAAACTCGGGGGTTTTCAACAAAAACACAAACAACCACAGTAGTACCATTTGAGTCACGGGATAGATATGTATACCCGAAAAAAACATATCCACCCCAACTGCGGACAAGGCTGCTATAACAAAATAATGGTGCTGATTCCGCCAATCAATACGTTTTAAAACATTTATCCCTATATAAATCAATACACAAAACCCCAATAACCCAGTCTCGCTTAACACCTGAATAAATAAATTATGTGGATGAGCTGCCAAGTTCATATAACTATCTAACTGATAAAAACCGCAGCCCCATAGCGGTTGTTTTGACCAGCACTGATAGGCATTAATCCACAAATCGTCGCGTAAACTGGTCGTAACTCTTAATATTTGTGAATCCAAGCCTGAGGATCTGATAGCGTTAAGATTAGCGATATAACTGACTGATAGGTAGACTAGCCAAGACGATATATAGACTAGGGTAAGTGGGTAACGAACATGACGGTAAAACGTACTAACTACAATGATAAATAGGGTATAAGCTAAGATAACAGAGCGGCCAGCATCAAGTAGAATAGCTAGAAATGCCAAAAATAAAAAAAGCAGATATAAGTAACGATAGCGTTGATTTGTCAAATAAAACCAAACAGCGAAAATAGAGACTATCAGAAAGTAACTGTCATAGACCCGAATATTCCATGTCAATGGATACCAAACCGCGGCATACTTACCTGTCTGGATGTAATCCCATAATGAAAGTGGAAATTGAATAAACATCGTCAAACTACTTAGTACTAACAGCTTGCTAGCCAACTGACGATATTGCAAAAGACCAAAGCTCTTATACAATAAATACGCTAGTAACAGCTCAGAAATGACAAAAGCGGGCTGCTTCCAAAATATACTACCAACTGCGATAAAAGCAAAAAA
The DNA here is from genome assembly GCF_003148585.1 of Psychrobacter immobilis. Classification (GTDB taxonomy): domain Bacteria; phylum Pseudomonadota; class Gammaproteobacteria; order Pseudomonadales; family Moraxellaceae; genus Psychrobacter; species Psychrobacter immobilis. Next base: position 469 of record NZ_QGGM01000016.1, on the reverse strand, counting down.
GAAGAGCTCACCTTTAGCTATCTTATCACGTTGAAAAAAGTAGGCGATCAAACCAAAAAATAGTAGTAAGACTACTTGAATAACTCTATATTCATTATAAAACAAATAATCATCTTGCGTCGTAAAACCAAAGATGAACAGTAAGATATAAAGTACAAGCAATAGCTCTATATTCAATAAAGGTTTGATATAAGCGTCAAATACCTGTTGGTTGCTTGATACATCTAATAGCGAACGAGGAATAGTCATAAGTAGGAAACGACAAAAATATAGTTAATAATAAGAGCGGTTTGTTCGATCCATTAAATAAGACGCTAGGCGATTATTATTCTAGGGCAAAGCTTTGTGTGCTTTTTCATTTGATAATTAGTTTAGGGGCTGTCCTAGATAACTAGTTCAGTTCCTGTTTAACCCATTGTTTTAGCTGGTGTAATTGACGTTTTGGATCACTGTAGTTAAAACGCCACTC
>NZ_QGGM01000015.1:0-94659 GCF_003148585.1 Psychrobacter immobilis | reverse complement strand
TCACTATATCTCTTAACTTTCTTTGTCATGGTAAACTCCTATTTGTCTTCTTTAGTTTACCAAGTTTTTGTCTACGGTTTTTTCAGCATATATCAATAGTAAGTACATCCAAGTCCCCTAAAATATGATACATTTTCTGGGATGCGCTGTAGGACTTGATTAAGTTGCTTTGTATATTTTTAGGGTTTTCATCAACCGTAACAGACAAGTTTTCATTAATAACTATCCAATCACTATCTATTGCGTGTTGTATGCTGTGATGGGTTATTTCCTTATAGTACTGAACGTCATCTGCAAGACCTATCAGGAGATTCTGTTTGTTTTTGAAAGTATGTACAGAGCTTCTAACAGTACTCTTATTTAAAAAATCTCTCCTATCTACATTAAGAACTAATGGAAGTAATAAATAACAAAATAAGTAGTTATTTTCGGACTCTGTCACGGAATCAAAAAAATTAGTGAATAGTGGAGCCATAATGAAAGGGTTATTGTGGATAACATATAGGCTATCAGTAAGCTTAGTCATTGATCATCTACCTTTAGTTTCCATATCATGTCATCATTTTCATTAATCAATTCATGTAAATATCCATTTCTAAAGAATACGGGGGTATCATTATAGTTTTGAAAAGGAGACGCAGGAGTAGCTAAAAACTTCAAATAAAATCTTTTAGAATCTTTGATCTGTGTTTCTATTTTGGTATCCAAAGACGATAGTCTATACTCTGCTTTATGTTGGTTTCTCAAGTTATCTTCATAACTTCTATAATCTCTATTTTCATACCCCTGCATTTCTTCCGACACAGTTTTTCTTTGTCTATAAAAGTGTTCAATAGCTTCTATACTAATCTCATCATCATATTCAATATCATATATTTTTTTAACGAACGGTAATTCCAATGCTTTTGCTTCTTCTTCCTCACTTGGTTGATAACTTACATAAGTAGCTGGAAACGATAAAACTTTGGAAATTAGTTGTTGACTGATTCTTCTCTTTTCCTCAGTAAACTCTTCATACTTTATTTCACCATTAGATTGAGCTATCTGATTATGCACATAACCTGTTAGCACCTTTATATAACTCTTATCCTTTCCATCAGACAGGAAGCTAGCGTGAGTTTGACATAACCTTTCATGTATTTCAGTATAGCTAGGCGCTTCAGTAATCAGGCTGAACTTTTCTAAAACGATCCTTAGATTGTCTCTTTTACTAGCTGACATTACTGTTGTAAGGTAACCTAAAGTCGTATCGCTCTTAACTGTCTGAGTTGAGTAATCATTCTGTATTTTTTCCAACACTTTTATCTTCGATTCGACGCATTTCTCATTGAAACCTTTAAATAAACTATTTTCATTTAATTTTTGAGTAGTAAGTAATATAAGTTCAGAATATGATTTAAACTTATCATTGTCTAACCAATTGCTTACAGTTTTCCAGAAGCTTTGACTAAGATTATTTAAACTACCTTTTTCGTGTTTGACTTCAACTTGTGAATCATCTTCAATAGTCACATCACCCCAAATCTCTATATAGAGTGTTTGATCCTCTGTCAACTCTAAGCATTTTTCTAAAGCAACTAAGTTCTGGTAAGTAATACCTTGTACAGAGGCAATAGCGTTATTTTTTAGTTTTGACATCCCTTTATATCCACTTTGTGTATGGTAAACACCTAACTTTACCATACATATATCTGCTGAAAATATACTTAATTAACTTTAGTTTGTTTTTTACCGTCCCACAAACTCAGCTTCCCGTCTCTCAACCATCGCCATCGCACCCTCTTTGGCATCTTCTGAATGAAACAAATGTGGCAGATAACCATGAATATTAGCTAATGCTACTTTTGCGCCATTGCGACTGGCCTCTTGTGCTGAGGATAGTAATCCTTGTACGCCAAGCGGTGCAGCTTTGCAAATCTCTTTAGCGATAGTTAGCGCGCGCTCGTATTCTTCTCCATTTGCCACCACTTCGCTGACCAAATTCAATCTATCAGCCGTTTGCGCGTCAAAGTTTTTACCTGTTAATAGATACGGCATGGCTTTTTGCCAGCCAGCTGCTGCTACAAAGCGTACAGTCGCACCACCAAACGGCATAATACCGCGCTGAACTTCCATTTGCGCAAAGTTGCAGTTATCACTAGCGATAACGACATCACTATTGAGCATCAACTCAATCCCAGCGGTAAAGCAAGTGCCTTGTACTGCGACGACGACTGGTTTAGTGCGCAGTTTGCCACCGATTCCCCATGGATCTATTTGGGTTTCATCGAATTCAAATGCGCCTTTATCCCATTTATCTTGTAGCTCCATCAAATCAAGCCCAGCGGTAAAATGCTCTCCATGGGCGAATATCAGCGCACAGCGAAGATTGGCATCATTTTCGTATTGAGTGAGTGCCTCAGAGAGTTGCTTAATCATATGGCTATCAAAGGCATTGCGTTTATCCGCGCGATTGAGCCCGATCAAACAGATGTAATCTTGGACGTCATAGGTAATGCGAGTGTCACTGCTAGTGGAATTACTATTATTACTTTCCGTAGTCATGTTTTTATCCTTATTAGAGCGATCGTTTTATGGTTTGTCCTATGGCGAATTAACACTGCTAAAAATCATGTAACTTACTTTCAATATAGACATACGCTACGTGCAACGCAAGCATCGTTTTAGCATGAGCCTCAATAGCTGGTACCAATATCAGTTGACCTCATTTACGCTAATGTGCAACTATTATCCAACTCAAGACATGACTCAGAGCATTTTATGGAATTTTGGCACGGTTTTTTGCTTATCACCAGCGTCCATCTACTCGCTGCCGCCTCTCCGGGTCCTGATTTTGTATTAGTCTCGCAGCAAACCTTGGCAAAAGGGAGGCGCACCGGTTTGATTTGTAGCTTTGGTATTACCTTGGGTCTTGCCGTACACATCATTTATTCGGTGCTAGGACTAGCAACACTGATTGCCCATTCGCAGCCACTACTCACTGCTATTAAATGGTTGGGCGGTAGTTATCTTATTTATCTAGGATGGCAAGGTATTCAAGCCAAACCGGAAAAAATATCAGAATTAGCAAATCCAGTAGAGCTAATAGATTCAGGTGTTCACGTTTCACAAGATATGCTTATTAAGCAAACGACTTCTACCAATCATACCGAACTTTCTGATAAAGCCATTTCTAATAAAAAACTGCCTACTGATACAGACTCAACCGCTTCCATCCTACGGCGTGGCTTTTTTTGCAATGTGTTTAACCCAAAAGCACCAGTATATTTCGTGGCGATATTTACCCTCGTACTATCACCCGATATACCGCTTTGGCAACTGGCTATTTATGGCGTATGGATGATGGTCTTGCAGATGGCATGGTTTAGTACCGTGGTGATGTTACTGTCTATTCCTGCCATTCATCGTCGCTTTCAGCGTTTTGAACATTGGATCGACCGCGTATTAGGTACAGCGATGATAATATTGGGATTAAATCTGATTTTACGTAGCCGATAAGACGCTAGTGACTCATGAAATCTGCTAAAATGGTGCATTATATTCAAACATCAAAGCCTGATACTATGACCAGTAAGCCTATGAACCGTCGCCCGACCGCCAATAATCACCGAAACAGATCGCCTGAAACTGCTAAAAAATTAGGGCAGCTACATCCGCGCAATCCGCACCAAGGTCGTTATGACTTTGAAGTATTGACTCGCGCTTTGCCTGAGCTTGCTAAGCACACCATTACCAATCCTAAAGGCGAGTCGACGATTAACTTCTCAGACAGTGCCGCCGTGCGCGTCCTTAATCAGGCACTACTAGCAAATTATTATGGTGTGAAATTTTGGGATATTCCGGAAGGTTATCTCTGCCCACCGATTCCGGGACGTGCCGATTATATTCACTACATTGCTGATTTGCTTGCGCAAACAACGCATGTGAATAAAGACAATACGCCACCGACTGGCAAAGAAATCCATGCCCTTGATATTGGTACGGGTGCCAGCGCGATTTATCCGATTGTTGGTAGCCAAAGCTATGGCTGGCGCTTTACGGCTTCAGACATTGACCCTATTTCAGTCAATACGGCTGCGCTGATTTGTGAAACCAATCCAAAGCTAAAAAGTGCCGTTAAAGTCAAACTACAGACCGAACCTAAATTTATTTTTAAAAATATCATCGGTCGCCAAGATTACTTTGATGTGGTGGTTTGCAACCCGCCATTCCATGCCTCATTAGAAGAAGCGATGGAAGCCAATAGCCGTAAGCAGCATAATTTGCAACGACATCGCGGTAAGAATGAGAACGCACAAATTAGCCGCAGCTCAACCAAGTCTGGTAATGCCGCGCAAAACCTAAACTTTGGTGGTCAGCATAAAGAGCTATGGTCTGAGGGTGGTGAGATTGCCTTTTTAACCAAGATGGCAAAAGAGAGTCAAGATTTCGCTGAGCATGTTGGCTGGTTCACAAGTTTAGTCTCAAAATCAGAAAACGTAAAACCTCTGCAATTGCTGTTAAAACAACTTGGTGTTGCCCAAATGCGCATCATTGAGATGAGCCAAGGTCAAAAAAGTACGCGTATACTCGCATGGCGTTTTGATACTGACGAAGAGTAGATAGTAGTTAATATAAAATAGTTATAGTTTCACGTGAAACAAAGCCTTTGTTAAAAAAGTACCCCTTTGATCATCAAAGGGGTGCTTTTTATTGTAGAGAATCAATTCAAATAATGATACTTATTAACGGATAAACATCACCTTTATGCCAATGGCTATCAATACTAATCCACCAAGTATCTCAGCTTTGTCCTCGAGCCACGTTCCTGAAGACTTACCTAAGTAGATACCTAAAAAGCCAAATACAGCGGTGACAATAGCGATGATTAAACAGGCTAACCATGCATTAACTACCAGTAAATTTAAAGTAAAGCCTGCTGCCATTGCATCAATACTGGTGGCAATAGCCAATGTAAACATCATACGATGGTTGATTTTTTCTTGTATATTTTCATCGAAACTGCCTGCTAATACCGCTTCAACCTCACCATTAAACGCTTCATATAACATCTTAGCGCCAAGCACAATAAGAATCCCACCACCAATCCACGGTGCAGCAGTCGCTAACCAGCCTAATAATACTGCACCCAATAGATAACCTATCAGCGGCATCACGCCTTGCGCAATACCAAAATACAGCGCTGCATAAATGGCTAAACGAAGCACATAAGCAGATGATTGCTTTTGCGATTTAGCCCCTAGCCCAATTGATACCGCAAATGCATCCATCGCCAAGGCTATCGCAAGTAAAAAAACTTCAATCATTTCTATATCCATTATCTAAAGAAATTCGTGAACTAAGTTTCACGTGAAACAATTCTAACATCAAAAAACCACCGCCTTGATTGCCAAAGCGGTGGTTTTTTTAATTAATTAACAATGATTTCGCAACTTTTTATGTCCAACTTAGAGGCCCAACCTAGATGTCTAAATTAGACACCGTCAATGCGTTCTCTTCAATGAAAATACGACGCGGTTCAACATGATCACCCATCAAGCAGGTAAACATATGATCCGCCGCAATCGCGTCTTCAATCGTCACGCGTAGCATACGACGGTTTTCAGGATCCATCGTGGTATCCCAGAGCTGATCTGCGTTCATTTCACCCAGCCCTTTATAGCGCTGAATTGCTAGACCACGACGCGCATCAAGCATCATCTGCTGCCAGAGATAATCAAAGTCACGTACAGGAATGTCTTTGGTCGTACCAGTCGTTGCTTCACGGCGGATAAAGGCATCCTCTGCAAGCAAGGTATTCCATTCAGCAGACAAACGCAGCAACTTGCTGTACTCGCCCGAATTGATAAAGCTAGCATCTAGCAGATAATGATGGGCTAACTGGTGCACATAAACCGTAATACGCGGTAGCCACTGTGCTTTAGCAGATAACGCTTCACTATCAGACGCCGCGCCTTCTACAGTTTCTACCACAGGCTTCATACCCAGTAAATCAGCAGCAGCAGCATCCATATTTTTTGGTTGCGGCGCATGGATATTGACCAGTTCAATCTCCGGACTCAAGTCACTACCGAAGTGCTCAAGCTGAGCTTGCATCGCCTCTTTCCAAGCTTGCATCGCAGGAAAATCATAAGTCATATCAGTGCTAAGCTTCGGCGTATGCGTCAGCGCATCCAATAACACCGCTGGGAAACGAATCTGCAAACGTGCCTTTATCAGCTGCGTTTGGTTATAATCATTCAGTAGCGTCTCTAGCGCTTGACCAGTAATCGCAGGCGCATCCGCACTGATATGCAGCTTAGTATTATCAATCGTTGAAGACAATAAGTACGCTTTGAGTGCTTCGTCGTCTTTTAGGTACAGTTCTTGACGACCTTTTTTCACTTTATAAAGCGGTGGTTGGGCGATATAAATATAACCACGTTCAATCAGCTCAGGCGTTTGACGGAAGAAGAAAGTCAGCAACAGGGTACGAATATGTGAACCATCAACGTCCGCATCGGTCATGATGATGATTTTATGATAGCGTACTTTATCCGGATTATATTCGTCTGGACCAATGCCACAACCAAGCGCAGTGATAAGGTTACCCACTTCAGCAGAAGACAGCATTTTGTCAAAACGTGCGCGCTCTACGTTTAGGATTTTACCTTTCAATGGCAAGATCGCTTGGGTTTTGCGGCTACGGCCCTGCTTTGCTGAACCACCTGCAGAGTCACCCTCCACAATGTAAAGTTCTGAAAATGCTGGATCTTTTTCTTGGCAATCTGCTAACTTACCGGGCAGACCAGCGATATCTAACGTGGTCTTGCGACGCGTCATTTCACGCGCTTTACGAGCGGCATCACGAGCACGAGCGGCATCAATTATTTTGCCAGCAATAGCCTTACCAGCGCTTGGATTCTCTTGCAGATAATCATTAAACTTATCATGCATTGCTGATTCGACCGCTGATTTTACTTCACTTGATACCAGTTTATCTTTGGTTTGACTCGAAAACTTAGGATCTGGAACTTTAACGGATACGATAGCGGTTAGACCTTCACGCGCATCATCACCAGTAGCAACGACCTTCTCTTTTTTAAAGAGATTCTCGCGATCCATATAGGTATTCAAACAACGCGTCAACGCTGAACGAAAGCCAGATAGATGCGTACCACCATCCCTTTGGGGAATATTGTTGGTGAAACAAAACACTTTTTCGTTATAAGTATCTGTCCACTGTAACGCCACTTCGACACTGATACCATCATCTTGCTCACTCACAAAATGAAAGACTTCATTGATGCCATCTTTACCAGCATTGATATAGCTGACAAATTCTGACAAGCCGCCTTTGTGTTCAAACTCATGACGCTTATCAATACGCTCATCCGTTAAAACAATGCGTACGCCCGAGTTCAAAAATGATAGCTCACGCAAACGCTTCGCTAAAATATCGTACTCAAAGATGGTGCCAGTAAACACATCGCTACTTGGATAAAAGCGAATTTGCGTACCAGTTTTGTCGGTTGGTTCCATCTGCTGAATGTCCGCATCAGGCACCCCATCAGTATAGGTTTGATGGTAGTGATAACCTTCACGCCAGATGTTCATTTCAAGCTTTTTCGATAGGGCGTTAACGACCGAGACACCAACACCATGTAAGCCGCCTGATACTTTATAGCTGTTATCATCGAACTTACCGCCTGCATGCAAGACAGTCATAATGACCTGCGCCGCAGATACACCCTCTTCTGGATGGATATCGACAGGCACGCCGCGACCATTATCCATGACGCTCACAGATTCGTCTTCGTGGATAATGATATCGATTTGATCACAATGACCCGCCAGAGCCTCATCGATAGAGTTATCCACCACCTCAAAGACCATATGATGTAAGCCTGTACCATCATCCGTATCACCGATGTACATACCAGGGCGTACGCGTACCGCTTCTAACCCGCGCAATACACGAATATCTTTGGAGCTATAATCAGAAGGTAAACTTTCAGGAACCACCGCTGGTGCCGTAGTTTCAGCAATGCTGTCTGACGTCAGTTTCTCGTGGTCGGTAGGTAATGAATCACTCATGTGCATTCCTTAATCTAGCCATAATCAGCCGTTTGTTATTAGCGCACCACTACGATGACGCCTCATAACGTTATTTTAGACTTAATTTTTATAGTCAAAACCTTTGATAAGCATTACCAGCTAAAACACGATTAGCTAAAAATTCTTGAGTGTTGATAGCGACTTAAAAAGAGTTTCAAGTCCGCGCTTTTTCTCTCTAACATCGGCTTCTTTTTTTAAACATTATAAAAACCAAGAGAGCAAATAAAACATTTATTTATCAAATACTTAGAAATTTACAGGCATTGGAAAATACCTATATAACGTCATCAAACAACTTGCTGAGAACAGGACAAAAATAAAGCCCCATTTTAGCATTTTTTTGCCTCTAAGTCACTGTTTACTGAGCGTTTTATGCCTATAAAACCAGCTCGAAAAAATAGCCTATATCATTACGAAACGACAGGTAGATAAGTATCGATATGAAAGCCCGTGGAGAAAGGAAATAATATAAAGGAAATAATTAAGGACTAAAGATTTGACCTTGTTTCACATGAAACGTACTGGGTTTTGACCAATATTGATGCACCAAAGGCAAAATATCGTCGGTCAAACTGGTCATAAATACCTGACATGGCAGCTGCGCTAACGTCGACAATAGAATATCTATCGCCCTATAATCAAGCTCTGCAGTAATATCATCTAGCAATACCACTGGTGTCACCTGAGCACTATCATTTGATAGGTCATTAGTTTTTTGGGTATTTAGCAGTAATGGCAGTTGCGATAAACGCAGTGCTGTGATTAATAGCTTTTTTTCACCACGCGACAACACATTGGCTGCCTGCTCTTTTATAACAGGTACTTTGAGGTTAGTGTCCGCTTCATGCATTGTATCTGAGAGTTCGTTATTCGACGCTGCCGAGTCATTAGAACGCCAATGCACATGAACATCAGCACGGTGATTACCGATACGAGTATATCCCAGTTGCAAATCCTGTTCTAAGCGCTCGTTAAGCTGTATATCCAGCGCAACAGTAGTATCGTAACCAGCATTATAGCTAAGGCTCAATTGCTCCGCATAAGCGGGTAATAACTGCGCGATACTTTCAGCAAAATAAGGCTGCCATTCTGCGAATATGCGTTCGCGATAATGATGAATCAGTGCCGCATGATTACTAAGTCCTTTGTCCCACGATTTTAGTTCAGTGAGCTGCACTTGGGTCAAATGACGTGTCTTTTTTAGCAAACTATTGCGCTGTTTTAATAGACGCTGATAGGCGAGCCATTGCGGGTGGAAACCTTGTTTCATGTGAAACACTAGCCAATCTAGCAGCTGGCGACGACTAGCACTACCCTGCTCTAACATATCCATCGTCGATGGATCTATCAGTAGCGTTGGTAGCTGCTCAGTTAAGATGCTTTGGTTATAGACAGTGGTTTGATTCAGACGTAGAATTGTGGTCGCGTCAGCTTGTTTCTGGATAGCTAAGGTACTACTATTATTGAGTCTAGCGTATACAGTCGCTGTATTTTGATGGTGCTGAATATAGCGTTTTGGCTGGTGATGACGAAAGCTTTTTCCTCTTGATAGCAGAAATATGGCTTCAAGTAATGAGGTTTTACCGCTGCCATTGGCACCGATAATGACGTTGCAAGCTGTTGCATGTAGATTGACGTGCGTCAGGTTGCGTAGGTTGGATATTTGTAGACGTTCAATCATAATGCCGACAGCCACCTATTGACGCTACCTATAATAATAGGCAAAAGTTTAATAATAATTAAATTTAAAATACTGGATTTTAATCAAAGACTCTCAGCTTACCTTAATTTTTTAGTGCAAACTGAGTGTCTTTAGTCCCTGCTATTAAGCCTATTGAAAACATATAGAAATTATACAGAAACTATATACGCATTGGCATAATGACATACTGATGGAACTCATCATTCAGCTGATTGACTAGCACCGACGCGTTTGATTGACTCATGTGCATTTGCAAATCACCTTGAATCACACCAAGCACATCTTGTAAATAAGCCGCATTAAAAGACAGCTCCATCGGCTCACCTTGATACTTCGCCTGTATCATCTCCACCGCTTCATCTTGCTCTGCATTATTAGCACGCACTTCTACCATGCCATCGCTGGCAAAATTAAACACCACACCGCGAGATTTTTCATTACTCAAAATCGCGACACGGCGCAGTACGTCCGTCATTTTTGCTTGATTGAATAAAGCCAATTTATCCGTATTACTTGGCATCACTCGGCGATAATCAGGGAATTTTCCATCAATCAGACGCGCAGTGAAAGTAACCATCAGGTTCTGATTGACCTGCCCGGCACTATCAACGTCACCAAAGGGTAAGCTCACTTGCAAAAACTCACGACCGAAGCTCAAGGTGACCTGATTGTCTTGCTCACCAAGCATTTTTCCTAGCTCAGAGGCCAAGCGCTCAAGCTCAATGACAGCTTTACGGGGCAAAATAGCCTGCATATTTAAATCAGCACTGACATCGATAACGCTGCGCGCCAAAGCCAATCGATGCCCATCGGTTGCAACCGTCGTCAGCTGCTGTTGCGACACATCAAACAACATGCCAGTCAAATAATAGCGTACATCTTGAATCGCCATTGCAAACTGCGTTTTATGAATCAAATCGATAAGACGATTGCGACTGATGGTCAATGGCGTGATATTTTCGGGATTACCCAAACTCGGATAATCTTCGCTAGGTAATGTCCCTAAGGTGAAGCGACTCTTGCCACTGGTTAATAAGCAGCGTTCATTTTCTTGAGTGGCCAAATTAATTTGAGCTTGTGCAGGCAATGATTTACAGATGTCTTTTAATTTTGTTGCAGGTAAGGTCGTGGTACCAGCTTCAACACAAGCACCAGCAGGCAGTTTTAAAGTCGATGTCAGCTCTACTTCTAAATCAGAAGCCGTCAAAATAAGCGTTGATTCGGATAGCTGTAGCTTGATATTGCCCAAAATAACCATATTGTGCCGTTTATCAGCAGCCTTGGCGATCAAATTAATGGCTTTTAGTAACGACTCTCGATTAATCGATAATTGCATGCTTGGTTACTCTTATTTAAATGATTTTTATTATAAAACTTAACAATAATGGCTTAATCATACCCTGTCTATTGACTATAATCCATTCGCTGTCTGTCTACTCGTATTTTTAATATTATAAACCATATCAATCTACTAAAACATAGTGATACCGCGACCTGCTAACCCGCTTGCAGCATCAATGCCAGTGTTTTGTAATCCTTATCAAAGGCAGGATCAGCTGCTCGTAGCTCATTAACTTTATCGCAAGCATGCATCACCGTTGTATGATCGCGACCACCGAATGATTGACCAATCTCAGGAAAGCTATCACCAGTCAACTCACGCGATAATGCCATCGCTATTTGACGCGGTCTAGCAATACTGCGTGTGCGTTTACGACCCATCATCTCTTTGATGGTCACATCATAGTACTCAGCGACCACTTTGCGAATATTATCCATATTCACAGCTTGCACACGCATCGCGACGATGTCTTTTAGCGCATATTGCACCATTTCAAGAGTAATCTGTGCACCCGTCAAGTTAGCATTGGCAAAGACTTGATTTAGAGCACCTTCTAAACGCCTAACATTTGAAACCACATTTTGAGCGATGAATAATGCGCATTCTTTAGGCAGTGTCATACCATATGAAGCTGCTTTTTTTTGCAAAATTTGCACACGAGTATCAATCTCAGGCGGATCAACTGCTACAGTTAGCCCCCAAGAAAATCGCGATCTAAAACGTTCATCGAATTCGGTCATTTGCGAAGGATGACGATCTGAAGCCAAAATCAGTTGTTTATCACCACTGGTAAAATCTGCAAATAATGTCAAAAACTCATTACTACTTTTGGTTTTTCCTGCTAATACATGAATATCATCTACAATCAATAAATCCACTTTTTTAATTTTCTTTTTAAAATCTTCTATTTTATTATTTCTTAATGAATAAACCAATTGATTAATAAATTTTTCAGAAGTGAAATAATAAAAACTTTGATTATTTTTTAAATAGCGATGTGCTACAGAATGCATTAAATGTGTTTTTCCCAAACCAGAAGGTCCGTATATAAATAAAGGATTGTGTCGATTTTTTGATTGGCGCTTACCAAGCTCATAACAGGCTTTATAAGCCAAATTATTAGATTTTCCAGTGACAAAAGTTTCAAAAGTAAAGTCAGGATTTAGATAACTTAACGACTTGGCATCAGCAGAATCAACCAATTCTGCGTGACGCATATTGGCATCAATATCTGCTTTTGCATTGTTATGATGAATGGTTTCAAACTTATGGTCTGCAGGGGTAGGGGAGGGTTTATCTTCATCAAACAAAGACCCTGATTGCAATTGACGATTGTCTTCGTTATCGCGGCCAGCGTTATCAACACGCACAACCACCTCTTCGATACTTCCCTGACTGTGCTTAGCAACCAGCTGCTGTATCTCTTGCAAGTGGTTTTTTTTGATGTAAGTCACAAAATAATCATTAGGAGCAAGTATAGTCAGCGTTTGCGCCTCTTGATGAGCTGACAATGGTCTCAACCACATAGTAAATACGTTGTCTTTGACGTTATATCGTAGGTCATTTAGACATTTATCCCAAATATTTGCTGTGTCTATCATGAAAAATACTAACCCTATAATTTGAAATAATATTTGTGTTTTAGCAGTGTGATCTGTTGCGTAGCCCTTCATATTTTCCGCAATTATTTCCGTTGGAAACCATATTGGAAGTTACGTTGATAAACTATACGAAGCCACATATTAAGTAGGGGCTAATCTAACACAAATACCCTGTGGATAAAACCTTGTTTTTTGGGGATAAGGCTGTGGATACTTTTGTGCATAACTTTGAAAGGTGAGTTATCCATATTTAACCCACAGGTTATCCACAGGTTTACCCATAGTACAATATATTGATAATAAAAAGGAAAACTTACTTAGCCACAGATAATCGAGCTCCCAATAACAACAATACTTATATATATTAATAGTTAATTATTATAGATTTCGACACAAACTGTGGATAACTTTTGGGAATCCATCACTGAATTAATTAACTGAGTCGTTATTTTTGAGTTATGAATATGAACTTTACACACGATGAATCATTTAAAATGATATTTCCTCTGTCAAAATATCTGTCTGCATCGACATAGATTAAATTAGTTCATTGACCAAGATTCTATGCGGTGGTATAATCCTCCGTTATTACGAATTTAGTCCATTATTTTGATAGGTGAGTTATGAAACGTACATTCCAACCAAGCGTGATCAAGCGTAAACGTACTCACGGTTTCCGTGCTCGTATGGCAACTAAAAAAGGCCGTCAGGTCTTAGCTCGTCGCCGCGCTAAAGGACGTCATCGTCTTACTGTATAATCAGTAGATTGCGATAAGCATGGCTTATAGTGCTTGTTGTGTTTCTATTATTTATAGATTGCGATAGTCAATCACCACAACTGACACTTAGCCATATATTAAAAGCGCCCACATCGGCGCTTTTTTTGTCTCTGTACTTTGTTGTTATTTCTGCGCTATTATTTCCGCTACCGTTATTCGCTCTTATACTAGGTTGTGCTATGTCCAATACTGTTTCAGCGGCAGCTAATGCCCGCTTCACCAAAGAGCAGCGTTTGCTCACGCCTGCAGCCTTCCGTGAGGTTTTTGATGCACCTGAGCGTAAGCTTCATCAGAGCCATCTAATGGCATTTGTGCGTACCAATGATCATGGTCAGCCGCGAGTCGGGATGGCCATTACCAAGCGTAAAGTTCCTACGGCTGTCGCGCGAAATTTAATCAAGCGTCAAATACGTGAACATTTTCGTGTAAAGGCTCATTCTTTAGAAAACAAAGATATTGTTTTTATTGTCAAAAAATCTATAAAAGATATAGATAATAAAGAATTGAAGAATCAAATAATTAATATTATTAAAAAAGTAGAAAAAAAATAAAATGAATTTTTTATTTATTAATTTAAATAATATTCTTTATAAAATTATTTATTATTTTATTGTTTTTTATCAAAAGTTAATAAGTCCACTATTACCTGCTCGTTGCCGCTATTACCCTACGTGCTCGAATTATGGTAAACAAGCTTTGGCATGGCATGGAGTCCGAGCAGGCAGTTGGTTATTATTAAAACGTATCAGCAGTTGTCATCCTTTGGGTGGACACGGCATTGATTTTGTGCCGCTACCGTTATCCTCTTATCATTATCAATATGTACCTTTTAACGCACTAGCTACTAGTGTCAAAGTTCAAGGTTTATATGTTTTTAGAGATAATAAAGGCTATGTGTCTCGCTTAAACCATATGATGAAACTAACATAGCGTTCGTCATCGACTGCGAAGTTGTGGATATCTATTTAGTTACCCACAAGTTATCCACACTCTTGGTATCATTTAAGGCGGATTTTTAGTAAAATGATGCACATTTTATGTAAATGACTGGCAATACTGTTGTCACATATGATGATAATTGTACGGTCATGACACATGCCCTAATTTTTCATTCCCTAATTTTTTAATCTAGGAAAGGTTTATGCAAAAGATATTTCGGGTGATGATCATCATTGCGATGTTAATCACCGCTTATCTGCTGATTTTGGCATGGCGAGATGATTATGCCGATGCGCCAGCTGTAGATGCGGTGTCAGAAACCACTACTTCAGTAGGTGCTGATATCCCTTCGACAACTGGTGCCGCAGGTGATATTCCGGTACAGACGTTGCCTGTTGATAACAATACAGTCGCTAATGATGCTGTGACGGCAACGCCTGCTAAAGACACGGGATTAATCACGGTCACTACCGATCGCTATGATATAAAGATCAACCCAGAAGGCGGCGATATTGTTTATGCTGCTCTTAAGCAGTATGACGCAACGCTCGATAGCGATAAGCCTTTCGTATTGCTAGAGAATAATAGTAATCGCGTGTATGTGGCTCAGTCTGGTCTTATTGGTCCTAACGGTATTGATACTGCGGAAGGTCGTGCCAAATACAGCCATACTGCTAATAATTACGTCATGGAGGCCGGGCAACAGACGCTGTCAGTACCGCTTACTTATAAAAAAGATGGCGTGACCGTTACTAAGACCTTTACCTTTACTGAAAATAAATATCCGATTGATATTAGCTATCAAATACAAAATGCTTCTACACAACCGTGGCAAGGTCAGCTATTTGCCCAGTTGAAACGTGATGACAGTAAAGATCCAGGTATGTCTGATAAAGGTGCGCTTAGTATGGCGACTTACTTAGGCGGCGCTTGGGGCACCCCTGATGATCCCTATAATAAGCTCAAATTTAAAGACTTTAATGATGGTGAGCTAGCTGTTAGTAGTGATAAAGGTTGGGTTGGTGTTGTGCAGCATTATTTTGTATCAGCATGGATACCTGAAAACTTTACCGCTACTTTCTTTAGCCGTGAAACAGGCGATGATTACTTCATCGGTTTCAACAGTCAACCTGTCAATGTCGCGCCAAATAAACAAGTGACATTAGATGCTACGTTATACGCTGGTCCTAAGGTACAATCTGAGCTAAAAGATGTGGCAGTAGGCCTTAATAAAACGGTTGATTATGGTTTGTTATGGCCAATATCGAAAATTTTATTTGCCATCTTGGATGGTATTCATAAAGTCATCGGTAACTGGGGTTGGTCAATCATTGTATTGACGATTTTAGTCAAAATTGCTTTGATGTGGTTCTCGAATAAGAGCTACTATTCGATGGCGAAGATGCGTGCGATTGCGCCAAGATTAGCCGCACTTAAAGAAGAGCATGGCGACGATCGAATGAAGATGTCGCAAGAAATGATGGCTATTTATAAAGAAGAAAAAGTCAATCCAATGGCAGGTTGTTTGCCTATTTTGATGCAAATGCCTATCTTCTTAGCGTTATATTGGGTGTTGGTTGAGAGTGTTGAGCTGCGTCATGCACCTTGGATTTTATGGATTCAGGATTTATCGGCGATGGATCCTTGGTTTATTTTACCATTGCTGATGGGTGCCTCGATGTTTGTACAGCAGCAGCTAAACCCGCAGCCAGCTGATCCGATGCAAGCGAAAGTGATGAAGTTTTTACCAATCATCTTTACTGCTTTCATGCTGTTTTTCCCAGCGGGTCTCGTACTATACTGGACAGTCAACAACTTATTCAGTATGACTCAGCAATATATTGTCAATAAAAAAGTCGAAGAAGAGCAAAAGCGTCGTACTGTGAAAGTATTGGACTAAGTAGCTCATCAATTGATAAAAGACCATCGCTACGGCGGTGGTTTTTTTATGCGTGACATTTCTATTATCCCTCACTGATCTGAAATAAAATAAGCGCAAAGCATGGCTATTTAAAGTTTGCTTTGTCAGTCTGTGTCCAGCCGTCTATAATGGAGTTTTTAGCTATTGAGAGTAATTGTGGATTCCCTAGAGATGGCGTCAAACGTACCTAAAGCATCTGAACCACCTAAAGCATCTGGCTTGGCCACGATTGCGGCTATTGCCACACCGCTTGGAAGAGGTGGCGTTGGTGTTGTACGTCTGTCAGGTGCGCGTGCTTATGACATTGCCTGTACACTAACGGGTAAGTCTGCTTTTACGCCACGTATGGCCAGTTTTTGTCGTTTTTATCAGGCTGATGGTACAGTCATCGATGAAGGGTTAGTGCTGTACTTTAAAGGCCCGCATTCGTTCACAGGGGAAGATGTGATTGAGCTGCAAGGGCATGGCGGCATGATTCTACAAAACCAACTGCTAGCAAGGGTATTTGAGCTGGGCGCAAAACAAGCGGGTGCTGGGGAATTCTCTTATCGTGCTTTTGATAATGATAAATTGGATTTGGTACAAGCAGAGGCTATCGCTGATGCCATTGATGCGACTAGTGCTGCCGCTGCGAGTAGTGCCATTCGCTCGCTAAGTGGTGAGTTTTCAAAGAAGATTAATCAACTATTAGAGCAGCTTATTCATCTGCGTTTGCATGTTGAAGCGGCGATTGATTTCCCTGATGAAGAAGACGTGGATTTTTTATCAGACGGTGTTATACAAAGTAAACTTGAGCAAACGCAAGACAAGATACAGCAAGTATTAGCGACTGCCAAGCAAGGTCAGCTCTTACGTGATGGTATCCATGTGGTGTTGGCAGGTAGACCAAATGCGGGTAAATCAAGCTTGCTGAATCGTCTGGCAGGGCAAGAACGTGCTATCGTTACTGACGTTGCTGGAACAACGCGCGATACGTTACAAGAAACCGTCGTGCTCAATGGTTTGACGTTGCATTTGACCGATACTGCAGGTCTGCGCGAGACTGAAGACACGGTAGAGCGTATTGGGATTGAACGCGCGCGTACCGCCATTACACAGGCTGATATGCTACTGATGGTCTACGATGTGACTCGTGATCTTGAAGAAGAAGATACACCGTTACAGCTTGCAGAACAATTATTTGGTGAGTTACCAGAGGCCAAACGCTTATTGATCATTGCTAATAAGAGTGATTTGTTAAGTGATTTACTAGATGATAGTAGCAGTCAAATACACTCTGTCTCGCAAATCGCAATAAAAGAACGTGGTTATGAACAAGTTAATGTTTCATGTGAAACAGGTGCTGGTATCGATAATTTAGTCGAAGCCTTGTGTGCTAAGGTCGGTTTTCATCCACCAGAAAACAGCCTAATTGCTCGCACACGTCATATAGATGCACTTAGACGCACAGCCGACTCTTTAGCAGAGGCGCACGAGCAGTTAACGGTCTTTCAAGCAGGAGAGTTAGTCGCTGAAAGCTTACGCCAAGCTCAAAACAGTTTGGGTGAGATTACGGGAGCGTTTAGTGCGGATGACTTGTTGGGCAAAATCTTTGGTAGTTTCTGTATTGGAAAATAATCAGCCGATTTTTTTGAATTACCTGATGCAGCTCGTTAATTCTCAGAAATTTCGGTCTTATAGTTTGGTCTTATAGTTTGGTCTTATCATTCGGTCTTATAAATAGTGACTGTGATTCTTGCGCTTAATATTGAAATAAGGAAACGCTATGCATTGCCCGTATTGTAACGCGTCAGAGACTAAAGTTATTGATTCGCGTCTGGCGGCAGAAGGTGCGCAAGTCCGTCGTCGCCGCTCATGCAATAGCTGCCAAGAGCGTTTCACTACTTTTGAGATGGTAGAAGTGGTGATGCCAAGAATCATCAAGTCAAGCGGTAAAATTGAGCCTTATGATAACGAAAAACTGCGCCGTTCTATCTTATTACCTCTACAAAAGCGCCCTATCACCATTGATGAACAAGAAGCGATGATAAGCCGTATTGAGAAGCGTGTTAGACAGATGGGTGAGCGCGAAATCAGTAGCAAGGTGTTGGGTGAGATTATCATGAGTGAGCTTAAAACGTTAGATGATGTTGCTTATGTGCGCTTTGCTAGTGTTTACCGCGACTTTCAAGATATTGATGCTTTCCATCAAGAGATTGCCAATATTCGCCCAAATGAAAAAGCTGACGATAACGTTAAATAGTTTTTACCCTCTACTTTTTTATTAAGTGTATCTCTTTATGACGCTCTCAAACCATACTCAGAATGCGCAAGACCGCTACTTTATGATGCTTGCGATCGAACAAGCCAAACAGGGTTTATATACCACCAGACCTAATCCAGCGGTAGGCTGTGTCATCGTGCAAGCAGAAGCGATCGTCGGTCAAGGGTTTCATCCGAAAGCTGGTCAGCCTCATGCAGAAGTATTTGCGCTAAAAGAAGCGGGTGCAAGAGCTTTAGATGCAACCGCCTATGTGACTTTAGAGCCTTGTAGTCATACAGGGCGTACGCCACCTTGTGCTTTGGGTCTTATTAATGCTGGTGTGAAACGTGTCGTAATCGCAGGGCTCGATCCCAATCCGCAAGTGGCAGGACGCGGTGTAAAACTGTTAGAGCAGGCTGAGATTGAAGTGACAGTCGGTATATTAACCGAGCAAGCAGAAGCTTTAAATCGTGGATTTTTAAAGGCAATGCGCACCCAGATGCCTTATGTACGACTTAAAATTGCCACCAGCCTTGACGGTCGTACCTCGATGGCATCTGGCGAGTCGAAATGGATTACCTCAGCGGCTGCCCGCGAAGATGTGCAGAAGCTACGTGCACAAAGTGGCGCGATTATTACCGGTAGTGAGACGGTTATCGCGGATAATCCACAGCTTAATGTACGTTCCAACCAATTAGCTGTGCCACCTAAACAAGTTCCTGCTCCTAAAGTTGTCGTACTCGATAGGCGTCAGCGCTTAGAATATAGCTTACAGTCTGACTATCAGTTATGCCGTCGACCGGATACGATTTATTGGCGCGAAGATAACTTAACTGAATTACTAAAAAAATTAGTCAGTGATCATCAATGTTATGACGTATTGGTAGAGGCAGGGGCTAGTGTTGCTGGTGGCTTCTTAAGCCAACAATTGGTAGATGAGTTGATTGTCTATCAGGCGCCTTGTTTGTTAGGCGCGCAAGCAAGACCGATGGTCGATTTTAACCCATTGTCTCTAGCTCAGCAGTTGCGTTTTAATATTTATGGCCATGAAACATTAAGTCCTGACCTTAAATTGACTTTATTCCCGCTATAACTTGTTATTTATAAACAGCTTATCCACAGTCTGTGCTAAATTTTTACTCAATGTGGATAAGCAGCTAGTGTCGTACAAAGTTCCACATGAAACTGTGTATAACTTTGTTTCACATGAAACAGAAAAATAGGTCTTTTATAAAAAATTTTATATTAATCCAATGTAATCAGTAACTTAGGTTTCACTGTTAATCTTTCTTAATATTAGCCAACATCTAGTTTTCTGTGGATAACTTAACGGAAATGCGTGTTTTAATACGTTATGAGTTGATTTATCAGTACTTATCCACAATCTATCCCATCATAGACTTAATTAAGCTCAAGTTGCACTAAAAAAACTGGCTTAGACAAATGCTGCCACAATATTAATAGATCAAGATATATTGTCTATAAAGACAACATCATAATGAAATGAGGTCGATATGTTTACTGGAATTATAGAGAGTGTTGGAAAGGTTAAGTGCATGCAGCCTACGGGCGGTGATATACGTTTGACGATAGAGTCTAATGGTTTGGACTTTAATGATGTGAAGCTAGGAGATTCTATTGCCTCCAATGGTATCTGCTTAACCGTCGTAGACCTAGGTAGTAATCATTACTCGGTCGATGTCTCACGTGAAACTATCGCTCGTACCGCATTAGAAACTTTAAAAGCTGGTCACACAGTGAATTTAGAGAAAGCGATGCTACCAACCACGCGTTTTGGTGGTCATATCGTCGCTGGTCACGTCGACGGCGTCGGCGTGGTCAGCAAGCTGCAACAAGATGCGCGCTCTATCTATATCGAAATTGAGATACCACAAGAGCTGGCGCACTATACAGCGACTAAAGGCTCCATCACGGTTGATGGTATTAGTCTGACGACCAATCTTGTAAGAGACAATATTGTCTCTTTAAATATCATTCCTCATACCGCACAAGTGACCAATATCGCTAAGCATTGGCTGGTTGGAAATAAGGTCAACATCGAAGTGGATATCGTCGCGCGCTATTTAGAACGTTTGTTAAATAAGTCGCAAACCAGTGGTATGAATACGCCAAGTCCGCAAAGCCAAATTACAGAAGCATTTTTAGCAGATAATGGTTTTATGAAATAATTGGTTCATGAATTAGCTGATTTATAAAGTAATTGATTTATAAAGTAATGGTTTAAACCTGAAGAGTCAGTTTTACAGATTGTCATGATTTTATGAAGCTCTGTAAAACCGACTCTAGCTCTTTTTTATTGATCGGCTTTGCTAAAAACTCATCCATTCCTACTTCTATACAAGCATCGCGATCTTCTTTGGTATTGTTTGCAGTTAGCGCCACAATCGCAATTTTATCGCCTTGCGCACGAATCGCTTGGGTAGCCTGAAGCCCATCCATGACAGGCATGCGACAGTCCATCAAAATGAGTGAGATATCTTGATGCTGTTGTTGTAGCATATCTAACGCCTGCTGACCATCTTCTGCGACCACACTACGATAACCAAGTTTACTCAATATCTTGCACGTTATTTTCTGATTGGTTGGACTGTCTTCTACTACCAAGATAAGTGGCAATACATTCTCGTTGGCCGCTTTATCTGCTTTATCTGCTTCGTTTGCTAGCTGCTTACACTCTTCTTTTATCTCTATGGTTTGAACCAGCTTCTGTCTCGCTGGTAAGGTTAAGCGCAGTAATTCAGAGAGCAATAAAGTCGCATCTAATGGCTTGCTCAAGAATCCTTCATATTTATCTAATAATATAGAGGGAATACGGCGCTCAGGTTTCATACTGAGTAGTATCTTTGGTAGCGACGGATTATCGAGTAGGGTATTTAATGCTTGTTGTCTATCATCATTCCTTATCGCCTGATTAGCAGAAGCAATAGACAGGGTTTCATAATATTCATAATCTAATAGCAAGATAGGGGCGAGTCTTTGCTCGTCTTGTGCCAATTTTTCGTTTAATTGTTGTAGATCTAATTTATCTATAGAGGTATAGATAGTAGCTGGCATCGATAAATATGCGCAAAAATCGCGCAGATGTTTGGCACGTAGTGGTTGTTTAATCACTGCTATTAGGTGGATATGAGTCAAATGCTGACTATGATGATAAATAGGCTGATAATTTGGACGTCTGCAAGGCAGATAAAGATTCAGACTGCTGCCTGCTGTCATCGTGCTTTTTATTTCAATAAAACCACCCAATAATCGCGCAAAGCTATTGACGTTATTTAATCCTAGGCCTTGCCCAGTCGTGTTCTTCTGAATGTAATTAACGTTTCGATGGGTGTTTTGATTGCTGCTTTTATTAAGCTGAACCAACAGTTGATGTTGCTTCGCTATATCGATGCCCATACCGCTGTCTTTTATGCTAAAACGAATCCAGTCGTGTGAGGCATGATTGGGATTGTCTTTATTGATTTGACTATTTTTAATCAGTGTAAGGTCTTTATTAAGATTTACTAAGCTTCGGTTTTTTGTTGCTAATATCTCTGCATTACTGACTGTTTCGATGGTCAGTGATACATAGCCAGAAGTGGTAAATTTCACTGCATTATCTAATAAGTCGTACAAGATTTGCTGTAGGCGCTGATGGTCTGTATCAATACAACGCGGACTGTCAGGTGCAAAAAAATACAGCAGCTCAAGTCCTTGCTGCCTTATCCTTTCTATAAATGACTGACTGACCTGTTGCCCCAGTCTATAAATATCAACAGGCTCAATGCTTAGGCGGGTTTTTCTTACCGCTATCTCCTCGATGTCTAGCACATCATTAAGTGTCGTGAGCATACTCTGACTGCTTTTAATTAAAGATATTAAAATGTCATTCTGCGCAGCAGTCAATGTCTCAGGATCAATCGGTTCTAGCGTGTCAATCATTGCTTCTAACGGTAGGCGCAAATCATGACCCATCGTCGATTTAATCGTATTAAATTCATCAATTTGGCGTTGTAGCCGTTGATTTTGTTGCTGTAATTGCCCTATTTGACTGGCAAATTCATTAACATTATTCAGCAGTACGGTAAAGCCGTGAACCTGACCATGTTCACCAAACCATGGCGTAATGTGTAGTTGGTAAGCCTGTTCATTTTCTAACCCATAGACTGTTAAGGTACGAGTAACGCGTAGGTTGGATAACGTTTGCAGCAATCGTTGCGTGGATTCATCTTTACCCGCGATAAAGTCCGTCAGTTCATAGTTGCTATCGCTTTGCGGTAAAGACATGAATATTTGTTCAAAGCGTTTATTAAAAAAGCTGATTTGACCATGACGCATGATCATCAGCATCGGTAAAGGGGATTGATCAACCAAACGTTCAAGACGATGTGTTAGGGTTTTAATGCGGCGATAGTCATTATGCAACTGGTAGCTGACACGGCTCAGCGCATGGCCTAAACGCAGAAACTCAGGCGTAGATTTTTTTTGCAAAAAAGGCGGCGGACTATAGGCTTCTTTTGCGTGGCTACTTAGATTGTCCGTATAAATCAGAAGTTGTTCCCAATTGGTGCGACGATTGAGCATATACAGCAAAGCGATAATAAAAAGCATGATCGCTGCCATCAATGGCAACCAGTAGCGATATGATATCCAGTCAATGATAAGCGGCTTATGGCGCAATATAATATAAAGCTGATGACCACTTTTGAGTTTAATGGTGCCGGTTAAGTTGCGATTATTGAGCGTGTAAGCACTATGACTGCCGTTATTAGAAGGAGATGAGCTAATAATAGGAAACGTAACGTTAGCAAAAGCAGGCTCATTGGGCTGAGTATGGCGATGGATATAAGTCTGCCCAGATGGCATCATAAAAACCAGCTGATAGCTTATGTCTTCAAATACGGGTTTTTCTAAAATCCTTTTAATGTCAGGATTTAGAAGATCATCACGTTCAGTAACTTCATACTGTAATGTATGAAAAGTATCGATACTGTGTTGTTCACTGTGTTTTTTTATCTCGTGAAACAGCGCAAAATAATAGATAGACAACATGACCAGCAAGGTCAGTGCATAAAATATGAGTAAGCGCTGTAAGGACTGAAACTGTTGCATGAAAGCGTGGTCCTATATCGACACAAGAAACATAGTGAGTAAGTCATCAGTTTGGCACAGTAGCTGGTTTATTCAAGCCGTTTTGTCTTTTACGGTTGTACAGCTATTATCTAGAAAAAAATGGCGAATGGCAGTGGAATATCGCTCAATCACGCATTGTTTTGTAAATAAACTCATCAATAAGAGCGCCCTGCTTACTTTCTATTATAAAGACAAACCGTATCATTGGTAACGCTCGATTACCGTTATTACAACCATGGCACAACATCGCAAACTCACCTATAATGAGTCAACCAACCCTATATAATGCCTGTTTATGACTACAATTGCTTCTGCCTCCGATTTATCCATGCCATCTACGACGAAAGATTGCTCATCTAGTAAGCGCTTAAGAGTTGCGTTTGCTGGCACTCCTGAGTTTGCCGCTGTTAGTCTTGAGGCGCTTATCAGCCAGCAAGAAGCATTGAATATAGACATCGTCGCTGTGTATACGCAACCTGATCGCAAGGCAGGACGGGGTCAAAAATTATCAGCCTCTGCAGTAAAGCAAGTCGCATTGGCGCATGATATTGCCGTTGAGCAGCCTCTCACCTTTAAAAAATCTAGTAGTGAAGGGTTGATCGCACGTGAGACTCTGCGTAGTTATCAGCCAGATGTGATGATTGTCGCGGCTTATGGCTTGATATTGCCGATTGGTGTATTGACCACACCGACTTATGGTTGCCTAAATATTCATGCGTCCTTATTACCACGCTGGCGCGGTGCAGCGCCTATTCACCGTGCATTATTGGCGGGTGATAGCGAGACTGGCATTACCATTATGCAGATGGATAAAGGGCTTGATACTGGCGACATGCTTTATAAAGTCAGTGCTCCTATTGAGGCTGATGATACGGCTGCCAGCCTCCATGATAAGATGGCTGAGCTTGGTGCGACGGCGATTATTACTGTGCTACAAGACTTGCCACATTATCAAGCACAGGCTGTACCTCAAGATGACAGTCAAGCCAACTACGCTGAAAAACTGGTCAAAACCGAAGGCGAAATCAACTGGACACAATCCGCTACTGAAATTGAGCGACAAATTCGTGGACTGACGCCATGGCCAGGTGCTTATAGTTTTTTGGCAGGGCAGCGCGTCAAGATTTTAGCCAGCTTACCTGTGAATCCGTCGCAGCAAACCAATCAGCCTGCTGGTACGGTCATCAGCGTTGGACGCAAAGCGATATTGGTAGCTTGTGGTCATGATAGTAATATTGATAATGGTGTCGAAAAACCGCAAGCCAGCACTTTAGCTATCACCCAATTACAGTTTGCTGGTGGTAAACCAATGACAGCCGAGCAAATCTGCCATGGCAACCAACTGAATGATGGTGACCAGTTCACAGCAGACTCAAAATAATTGCTCCTAAATCAGTTTAATACCGCTTAACCTTATTTATTTTTATATTCGTCATTTAATACCAAACAATCCAACTTTTATCAGACGCTAACTATTAGGCGTCAAGGAAATTCAATTTAATGAGAAGCACTGCGCCAAGAAACAATAAGCTCAAACCGTCAAGCAACCTTATCATGAATGGTAGCGTCCGCGTCCGCGTGATTCGCACCTTACTGGCGATTCAAAATGGTCAGTCGCTAGCGAGCGTCCTTGATCCGCTATTAAACAGTTTGCATGACGGTGATAAAGGTTTTGCTCATGCGCTATTGTTGACGACGTTGCGCCAATGGTACGCCCTTGAGCGTCTACTCGATAGTCTGGCTGATAACTCTATTGATGAAAAAGAAGTACGTACGACGATACAAGTAGGTTTAACCCAGCTGCTTTATTTGCAAGTGGCTGACCATGCGGCAATTCATGAAACGGTTGAAGCGGCAAAAGAAATCGAATTTGCGCATGCGACGGGTTTAATCAATGCCATCTTGCGTAAAGTCTCTAAGAACTCAAGTAAGTTCCGTAAGAAATGTGATAAAAAACACAGCTTACCGAATTGGCTTGCCTATCAGCTCAAGCAAGATTGGAGTGAGCAATATGACGATCTGATGCAGGGTTTACGTCAACCTGCACCGATGTTTTTACGCGTGAATACAGCGGTGACTTCGATAGAGGACTATCAGCAAGCATTGGTGGAATTTGAAGTTGAAGCAGATCTGGTTGAGCTAACAAGTGGTTTTAATTTAGCCAGCTCATCGGATGCAGCCGCATCTAATAGCATATTAACCAAAGGGTTAAGATTACATCAAAGTACCGCAGTCAATGCCTTACCGCAATTCGCTGAAGGAGCTGCTAGTGTACAAGATATGCATGCTCAGCTTGCCGCGCCGCTTATTCATAACGCTTTAATTAATAAGCTGAGTGTTAAAAACGACGATGCAGACGGCGATATAGACACCAATAACAACGAGATCCGCATTTTAGATGCTTGTGCAGCGCCGGGTGGTAAGCTTGCTCATTGGTTGGAATTAATCAGCTCAAATGAGTCTTCGTTGTTTCACGTGAAACAAGACGATGCTGAAACGTCGCCTGTGATTTCGAAAGTTAAGATTACTGCGATAGATAATGAAGCGCCACGTATCGAGCGTATTCATACTAATTTACAGCGCTTAAACCTAAGTCAGCACGACTTGCAGCAAGCTGAGAAAAATATTGAGCTTAATATTGTCTGTGCTGATGCGACCACATGGCAAGGGGCGGGTAAGAAAAAGAGTAAGCTCGTATTTGACGCTATATTACTAGACTCACCTTGTACAGCGACAGGCGTAATCCGTCGTCATCCTGATATCAGTATTTTGCGTACTGAAGAAGACGTTGAGCAAACGGCATTGCTACAAGCCGATATCTTGCATAATCTATGGCCACAACTTAAAGTTGGTGGTTACCTCTTATACGTCACTTGCTCTATCCTAAAGCAAGAA
This sequence comes from Psychrobacter immobilis, assembly GCF_003148585.1. GTDB lineage: Bacteria > Pseudomonadota > Gammaproteobacteria > Pseudomonadales > Moraxellaceae > Psychrobacter > Psychrobacter immobilis. Next base: position 68,008 of record NZ_QGGM01000015.1, on the reverse strand, counting down.
AACGTTGAGCAGATGCAGGATTTTATGACTCACTATAACAATGTAGTAGCCATTGAATTTAGCGACGATTGTAATTGGGGTATTGAACAGGCGATTGGTCGTCAGTGCTTGCCAATTGATAGCGAGAGCGGCGATGGTTTTTATTATGCCTTATTGCAAAAAACTGCTGAATAAACCGTTTTAACTAATAATCTCATTGTAGACAGGACAATCTAATGAAATATATCAGTACCCGTGGTCAGACAGCGCCGATGGATTTTAGTGATGTGTTATTAATGGGTCTTGCCCCAGACGGTGGATTGATGCTGCCTGAGCACTATCCGAATATTGATAGTGCGACGCTTACTGAGTGGCGCGCGCTGAGCTATCCACAGCTTGCGATGGCGATTATGCAGCGTTTTGCCACTGATATTCCTGCGGCTGATTTGCAAGATATCATTGAGCGCACTTACACTGCTGAGGTATTTGGCTCTGATGAGATTGTTCCTGTCCGCAAACTTGAAGATAACTTATACATTTTAGGCTTGTCGAACGGTCCGACATTGGCATTTAAAGATGTTGCCATGCAGTTTTTGGGTAATGCTTTTGAATATGTGCTTAAAAGAAAAGACGCGCGTATTACCATCATTGGTGCCACCAGTGGCGATACAGGTAGTGCGGCAGAATATGCTTTGCGTGGTAAAGAAAATATCGAAGTCTTTATGCTGTCACCGCACGGTAAAATGAGCGAATTCCAGCGCGCGCAAATGTATAGCTTGACTGATAAAAACATTCATAATATCGCCATCGAAGGCATGTTTGATGATTGCCAAGATATTGTCAAAGCGCTACAACAAGATGCTGAATTTAAAGCGGCTTATAATCTAGGTACGGTTAACTCTATTAACTGGGGTCGTATCCTTGCGCAAATCGTTTATTACTTTAAAGCCTATTTTGCCGTCACTTCAAACAACGATGAAAAGGTGAGCTTTAGCGTGCCATCAGGCAACTTTGGTAATATTTGTGCCGGTCATATAGCACGAGAGATGGGTCTGCCGATTGAGCGTTTAATCGTCGCAACTAACGAAAACGATGTACTCAACGACTTCTTTAATCAAGGTGCTTATCAGCCGCGTCCGACTGAAAAAACCTATATTACTTCAAGTCCTTCAATGGATATCTCTAAAGCCTCTAACTTTGAGCGTTTTGTTTATCTCTTATTAGATAAAGACAGCGCCCGCGTTCATGAGTTGTTTGAAGGTGTGAAATCTGGTCAAGGTTTTGATTTGTCTGACCTAATGGAGGCGGTTAACACTCGCTACGGTTTTGCTGCGGGTAAATCTACTCATGCCGACCGTCTCGACACTATCAAAACACTTTATGAGCAGCATGGAGAGTTGGTTGATCCGCATACCGCTGATGGTATCAAGGTTGCCAAAGAATTACAGCGCAAAGGCGAGGTGATTGTTTGTGCCGAAACCGCACTGCCAGTGAAATTTGCCGATACGATCATCGAAGCTATTGGACCGATAGAAATCGCACGCCCCGCCCATACCGAAGGCTTAGAAGCGTTACCGCAGCATGTGGTGGTGCTTGATAATGATGCCGAATTGGTCGCTGAGCAAATTCGGCAGCATGTGATACCAAATCTAGCATAAATCAGAGTGGATTTTAATGCTTATTTTCATGAGGAACTCTATAAAATTCAATGACAAACTATAGAAATAATATTCATACAAAAGTTACGCCATTGTAATAAAGTGTTTATGATTGTGTTATGGTAGATATAATTGTAATATTAGAAACAGCGTCGGCGACTCATCATTTTGCTAGACGCTTTTTTAGTAATCATACCAGCCAATTACACTGAACAGCTGCCCTATAAGCGTCATGATAATCGTACAGTTAAATCCTTTTACGACCCTCATTGCTTGTCACTATTTTAATGACAGTCAAAGATTAAGGTTAAGTAATAGATCTAAATGGTACTAATTGTGGCGACAACAGCGGTACATATTGTGGATATAACAATGAAGATGAGCTTAAAAACGATAGCAAAAGCACTGTTAATCACGACATTTAGTAGTGCAATGCTAATGAGTGCTGCCCACGCTAACAATCCACCACCAGCCATCAAAGCGGATGCGCCTAATCGCTATATCGTCAAAAAAGGCGATACGTTGTGGGACATATCAGGACGTTATTTAGACAGTCCGTGGCGCTGGAAAGAAATCTGGGCAACCAATAAGCAAATCAAAAACCCCAATCTTATTTATCCTAACGACATCCTTATCTTATGTGTGATTCAAGGTAAAACCTTAATTGGTGTTGATACTGGCGAAGGTTGTGCTGGAGTTGAAAAGCAGTTAACGGGTAACGTGGTATCTAGCACAGTCTCAGTCACTTCAACAGCCAACAGTATTCCACCGCTTCCGTGGTCTGCTATTCAACACTGGTTAGATAAGACAGTCATCGTTAATCCACAAGATTTTAATACCACCCCTTATATATTGGCTTCTAAAAAAGGCAACTTAATTACCGCTAGCGGCGATAAAGTGTATGCCAAAGGTGTGCCACTGATCGTCGGTCAGCGTTATGGTATCTACCGTGAAGGAGAGCTATATGTTGAGCCAAAAACCCAAGAAGTTATCGGTTTAGAGGTCACGCAAGTTGCGACGGGTTTGGTTACTTCGACAGAAACCAACGGCGTCAGCAGTTTGCAGCTCACCGACAGTTACGACAAAGAAGTGCGTGAAGGTGATCGCGTATTCGTTGAGTTGAATAACTCTATTCCACCTGTGTTTTATCCAGCCCCTGCAACGGTCAGTCGTGGTGGCATGATTGTCCGCGTCATGGACTCAATCAGCTCAGCAGCGAAGGGTAGTGTCGTTGCTATCAATTTAGGTAGTACCCATGGTGCTAAGCCTGGTGATGTATTGACTGTATATCAAAAAGGGGCCTTGATCCGCGATACCAAAGACAATGACACGCCAGTACGCTTACCAAATGAGCCAAGCGGTATGGTCATGGTATTCAATACTTTCGATAATATTAGCTATGCTTATGTGCTTGATTCAGAGCTACCATTAAACGTCGGCGACCAGCTGTTACCACCGCCATATCTATAAATGAGTACACTATAAGTGAGAACATGCTTATTTTTGGACGGGACACACTAACTTAGCCTATACGAGCTAGATGATTATGATGGCAGTTACTTCTTCTTTATCAAATGAGCAGCGCGCAGTACTGGCGCTGTGGACTGAGGTGAATGCATCATTATCTGCTTATCATAAGCTCATTACTTCTTTTGGCACAGCAGAGCTTGCTTGGTACGCCAAAGTAGATGCATGGCGGCAATTGGGTATTCATCATAGCCATCTTGCCCGTCATGAACAGCCAGAGCAAACGCAAGCCAGTATCGATAAAATTCAGCAAGCGCTCATCGAAGGGCGCTATGGTCTGCTATTTGCTGACCAGCCTGATTATCCCGCACAGCTCTCGCAAATCTATGACCCACCGCCTTTATTATTTTACCGAGGCAATAAATCGCGTTTGCGTCAAGCGCAAATTGCGATCGTCGGTAGCCGAAAACCCACTGCCCATGCCCAAAAAATCACCTTTGATATCGCGCAATATTTGGCGCAAGCTGGTTATATCATCACCAGCGGTCTTGCCATGGGTGTTGATAAACGAGCACATCTAGGCGCTTTAGCACAGGCAGATACCGAATATCAAGGTCGAACGATTGGGGTAATGGGTACGGGTATTGAGGTCAATTATCCCAATCATCATGATAAATTGTTTGCCCAAATAATTGAGCAAGGCGGCTGTATTATTAGTGAGCTATTGCCGCATACAATGCCACATAAGCATACGTTTCCACGGCGTAATCGTTTGGTCGCTGGATTGAGCCTCGCCACAATTGTGACGGAGGCGACCATTCAGAGTGGTTCGCTGATTACCGCGCGTTTAACCTCGGAACAGGGTAAGCAAGTTTTTGCCATTCCAAGTCATATTGATAATAGCAATGCAGAAGGCTGTCATCATTTGATACGTGAAGGTGCGACCTTAATTTATCATCCACAGCAAGTGCTAGAAGACGTCAATGCTCAGTTGGGTTATGAAAGTTATTCTCATAAATCAAAAGATACTGTGGATAGTGGTATAGATATTACCGAATCTAATGGCTCTCAAACGAATCATAGCAAAGCTACTAAACATACAAATAAAGATAAAAGCATCGCTGTAATGGCTAACCATCCAATACCCTCTAATATCAAATCTGCTCCCAGTGCTATCGTCGTACCGGAGCATTTAACCCTCGTTTATGAGCAGCTTGATTGGCACGGGCAGGATTTAGATGCGCTGATTATCGCTACCAAAATTGTCACACCGCAGCTGATTGGACAGTTAATGGAGCTTGAATTATTAGGCATCATTAGTGTGCAAGGTGGACGGTATTTGCGCGTTTAAAATCGTACTTTCTACCGCTTTAGGCTTTTCACCTATCTACTGCCAAGTGATTGACGACAGTACAATCTAGGGCGTGTCATCAATTAGATTGTGAGGCTTAAAATGAGAAAAATTGTAGATAAACAAGGAAGCAATTGCCGTTAATATTGACAAAATTGCTGACCATGTTTAGCAAAATTTAGCCATTTTAAGACCACTAAACGTACTAATGTGCTAATTGATGACACGCCCTAGGTAGCTGCTAATAAGGTCGCTTTAAACTTCGCAGCCCTAATTTTTCTTAGTCTTATGTTATGATGAGTGCTTAAATTTCTACCTTTTTGAAGCCCTCAAGCTATGGAAAAATCCACATCTTTTACTACTGACTCTGTCATTCAAGCTGCCAAATGGCTTAAAGAAGGACAGCTACTTGCTTATCCCACCGAAAGCGTTTGGGGTATCGGTTGTGACGCTTATGACGAAGCAGCCGTTCAACGTATTTTATCCATTAAACAGCGTCCACAAGCCAAAGGTATGATCGTCATTACTGACAGCGCTGAGCGTTTAATGCCGTTACTAGAGCCTTTAGAAGAAGGTCAGCGCCAACAAATCATCAAGAGTTGGCAGGCAGATACTGACAGTATAGAGCTACAAGGTAAGCAAGCCCATACATGGCTACTGCCTATCCCTCAGACACTTGAAACGACTATCCCTCCTTGGATCACAGGGCAGCATCAAACAGTGGCGGTTAGAGTTATTGCGCATCCTATGATTCGTCAATTGTGTCAACAACTGGTCGACGTTCAAAACTCATTTGGGCTATTGGTTTCCACAAGCTGCAATCCATCAGGGCAACCGCCTGCTATGACTTTTACTGATGCCTATAGATATTTTGGCGAGCAAATCAGCTACTTGCAGGCTGACACTCTAGGCTATACTTTACCGAGCCAAATTCGTGACGCAACCACGGGTTTAGTGATTCGTTAGCGCATGACAGTCAACCAAATGATGAGTGTTATCTGTTGATTTCACTATTGACAGAAATAAAAGAATAGCGCAAGATAAGTAAATAAAATAATCAAAACTTATAAAGTAGAGTACATATTAATCATGAAACTAAATCCTGTGACCGAAAAATTTATCTTACATTGGGGTGAAATGGGCTCGCAGTGGGGTGTTAATCGCACCATGTCACAGATTCATGCGTTGTTATTCATCATTGGTAAGCCATTAAATGCTGAAGAAATCACCGAAACACTTGGGGTTGCTCGCTCTAACGTCTCAAATAGTATTAAAGAGTTGCAGCATTGGGGCTTAGTACAGAAGGTTTCCATATTAGGCGATCGTCGCGATCACTTCACGACCAATACTGACGTTTGGGAGCTGGCACGCATCATCGTGGTTGAACGACAAAAGCGTGAGCTTGAGCCAACAGTACAGTTCTTACAAGAATTGATGGACAGTCCTGAATTTGAACATGAAAATAATGAGGTAAAGTCACGTATTCGTGATACCCAAGAATTCGTTAGTACCCTAACCACATGGTCATCTGAGATGCTTAAACTGCCCACAAGCATCCTCAAAAAAGTCCTAAAACTGGGCGCTAGTATTAAAAAGGTCTTACGTTAATAGTTAGCGGTGTAATTTAAAATAAAAAATTTATAATAAAATTTCTGTTTTGACAGAAATATATGTAATAACTATAAAAGCCAGCTAAGTTTAAGTGAGATAAGTTTTTATAAAATAGCAGCAACAAAAAATAGTAATAACAAATGGATGTGTAAAATGACAGTCAATCAGACACACGCTAATAAAGAGCAAGCCATTAAAAAGGCTATTGCTGCAGTCGAGTGGCAAGACTTGCGCCGGTTAACGCGCGCTCAAATCGCTTACAACGTTATTTTGCCTTATCCGTTTTTATTGTTGTCTTGGTGGTTCGCCAGCCACTCTTGGTATGTCTTAGCATGCGGGGCTTCTTATTTATTCTTTGCTGCCGCTTTTCGCCAAGCGCACGATGGCTATCATCATAGTTTGGGTACAGGAAAACGTACGACCACCGCCATATTATTATTGCTCAGCGTACTATTAATGACCAGTTTGCACAGCATTCGAGCCACGCACATGGCGCATCATCGTGACCCATTGGGTGATAGTGATATTGAAGGCAGTCTAGCAAAAGTGTCATGGTGGCAAGCGCTACTCGGCGGAATAACTTATCGACTCGATATTTATCGTCAAGGATTGCGCCTAAGTAACCGTCGCAATCAAAAATTAGCGTGGCTAGAGTTTGCTTTGATTGGTTTAGTCATCATAGTTGCCCTTATATTGACCGCCTTTACTATTCCTACTCTCGCGATATTAGCGCAAGTATTGATGTATCACATATTGACCATGATGTTGGCCAATGCCAGTGTTGGCATCATTGCGGTGTGGGGCGTGCATCATGATTGTGATGAGACAATCGCTCGCACCGAGCGCAATCTTTTGGTCAACTTGCTGACCTTTAATTTGCTTTATCACGTAGAGCATCATCTCTTTCCTGCTGTGCCATCCAATCATTTACCCAAGCTTGCCAAGCGTTTAGATGCAGCAGCGCCACATCTGACCAAAGCACATGTATTGCCAAGTATGGTTAACGTCATAGATTTTATTAATCATCGTTGGAACCAATTAAAGAATAAATCTCAAAATAGTAATGATAGTGAGTGTCCTATTCGTAAGCGTTTTGCTTAATCAGTAGGCAAAACAAAATCAAGATACTTATCCACCAATTATCCACAGGAATTTCATTGGCTTTGGCAACGCCGTATTTATACTCAATTAACGACGAATGTTAATAGGATAAATAGAATGAAAACAAATAATGAGTTAGGTGTGTATCCTTATCTACAAGTGATTATTTTGTTTGCAGGGCTTGGTAGTATGATTGGTGGATTGATTGCGGAGCTGGCTTTATTGTTTGTTTTTAGGAATGCGGATTTTGCCCAAATTGGTTACCAGCCATTACTCTATGTTGGTCTGCTTGGTTCTATTCCTGCTTTATTAACGGGTGTTATCGTCGCTTATAAGAATATATGGCGCGGTGATCATAAGAGTCTAAGCACGACATTTTTAGTGGGGTTTATAACGTCAGCAGGTTATATGGGTGCAATCATCCTATATTTAGGCATCAACTCATGGATAGAGGTTGGCGTGCTACTGGCCTTTATGATTGGTATAGGATTGTTTGGCGCAATCAATTCAGCGATTGCCAGCCGCATTGCTTTACCAAAAGTATGTAAAAGTCATTTTGATGTTAGTACTAAAAAAGTAGACGATAACTATAACGGATTAAGTTTTACTAAACGATAAGCGAAAAATATAGGGAGTAGGACATGAATATTTTAATCAGTGGTGGCTCAGGCTTTTTAGGCAGTGCTTTTAGTGACGAGCTTATCAAACGTTATCGTACGCAGGATAAGGACTTACATATTACATGGCTAACACGCGATAGCAGCCAAACGCATCCTGAAGCGATCAGCATGATGACCTACGATGAGCTAGCGAGTTCGGATAAAAGCTTTGATGTTATCTTAAATCTAGCAGGCGCAGGCATTGCTGACTCGCGCTGGAGCGATGCGCGCAAGGAGCAGTTGCTCGCCAGCCGTATCAAGCCTACCGAATCCTTATTGGTATTTATGAAGCGCATCAGTATTAAGCCCAAGCTAATGGTCAGCGGCTCTGCGATTGGCTGGTATGGCGCACAAGGCGATAAACCTCTTACCGAAAGCAGTGATTTTGAAACTGATTTTGCCCATCAATTATGTCATGAATGGGAGCAGTTAGCGCTCAAAGCCACTGAACATGGCGTGCCTGTGGCTATCGTGCGTACGGGCGTGGTTATCCATCCTGATGGCGGGATGCTCGGTAAGTTATTAACCCCATTTAAAATGGGCGTCGGTGGACAGTTGGGTGATGGTAAGCAAATCATGAGCTGGATCAGTCGTGAAGACTGGGTTGGGGCAGTGATATTCATCATTGAAAAGCATCTTGCTAATTATGCGGACACTCAGACTACCGATGATCACTCGTTAGAAACTATCAATGATACGCCAGTGCTGGTGTATAACCTCACTGCGCCTAATCCAGTGACCAATCATACTTTTACCAAAACGCTTGGAGCATGGCTACACCGTCCCACCTTTTTTACTTTACCCAATTTTCTGCTTAAGCTGATATTTGGTGAGATGTCGACTCTATTAATTGATGGTCAAAAAGTAGTGCCGCAAGCATTACAGGACGCAGGTTATGATTTTAAACAGCCAACACTGAAGCAAGCTTTAGAAGAGCAGAGTTCGTAAATCATTAAGCGACTGTTTCATGTGAAACATCATTATTATTTACATGATGCTTTGTTTCATGTGAAACCTAAATAGAGGTGTGTATGAGTGATATTGAGATTAGCGCTACAGCGACAGCATCCAGCTATCCTAAAGCTAAGGTAATAGGAACTTATGGATTGTTGGGAGGTGCGATAGGTGGTCTGATTGTCTGCTTATATATGATTGTGATGCTTGTAATTGACGGTAATATTTTTAGGCAAGAGTTAACAGATATTTTCAAAATGCTATTAGCTTCTATTGTAGGCGGATTCTTTTTTGGTTTGCTCCCTACGTTAGTAGCTGGATTAACTATATGTAAGTTGAAGATAGTCTTTGACTCCATACTAAAAATAGTACCGTTATTCTTCATTGGATTCTTTAGTACTTTTATATTTTCAGTTTGGATTATAGCAACAGATGTTTTTTTAGAGAAAATAATATTTGGATTGGTTCTTAGCTTGATAGGTGGAGCCAGCGCTGTGATTACAGGTCTTATCGCATTACCTAAACACAAATAAAATTTAACTTTAAATTTCATTATTGACAGAAATAAAGTAAATTAAAACAGCCGATTAAATTAAGTGGTCGCGCCAGCAAGACAGCTACTGCTTATCACCAAGTAAGGAGAACATCATGCGTCATCCTTCGTTAGACAGTGTTGAATGGCAAGATTTGCGACAGCTTAGTCTGAGCGAGACTGTTTATAATATTTTTTTATCTTTGCCTTTTTTATTATTGTCATGGTGGAGCGCGTGGCAAGGGTGGTGGTTGCCTGCACTTGTGGCGACTTTTTTCTTTTTTACCGCCGCGCTTAGACAAGCCCATGATTGTTATCATCGAACGTTGGGAGTAGGGAAGCTTGCCACTGAGCTCATGCTGTTTTTTCTCAGTATCACGATGCTCTGTAGCACGCATGCTATTCGGCACACACATCTCAATCATCATAGAGATCCACTTGGAGACAGCGATGTCGAGGGTAATTGGGCTCGTCTGCCTTGGTATCAGGCGATATTGGGCGGCGGACTTTTCTCGATTGCGATTCAGTGGTTTGGCTTGACGCATGGTAGTCGTCGTAATCATATTCTCGTTGGCTTTGATCTGTTGCTCATTTTCGCAGTGATTGCCACCGCTTTTATCACGATGCATCCAGTTTTGATGTATCACGTATTGGTAATGATATTGGCCAATATCATGGTGGGATTCTTTGCAGTATGGAGCGTCCATCATGGTTGTGATGACGTGGTATATGCGCGCAGTGAGCGTCATCCATTGATTAATTTACTGACTTTTAACTTACTCTATCACATCGAGCATCATCTGTTCCCAGCGGTGCCGACCAATCATTTACCAACACTGGCGAAGCGCTTAGATGTTGCCGCACCGCAATGGACGCAGCAGCCAGTCATCCCTCTTTTAGCCGCAGCCAATCAGCACCAACAATCTAGCGTGACTCAAAAATCTAATAGTCTTGATACTGAGATATCACTCATAAAGGAGTCGTAAGATGATTATCCAAAATCATATCAACAGTTATAGAGAGCAAGCGAATTTGTCCATTGCCATGTACTACGATGATGCGTGCGTGATATGCAGCACCGAGGCGCATAATATGAAAAAACGTCAACCGGAAAAGATACACTTAGTTCCTGTAGACGAGGGGGTTGATGAGTTGGCCGCCGCAGGATTTAGCCGTAAGGATGCGATGACTTATATGTGTATGCAAGACAGCTACGGCAATTGGTATACGCACATGGATGCCGTACGACTGCTCTACAGAACGGGCGGCGTGAAATGGTCAACGTTGTTATTTTTGCCAGTGGTCAAACAACTTGGCGACTTTGCTTATCCGTATGTCGCGCGCAATCGCTATAGAATTCCAAATTGGGTGACCAAGTTGCTCTATGGCAAAGCGCTGATGCAAGCTTGTGACAATGGCGTTTGCAAAATAGCACCAGATAAACGTTAAAGTACGTTTAGTGGCAACCATTTAGTTTTGTGGCAACAGCACCTTGGGCGTAAAGTATATGAAGTTTTCGTGGAAAAAAGGAGGCTATATCCAGAGCATCAAATTTTTCACGTAAGATAGCGTTATCTCTATCTGATTAGACCTTACTATGTGGTTCTTCATCGTTTTTACTCAGTTGCTAGCTGTTATGACCACCGTTCTTATTTACTGGTTAATAAAGCCAAAAACGACTGCCGCCAAAGCTGTGCTGATAGCTGCTGTCTTTATTATTAATAATAGTGCTCTCATTTATGGCTTGACTGAGTTTTGGGGTGAGCGCTTTCACGTTTATCTGGTCGTTAGTATTTTGCAAGGTTTTATGTTTTATGCTGGTTTGATAACTTCTGTAGTTGCGCTCATTGTCTATCGGCTCTTTAAACAAAAATCTCGTCCAATACTCTTGCGTACCTTTGCCATTACAGTTTATGTCGCCATTGTTAGCTTAGCGGTATTTAATGCTTATTCGCCCGTCGTACATCGTCTAACTGTTACGATTGACAAACCGCTGGCTAAACCAATGGATATCGCGCTTGTCTCTGATACGCATCTGGGCAGATGGTTTGGCAATCGGCAGATAAAGAAAATGGTGCGCCTTATCGATGCGCAACATCCCGATGTCGTGGTTATCGCTGGTGACATTATGAATGATAATACGATTGCTTACGATAATACCAATATGCATGAGCAGTTATCAAAGCTAAAGGCACCGCTTGGCGTCTACGCGACTTTAGGCAATCACGATTATTTCGGTTATGACCAACAGATCACACAGGCGGTGGAAGAGGCTCGCATCAAAGCGCTTGATAATGAGAGTTTGCTATTAAATGACTCGGTGTGGCTGGTGGGGCGCTCAGATGATATTGATCGTACCAGACTGTCAGCCGAGGAGTTATTGACGCAAGTAAAGACAGACAAACCGGTGATATTTTTGGAGCATCGTCCTAGCGCGATGGATGAGGTCAGCGCCCTGCCAGTCGATTTGCATCTGTCTGGGCATACCCATGGTGGGCAGATATTTCCGTTAACGATATTGATGGATTGGTTGACACCACTAAACTATGGCAGCAAAAAAATAGACGATACGCAGTTTTTGGTGACCTCTGGTTATGGCATTGGTCCCGTACCATTTAGACTGGGTACGCGTTCTGAGATTTGGATAATTACGTTACAGTCTGGTATATGAGCCATTTAAATAAACAGTGTTACCCTAATGATAAAGCCTCTACCATATCTAAATGTTAGAGGCTTTTATTTGCTGTTAGGCTGGCTAATAGCTACTTTGCTCGTCTTGTCAGCTGAAAATACACTGCATGGCTGCCATCATACTCAAGGATTTTTCATGCGCTACGCATTTTTTATCACCATTTTTGTGCTATTGCAGCTGTTTAGTGTCGGTGCAGCTCTAAGCGTGCAATGGTGGTTACAGCCTTGGCAGACAGCAGGTTTGCAAACTTCGGTATGGGTTATTGTATTCGTTATTACCAACGGTTTGCTGCTACTCAGTGTCAATAGAGCATTTAAAAACAGCTATCGCTGGATCAGTGGTTGGATGTTAGTCATGCACTTTATGCTATTGACGGCTTTAGTTACCAGCCTATTTTATGGTGGATATTGGTTGGTCACATCGCTAACTGGTGATGCGCTCGCTACACCGGCTACCGTCGATTTTGGGCTGCGCATATTGGCATTGGCAGTGTTTATCGGGTTATTTGTTTACGCCTTATATAGTGCTTATGCGCCTGTGGTACGTGAGTTATCTGTTGATATTGATAAACCTTTGGCTAAGCCATTACGTATTGCGGTCGCTAGCGACTTACATATCGGGAGACTGTTTGGTAGCGGTGCAATAGATAGGCTGCATCATCTTATTGTGCAGCATAAAGCAGACATACTGCTGATGCCGGGCGATATCATGGATGACAATATACAGGCATTTACCAAATATAATATGGCGAAAAACTTGGCGGAGTTATGCAAAAGCCTGCCGTATGGTGTTTATGCAACGCTGGGCAATCATGATTTATACGGGCACGAGCAGCCGATTGTCCAAGCGTTGCGTGCTGCTGGCGTGCAGTTGTTAAATGATGAAGTAATCGGTATCGAGCATGAAGGTCAACCAATCTGGCTGGTTGGGCGTTTTGATAACCATAAAAGACAACGAGTAGCCACAACCGATCTACTGGCTCAAGTTGATACTACACAGCCAGTGATACTGCTAGATCATAGACCAAGTGATATTGCTGAGCACAGCCAAATGCCGATTGATTTACAGCTCTCAGGGCATACCTATAACGGTCAAATATTCCCCGCCAACTTCATTGTCAGTGCCATCAACCGCTTGGGTTATGGCTATGAAGCCATGGGCAAAGGACACTTTGTGGTGTCATCTGGTTACGGCTTTTGGGGCATTCCATTTCGCTTGGGTTCGCGCTCAGAGATTTGGCTGATCACTTTGAATGGTCAGGTTGAAGATAACGTTTAAGAAAGTAATATTTAAGAAAACAATGCTTAAAAAAACAATGCTTAAAAAAATAACGTTTAAATAGTGGCAGTACCATTATATTTTCTAAGTAAACTGGCACTCTCTTATACAACTATATTGATAACTATGCCGCTAATTGTGACTGGGTATTGATAACGTCACGCACAAAACTCGCAAACCCTTTAATAATATCGTCTGTTGCTTGTCCGATACCTTGATGAATACTCATAAAATGAATAAAACCATGCGGCGCACCAAGAATGGTATGAGTCTCGACTGCTATACCATGCACCTTTAATTGCTTTGCATAAGCAAATGCTTCATCACGTAATACGTCTAATTCTGCGGCGACAATATAAGTCGGGCATACTTTACTATTATCACCAAGCATCGGACAGTTAAGGATATGCTGGCGTGGCAAGGGGCTGTTATCCAAACAAGCAGCATCAAATACAGCCACATCGGCATGATCCAATAATAATCCCTCGCCATATAACTCCCAACTTGGATAATCCGTTTCGATATCCGTCACAGGATATAAAGGCATTTGTGCAAGTGGCTTTGGTAAGCGCTCTAATAAATCAAACATTTTTTGACCTGCAATGCCCAGATCTGACCATGCGATTTGCGAGGGGGCAGTGAGTTGTTGGGCAATCAAAGTGGACAATCCGCCGCCAGCACTATCGCCTGCTAGTACGATTCGCGAGGGTAAAGCGCCTAAGGTATGGCAATGCTCCGCCAGCCAAGCGTAGGCAGTGATACAGTCTTTTAATGCGGCTGGTGCTGGATGCTCAGGTGCTAAGCGATAATCAACACTGACTATCGGCCAGCCCGTTTGCTCACAAACCGCGTGGCAAAACTCATGATGGGTATTGACATCACCAATACAAAATCCACCCCCATGAAAATATAACAGCACTGTTTCATCAGAATTATGAGTATCCGCTTTTTTTAACCCTAAGCCATGAGAGCTGGCGTCTGATTGATAACAGCGAATGGTCATATCGCCATCATCAGCGTTGGCAATCACTTTGTCTTCCCAATACACAAGCTTCTGATTTTTTTTCGTAAATCGCTTCATGTTGCCGATGATATTGTCACTTACTTGCTGCCATACCTGCGGCGCTTGCATCGCCACGGCGTCAGCAGCGAACCTTGCGCGCAGCTCATGCATAGGTGTCAGCTCAAGAGGCGTTTTCAGCTTACTATTCACAGCGAGAATCAAACGTAGGTGAGCATCGGCGTGCAGGTATTGTTTTGAGGTAGGTCCTTTCAAATAACCAACCAAGCTCTCTAATAGTGGCGTTGGCAGATAGCCGACTCCTTTCATGGCATAGTGCAAGGTATGCGGCTGGCAAGTCGTCAACGGGTTATAGCTAAGCACTTTTTGTTTGACGGTCAAACGATTCTCTTGAGTGCCATTTTCTTTTCTTATACCCTTATCTATACGATCTGTTGATGCGAGTTTTATCGTCATCAGCGCTTTATTTAATAACGCGTTGATTGATAACACGGTTGATTTAGACATAACACTTCTCGTTGATGATTGTCAGTATGCGTTGTCATATATGAGCGTTCACTTTGACATGAGCCATACTATTTGTAGCAATAATAGAGTAATCAAAAATAAAGTTGAGTATTGTTTGGTAATGGCTTATGTACCAATGGTAAGTTTTTTGGAATAAGTACTGCTTTCTTGTAGCTTGTGTTAACGAACATGGATAGCCATTTACCACCTATGAAATTCTGTTTTGAGCACTTTAATCTAGATTTAGGCAATATTTGTTGTAAATTAGAAAAATTCCCTTGGCTTAGGCTTGAAATTTACCTCCATCACCTTTATCAAACAGCTAGTAGAAGGTACTTATAACAACAATGTGTAAGACGGGTTAATTATTTAATGAGAGCATAGTATCCCTAGCAAATAGTGAACTTGTTGCCTCTTATATAAATTGTCATTATTAAAATTCTAAGGAGCTATCATGAGCGAGCAAAATACCAACCACGAATCGCCTGAGCAAAATGTGGCGCATGACAATATTGAACACAGTGACAGTATTTTAGAAGAAACTATGAAAGAGTTTGATCCAAAGCATAACTCAGGTGAAGAGATGACCATCGACAATGAAATCGATCTAGACACCTTTAAAGCGCGCATCGCTGAGCTAGAAGGTGAAGTGAAGCAAGCTAAAGAAGTCACCGCCCGTGCCAATGCCGAAGCTTACAATGCACAGAAACGCATGGAGCAAGAGGCTGATAAGAGTAAGCGTTTTGCCTTGCAGAAATTTGCCAAAGAGCTATTAGAAGTGGTCGATAATTTAGAACGCGCCATTGAAAGCGCCCATGCCGATGACCCTGTTACAGAAGGGGTGAGACTGACGCACAAAGCGTTATTGGACGTATTAAATAAGAACGGCGTCGAAATGGTTGACCCACAAGGCGAGAAATTTAATGCTGATTTGCATGAAGCGGTGGGTATTGATGAAGAAGCCGAGGCTGATACTGTCGGTACTGTATTACAAAAAGGTTATAGCTTGAACGGTCGTTTATTACGCCCAGCCATGGTACGTGTTGGGCAGTAGTACTAAAAATTGGATTTTTAATGTGCTAAACCCTACTATTATTAAGGGTTTTCACAAAAAGTCACACGAAAGACAAATTTTGCATGATGATTGACTTGAAAAAATCCATAAGTAAACCGATATATATAGCAACAAGAGATCAACCACGGTCTGAATAGATAAATACTTAAAACAAATTAGGAGCAAATAATTATGGGTAAAGTAATTGGTATTGATTTAGGTACGACTAACTCGTGTGTCGCAGTGATGGAAGGTGACAAAGTCAAAGTCATCGAAAATGCTGAAGGTACTCGTACAACGCCATCTATCGTTGCTTATAAAAACGATGAAATTTTGGTGGGTCAGTCAGCCAAACGTCAAGCGGTCACCAATCCAAACAACACGTTGTTTGCGATTAAGCGTTTGATTGGTCGTCGTTTTGATGACAAAGTCGTGCAAAAAGACATCGGCATGGTACCTTACAAAATCGCCAAAGCAGATAACGGTGATGCATGGGTAGAAATTAACGGTAAAAAATTAGCACCACCACAGGTTTCTGCTGAAATCTTGAAAAAAATGAAAAAAACAGCAGAAGACTATCTTGGTGAAACTGTTACTGAAGCGGTTGTAACCGTACCAGCTTATTTTAATGACTCACAGCGTCAAGCAACAAAAGACGCGGGTAAAATTGCGGGTCTTGATGTAAAACGTATCATCAACGAACCAACAGCTGCGGCTCTTGCGTACGGTATGGACAAGAAGCAAGGCGATAGCACGGTTGCTGTTTATGACTTGGGTGGTGGTACTTTTGACGTATCAATCATCGAAATCGCTGACGTTGATGGCGAGCAGCAGTTTGAAGTTTTAGCAACCAATGGTGATACATTCCTTGGTGGTGAAGACTTTGACTCAGCATTGATTGATTATTTGGTTGATGAGTTCAAAAAAGACCAAGATGTCAATTTGAAAGGTGACTCATTGGCGATGCAGCGTCTAAAAGAAGCGGCAGAAAAAGCGAAAATTGAGTTATCAAGTGCGCAAAGTACTGAAGTGAACTTGCCTTATATTACTGCAGACAGCAATGGTCCTAAGCATTTGGTGGTCACTATCAGTCGCTCAAAACTTGAGAGCTTAACTGAAGAGTTGGTACAACGTACCATGGGTCCTTGTAAGATTGCCCTTGAAGATGCTGGCATAAAAATTGGTGACATCGATGATGTTATCTTAGTTGGTGGTCAGACTCGTATGCCACTGGTACAGCAAAAAGTACAAGAGTTCTTCGGTCAGGAGCCACGTAAAGATGTGAACCCTGATGAAGCAGTAGCGGCAGGGGCAGCGATTCAAGGCGCGGTATTGTCTGGTGAAAAAACAGACGTATTGTTACTTGATGTGACGCCACTAACGCTTGGTATCGAAACGATGGGTGGTGTCATGACACCAGTTATTGAGAAAAACACCATGATTCCTACTAAGAAATCACAGGTATTCTCAACGGCTGAAGACAACCAACCAGCTGTGACCATTCAGGTTTATCAAGGCGAGCGTAAAATCGCTAACCAAAATAAACAGCTTGGTCGTTTTGATTTGACGGATATTCCACCAGCACCACGTGGTCTACCGCAAATTGAAGTTACTTTTGACATCAATGCTGACGGTATCATGAATATCTCAGCAACTGACAAAGGTACGGGTAAAGCGCAAAGCATCCAGATCAAAGCAGATTCTGGCTTGACGGATGAAGAAATCGAGCAAATGGTTCGTGATGCAGAAGCCAATGCTGCAGAAGACGAAAAATTCGCTAACTTAGCGCAAGTTCGTAACGAAGCAGATGGTCGTATTCATGCGGTACAAAAAGCGTTGAAAGACGCTGAAGATAAGGTAACTGCTGAAGAGAAATCAACAGTAGAAGCTGCTATCTCTGAGCTTGAAGCGGTAATGAAAGAAGATGATCATGATGACATCAAAGCCAAGCTTGAAGCATTAGACAATGCCTTCTTGCCAGTTAGTCAGAAGATTTATGCTGATGCAGGCGCAGGTAGCGAGGGCATGGATCCAAGCCAGTTCCAACAAGGCGCGGACAATGCAGCAGATAGCAACCAAGCTGATGATGACGTCGTTGATGCTGAGTTTACTGAAGTAGACGAAGACAAAAAATAACTGTGATTTAGTAACTAAACGCAATTAAAACAAAAAACGCATCCTTCGGGGTGCGTTTTTTTATGACTGTTATTTATAAGAAATATCCTACCACTCTATATCTTATCTTCACAATTTAAAGGCACGCACTATCAGTACTTCATAAGTCAAATGAACGATAGGCTGACCGGCGTCATCTTGCGCCGAAAAATGTTGCCAATAATCAGACTCAAACTGTTGCAAGCGTGCCTTGGTCCACATAAAGGGCTGGGTGCTGTTGGCTTTTACTTGCGTCTGATTGGTCGATACGCCCGTCAACTTCATATGTTTTAGGGTGGCGTAAGGACTGGCAAACGGTAACTCGAAACGCTGAGTGGACAGTTCAATTTTCTCAAAACCAGCACTAATCAGTGCCAATCGCCACTCAATGATATCGGGATAGTGAAGACCCTGATCCGTTAGAGTCTTTATTTGCAAAAAGTTATTTGGCGTAAAAGTGTTAAACAGCAGTTGACCTCCAGCTCGCAAGCGGCGTGCTGATTGCGCAACAAAGTTTAAGGGATCATCAAACCATTGCACAGCATTGGCACTGATTATCAAGCTATGCTCATCCTCAAAGTCCATCGTTTCAGCATCGCCAATTGCTATGTCAGCATTGGGCAATATGGATTGTAAAGTAGCCGCTTGTTCAGCGCATAATTCATTGATCAGCCAATATTGACTTTGAATGTGTGCTGCGAGTAGACGGGTCATTTGACCAGTTCCTGCACCGATTTCAAGCACACTGTCGTGTTCAGTGTGGGTGAGTTTGTCTATTAAATATTGACAGACTTGCTGCTGAATATTGGCATGCTGGTCATAGTCGCTGGCATTGGCAAAATGACGAGCGATGGTTTGTTTTCTGGTGCTAAAGTTATCAGGCGTGGCGAGTGTTTTCATACGGTTTATTATATCCAAGTGAGCCAATTATCAATCGATAGCAGGACTGACGTCGCTGATGTATAACAACATGTTTATAATTGTTGTATCAGTTGTTCGCAGTCTTCATCTGTCAGCTTGGCGTTCATGACCAAACGGATACGAGCGGTGTTTGCAGGCACAGTGGGTGGCCTGATAGGCAGGGCATAAAAACCTGCTGCTTGCAATTGTTGTGCTTTGGCAAGCGTGCTGGCATTGTCGCCCAAGATGTAAGGCACAATCGGTGAGTCATAGTTTGGATGCCGGGTGTTCTGGGACACACGGTATCTTGGGTCGATGGCTTGACTAAGCTTGGTAGACAACCGCGCTAAATGCGCCCGTTGATTATTTAGCATTGGCATTTTTGCTAAAATAAATCGCGTCCATGCGTGATTGATAGGGGGTAGTGCAGTACTAAAAATTAGCGGACGCATGCGGTTAATTAGCCATTGCTTGACGACATCATCGCACATGATATAAGCACCCACCGAGGCAAACGCTTTACCGAAAGTACCGACCAAATAGTTAATATCAGCCAATGTCTGCGTTTCTTCCGCTAGTCCCAATCCTGTATGACCTAACACACCGATGGCATGAGCCTCATCGACATACAGTTCGATACGAGCATCGCTAGCTTTTAAGTGTACCAGTTGACATAAATCCGCACGATCACCATCCATACTAAAGATGCTCTCAGTGACAATAATGATGCGCTCAATGTCTGGCGCTGCTTGCTCAATAAACGTCGCCAAATGTTCATAATCATTGTGACGATAACGACGATAGCTGACAAGTTTGCTTTGGCTCAACCGCAACCCATCGATAATGCTGGCATGTACCAGTTTGTCAGCCAGAATAAGTGTTTTGACTGGCAACGCTGTGAGGGCGGGCAATATACCAAGATTGGCATGATAGCCGCTATTCAATACCAACACCGATTTTGAGACAGAGATATCACGTTTGCCGATAGCGGTTTGATACCATTCCTGCAACTCAGACTCTAGCGCTTGTAGCTGTGCATCATTTCCAGTGAGCAAGCGTGAGGACGTCGCACTCATTTTAGGCATTTGTGCGACTGATAGCGGTGTTAGTTGACTGAGAAATTCGTTTTGTAATTCGGTATCGCCGCCTAAGCCCAAATAATCGTTACTGGCGATATTGAGTAAGGTTTTACCCTCGCTAATAACGTATTGCCCATGATGTTGGAGATTGGGTAATTGACGATATTGTTGGGTGGCTTTGAGTACTGTAAGCGCTTCTTGTAGGCGGCTAGTTATACGTCCAGTCATTATTTTTACCTTAAAATATTCGGTTTCTCTTATTGTTTTATGCTTATTTCTGCTAGGAAGGCGATGAAATGAGTAGGGATTATTGCATAAACTCAGTGGTTGTAACAAAAGATTTCATATCTTTGCCTTTGTAACCCAAGCACTGATAAATACTTGCAAATCTTAACTCTCATACCATCAAACACTGACAGACGACTTGAAATAGTTTGTTACTATATACCCATCGTTAGCAAACAAGGCGATAGGGCTATAAAAGCCAATATAAATAGATAACTTGTTTGTCCAAATTGATTTTAAGGAGCTAATAATGAAAACGCTACAAAAAACGCTACTTGCACTAGCAGCTGGTTCTTTGTTAACTGTTGGCGCACAGGCCGCTACTTCTTATAGCAACGGTTACACTGGTCAGCCGTATGTCGGCGTAAAAGTCGGTCAGTTTGATCTAGATATCGACAATGCAGATGATCCAACTGCTTATGGTGTCTACGGTGGTTATAACTTCGATCAAAACTTTGGTGTCGAAGCAGAGTATGTAGGTTCAGATGATGCTGATTACAAAAATGGTGATCTTGATGCCAAAACTTATGGCGCATATGGTACGGCACGCTACCAGTTCCCAAATACTGGCTTATACGCTAAAGGTAAGCTAGGGGTTGCTAAAACTGAAGTAGAAGGTGATTACACCGTTGGTCCAGTTAAAGTTTCGAAATCTAGCAGCGACACAGGTCTTGCTGGTGGTGTAGGTCTTGGTTACTCAGTGAACCCTAACTTTGGTGTCGAAGCTGAATACTCAATGATGGACAGTGATGTCGATGCCAAACTACTTACTGTTGGCGCTCAGTTGAAGTTCTAAAGCCAAAACGATTTATCAGCTAAATGAGTGAGAGAAGATGGCAATAATAATTTTTTCTCATCCAGATACTTTACAGACAAATAATTAAAAATATAACCCTAGGGGAATACTATGAAAACTTTACAAAAAACGTTACTTGCATTAGCAGCTGGTTCTTTATTAAGCATGGGTGCACAAGCTGCCGTATCTTATGGCAACGGTTACACTGGTCAGCCATACGTTGGTGTAAAAGTCGGTCAGTTTGACCTAGATGTAAACGGTGCTGACAAGCCAACTGCTTATGGTGTCTATGGTGGTTACAACTTTGATCCTAACTTTGGTATCGAAGCAGAATATGTAGGTTCAGGCGATGCCGATTATTATAACGGTGATATCGATGCCAAGAGCTATGGCGCGTATGGTACTTATCGTTATCAGTTCCCAAATACTGCGCTATATGCCAAAGGTAAGCTAGGTGTTGCTAAGACTGAAATCGAAGGTAACTATATCGTTGAAGACTCTAATAGAAAAACCATTTCTAACGATGATACCAGTCTTGCAGGTGGTGTAGGCCTTGGTTATTCGGTTAACCCAAACTTCAGTGTTGAAGCTGAATATGACATGTTAGGTAGCGACGCAGATCTTATGACTGTTGGTGCTCAGCTAAAATTCTAAGTTTCTGATTAGCAGTATGATAACTAAAAAACGCACCCTTCGAGGTGCGTTTTTTTGTACGATAAAAAGCACTGTAAGCGTCATTAAAAAAGAGTGCATTCGAAATAAGGTTCTGTTAATATCTCGAATTCGACAATAGTTCAGCTAACTTATATGCTCTGTTATTTTCATTCAGATGGTATTTTTAGTTTTATTTAACAGGAAGATATATGAATACTTTACAAAAAGCTTTGATCGCCCTATCAGTTGGCTCTTTATTGAGTGTCAGCGCGCAAGCGGCAGTTAACTATGCAGGTCAGCCGTATGTTGGTGTAAAAGCTGGTAAGTTCATGGTAGATGCTGATGATCTAGATGATCCTACTGCTTATGGTATTTATGCTGGTTATAACTTTGATCCTAACTTTGGTGCTGAAGTTGAATATGTAGGCTCTAGTGACACTGATATTGATACAGGTACCAGACTTCTTAAGGGTGAATATGACCTTAAAACTTATGGTGCTTACGGTACTTACCGTTATCAATTCCCTAATACTGGTTTATATGCCAAAGGTAAGTTAGGGTTTGCTAAAGCTGAGATTGATGCGTCTTTAAGTGACGTACTTGGAAACACTATTAGTGAAAGCGATAGCGATAGTGGTGTTGCTGGTGGTATTGGTTTGGGTTATAACTTTAACCCTAGCATGAGCGTTGAAGCTGAATATGATTATGTCGCTGAAGATATTACTCTATTAACTTTAGGTGCTCACATTAAGTTTTAATAAGTTGATTAAAGAAAAAAGAAACGATCGCTTTGGCGGTCGTTTTTTTATGCTCTAAGTTTTAATATGTGTTTCTTACATTTTTCGAAGTATACACATCATATATTGATGATTTTTAAGAAATTACTAACACCAAAAATGTGCTACATTAAAAGTTAGAATGATAAAGATAGGGAATGTAGTGATGATGGAGATGCTGTGGATGATTGAACCTTGGCACTGGTTAGTCTTAGGTTTCATATTGCTGATCATTGAGATGTTTGTGCCGACATTCGCCAGCCTTTGGTTTGGTGCCGCTGCCATCATCGTTGCCGCGCTTTCGTGGCTATTGCCTATTTCTGTCTCTGTGCAAATTATTATTTGGTTGGTGCTTTCTGCCATATTCTTGCTGGCATGGTTCAAGTTTATTAAACCCTTATCAGTAGATCGCACCAAAGCAGGCTTGGGTGGTAGTGTTATCGTTGGTGAAACTGGCATGATTATCGTCCAGCCACAGCCAGATAGAGCGGGCACCGTCAGATTCAGTGTTCCTATTGTTGGGGCAGCGGAGTGGATGTGCCGCACTACGGGTGAGCCGGTGGCGGTCGGCGATCGAGTGGTGGTGACCGATATTGTCGGTAATGAGCTGATTGTGAGCAGTATGAAATCGCAGGCAGCGATTAATAAAGACATGCAATTATAATAATAAGGATGAATTATGGAAAGCTTTAGCATTGTCATGGTGGTTTTGGTTGCACTGGTTGTCTTTACGGTTTTCAAAGGCGTTCGAATCGTGCCACAAGGCTATAAGTGGGTGGTGCAGCGATTGGGCAAATATAGCCAAACACTAGAGCCAGGTCTCAACCTTATTATTCCTTTCGTTGATGATGTCGCTTATAAAGTGACGACCAAAGACATTGTTCTTGATATTCCCTCACAAGAGGTCATTACGCGAGACAACGTTGTTATCATTGCCAACGCCGTGGCGTATATCAATATCGTGCGCCCAGATAAGGCCGTTTATGGCATTGAAGATTATGAATATGGTATTCGTAATTTGGTGCAGACGTCACTACGTTCAATTATCGGTGAGATGGATCTTGATAGTGCATTATCTAGCCGTGATGAAATCAAAATGAAGCTAAAGCATGCGATATCAGAAGATATTGCGGACTGGGGTATCACCCTAAAGACAGTAGAAATTCAAGATATTAATCCATCGCAAACGATGCAAGCATCAATGGAAGAGCAGGCAGCGGCAGAGCGTCTGCGCCGTGCGACAGTAACTCGTGCTGATGGTCAAAAGCAAGCGGCTATCTTAGAGGCAGATGGACGTTTAGAGGCGTCACGTCGTGATGCCGAAGCACAAGTGGTATTGGCGAGAGGTTCTGAAGAGTCTATTCGCCTGATTACTAATGCAATGGGCGAGGAAGAGATGCCTATTGTCTACTTACTTGGTGAGCAATATATTAAGGCGATTCGTGAGCTGGCAGAGTCTGACAATGCAAAAATGGTGGTATTACCTGCTGATATCTTAAGTACCATCAAGGGTATGGTGGGTGATAAGCTTAAGGTTTAATCGGTCATGTATAGCCATGTGCTATAGCATTAACTCTTAAAATGGTCAGTGAGCTTATTAGGCGCTGGCTATTTTTTCGACTGTCAATTGTGCTGAACGCTACATCTAATAAATTACTCATATGGTTCGTTTAACAAGAATAAAATATATATCAGGGATAAAAAATGACGATAAAAAATATTAATACAGAAATCATTCAAATAAAAGACTTTATCCAAGGCACGGCACTACCTTATACCGTGCTAGATGATACGCATATCAATGCTGCGTATCCTGAGAGGAAGCTTGAGGTTAGAGGGGGTGGTTTCGGTTCAGATGCAGCGGCTCATCCAACCAATGCCAATCAATTTTATGTGCTCACCGATCGCGGTCCCAATGCGGATTTCGAAGGTAGTGCAGGCAAAGGTAAACAGTTTTTAGTACCTGACTATACACCGCGCATCGGACTGTTTGAGCTACAAGCAACTGGGCAAATTATTAAGATCAAAGAGATACTGCTAAAAGACGCAAATGGCAATCCTATCTCTGGGCTACCGAATCCACAAGCACTCGGCGGAACTAATGAAGTCCCTTACGATGTCGACGGCCAGCCGATGACCATTAATCCCAACCTACCTTTTGATGCAGTGACCAATCCTATCAAAAACGATATCAATGGTTTAGATCCTGAAGGTCTTGCTGCGCTCACAGATGGTAGTTTTTGGATCAGTGATGAGTATGGTCCTCATTTGGTTCATTACAATGCGCAGGGGGTGGAGATTGAGCGTATCAATGCCTTTGCGAGCGATGAGCGCAATAATGTGATGGCTAATGGTCAGCCGATTTTACTACCAGCAGAATTTATCAAACGTCGTGCAAATCGCGGTATGGAAGCATTAACGATTACTCCAGATCAGAGCACACTGGTGGGTATTATGGAGTCTTCTATGGACAACCCTGATCACTCAGGTCGTGTTTCTAGTTTGACGCGCATCGTCACTATCAATCTATACTCTGGTCAAATAGCACAGTATTTGTATCGTCTCGATCATGCTCACCATGTGACTTCGGGTATCGTTGCGATTAACAATCACGAGTTTTATTTGATTGAACATGATCGCAAGTTTCCGCTGCAAGACAAGTCTGCGCAAAAGCTCATTTATAAAATTGATCTCTCGCAGGCGACTGATATTGAGAATATTTTAAATACAGATAATATCAAGCAAGATCATGTATTGGGTTTAACGATTAATGAACAAACGCTGGAGCAGCTTATTGCAGCCGATGAAAAAAATTGGCAATTGCTGAAGGAATTGGCAATCAAACCAGTCAAGAAAACCTTGGCAGTCGACGTTCTCGCAACTGTAGAGTATCCACATGATAAGTTAGAAGGTTTATGGTTGCGTCAAGATGGCTCATTGGGTCTACTGAATGACGATGACTTTGCGATGACGGATTCAATGATTGCCAACGCTAAAAGCACAATCGAGCAAAAATATTTGGACAGTGAAAAAACAATAGAAGATGCAAATAGGCTATATATGGTGATGCCTTCTGAATGTGGTGATGGCTACTGAGTAGGCTAGGGCATGTCCTCAATTCAATTGATCATATCTAAACGGACAAAAAATGGCTAAATTTTGCCAAACATCGTTAAATAGCTGGTTAATATCCCGATATTATCTGTGCTATTTTCCTCGTTTGACTGCAATTTATCTCATTTTTATCACCATTTTTGAAATGAGGACACGCCCTAGAGGTATTTTTCGTCAATCATCAGCTTTATTAAACACCGTAAAAAAGACCTCGATTAAGGTCTTTTTTATGACTGCTTTTAATGTATGGAATCACTCAATCAGATAACTTTTGAGAAACGATTCTTATGTTTTTTCTCAAGATACTCATCAAATACCATGGCGACGTTACGACCTAACAATCGACCTTTTGGTAGCACGCGAATGCCAGCCGCGTCCATATCGATGAGCTTGTCTTCTTGCATGGCGCCAAGCTGTTGAATCTCATTGATAAAGTAAGTGATGGCATCGATACCAAATTTTTGATTGACGTCTTTAAAGTCGATATAGTCGTGACAGAGTAGATTCATAATCACATATTCACGCAAGCGATCTTTGATAGATGTTTTGATGACTTTTACTGCAGGCATGGCAGCCGAGTTACTTTGTGCAGCATCGATGCTCGCTTGATAAACTGATAAATCTGTATCATTTTGCAAAATATAGCGGGTATTGGCATTGGCAATTTGACTGATAGAGGAGACGCCGAAGCCCAATAAATCACAATCGCCCATGATGGTATAACCTTGAAAGTTACGATGCAGTTTGCCCTCACGCTGCGCCACGGCTAATTCATCATCAGGCTTGGCGAAGTGATCAATACCGATATATTGATAGCCAGCTTCGGTCAGCGTATTGATGCTATTGCCAAGCATTGTAAGCTTGGCTGCTGGGTCTGGTAAATCGGCTTCTTTAATCTGGCGCTGGGCCTTAAAACGTTCTGGCAAGTGTGCGTAATTGAATACTGACAAGCGATCCGGCGACATCTCGATGATACGGCGCACCGTTTTATCTAAGGTTGCGGGTGTTTGATGCGGCAAGCCATAAATCAGGTCGATATTGATAGAGTGAAAACCTAGATCCCGCGCCTCATTTAACACATTTTCAATGAGCTCTGCTGAATGTACACGGTTGACGGCGATTTGTACCGTTTCATCGAGGTCTTGTACACCTAAACTGACACGGTTAAAGCCAAGGTTACGCAATACTTTTAACGTCTCGCCACTCAGCTCACGTGGGTCAATTTCAATAGAGTAATCGCCTTTGTCTTCAGGTAAGAATTCAAACTGAGTTTGTAAAAACTGCCACAGTTGAACCATTTCTTCATCACGCAAAAATGTTGGCGTACCCCCACCCAAATGCAGCTGTTTAACGAGGGGTTTACTACTACCTTCTGGGACAGATAGCAGGCGGCGTTTGTGCTTAATCTCAGCGATTAAATACTGCAAATAATCGCCTGAGTCGCTATTTTTCTTGGTGATAATTTTATTGCAAGCGCAGTAATAGCAGAGGTGACGACAAAAAGGAATATGAAAATATAAAGACAGTGGTGCACGAGCTTCACGGTTCTGAAGGATCTTTGCCTCAAGACCATCAGAGATGGGTGAGAACTCTAAAGCGGTCGGATAGGAGGTATAACGTGGTCCTGAACGATTGTATTTATTAATAATAGCTTCATCAAAGGCAGGTAGCTGCTTACTCATCATACTGCCACGCGTACTGGCATAAGGACTTTCTGATTGCATAACAGGGCGTGTCGTGGTCGGTTGCTCTCCTGCACGATTGTAAGGTTGCTGAGTATTTGATTCTGAATGTTCTGTCATGCGGTACTCCTCGTTTTGACCTTGAGTATTACTGTTCTTACATCTCTAACGACCAAATATTTAAAAGCCAGTAGGTGTTTGATAGATCGTTAATAACCATAATAACTTTGTTATCAATAATAATTTTCACAGCGCTATATGCTGCTAAAGTTATAGCCATCAATAAGCACTAGTATAACAAATCCTTGTTTGCAGTGGGGTGGTCGGCGAGTTTTCTTACATGCAAACTGTCTATGATAAGTCCATTTGGTTTTGGCAATTATACTCATACCCCTCTTGCGGTTAGCTGGCTAAGTGCTGGCATCATGATGCATCGACGATATTCAAACAGACTGCTTCCATAAAGTAAAAAAGACCTCAGCATATATCTGAGGTCTTTTTATCACTAATTTAAGTTATCACTAATTTAAATTATCATTAATTTAAGTTACGTCAAACTTATTCTTTTAGCTGAATTTTATTGCCAACGGCTTGCTTGCTAACGTCACTAGCATTGAAGGGTAAACGAATCCATTCTTTAGCTGAGTAGCGACGACTCTGGTCACGATGGAATGGTCGAGTAGTATCAGAAGCTTGTGAGTAACCTAATAAGGCTTCTGCTACAGGGCCACCGTTATCAAAGGTAACGCTTTGCATATATGTCGGACCAAAATTAATGAGGTAGTTTGCGCCATCATTAGCGCTTGTGCCTCTCGTTTCTGCAACATTGAATACACCTTCACGACCAAAGCCACCATGCATAGCAATACGCTCGTCGTTTTTACTAGCATCAACGATATACTGCAAATCAGATAAAGACGCATCAAGAGCGATGTTTTTATCTTGGAAGAACTTAATGGAATCTCCTAAAGCAGTACGTGTATCCGCACTAATAATTAAACCACGAGGCGTATTGACTGGGTCTTTTGCATCAAATTTAACACTGAATATCGTATCCGTCGTTTCATTAAAGTCCACATTACGCCAAAACTCTCTAAAGACATGAGCACCTTTGCTATCTAAATTATTACGACGATCCCAATTACTCAAGATATTACAAGCATTGGTTGCATCAATAGTAGAGCCACCCGTCAAAGGCATGCTAGCATTCGCTCGACAATCTGCTAGTACGTCGTCGAGTACCAACTCAGCGACATAACTGCGGTTACCATAGACGACCTCTTGCATATTGTTTAAATTGAACTTAGTACCGCCTAAGTTATCTTTATTACTGAATCGATCTTGTATTTGAACCAGTCCCATACGTGAGCGCATAAGCAATGGAACACCAGCTGCTGGACTAGCACCTAAGAAGGGGGCTAAACGACGACGTAGGAGCGGTGAAAATCCAGTCAGTGGTTGCTCTAAATTGCTTAACCAATAGCTATCATTTGAGTTAGCAACATAATCATCGCGGATCAAGAAAGGTAAGTTTGAGCGCCCAAAAATACCTGCTTGCGGTGAGTCTGTATCAACTCCCCATTCACAGGCAGCGGTACTACCATTCAGTGCTGGCAAGTCAGAGGCAATTAACGCACCAAGGAAGGGGCCAGATGCAGCACTACTACAAGCTTCAAGCTTAGTTTTGGTCACATTTGGTACGGTTGAGATGTCAGCATAGAGTGCCTTACCATTACGGTCGGTAGCAATAGTATTAACAAATCCAAGACCAAGGACGCTTTGCATTCTATCGACTAAGTCCTCAACGCTCGTAGCCTTATTCATACTACGCCACTGATTGAGTGCTCTTGGGTTTTCAGAGGCGGCGTCACGGATAGTATAAGCTAGGTTATTAGCGCCCCATGCTGGTAATTGACCATTGAGTAAATTGACCGCTAACATCGGTCCATATTGTGAGACATAAATATTGTGAACCTGCGTCTGATTATTTGGTAGCTGAATAGTGACAGGAACGGTTTCGATATCGCGCTGCTCAGTCACACCAGCGCTATTAGTATAATTGTATTTGAGAGGATCTCCATCAACTAGGCTAAGCTGATAAAGCGTAAAACGTTTGGCAGTGGATACGGTATGGCTCCAAGCCACGTCTTTATTAAAACCAATGTTAGGGAAAGGCTGGCCTTGCTGAGCCGCGCCCATCACATCCAGCTCACCTGGCATCGTTAAGTGAAATTGATAGAAGCGTTGGACGCCATCCCATGGCTCATGCGGATTGCCATACATGACCCCGCTATTAGTACCGGTCACCTTCTTACCAAAGGCATAGGCATTACTACCGCCACTCATCGCATTAATCGTATCCATATTGAATGCAGGTGCTGACTCTACGACAGGGTTTGCGACTGGAACACTACGCATTCTTGAGCTACCCTGAACGCCAGCAATAGAGGGCGGTGCCGCTGCTACAATGGGACCGACAAAATTAGATAAGCCACCACGTAGATTGGCTTTACCGTAGACCGTCAATAAATCATCGAGAGTAATCTCGCGTACCCATTCAGCATTGGCACAAGCGGGATCGATATTAGCCACGCCTTTGTCACGTAGATAACGGCTATAGCCTGCAGCATAACCTGTCACAGCATCAATGACTTCAGGGTCTTGAGCTGCTAAAAATTCAGCTTTTCGCTTGTCAGTGTTGTACCACGTATAAAAAGCATCGCTAGCCAAATTACCGTCAGCGCCTAGATACAGCATACTCTGACCGCTAGCGACTACAACTTCACGCGCTAGTGAGCAGAAGTTATCTTCTGCGAATGCATAACCGACGCCATAACCAAGGCCTTTGTAATCCTTTGCGGTGATGTGCGGTATACCGAACTCAGTGCGCTGAATATCGGCTTCATAATTAGTGGAAGGGGATATGACATCATCGTCATTGAAACTATTGTCGCTGTCTGAGCAGCCGAATAGTCCTAAAGAGACTGCTACTGTCAGTAGCGTGAGTGTGGGCACACGCCGATTATGCATCTTTATGCTCATAAGCTTATCCGTCCATGGTAGTAGGTATTATATAAAGTAGGTGTTATATAAATCTGCAGCAAAAAGCCGCCAGCAAACTTTATATGATCAATAAAATCCTTTTATTGCCAATACTCTTGCTAATCTTTAATGCTTTATAGTGCGATTAAAATTACCCAATACGTTAATAACATGGTTAACAGGCGTGAGAATCTTTGGATAATCTTTGGAGCAGCATAGCCGAATAAGACTGAGCGAAAGAGCATCCGTTTATCATATAACAACTGTTGATAACTATGCTAGTAAATAAAATGAGACAATAAAACACGACATTTGCGCACTGATACATAATACTCTATTATCAATTATTCCCTATATTAGGAAAATGCTGATGTCGTTTGCACAAGTCTATACCCGTTCAGTCGTCGGACTGCATGCGCCCAAGGTCATTATTGAGGTGCATCTGTCACAAGGGTTGCCAGCATTGACCATTGTCGGTTTGCCGGAGGCGGCGGTACGTGAAAGCAAAGACCGTGTACGCTCTGCGATTCTGAACTCTGGCTTTCAATTTCCTAATCGTCGTCTTACTATCAATTTAGCCCCCGCTGATTTGCCTAAAGATGGTGCACGTCTTGATTTACCGATTGCCATCGGAATCTTGGCAGCCAGTGATCAATTGGATCCAGAAGTATTATCAGGGTTTGAGTTTATCGGGGAGTTAGCGCTCAATGGGAATTTACGGCAAGTGACAGGCAGCTTAGCGGTGGCACGAGCGATCAAAGCTGAGGCGCTGGCGTCCAAAGTATTGCAGGTGGCAAATATCACTGAACAGGAGCTGATCGAGCCACGGCAAAAACCACAAACACCGCAGCTTATCGTACCGATTGATAATGGTGCTGAGGCTAGCCGTGTGGATGGCGTGACGATACTAGCCGCGCAAAGCTTAAAGACAGTTTGTGAGCACTTACAGTCGTTAGCGAACCCAAGCGCAGCCTATGAATCTTTGGACGTTGTACAACCGAGTCCAGCACAGCAGCATGTTGGCTATCAAGTGGATTTGGCTGATGTCAAAGGCCAACATCATGCGAGGCGAGCCTTAGAGATTGCCGCTGCTGGTGGTCATTCGTTGTTGTTCACAGGGCCTCCCGGTTCGGGTAAGACATTGATGGCCTCGCGGCTACCGACCATATTGCCGGATTTAAGTGATGAAGATGCATTAGAGGTTGCCAGTACTTATTCAGTGGCAGACAGCGATTACGATTATGGGACAAGACCATTTAGGCAAGTTCATCACACTATATCAGCCGTGGCTTTGGTGGGTGGTGGCTCACGACCAAAACCGGGTGAAATTACCCTTGCCAATAAAGGCGTATTATTCCTTGACGAATTGCCAGAGTTTGATCGGAGTGTGCTTGAGGTATTGCGTCAGCCATTAGAAGCCAAGCAAATCACCATTAGCCGTGCCAACTCGCAGATGACTTTTCCAGCAAATTTCCAATTGGTCGCTGCCATGAATCCATGTCCATGCGGCTATGATGGCGATACCTCAGGGCGTTGTCGCTGCCGACCTGAACAGATTAAACGTTATCAAGATAAACTATCAGGTCCACTGCTTGATCGCATTGATTTGCATATCACTGTACCTGCGCTGCCAATTGCCGATTTGCAAAATGCTCAAGCTGGCGAAACCTCCGAACAAGTGCGCGTTCGAGTCATTGCCGCACATAAACGTCAGATGCAGCGGCAACAAAAGGTCAATAATGAGCTTAGCCCTAGCGAGATTGATAAATATATCCAACTCGGAGAGGGTGAACAGCAACTATTACAGCTCGCTCAGCAGCGTCTGAATTTATCGGCACGCGGTTATCATCGAGTATTGCGAGTGGCGCGTACCATTGCTGATTTGGCTGAAAGTATCGATATTACAAGCGCTCATGTGTCTGAGGCGCTCAGTTATCGGAGCAAATAATGATTTCAAAGAATGGCTTAAATGAATCATTCTAAGGTTCAAGTTTTAGCTGTCTATCGTATAATTTTTGAAAAAATATTCTACCAATGCCGCAAAATCATCAAAGGCTTCGGTGGGGTTTAGCTCACGGATATCTTGTCCATAATTATAACCATAAGACAGCCCGAAAGTATCCATATTAGCATTTTGTCCGGCTAAGATATCGTTTCTAGAATCGCCAATCATCACAGCTTGTTCTGGAGTGACGTTCAACGCTTTACAGACATGCAGTAGCGGTGCTGGATCAGGCTTTTTAGTTGAGAGACTATCACCGCCTAATACTTCACTGAATAAGTCCTGCCAGCCAAAGGATTGCAATATTTTCGGCACAAAACGAATCGGCTTATTGGTCACTAGCGCCAGCGTAAATCCTGCTGCTTTTAGCTTTTTTAGTCCGCTATCGACATCTGGGTAAGCAACGGTTTTGCTACCACTGAGATTTTTGTAAGCCTCAAAAAACAGGTGCTCTGCGTAATTGGCTTCCTCGACCGTCAACTCGCCTTCTAACACTTCTACCTTACCTGCTAGTGCGCGCTCGACCAGCATTCTTGAGCCATTACCGATCCAATTACGTATGGTGCTAATCGGATAGGTTTCTTTACCAAGTGTCGTTAACATTGCGTTAGTTGCATCCGCCAAATCTGGCACACTATCAATGAGCGTTCCATCGAAATCAAAAATCAAAAGTTGCTTAATATCTACAGTCATTATTATTTACCCACGCTAGCAATTTGATACTTTTTTGGAGTATTAGCTCCAAGCCCTCATTACCTTAGCACAGCAAATCATGAATTCAATTATTTAACAGTCTGTCATTATAAGTATTTCTATCTTTTCAGGCTGAGGATAATTTTTATTGATATATTTTATGCTTATTCAACCTCTTTATAACGTTCGCGATGCTCGGCTTTCATTCTTAAATAATCTTCGTTCTCACGACACTCGTCCCATTTCTGTTTAAATATGCGCGCTGACTCTGCTTTGACTGGGTCTTCGATTTGTCGTGGCAATTCTTCACGACCATGTGCGCCGCTCTGACCTTTTTTATCATCAGGAACAGCGCCCTTGTATTTTTTGCCGCCTTTGTGATTGGCATAACGACGGGCGCGGGTATAGCCCATTTGAATAAATTTGCGCGCCATATCTGCACCGACAAAGTCATCGGCCGCCAGATAATCTAAAAACATCTGATAAATTGTCTCGCTGCTCTCAAGCGCAATATCAGGGGTCGCAAAGCGCCAGTGTGGCAGGATTTCAGACTTATACGGCTCTACCAATAATACGCCTTGCTCGCCGCGACCGACCCGATATAGCTCGGGCTGCGCGCGCAAATCTAGGTTTTTATAATCCAAATCGTAATCGAACGCTCTCATCGCTTTTCCCTATTGGTATTCGTCATCTGTCAAATTTATCATTATCAATACTATCGAGTATACTGAGCGCCGCTGTCTAAAAAACAGCACAAAAATGTTATGCAACCGTGACAGTAAGCGTTTAGCATGAGAAGCGTAGCGAATAGAATCAATCATTGAGCAGGTCTGAGTAGGTTAAAGTTATGACAGTTAATAAAAACATCCTTAATAGAATCAATCTAGCTGGCTCGACTGTTACGATGTCGTTAAAAAGTATATTTGTGATATCGGCGCTGCTGCTCATCAGCGTATTAAGCACCAATGCTGCCCATAGCGCATGGTTTGAGCAGTTGATTCCGCAAGGAGAAACTTATACGGTACGTGAGATAGATCGTGATTTGGCGTTCGTGATTGATGGTTTCATTTATGATGCGCGCACGTCTTGCTTTTTAGCAGTGGGCGATAGAGTGATATTTTTTGAAGGGCGTCATGGTATCGATTACCGCGCGACGGTTTATGATTTAGACTCGCGTGAACGTTGCGAGGTGTTATTAAGAAGACGTTTGTCATGAGCTATTAGACTTATTTCAGAACAGGATATAAGCATAAAAAAAGCCCCAAACATTGCTGTTCGGGGCTTTTTAGAATGCTTAAACGAATGGTGGCTCGAGGCAGGTTCGAACTGCCGACACACGGATTTTCAATCCGTTGCTCTACCGACTGAGCTATCGAGCCGTCTTCGTTGAGGCGCTATTAAACTAAATATAGGCGTTGCTGTCAAGTAGTTTTTGCATAATAGAAGATAAAAGACGATAAATAATCAAATATTGGCAAAATTAACAGTTTTTACTCTCGATTTAGTTTTTAACACGCAGTAAATCATACTCGCTCATAATACGATGGATATCCGCATCGACAGGGACAAATTGACGTACGCCTTTTTTTACTTCGGCATCATAGACCAGTTTAATAAACTTAGCATCGATAGCGCGACCGCGATTTTGTGGATGTACCGTTAAATATTGCAGACGCTTGGCGTCGGTTTGCCCATCATCAAAACAGGCAACTGCAGCGATAGGCTTGTCATTGAACATACCGACATACAGACATTGCCCGCGCTTAAAACCCTGCTCAATGATATTTAATACCTCGATACCATCAGGCTGCGCGTCATCGCTATCGTATAATGCCTGCAAGCGCTCTGCTAGCTCATTGTCGCGCGCAGGTTTTTTGATAAGTGGTGCATCCAAGCTATTAATGGCGATCGCTTCTAAAGGCATAGCAGTTCCTATAAACAGAGAGTTTCTATCGTATAAAGTAGCAGTATGACACAGCACAAAGTTATAACACGGCAAAAAGTCATAGAAAGTGGGCTGTAGAATATGATATCTAAAAGTCAGTGCAAGTCATGATTAATAATACTGAACACACTATTTTAGCAGAATGAGGTAATTTTGTGCGTGGTTTGCCGCTTGGTCGTGGCAGTAAATGTTAGGGTTTGCTATGATGAGGCTAGATGATATTTAGTACGTACAAACCCTAATACCTTGATATCTTTTGTATATATCATTTTCTAATACATTTTTTGCTAGCGCTGACCCAGACACTAGTAAAATATTTAGACATGTTTCGCCTTATTTATTGATCGCTTTTCACTGATAAAAACTGATAGAGAGTAGCCATGACAGCCAATGCAATGACGACTGCTGATACACCTGAGCAAAATGCACCAAAAAACCTAAATCTACATGGTCGCCCTGAACGTATTGCGACCGTTGAGCGCATTACTGCTGAGACCCAAGTGACTTGTACTGTCAATCTTGATGGTACGGGTCAAGGGGTTGTAGATACTGGCGTGCCGTTTTTGGATCATATGATTGATCAAATCAAGCGTCACGGTTTGTTTGACTTAGAGATTAAATGCAACGGTGACACCTTTATCGATGACCATCATAGCGTTGAAGACACTGGTATTACCCTTGGACAAGCATTTAACAAGGCATTGGGCGACAAAAAAGGCATTCGTCGTTATGGGCATTTTTATGCACCGCTTGATGAGGCATTAACCCGCGCTGTCGTCGATCTATCAGGACGTCCGGGTTTACACATGGACATTCCCTTTACCCGTTCGCATGTCGGTAATTTCGATGTTGATTTGTTCAGTGAGTTTTTCTATGGTTTCGTCAATCATTCTTGGATGACGGTGCATTTAGACAATCTCAAAGGCAAAAACAGCCATCATCAAATCGAATCAACCTTTAAGGCTTTTGCTCGCGCCCTACGTATGGCTTGTGAATATGATGAGCGTGCACTTAATACGCTACCATCGACTAAAGAGGCGTTTTAATGGCTAAAGTAACCAAAATAGCGCTACTAGATTATGGCATGGGTAATTTGCATTCCGCCAGTAAAGCCTTGTCAGTGGTAGGGGCAGAAGTCTCTATCACCAATGATCCTAAGGTTGTCGCTGCGGCAGACAAGATTGTCTTCCCCGGTGTCGGTGCGATGCGTGACTGTATCGCTGGCATGCATGAAGCAGGGATTGATGACGTCATACGCCATGCGGTGTTTAATAAGCCCGTTATGGCTATTTGTGTGGGCATGCAGGCATTGTTTGAGCAGTCCGCTGAAAATGGTGGTACAGACTGCTTGGGTATCTTAAACGGCACTGTAGAAGCATTTGACCCGATGTGGAAGGATCAGCAGGGCGCTACCATCAAAGTACCGCATATGGGTTGGAATACCATTAGCGGTATGGATTTTGACCACCCATTGTGGCAGGGTATTGATGACAATGCGCATTTTTACTTTGTGCATAGCTATTATTGCGAGCCTACTAACAGCTCACAAGTGGCAGCGATATGTGACTATGGTCAACCGTTTTGTGCCAGTGTCATCCAAGACAATTTATTTGCCACCCAGTTTCACCCAGAAAAAAGTCATACTGCTGGCTTGCAGTTGTTGAAAAATTTCGTCGAGTGGAATGTGTAAGTAGGCGATAAACGTGAAGTGAATATTTAATTTAGTAGAAGGTAGATTATCCATAATATAATCTGCCTTTTTTATGCTCAGCCATCACTTTGTAGCTGCCACTCTTTAACTATTATAGTTTAGCCATCATGGTTTAGTGATACTCTCAGTCGTTTTCTACTTGCTTATATTTGGAATACTCTAGTGGATTTTACCGCTTTTAAAATCAATGTTATTGAAGTATCTGGCCTTGCCAAAGACGCCTTACATATCTATGTCGGCGTCGGCATCTATCTTTTGTGTTTGCTTGTGCTGCGTCCTATCGTTAAAAAGCAAAGCATCAGATCATTCATGGCTTTAGTCGTCGTGACGGGCATTGCCTTATTGGGCGAGTATTTAGATAATCGAAATACGATTGAAGCATCAGGCATGGCTGGCTTAAGCCACGAACAGCTGGTCGCAAGCCTCCGCGATTTGATCAATACGTGCCTGCTGCCTTACGTGCTCTATGCATTGAATAAGTGGACGACACTCTTTCAGGCATCCATCAATAAGCCTAAATCATTGACCAAGCGCCATAAAAAAACGGACTATTAATCAGCCCGTTTTTTTTGTTTTGCTATTCGAGTTTATGATGGTTCTATTCACAAAAATTAGAGCAGCAAGAAAAACTCGTGTAAGTACTAGGTATGGTAGGCTAAACGAGTTTGACACCGCTAATCTTATTTTTTGGCTTCATCATACAACTCACGAACCACTTCACCAATCGCTGCAATACCATCAGTCAGCGTCTGCTCATCAGCGGCGATACTCATACGAATACATTCATGCGCATGCTGATAATCGCTGACATCGACACCAGGGAAGAAATACTGACTTGGCACAATGAGCGTACCTTTTTCTTTTAAAATCTCGTACAGCTCAAGCGTGCTAATTGGCAAGTCTTTAAACCATAACCATAAAAATATCGCGCCCTCAGGCTTATGAATCATTAACGGATAATCACCCAAAGCTTTTTTCAAAAGCTTTACTGCTAATGTCGCTTGCTTTTGATAAAAAGGTTTAATCTCATTATCAGCTAACTGCTTGATACGGTCATCGTTCACCAATGGCGTGGCAATTGCCGCCCCAAAGCGGGTCGGTGCTAGATTGACCACCGCATTCATTGCGCTGACTGCTTCAATCACTTTAGCATCGGCCACGATAATGCCGGTACGCATACCGGGCAAGCCAATTTTAGACAGGCTAAAGCAAAGAATCGTATTGTTATCCCAACTTAATTGCGCGTCTGAATAAATGATATTAGGGAAGGGCATACCGTAGGCGTTATCGATAATCAGCGGTATCTCATAACGCTTGGCAATCTCAGATAAATGCGCCATTTCCTCATCGGTCAACACATTGCCCGTTGGATTGGTCGGACGCGAACAGCAAATCGCGCCAATGCGACCTTCTTTTAGCGCTGGCAAGTTCTCTAACGCCTCAAAATCCACACGATATTTAAAGAAACCTGCTTCGCCATCATGAGTCACTTCATCGATATGCGGCAACACGGCTGCAAAATGCTGACCTTCGACATGCACATCACTATAGCCAATATATTCAGGGGTTAATGGCAGTAGAATTGATTTGTCGACAGATCCTTTATTTTCATCAACGAACGCACCACCAAATAAATTAAACAAATAGAAAAAAGCATTCTGCGAACCATTGGTCAAAGCGATATTTTCTGCGCTCAAATTCCAATCATAATGACGATTAAAGAAGCCAACCAAAGCATCGATAAAGGCGGCGTCACCCTGCGGATTGGAGTAATTTGCCATGCTAATAATTGCGCTACTATTAGCCTCGCCAGCATCGTTATCAACGCCAAGCGCCTTATAAGTCTCTAAAAACAGCTCATTAACGGCATCAATCTTGGCAGGATTACCACCGCCCAGCATATTGACAGGCTGATCGCTTTTTAGCGCATCGCCCAAGTCATCCATTAATTGCGAGATGCCAGTTGGCTGGGTAAATTTTTGACCGAACTTTGAGAATTTCATAAGGCTACCATGCTGTTTGAGAGGGTGTTATAAGTTGGTGTTTAACCGATAAAGTTGGGCTAGTATAGCAAATGAGAAGTATAAAATAAGCAAAGAGCATGGTTGATATTGGTTTATATGCTGACAAGATTTGTGGAGCAAAAAACGCCTTCTAGAAAATAGAAGGCGTTTTGGTTTGAGGTTTTGTAGCCAATCCTGACACCTGCTCATATGTTAAGCCTACTGGCTAAGCACAAGATAGTCCTAAATTAAAAGTCATATATAAAATTTTATTTGTTGACAATAGTTTTTAAAGTACTATATTTTACTAACTATGTTAGTAAATCTACTACTAACTTAGTTAGTAAAATATACTAACATAAACTTCAACATACTACTCTAAGGTCTAAATATGGATATACCTACTCATCTAAATCACAAACCAATTGTAAAGCTGGAAAACTATTCAAAAATTGATGGTGCATATAGAAATTATACAGATGTTCAAGGTTTATCGCTTGGAGTATCACAGTGGAGTGATGAAGATTTATCAGTAAAAGTTTGGCGTCATTCGGGTAAAAAGTGGTCTCGTATGTCGGAAGAGTTACCATTACATCGAGTTCTGGATTTAGCTAGTTTAGTTTGTTCAGCCTTGTCATATGCACAAAAAGATGTCCTTTTGAGTGATGATAAATTCAGTATTACGACGAGTAACGATGCAGTATTATTAAATATCTTAAAACAAAAAATGAATCCTGAATATGTAAAGAATAATCTAGACGAGCCTCTGAAACGCTTATCAAATTTGTTAAGTAATCTAGGTTATTAGTATTACTATGAGTTAAATTTGAAACCAAGGTCAGCTGACAATATGAAAGTAAATTTTTATGATAAAAACTTATTAAATGATTTTTATAAATACTTGTCAGCTATAGGTCTAGTAATGAGTATTGTATTTCTATTTGTTACTATTCCCAATGATTGTCAATTTATTTCACAAGATTGCAGGCTCATTACAGGAGGAGTGTTATTCATAATTATATTTTTATTATTTTTAGCTTTATGGTTTCGAGCTAATAAATTGAAGTATTTAAGAGTCAAAATTGATTCAACAAGTGTAGAAATTAAAGAAGGTGATTTATTTGAACAAGAAGGTTTGATTGCTATAGGTTTTAATGAGTATTTTGATACAGTTGTAGACGACAAAATAATATCTAAAAGATCTTTGAATGGAATTTTCATTGACACACATCTAATTCATACTGGTAAAGAAGTAGACGAACTTGATGTACTCATTGAGAGCGGCGTAGAGAATGAACACAAAGTTAAAGGGAAAAAGCGTAAAGCAGAAGGAAAGTTACAACGATATAAGCTAGGAGCAATTTATCTACTTGATGATAGATATATTTTAACTGCATTTACAAAATTTAATGATAGAAATGAAGCTAGGCTTACTATGTCAGAGTACTTAGAGTTTTTAGTCAATTTTTGGGATAACGTTAATTCTATATACGCTCAAAGGTCAGTAAGTGTACCTATATTTGGTGGTGGTATTACTAGGTTTAAAGAGCATAAAACTATTTCAGATGAAGAGCTACTTAAAATCATGCTTTGGACTTTTAAGATTAGTGAGATGCGGTTTAAACATCCTGCTAGGCTTACAATAATAATTCATCCTGAGAAAATAAAAGCAATTAATTTAAATGACATTAAAGGACTGGGCAATGGCTTATAGAAATGGAACTTATGTAGCTTTTGATGGACTTGGTACTACTGACCCTACTAAGGGAGATATAAAGTATTTTAATCTACTAAAGCGTTGGAATACATCTAGAGATTTCAACTTTAGTGATAGCCATAGAAAAACATATCAAGTCTTAGATCTTAGCACCAAGATAACGTTACAAACTAGGTTGTCAGAACGTCTAAGGCATTCAAAAAATATGGTCTTAATTCTGACTACAAAGACGAGACATAATAGAGAAATGCTAAACTATGAAATTAGAAGAGCAATTGAGTTGAGACTACCTATTATTGTTTGTTATCCAGAAGTAAAGCAACCAATATTTAATCCACAAGCTTATTCGAGCTACTGGCCGAAATCACTAGCTGACGGCATTGAATGTGGGAAAGCGCAATGTATACATGTACCGTTTAAAAGAGCACTTATTTCGGATGCACTATCTCAATTCAGCTTACACGCGAAGGAAAAGTTGGGTCCGCTTAATTATTATCGTAAAGACGCTTACGATTTTTTAAATGTGAAATGGACTTAATTTCTTATATCATTAGACT
This sequence comes from Psychrobacter immobilis, assembly GCF_003148585.1. Taxonomy (GTDB): domain Bacteria; phylum Pseudomonadota; class Gammaproteobacteria; order Pseudomonadales; family Moraxellaceae; genus Psychrobacter; species Psychrobacter immobilis. The sequence goes on along the minus strand of NZ_QGGM01000015.1, from coordinate 27,034 downwards.
GGCAGATAATAACGGATAGCAGGATTAGCTACAACTAACCCGCCATAAACTCATACTAAACCTTCAAATTCGAATCCTAAATCATCGCTCTTACCCGCGCCATAATCCCGCGTCCAATCACTAATCTCACATAAATAATGGCAATAGCAAACAGCAAACCAACTAACGCCACACCGCCAATACCTAAACTTGCCCACGGCACACTAAAGCGCAGATTAAACCATTGGGTAATAGCAGCCCACGCACCGATGTTGGCGATAATCACCGCAAATAAGGCGGCACTAATGCCAAGTATCCCCAGCTCTAAGATATTGAGCATATATAGGTCGCGCTTTTGCATGCCGAGCAGCCTAAATGATGCGCTATCAGCCATGCGGTCTTGTGAGGTGGAGAGTAGCGAGCTAATTAAGACCATGATACCCGTCAGTAATGCCAGTAAGGTGAAGACGTAAACCAAGCGGCTCATTTGCACGACTAGCTCTTGAACTTGCTGCGCAATTGCCGTGCCGTCGATGGTCGTTACCGCAGGAAACTCGCGTACTAGCTGACCTTGGAGTTTTGGAATATCCTCTGCTGCGACATGAGCGGTAGCAAATTGGATTTGCGGAGCAGCAGATAAAACCGCTGGCTCAAATAAAAAGTAAAAATAGGGGCTGGGTCCTTTCTCATAGCGCGAGCGGATACTGGTGATTTGCCCGACAATCTCAATCCCTTGGATATTAAAGCGCACCTGATCACCCATACCGACGTTTAGCAAACTTGCTGCAGTATCCAAAATCGATAACGGCGCAACGGTTTGTGCTGAGTCACTATCTGCAGTCTCAATAGGTGCATAAAGCTTGTCATCTGCTAACGACTCCGTAATAAACTCAGTGTCCATCACCGTATCAGCGTAGCTTAAATTAAAGACGCGTGCAGGGTCATCAAAGCCGTCAGCAGGTTCGATATCTTGTACGGGTACATTATTAGCAGTGACGACGCGGGCGCGAATGACAGGATAATAGCTGACAGGTGCAGCAATGATGTTATTAATCTCATCATGCTGGTCGCTTTGAATATCGAGCAAAAATAAATTGGGCGCATCTTCAGGATACGCATTAATAAACTGGGTATTGATACTATGATTGAGCGTGGTAATCAGGGTTAAGACCGCCACTGATAGCGATAAAGTGACAAAGAATAATGCCGACTGATTGCCTTTACGGGCAAGGTTATGGATAGCAATACGCTGCATCCAGCTAATCTTAGAATGCTTGGCAAACTTAGTCAGCAGCCATAACCAACCGCGTGCCAAGAGCCAAAATATTGCTACGAAGGCAGTTAAGCCTATCAGTAGCTGCGCACCTAGTATCAAAGAGTCTACTTCATAAGCAAAAAACGCATAAAGTCCGATGAGCGTCAGTCCATACCATAATAATGGCAAACGTCGATACCACGGCAGGTTTTGCGAGTTTGTACTTGCTCCTTGATTGAGTAAAGTAGCAGGCTTGGTGGTACTTAGCGTGCTTAAACCACGTTGAGCGATAAGCAAGGTCAGCACTAACGCGATAATAATGGTTTTAATAGCACTGACTGGATTAATAGCTAAACCAACATCAGCTGGTAAGATAGCAATCAGATACGGCTGACCGACTTGCAGTAAGCCAAAACTTAGAGCAATTGCTGCCATACAAGCGATGATAGTGGTGACAATCAACAGCTGATAATAGCTGCGTTTTAAGGATTTAAGCGGCTCACCTAATGCCAAGCGAATGGCATTACTAGACTGCTGCTTGGTCACAAAAGCCGTAATGACGCCATACATCGCCACCGCAGATAATAACAGGACGGCGATGACGAGCAGCTTTAAAAACATCAAGACATTATCAGAGATACGCGAGACAGATGTATCTGCTGACTCGGCATCAGACAGCTCAATATCAGGATAATTGCTTAGTATTTGCGTGAGCTTATCTCGCTGCACGGCCATTAATTCAGGCTCACCAGCCAGCTCAATACGATAGTTTATACGGCTACGCTGTCCCAATAAATTGGTTGCTGCGAGCGCATCTTGATGCATTAAGACACGCCCACCAAACCCAAAGGTGGTCAGCGGGCGATCAGGTTCTTTTGTCAGTACATCACTTATTGTGAACTGCGCATCGCCAATGGTAATGCGGTCGCCGACATTAGCCTGTAGACTACTGAGCACTTCTGGCGCGACGATGACACTGTCAGAGGTTAGCTGCTCCCACAGCGGCTGTCCTGAGGCAAGCTCCGCTGTACCGTATAAGGGATAAGACGGTGAGACCGCTTTAATGCTAGCAAGCAAGGTTTGCTCATCATTGACCAGCATGGCGCTAAACTGATAGTCATACACCGTCTGCGTATCGGGGATTGTTTCTACCTGCGTCAATACTTCACTTGGCCAGTCTTGCTTACTGTTTAAAATCAAATCGCCACCAACGAGCGCGCGCTGATTGTCATTGATATAGCGATCGACAGACTGCTGCACAGAGTCGAGGGTGAGGTAAGTTGCAAGCGACAGGGTTAATGTCAGCAGAAACAACACGGGATATACCCAGCGCTGCCACCAACTACGGCTGAGTGCTTGAGAGCCAAGTGTTTGACCGCTAAAGAAACGGTTCCCTTTGGGATTAGTAGCCTTATTATTGATAGCAGTATCGCTTTTTGTGATCGTAGCTTTAGTCATAATTTTTTGCTTAATCGGTAGACGTATTAAGAAATTTTAGAGTGTATCATCAGGTAACCAGATATAGATAAAGTCAAACAACTCTGCATCTGTCATATCAGTTAATGAATGAACGAGTTTTTTATCTTTAACTGTCTTATATACTGCGCTAGCTACTACTTTCTGGTAAAGAAGAGACTTACCTTTTGTTTGTTGTTTAAACCAGTGTTTATTTATTTTGCTAGGTAAATTATAGAATAAAGAAAAATCTAGCTGTGTACTGAGGTGGTTCAACTTTTCATATTTATAAGTATCAAAGTAATATAGATGTCTTAATGCATCATTTTGTAGTGTATTTTGCTCATTCTGTAGTAAGTCTAAAAAACAAAGATACTCATCATCATTTTCCATAAAGTACGTCAAAGGGTATAGGAAATAATTATTTGCTCTCAAATATCCCTTACTTATTGCTTGTAGAGTAAGCTGACTTATCTCGTCTCTGTTGGCATTGATGAAAGGTTTTGAGTAATGCTCTAATATAAAAGAGAGAGCAAAAGTAATGGAATAATCGTCTAAGTCAGCCATCTGTTTCAAATGATAAAGCGCGTTATCTAATTTATAGATCGAGATTAACTGATTAATTGCTTGGCTATAATCTTCGGTTTCAAAAGTGAACTTTCCAGCAAGTAAGTCTTTTGCCAAGTTTTCTATCTCAAGAGTTCCCATTGAACTAACCTTATTGAAGTAGAGCATTAAAGAATAAGGGATGAACTCCTATTTATTCATCAATTCGACCATCATGCATGGTAATCACGCGATCTGCCATTTCGGCAAGTGCAGGATCATGGGTCACAACGACCAATGCCGAACCGACTTTTTGTCTTAAATCTAACAATAGCTGCATGACTTGGTCGGCGTTTTGCTCATCCAAGTTGCCCGTTGGCTCATCCGCAAACACAATCTTTGGATGCGACACCAGCGCTCGTGCCACAGCCGTACGCTGCTGCTCACCACCTGATAATTGATTGGGCAAGCTATGACGGCGATGACCCAAATCAACGGCATCAATAAGCTCGTCTACTCGTGCTGGGTTTGGACGTCTGGCAATATCAAGTGGAAAGGCAATGTTCTCGGCTACTGTCAAGGTTGGCAGTAGGTGAAACGACTGAAAGACAAAGCCCATATAATGCTGACGAATGACCGCTAGCGTATCTTCGTCAAGACTACTGAGCATTTGACCTGCTAGCGACACCGTACCGCTATCGGGATAATCTAGCGCTGCTAATAGCCCAAGCAGAGTAGATTTACCTGAGCCTGATTTGCCCATGATGACCACAAACTCGCCAGCATTGACATAGATATCTACATCTTTAATGATTGATAGGGTTTGCTCGCCGACTTGCACGGTTTTGTTTAATTGTGATGCGGTGAGTAGGACTTCTTTTTTATAATCTGCTTGTGGCGTTGAAGCGGCAATCGAAGGTGATGATGTCATTACAGTGTCTCGTTAAGTAGTCTCATTTGTCGTCTCATCTTTAGCATTTTCAGTTGTGTTGTCTGCATCAGCTGTTCTTAGCTCTTTTAACTTGGGCTCTAGAATAGGCAAGATATTGTCATTGACGATAATCTCGTAGCCTTCTTTGGTTGGATGAATGGCATCGGCTTGATTGAGCGCAGGATCACCGCCCACACCATCCAAGAAGAAAGGAATCAGCGTCACGTTCATGTCTTTGGCGACGCGAGGATATATCGCTGCAAATGATTTTACATACTCAGAGCCAAGGTTGTCATAGATCTGCATGCCGCCCAAAATGACGATACTGCCATTATCCTGTAGACGTTTGACCGCGGTACGAATATTGGCTTCAACTGTTGCTACATCGATACCGCGTATGGCATCGTTAGCACCAATGGTCAAAATCGTCACATCAGGCTTAGTTTGCAATACCCAGTCTAAGCGATTGACCAATCCCGTGCTGGTTTCACCGCTCAATCCTGAATTGATAACTTTGGCATTGTCGTAACCCATTGCTTGCAGACGATCTTCTAACTGAGCAGGATAGTTATCATCTTTATCCACCCCAAGACCTTCTGTTAGAGAGTCGCCCAATGCCAAGATCGTTAATGGCGCTTGCTGTGCAGTGGATGTTGCCGGTTGCTCAGAATTTGTCGTTTGAGGTTCGGCAGTTTGAGTACTGTTTTGAATGCCATTATCGGTGCTAGGTTCAGATGGTTTTTGGCAACCACCGAGCGCCATTACGGCTGTTAAAATAGCCAATGTTGGTAAGTGTCGAGCGAAACGAATGGATAAATTCATCATGATTATTCTGTCCTATAAGCAATCAAACCAGTGTAGCAAAATAAGACAGACACCAATATTATCCTAAGGTTACTGTAGTTTTTGATATTAAAGCTTTTTGCCATCGACCATCACTGGACGACTCACTACCCAAGCAATGATGACGTTGATAACCATCAAAATGAGCATAATGAATAGCGGTAAATCCCAGCTGCCAGTCGCTTCATGTAGCCAACCTGTCCCTAAGGGACCAAAAAATGCAATCAAATAACCGACGAATTGCGCCATACCCGACAGCTCACTAGATTGATTGGTCGTATAAGTACGTAAGGAGAACAGCATCATACTCAAGGTAAAAATAGCGGAGCAGCCAATGCCCATCAGACCTGACCACAACCACGCGAGGTCGGTAGATAAATAGTTGATTCCTAAAATACCAATAACATTCAGCACCGCTGCAAACACCGCCAGCGCCTGAATAGGGCGGCCGCGATTGATCAGCCACGTCAGGCTCAAAATAGAGACTGGCGCCATAAACTGAAACACTGAAGCCATTTGTCCTGCTTGCACTGCAGATAGCCCTTTGCTGACCCAAATAGAGGGTAAGAAACTGGCAACGGTATAAAATAATAGTGATTGCAGCCCCATAAATACCGCAATTTGCCAAGCAAAAGGCGTACGCCACATGGATATATCAGACGCTCCAGAGGTAGGTGGCACAATGGCTTGATGACTAGACGAACCAAGCCGCAACCGCAAAAATATCCAAATAATGATCGCAAAAATGCCCAGTAGCGACCACCCACCCAGTGCCCATTGCCAGCCCAATTGCTCAGATAATGGCAGTACGACTCCAGCGACGATGCCTGCCGTTACCGTCATCGTTAGACTAAATAGCCCTGTTATGAGTGGAATATGCTGGGGCGTACGCTGTTTAATAACAGGGGCAGCTAAGGTGTTCGCAAAACCGATAGCCAAGGTCAGCAGTAACGTACCAATCAAAAACCCAGACCAAGTGGGAATAACGGTACGAATCATCATACCAATCGTTAATAACGCAATCATCGCAATGAGTGTATTCTCAAGCCCAAAACGCTTACCAATGGCTGGCGCGATCAGTGCGCCCACCGCAAAAGTCAGCATGGGCACTGCTCCTAGCCAACCAATCTGCGTCTCAGAGATATTGAGGGCATCTTGTACAACAGGGGCAATAGAGCCGAGAGCAACAATAGGCGCACGCATATTGGTGGCGAGCAAAATCATGGCACATAAAATGAGCCAAAAAGTGAAGCGTGAGGAGGGCAGCTCAAACGGTGACGGCGTATCTGAATGAGACTGTAATGGCACATCAGGTGGCAAATCAGTAGAGGTAGACATAGCAGCACGACTATTAGAATAAGAAAAAGGACACGTCATTAAACAGCGCCGAAGCATCGTCGCTTGTAAATAACACCAAAGAAAACGCACCTAGACGGTGACTAAAATCATTAATTAGAATCGTAAATTAGAACTAGAGATTACTTGCAGAATACAAGATATATGAGTAACCATTTTGAAAGCGCGCTTATCTTCAATCGCCTATCAACTGAATACGGTATTAGATTTATTTAGTCTACTATTATTAACAGGCCTTGCACGTGTCGTATTTATATCCAAAATATCTTAAAGTGAGGCTAACTAGATACGTCGCGGCTGGTACAACTAAAAATAGCGCCAGTCCCTTGCAAAGGACTAGACGCTATTATAAGAACAGATGTTAGGTAAATACTACCAGCGTATGGTAACAAACGCGGTATTTATAAGAATTTAGCTATACAGGTCTGCCTAGCTGAGCGGCTTTAAGGGCATTTTCTTGCTGTTCTGCCACGATTGAATCACACTTATTGGGATCATTTCCACAAAACGAGCAATTTTCATCACCCATTAGTTTAGCAACGCCGCCACAAGATCCTCTAAGCGGCTTCTTTTTAACCATATAACCGATACCCATAAAGACAAAGAACAGGACGAATACGGTAAAGGTAATGGCAAGCATGGGAAGCAATTGACTAAGCATAGAGGAGACCTCGATTTTTAAAAATAGTGTGGCTATCTACTAGGGTAGTACCTTAATAGTATAGCAAAACCAGTATAGCAAATTTTTGTATGGCTCGTTGATGGTTATCGAGCCGTTTACAGTATTGCGACTAAGTTCTATTGCCAACAAGCTCTAAGGCTGTTTGTCAGCACGTAATGCTTGCATCGCTGGTGTTTGTACCACTTGCCACTGGTCAGTATTCTTATCAGAACCCGTCGTCTTTGCCTCATCAGCTAAGACAACAAACAAGGCGGCTATATCTTGTGCTTTGGCTGTTGCAAGGGCTTTTTCATAAGGCATCGCAGTTAGGGCGGTTGCCCAAGCATCTGCCAGTGCGACTGAGTCTGCTGCAACGGTTACCGATGGTGCGCCGCCCGCGATAGGCTTGCCAGTGGTTGGATCAATCGTATGACTGTATCGCTGACCGTCGAATATGACGGAATTACGATAGTTGCCAGAAGTTGCCAAATACATCTGATTATCGGTATTGATTGGTTGACGAATCGCTGATATTGTCTGACGCTCGCTGACCGTACTGTCCTCAATAGGCGCATCAATCGCAATTTGCCACGGCTGCTGTTGGTTATTGACCCCAGAGGTTGCAATTTCACCCCCTATCTCTACCATGTAGTTGCGAATTTGATAGTCATCTCTGAGCACATCGGCAATCACATCGACGCCATAACCTTTAGCAACTGCTGAGAAATCAAGCCCGACACCGTCTTTGGTTTTATAAATGCTCTGCTCTTTTTGTATGATGCTCTCAAAATCGACCAAGGCTTTTGCTTGAGCAATCTCAAGTGCTGTCGGTGGACTTTGCAAGCGCTCAACGGTCATGGTGCTACCAAAGCCCCAAGTCTCTACCAATGGCATGACGGTAGGATCAAAGGCGCCACCAGATTGCTGATAGACGATTCGTGACACATCAAGCACGTGAGCAAAATCTGCATCGATAGTGAGGGGGATGTCTTTACCTAATTGGTTGAACTTAGAGATAGTAGAGTCTGCTTGATAGGTAGACATACTGTCATTGATTTGCTGCAAGCGCTTATCAATCGACGCTTGGATGGCCGCTTCATCTGCATCCGCAGGTAGCTGATAACTGATATGGTAGCTCGTTCCCATGGTCTCACCGCTGAGATAGTCATAATCTGGCGTTTGCTGGCAAGCGCTAAGACTGAATACAGCACTGATAGCCATAACGGGCAATAAGGTGGTTTTCATCGATTTTCTAGACAATGAGAGTGGGGATAATTTTTGCATTATTGGTTTTCTCATATTAATCACAATAGCTTTTATGGCAAAAGGGTGAGTGGCACGTTCTATTAGCGTTGCCCATTTTACACCCCTTGTCACCCATAACGCCAATCATCGACTTAAGACCTAGTGGCTTAAACGACTAGATTTATTTTACTTTTGATTCACGGATGAGCTTATATAGTTTTGGTGGCGATAGGCGGTTGACCGTGGTCGCCAGCTTTTCTTTATTACCTGCCACGATGATGTATTCTTCACCCTTAATCAGAGCTTTTATGACCTGTTTAGCAAAGGTAGCTGTGGTTAATCCTTTATTGGTTGCCTCGTCCATCGTTCCTTGCGCGCTACCATCACCAGTCAAGGCGTTAATAGAAATACTGGTTTGAATAAATCCTGGGAATATCGTCGCCACCTCTATGCCTTGCTCGTACAGTTCTGCACGCAGACTGTTTGCCCACATATGAAGTGCGGCTTTGGCTGCTCCATAAGCGCCGCGATATTGTGTGCCTAATAAACCAGCCACGCTCGATACCATGACAATTTTGCCGCCACCTTGCGCGATCATATCTGGCAGTACTAGTCTGGTCAGACGTGTCTGCGCAAAATAATCTATCTCCATAATTTGGCGCTCAACTTCTTCAGTGGTTTCCATAATAAGCGAGCGTTGACTGATGCCAGCATTATTAATAAGCCAATCAATTTTTCCAGCTTGAGCTTTAGCTGTCTTATACGCGTCTTTTGCTTGTTTGGCATCGGTGATATCAAAAGGGATGATGAAATGGTCTTTGCTGTTTTTACAGCGGTTTTTGACTGCTACTAATTTTGCCTCATCACGCCCACTTAAAATAATGGTGGCACCACGTTTGGCAAAGGCGATGGCTAATGCTGCACCGATACCACTAGAAGCACCAGTAATCCAAATGGTCAAATCTTTAATGTTGGTTTTCATAAGAATCCTTTCTTAAGGCAATAAACAATTAATCATATAGTAGAGGGCAGGCGGTCTGCCATTTAGATTTGTAGGCTTATTATGCAAGAGTTGCATTTAGTCAGCGCCAAAAAAAGAGCCTCAATTGAGACTCTTTTTTATTTATTACTTTAGAATACTTTTTTACGTAGCCACTTGCTTAGTTACTCACTTAACCGCCGAAGTCATCAAGCATGATGTTTTCATCTTCCACACCCAAGCTGTGTAGCATGTCGATGACCGCTGCATTCATCATCGGTGGCCCACACATGTAGTATTCACAGTCTTCTGGGTTTGGATGGTTTTTCAGATAGTTTTCAAGTAGTACATTATGGATAAAGCCGGTTGGACCTTCCCAATTGTCTTCTGGTAATGGATCAGACAAAGCCACATGCCACTCAAAGTTATCAAACTCTTCTGCTAGTTGATCATAATCTTCAACATAGAACATCTCACGAATAGAGCGTGCACCATACCAAAAGCTGATTTTACGCTTAGTATGTAAGCGTTTAAGCTGATCGAAGATGTGCGAGCGCATCGGTGCCATACCAGCACCACCACCAACGAAAATCATTTCAGCGTCAGTCTCTTTGGCAAAGAATTCACCATAAGGACCCGAAACCGTTACTTTATCGCCAGGTACTAGGCTAAATACCCATGATGACATTTTGCCTGGTGGAATACCATCAGGACCGCGTGGCGGTGGACTAGCGATACGAATATTAAACTTAATAAGGCCTTTTTCTTCAGGGTAGTTGGCCATCGAGTAAGCACGAATAACTGGCTCATCAACTTTTGAGACATAGTTGAAAATACCAAATTTTTCCCAATCTTCACGGTATTCTTCGTCAATGATAAAGTCTTTATAATGAACTTCATGCGGTGGCGCCTCTAACTGTACATAACCACCAGCACGGAAGTTCACTTCTTCGCCATCTGGAATTTTAAGGACCAGCTCTTTAATAAAAGTCGCAACGTTGTCATTAGAGAGAACTTCACATTCCCACTTTTGTACATCAAAAAACTCAGGGTCAATCTCAATTTTCATGTCTTGCTTAACGGCTACCTGACAAGCCAAACGCATGTGATTGCGAATTTCGCCTTGAGTAAAATAGCCTTCTTCGGTGGGCAAGATAGAGCCGCCCCCTTCAATAACGCGGCAACGACACTGCGCACAAGTACCACCGCCACCACAGGCTGAAGATAAGAAAATACCTTCGCTTGCAAGGGTTTGTAGTAATTTACCGCCTGCTGGGGTCACGACGTCATTATCGGGATTATCATTGATATGGATGGTAACATCGCCTGAACTGACCAGTCTTGAGCGCGCCGCCAAAATAATGGCAACGAGGCCCATGATGATCAAGGTAAACATAGCAACGCCACCAATCGCCGTAGCGTAATCCATGGTAGGTATCCTTAATCTATGGAGTAGGGGTGCGAAAAGACGTCATTGCGTGTTTCCTGAACCCCTACCGAATAAATGAATTAAATAGGTCAAATCGCTAAATAGGCTGTTAAGCTTAGCGGTCTAAATTGACATACCGCCGAAAGACATAAAGCCAAGTGACATCAGACCAACTGTGATAAAAGTAATACCAAGACCACGCAGCGGTGCTGGAATGTCTGAGTATTTTAACTTTTCACGGATACCGGCCAATGCGGTAATCGCCAATGCCCAACCGAAGCCTGCGCCCACACCATACACGACAGATTCGCCGAAATTATAGTCACGCTCAACCATAAACAGTACACCACCTAAGATGGCACAGTTTACAGTGATAAGTGGCAAAAACACCCCAAGGGCGTTATACAGACTAGGGACGAACTTATCGAGGAACATCTCTAGAATCTGTACGGTCGCAGCAATCAAGCCGATATAACTGAGCAAGCCCAAAAAGCTTAAGTCGATATCAGGGAAACCTGCCCATGCCAGCGCACCATCTTTTAGAATGAACTGAAAGAGTAAGTTGTTTAGCGGTACGGTAATCGCCATCACGACGACCACGGCAACACCCAGACCAATAGCGGTTGAAACCTTCTTTGATACTGCCAAGAAAGTACACATACCTAAGAAATAGGCCAGCGCCATATTCTCAATAAAGACTGAGGTTATAAATAAACTAACATAATGTCCCATTAGTGACCGCCTCCATGTGCCATGCCTTTAGACTGCGGCTTCATTACAAATTCAGCGTCTTCAACCTGCTCAGGTTTCCAGATACGGATAATGGCAATGAACAAACCAATAATAAAGAATGCTGACGGTGGCAACAGTAATAGACCGTTTGGAATATACCAACCGCCATCAGTGACAGGCTGTAGGATGGTGATACCAAACCACGTACCTGAGCCAAGTAGCTCACGGATAGTCGCGACAAACAGCAAAACCGCAGAATAGCCAAGACCATTACCAATACCATCTAAAAAGCTTGGCACTGGTGGATTGCTCATGGCAAATGCTTCGGCACGACCCATCACGATACAGTTGGTGATAATCAAACCAACGAAGACCGACAGGCCTTTACTCACATCATAAGCAACGGCTTTTAGCACCTGATCGACCAAGATAACCAAGGAAGCAATAATGGTCATCTGGACGATAATACGAATGCTTGAAGGGATTTGCTTACGAATGATCGAGATAAAGAAGCTTGAAAACGCCGTGACTAAGGTCAACGCCACACACATTACCATGGCATTAGCCATGCTTGTGGTGACAGCCAGTGCCGAACAGATACCAAGGATCTGTAGGGCAATGGGGTTATTATCAAAAATAGGCGAGGTTAAAATACTTTTAGTGTCAGCCATGTTATGCCTCCTTGCCGTTTGCTACTGGTCGTTTGGCTGCCAGTTCGGTTTCAGGTTGAGCGCTCAGCGTTGATTGCGTAGCTTGTGTATCTGCCGCATTATCAATCGCTTGACCACTCTCTTTACGTAGCGTATCTAAATAAGGCTTATAACCTTGCTCACCCAACCAAAACTGAATCATGTTACTGACACCGCGACCGGTCAAGGTTGCACCACTGATACCATCGACCCAGTTCTCTTTTGGTGTACCCGCTTTGGTCACACCAGTGGCAACATTACCGTTTTCGTCATATGAGTGGATACCGCTCCACTTCGCACGCCACTCTGGCTCTTCGATACGAGCACCCAGACCTGGGGTTTCTTTATGCTCATAAAAGCTGATACCTTTGATGGTATTCATATCGCTTTCAAGGGTTAAGAAACCATAGATAGTGCCCCATAGTCCATAGCCTTGAATCGGCAAAACAACCATTTCAGGTTTGCCTGCGTCATCTTTTTTAACATAGACTTTGGCATATTTAGGCTTGCGACCAATACCAGCAGGGTCATTATTGCCTAAATCTTCACTCAGTGCTTTATTCTTAGTCGCTTGGCTTGCATCATAAGCATTACGATCAGGGATGCCAGCGGCTTTTAGCGCTTCGTCATCAACGTAGCTGCCTTTACTTAAGTCAATAATTTCGACATCGAAATCTTTAAAACGTTCAGCAACATCATCTGCTGTATCAGACTCGGCATCGTACATGCCAGCGGCGACCAAGATATTTTTGTTACGGTCTAAGCGTGCGTTTTCAATTTGAGCAGGTTTTAGACCAACCGCTACTGCTGAAACTAAGACGGAACACACCAAGCATAGCGTCAATGCCACACTGATGGTTTTCGCATTATTACTTTTGGGCTTGGACATAACGAACCCTCCGAGCTGTTTGGCGTTTGATGTTTGCTTGGGTCACAAAGTAATCAAACAATGGAGCAAATAAGTTGGCGAATAAAATAGCCAGCATGATGCCTTCTGGGAAAGCTGGGTTCACGACGCGAATCAATACCGTCATAAAACCAATCAAGATACCATAAGCCCAGCGGCCTTTATTGGTATGCGCAGCTGATACAGGATCGGTTGCCATAAATACGGCACCAAAGGCGAAGCCACCGATAACTAAGTGCCAATAAAACGGCAGGTTCATCATCATATTGTCTTCAGAACCAATCATATTAAAGACAAGAGAAGTAGCAATCAGACCTACCACACAACCTGCCATAATACGCCATGAAGCAATACGCGTCCAAAGTAGAACGACGGCACCCATTAGGATAGCCAGTGTTGATACTTCACCGATACTGCCTTGCATATTACCTAAGAACGCATCACCCCAAGTGATTGCATTACCGTAGACGTCGACGAAGTCTTGTGGGACCACGCCAAGTGCCGCAAGGCCAAGTGGTGTTGCACCAGAGAAACCATCAACGGCGGTCCATACTGAGTCACCAGACATATAGGCTGGATACGCAAAGTATAAGAATGCGCGACCTGATAGGGCAGGGTTCAGGAAGTTTTTACCCGTACCACCGAACACTTCTTTTGCGACTACCACACCAAAGATAATACCGAGGGCAACTTGCCATAAAGGAATATCTGGTGGTAAACAAAGCGCAAACAGCACTGAGGTCACAAAGAAACCTTCGTTGACTTCATGGCCGCGTACTACGGCAAAGATAATCTCACAGAGAATACCGACTGCAAAGGTGACGATATAAATCGGTAAAAATTGCATAGCACCGTAGACGAAGCTTGCCCAGATACTGTCTGGGTTATAGCCTGCCATACTGGTGATAACGGTACGCCAGCCTTCAGGCTGTAAACCAAGGGTTGCAATCGCCGTTAGTGCTTGATGACCGATATTGTACATACCCCAAAACATGGCTGGGAAAGTACATAACCATACGGTAATCATAATACGCTTTAGGTCGATACCGTCGCGTACGTGTGATGCTGAGTATGTGGTTGAGCTTGGTTGACGCAAAAACGTATCAAACATCTCAAAGATAGCATAGTATTTTTCGTGTTTGCCACCCTTGGTGAAAGACGGCTCCATACGATCGAACATATTGTGTAAAAATTTCATCGTGGTTAGCCCTCCAGCTCAATGCGTGTCAAGTTATCACGCAAAATATCACCGAATTCATATTTGCCAGGAGATACGAAGGTGCATAATGCTAAATCTTCTTCGTCCAATTCGAGCACGCCCAAATCTACGGCGCTAATCATGTCTTCGACAATTAATGCACGTAGTAACTGTGTAGGCAGATAATCTTGCGGCATGACCTCTTCATAAACCCCGATAGGTACCATCGCTCGCGGTGAACCATTACTCGTGGTCGTAAAGTTATATTTCTTATTACCAAAAAACTTAGAAATATAAATAGGCAGCTTAGAGAAGCGGTTGGTGCCGACACTTAGGAAATGGAACGCTGGACGTTCACGCCCTTCAGGCAGCACACTGATTTGATTATGAAAGCGACCAAGATAAGCCGTATTGCCAAATACTTTGCGACCTGACAACACCGAACCAGAAATAATACGGTTCTCGCCAGCCGCCAGCTGTCCTTTGGTCAGAGCAGCGATATCAGCACCGCGCTCAGTAGCGACCAAACGTGGCTTGGTGACCGCAGGACCCGCCAAACTAATGATACGGCGCGTATATAAGCGACCTGTAGTAAATAGCTTGCCAATCGCAATCACGTCTTGGTAACCAATCGTCCAGACGCTTGTACCGCGCATGATTGGATGTAAAAAGTGAATGTGCGTGCCGGCAAGACCAGCGGGATGTTTACCAGCGAAGCTATGATACTCAGTGACATTATTAGCTGCGGTTTTGGCAACTGGCGTCAACTGGGCATCACCATGATGGCAAACAAAGGTCTTGGGGCTGAGTGTCGATAAGACAGCAAGTCCGTCATTGAACGCTTGCAACTGATCGCTAATCAGCAGCATTGGGTCAAATGCTAATGGATTGGTATCCATAGCGGTGACAAAAATAGCATGAGGACGGGCACCGATTTCTGGCGCACGGCTATAAGGGCGCGTGCGAAACGCGGTCCATTCGCCAGAGGCAAGCAGTTGGGTTTCAACAACTTCAGCGTCTAGGTCAGCAAGTTGCTGGGAGTCATAGCGCTCGAAGTCTACTTCTTCACCGTTTGGGTCGACCGCAATCACAAGGCTCTCAAACACACGACGTTCACCGCGTTTAATCGCGACGACTTTACCAGCAGCAGGGGCAGTATAGATAACGCCAACTCGTTTTTTGTCTTCAAAAACGGGCTGACCCTTTGCTACGATATCACCTTCTTTGACATTCATCGTGGGCTTCATGCCCACATAATCATAGCCAATAACGGCGACATGTGTCGGTTGGTGCTCAGATATCTCGCGGGATGATTCACCGGTGATGGGCAAATCCAAACCTTTTTTGATGGTAATCATAAGCGAAAACTTAGTCCATAGTCTAAAACGATACCAGACGTCCTGTTTGGTATATCGGTAGCATGAACATCTGCGTCATTCAATAAAGCCCCCACGTCTCTCTTCCTATAGTAGGATAGTGACAAAGGATCTCTAAAAATAACGCATGATCATAACTACTAGTAAGAGTATTAACGCTGACCTTAGACTCCTTAACAACACGTTAATGTCTTATTCGAATGACCAAAGTGGCGACTGGCTACCAAGGTGTATGTTAAAACCATCAAATCAAACGCAATCGTTCAAGCCTTTAGCGAAAATGATTGTGTAGACAATAGCTCTATCATACGTTTCATTGAAAATTAAAGCTTGTAACACCAGCGCAATTGGCCATCCTTATCGGTTTGGTATCTTGTTAATAGATACGCAATTAGATAAGAATGCAGCCAAAAGATGATCTATCGAAATAGATGATAAACTGGTTGACAGACAAATTAGCGAAGCCATTATTAAGTAGATTTCACTCACATCAATAAGCGGCTATACAGCTAGTAATGACTGTTCTAAAATAGTTAGCTAGTGATAGAGAGACGATAGAGACTATAAAAAAGAAAGAGGCGTCATTAGAGTTTAGTGCTGTAGAGTAGACTGTTTAGAGGCCACCAGTTGAAATTTCTAATATAACCCTTCTTAGCAATATGTCAGCCAACATCAAAAAGATGCACTTAGCTGCTGCTCGACTCATCCTGACCGCTATGCAACACTAAGCCATAAATGACCCAATAAAAAGCGCAGCGCATGGTTACTATCACATAGAAACAAATAAAAATTTACCTAGGATTATACGCTAAATTGACCTAAAATTGCCAGTCAGTAATTGAATTTATCTAATGTTGCCAGTGATTCAATGTATTAAAACTTATGGTTATGATTGACCATTTTTTTATGGTCATTGCTATCTATCGAAGTGGATTTCGGGTCTATCATGGATAGCTTTTGGTTTGTCTATATATTAAGTCACTTTTGACTGATGTTTTTATGCGTGTTTAGAGGGTGTTGAACGTTCAATACACTCTGATTTTTAAATTTACTTTTCTAAATATATTTATTGTTGTGCTTTATAAGGAATGCTATATGTGTGCTGTGCCTGTCATTATCCCAGCTATTGATTTAAAAGATGGTAAATGTGTCCGCTTAAAACAAGGCCGTATGGAGGATGATACGATTTTTTCTAATGATCCAGTGGCCATGGCGGCACGCTGGGTAGAGGAAGGTGCACGTCGACTGCATTTGGTTGATTTGAATGGGGCATTTGACGGCGTACCCGTTCATAGACAAGTGGTGAATGACATTACCAAAGCGTATCCGAATCTGCCTATTCAGTTGGGCGGCGGTGTGCGCAACATGAACACCATTGAGCAATATATTACGGCTGGTTTGACTTATATCATCATTGGTACAAAAGCGGTCGAAGATCCGGAGTTTGTCGCAGAAGCTTGCCGCGAATTTCCGGGTCATATCATTGTAGGTATCGATGCAAAAGATGGCATGGTTGCCACTCATGGTTGGGCAAATGTGACCGATACTAAGGCGACTGAGCTTGCGAAGCGCTTTGCTGATGTCGGCGTATCGTCGATTGTCTACACCGATATCAACCGCGATGGCATGATGCAAGGCGTCAACGTTGAACAAACTGTCAATTTAGCACGTGAAGGCGGCTTGCCTGTGATTGCCTCAGGCGGCGTGACCAATATGAAAGATATCGAACTGCTGAAACCTTATGGCGATTGTATTGAAGGTATCATTACTGGTCGCGCAATCTATGAAGGCACGTTAAACTTGGGCGAGGCACAAGTTTATTTAGACAGTTAATGATTATTGAAAATTCAGTAAAGAAAGATGAGTACGAAAATCTATAAAAAGCAAAGGATGCTTATGAACACTGACTTTGACCGTTCAACGATGCGCGATTTTATAAAAGCGTGGGGTCAAATGCTGTTGTTACTAAGCATCCTTTTTACCTTTCCAGTGTATGCGGCTGGTGAAGAGGTGACTGGTATCACCTCTGCATTGGGGATAGATACAGCAGAAAACCCGGCAGCTGATAAACCTTTACTTGATGCGACCTCAGAAGAGGAAGCTTCAGCATCTCCAGTGGTCATACCTGAACCAGCACCACCGCCCATAATCAGTGGTGAGAGCACCAATAATGCGCAAATCGAAACCACTCCTACTCCGCAAAAAGACAATGACATCCGTCAACGTATTCAGGGTATTTTTTCTGAAATAGAAGGTCTGCAGGCTATCAATGTCAGCGTTACGCAAGGTGTTGTCACCTTAACCGGAGAGACGCCGAACGAGAAAAAAGCGCAACAAGCCATTAATTTGACCAACCGCCTGACAGATGTGGTCACTGTCGAAGATCGGATTGATCGTACCCTTGATGTTCAAGACAATGTCACTACCGTTTATCAAGGTCTTAAAGCCCAAGCCAAAAATCTAGTCAAAGCCTTGCCACTCCTATTGGTCGGCATTGTCCTATTTGCATTGGTGACATGGTTTGGTAGTTGGCTGTCTAATCGCAAAAAAATGTGGCAGCGGCTCACGCCCAATCCATTTGTCGCCGAATTGCTGTCACAAACCGTTAAAGTCATTTTTATTATTTTCGGTTTGATTCTTGCGCTGAGTTTGATAGGCGCCGAAACCATCTTAGGTACTTTGCTTGGCGGTGCAGGCGTTATCGGTATCGCCGTTGGTTTTGCGGTCAAAGACACTATTGAGAATTACATTGCCTCGCTCATGCTCAGTATTCGCCAACCATTTCGCGCACGTGATCATATTTTGATTAATAATCAAGAGGGGATCGTAGTACGGCTAACCTCACGTGCGACTATTCTGATGACTTTAGATGGCAACCAGTTGCGCATTCCCAATGCTGAAGTATTTAAAGCAACGATTTTAAACTACACCAAAAATCCAGAACGTCGATTTACCTTTGAGTTAGGCGTTGATGCCAATGATGATCCATTAGCGGCTATCAAGGTCGGACTGGATGCGATACATAGATTAGCATTCGTTTTAGATGAACCAAAAGCAGTGGCTGTCATTACCAATGTTGGCGACTCTAATATCATTTTAGAATTTCAAATTTGGGTGGACCAATCAGATACAGACTTCTCAAAAGCACGCAGTATTGCCATTCGTGAGACCAAGCATGCGTTAGAAAATGAAGGCTTCAGCTTGCCTGAACCGATTTATCGTTTGCGTTTTAATAGTAACTTAGAAAAAGCATTTGAGAATATGCAGGCTAACGCTAACACTGATAGTGCTAAGTCAGACATGACAATTACGCCAATCACGCCCAAAGTGCCTGATAAAAACCAGAATGAAGATAATAGCGTTGATGATAAGGACAAAAAACAAGCAAAGGCTCGTGCCAAATTGATTTTACAAGGTCGCAATGCTGATGAGGTGCTTAACGCGCGTCCTGACGACAAACTCATGGAAAAAGTTGAACAGGAAATTGCAGAAAGCTCTGACGAGACTGATTTACTGAATAATAATAGCCCGCAAGAATAATTTGCAAAAACCTGCCAAAAACTAGGCATAAAAAATGCAACGAAACGTATATCTGATTATCATTCAAATACGAGACATTTTTTATGCAAATGAAACACTTGATTATATTCGCCCTAGTGGGCATAGTTGCGTTACTAGGTTTCAACCTCATTAATGGCAATCAACGTGATAAAAATAGAGAGATAGTCATAAGTGACGCAGGATCTGAGCAATCTCCCGATACAGCGTTACCAAATACGGATGATGTAGAAAGTGGCTCAGCAGATGTCGCAAGCCAGCCACTTGGCAAACAGCCTAAAGCCATTCTCGATAATGCTACCGCGAAAATAGATCAGGCTCAGGAAGCAGACAATAAACGTCTAGACCAGATGAGTAATGCACAATAATGACTTAAGTAGTCGTTATAAAATACCACGCACAAAAAAGGCCAACGATGACGTTGGCCTTTTTATTATTTGAAGTGTTTACTAACACTAGCTTTTCTTACTTGCGCCTTTACTACGGTTGCCAGTCTTTTTAGCGGGACTTCTTCTATCAGTACTTTTCTTCTCAGTGCCTTTCTTAGAAGGCGCGCTCTTCGTTTGATTCATTTCACTAGATTGCAATTTGGCTTTTAAATCAAAGTCAATTTGTAGCAGATCCATATTGACGCCAGCAACTTTCACTTTAACGCGATCACCCAGTCCGAATAATGTCCCTTTGTCTTTACCGATTAGCTGTTGTTGCTGTTCATCGTAAACAAAGAAGTCATCACCGACATTAGAGATGTGAACCAAACCATCGATATATAGGTCAGTCAAGGTGACAAACAAACCGAAGCTTGTGACTGTAGTAACCACACCTTCGAACTCTTCACCAACATGATCTTTCATATAGTGGCACTTGAGCCAAGACTCTACATAGCGCGAGGCTTTTTCGGCACGGCGCTCAGTATCTGAGGTTTGCGTGCCAGCCGCTTCAAGAGAAAAGTCCATCACTGGCTGCTGAGTATTGGTCACTTTTGCTTTGATGGCACGATGCAGCATCAAATCAGGGTAACGACGAATCGGCGAGGTGAAGTGGCTATATTCGTCATAAGCTAGCCCAAAGTGACCGATATTGTCAGGTGCATAGTTCGCTTGCATCATTGAGCGCAACAGCATGCTGTGGATACTAATCGCATCGGGTCTGTCTTTGGTGGCTTCAATAATACGCTGATAATCGGCTTGCGTTGGATTTTCTTCTGGGAAGCTTAAACCAAAGTTCTTTGCGTATTCGTGAATACGCATTGATTTTTCGCCATCAGGTTTGTCATGGTTACGATATAAGACAGGAAGCTCATGCTTGAGTGCAAAGTTCGCTGCACAAGTATTGGCCAGTAGCATACATTCTTCAATGAGTTTTTGAGCATCACCGCGAGTACGCGGTAGGATCGCCTCGATACCACCTTTCTCATTGAACTTAATGTAGGTCTCAACTGTTTCAAACTCCATTGCATGACGCTCTTCACGCTTTTTAAGCAGTAGCTCATACAATTGATGTAAGGTATCGACAGATTTTTTGACGTCTTTATTACCCGTGAGTGAGGTAGGTACGCTCTTATCTTCTGGATTCTCAAGATAAGCATTCACTTGATTATACGTTAAGCGTGCTTGTGAGTGCATGACAGCAGGATAGAACTCATAACCGGTCACTTTGCCTGCCCGCGATATTTTGATATCAGCGACCATACAAAGACGATCACGGTCAGGATTTAGTGAGCACAGACCATTAGAGAGTACTTCTGGCAACATTGGAATCACGCGATGTGGAAAGTATACGGACGTACCGCGCTCGTAGGCATCTTTATCAAGTGGCGAGTTTGGTGTGACGTAATAACTGACATCAGCAATCGCAACTAAGACACGATAGTTGCCACCAGAGCGTTTTTCAGCAAATACGGCATCATCAAAATCACGTGCATCTTCACCATCGATAGTCACCAGCGGCAAATCACGCAAATCTGTACGACCTTTTAAATCTTTTTCAGTCGGCTCTTGATAATCGTTGGCTTGCTTCAGTGCTGCTTCGCTAAAATCTGATGGGATATCATAATTAAGTAAGGTGGTCTCAATAATCAGTTCGCGATCATTGTCATCAGACAGTACTTCAGTGATTTTACCCGTCGCAAATTCATGCTGATTTGGCCAATCAATAACATCAACCTTAACAGGAGAGCCTTGCTTGGCATTCATCGCTTGTACATTTTCTTCAGTAACGGTAATCGGCTGGTGATTATTTGGACTACCAAGCTCGACACAGTAGCCGTCTTCATCACGCGCTAATGTACCAATGAAGTTATTTTGACGACGTTCAACGACATCGACGATACGTCCTTCTGTGCGCCCGCGATTGTCTGTCGATGTACCGACTGCATCTACAGTGTCACCGTTGAAAACCCAGCGCATTTGCTTTTCATGTAAAAACAAATCTGGCATATCGCTTAATAATACAAAGCCAAAGCCTTTAGGATGTGCAGACACTGTACCTCTGACGACATCTTGCTTGGTCACCGTGCGATAGCGATAAGGACGACCGTCGCGGTTTACTTGTCCATCACGTGCCATCGCTTTTAGGCGATTGCCTAAAGCGTCAAACTGGTCTGGGTCATCAATATTAAAGGCTTTTGCCAATTGTTGATGCGTGACTTCACCATGCTCATTAATCGTACTGAGTATCAGTTCGCGACTAGGGATAGGATTGTCATATCTTTTTGCCTCACTTGAGGCGTTTGGATCGTTCCAACTCATAAATTACCGTATCTATTTTTAAAATTATTAATAATGGCTATCTTAACACGAACGACGTTGCAATATCTTGCGTCAATTGTCTTAAGTGTATTTGGTAGCAGGAAGTGGCCACCTTTAATAGGCAACAACTATTAAAACAAATCAAATGTCGATATCGACTGTACTTGATCTATTGGTTATCTTTTTACTGTCTATCTCTTTCGACACTTCTAATACTGTTGTTTGATTAGACTTATCCAAGTATTTCTGAGCCTTATCAACTTCAGTAGTCAAAGTATTGACCGTCTGTTTCATGTTCTCTAGCGCTTCAATTTTATAATTGCTAATCATATCCATCGTATCATAGACGTTATTGAAAGCGTTTTGCAATTTATCAAGCTCAATGCTGCTACTGGTCGCATGCTCATGGATTTCACCTGACTGACGTTTTAGCATCGCTGAGGTCGATTCAATTAAGCTACTGGTGGTTTTATTTAAAGCAGTAATTTGATCAAGCACCAGTTTTTGATTGGTCATCGCTTGTGCAACCACGACCGCTGTACGTAGTGCAGATACGGTGGTTGTGGTGGCTCGATCAACGCCTTTTATCAATTCTAAGTTATTGCGGCGAATGGTATCGAGCGCTAAATAGCCTTGCACGTTCACGGCTAACTGAGTTAAAAAGTCGGTGTTTTTTTGACGCACATAAAACAACATCTCTTCTTTAATAATGCGTGCTTTTTCGGGATCGGTCGCTTCTATCGCATAAACCTTCTGTTCTAACTGCTCATCAATCTTTTTGCCGACATAAACGTATTGGCGTATGGATTGCATCAGCTCCCACATATTGACTTTTTCTTGCTCAATCATCGCATTGTCTTTGAGCAGCTCATCCTTACCATTATATAGACTGGTTACTACGGCGTTGATATGTGATTGTGCCGATTCATATTGACGGAAGTAATCCTGTACTTTATTGCCAAATGGGATGAGACCGAATAACTTACGCGAGCTGGTCAGCTCTTTTTTACTGGGATCTAAATCTTCGACGATGCCGCGCAACTCAGTCAATGACTTGGCGATAGGGGAATTATCAAACAAGCTGTCATTGAGGCTTTTGGCGGGTAAATCAAGCATACGATTAGACACTTGGGCTGATTCACGAATCTCTTTGGTGCCGAGATTATGAATCGATTGCACATTTTGCTGAAACTCAGCACTGTGCACAGAATTATTAATCACATGATCAACAAAGGCATCGACCTTGGCATCAAGTTCTGGGATTTGGCTGTCATCCAATTTGACCATCTGATCTGCTTCGCTTTTTTGTATTTCTCTCACAGGTTCAGGCGCGGTTAGAGAAATACTTGGCGTCGTTGCGTTTTCTGGTGGGGTCAATTCTTGCATGAAATTTCCTTCAATATTGGATAAAAGTAGTGTTTTTGTCAACGACTCTGATGGTCGTGATATACGTTATTTTTATACACTTACTAGAAATTTTTAATAAATGCTGATTAGCAAATATAAAACAGACCTTTAGATTACCGCGTAATCAAATGGTTGAGAAGGTAGGTTTTGTAAAATAGAGTCAGCCAATTATATCTGACTAAACATATTTAAAAGAGATATGTATCTATGCACACAATAAAAAACCATCAATATCCCGCAGTATATTGATGGTTAAGGTTATACATATCTATATTGACTAACAGCCATCTAATAAACAGATTACTTTTTCTTAGTTGGCCCAAGCAGCATACCCATCTGACGACCTTCCATCTTAGGATATTGCTCAACGTTAGCAATCTCAGCAGTATCTTCGATAATACGATCTAGCTGCTTGCGACCAATCTCTTGGTGCGCCATTTCACGGCCACGAAAGCGAATACTGATTTTAACTTTGTCTTGGTCTTCCAAAAAGCTGACGATTTTTTTCAGTTTAACCTGATAATCAGCTTCTTCAGTACTAGGACGCAGCTTCATCTCTTTTAGCTGAGTTTGCTTTTGGTTCTTTTTAGCTTCTTTCGCTTTTTGCTTTTGATCATAGAGGAAATGCTTATAATCCATGATTTTGCATACTGGCGGTTTGGCTTCAGGAACCAATTCGACCAAATCTAGACTGTCCTCACGTGCCGCTTTCATCGCGGTTTCGATATCGACCACGCCCATCTGTTCGCCGTCTTCTTTAACGAGACGGACTTCTTTGGCTGTGATATCTTCGTTGATGTTCAAACGGTTTGACTGTTTAATAGGTATTACTCCTCATCTGTTTTTGGGGTCTGTCGGCCTTTGTCGCTGACAGCGGTCTGTACTAATGTAATAAATTCTGGAACACTCATCACGCCAAGGTTTTCACCTTCACGAGTACGGACATTGACACTGCCCGATTCGACTTCTTTATCCCCTAATACTAGCATATAGGGAACGCGTTCTAATGTTTTCTCTCGTATCTTAAATCCAATCTTTTCGTTACGCAAGTCACTAATAGCTCGCAAACCTGAATTTTTGAGTTCGCTGACCACATTTTCACAAGCATCTGCCTGTTTATCAGTGATATTCATCACCACCACTTGTTGCGGCGCTAGCCAAACGGGCATCCAACCAGCATAGTTTTCAATCAAAATACCAATGAAGCGCTCGAATGAACCTAAGATGGCACGGTGCAACATAATAGGTACTTCGCGCTCGTTTTGCTCATTGACGAATTCGGCATCAAGGCGCTCAGGCATGTTTGGGTCAACCTGAATCGTACCGCACTGCCAGACGCGACCTAAAGAATCTTTCAAACTAAATTCAATCTTCGGACCATAGAATGCACCTTCACCGGGCAGATAAGCCCAATCTAATCCTGAGCTATCTAATGCATCGGCCAAAGCTTTCTCTGCAAAATCCCAAGACTCATCACTACCAACCCGTTTTTCAGGGCGAGTCGAGAGTTTCATAATGATATTGTCAAAACCAAAGTCTTCATAGACGGCAAGGGTTAGTTTAATAAAGTCAGCGACTTCTTGCTGGATTTGCGACTGTGTACAGAAGATATGTGCATCATCTTGGGTAAAACCGCGTACACGCATCAAACCATGTAGCGAACCTGATGGCTCGTTTCGATGGCATGAGCCAAACTCTGCCATACGTAATGGTAAGTCACGGTAAGATTTTAGACCTTGGTTAAAGACTTGCACGTGGCACGGGCAGTTCATTGGTTTTACCGCATAATCACGATTTTCGCTGGCAGTCGTGAACATGTTAGTCGCATAGTTACCCCAATGACCAGAACGCTCCCATAAACTACGATCTACGATTTGCGGTGTTTTAATCTCTTCGTAGCCATTATCGTTTTGTACTTTACGCATATATTGCTCAAGCACTTGGTAAATAGTCCAACCGTTTGCATGCCAAAACACCATACCTGGTGCTTGCTCTTGCATGTGAAACAAGTTCAGTGCCTTACCGATTTTACGGTGATCACGTTTTTCTGCTTCTTCGATACGCTGAATATAGGCTCTTAGGTCTTTCTTATCCGCCCATGCTGTACCATAGATACGTTGCAGTTGCTCGTTCTTGGCATCACCGCGCCAATATGCACCAGACATTTTGGTCAGTTTGAATACTTTTAAAAATCTGGTGTTTGGCACGTGCGGACCACGGCACATATCCACATACTCTTGATGATGATAGAGACCAAAGGCTTCTTCGCCTGGCATATCGTTAATCAGCTTAAGCTTATAGTCTTCACCACGTTCTTCAAAGATTTTAATGACTTCATCGCGTGGCGTTATTTTTTTGATAACGTCATAATCTTGCTTAATCAGCTCCATCATGCGTTTTTCAATGGCTGCCATATGCTCTGGTGTAAACGGCGTTTCGCTATAAATGTCATAATAAAAACCATCATCGATAACGGGACCAATCACCATTTTTACATCAGGATATAACTGCTTAACGGCATGACCTAATAGGTGAGCACAAGAATGGCGAATGATATCGACACCGTCATCATCTTTTGGTGTCACGATTTCAACATTAGCATCATGAGCAATAGGGTCGTGCGCATCAACTAGATGACCATCTACACGCCCGGCGACCGTTGCTTTAGCCAATCCTGCACCAATGCTTTGTGCCACTTCCATGACGGTGGTGCTACCTTCGAAGTTTTTTACGCTACCATCGGGTAAAGTAATCGCTACCATAATCTATTCACCTTTTTGCGTCCGTTGGCAGTGATGATTGCAACCATCAATCATATAACCGCAAGACTGCGTCAATTATATCCAACTGCTATGATATGTTATAAGAGATAGATATCACTTAAAGGCAAAATTTCAAACAATCAACCGTTGAACAATTAAGGCTAATAAGAAATGCCATTAAGCAATATTATAAAGTCAGCTATTATAGCAAAAACTGTGTATCAACACTAGATAGTAAGGGATTAGGTCGGCCTCTATATATAGATGCTATCTATGCGAATATCAAGAAGTGTAAATCATAGTTAAAGGACACAGCGAAGGCAATTATCAATAAGCAGATAAATATGTCAAAAAGTCAGTATAGAGCTTCAAAGTTTTAGCTTAAAGTAAGTTCTTAATGGCAACTCTATAGATGACAATTAATGAATATCGATAGATACTGTTTAAAGCTGAGTCATTATTTACCGTCTAATTTAAAAGAATTAAATGAATGTCAATCTTAACCCATTGAAAACTATGTATTATTAAAAGTCTCATCAAATAAACCCAAAAACCTCTGATAAAGCGGTTGACACCCCTGTCAGAATCTATATAATACGCCCCACAGCAAAGGAAGCTAAGCAGTAAGTTAACCAACTTATTACTTAGATTACCAAGCTAAGACAAAACATAAAAAAGCTTGACAATTCAAATCATTATGATAAGATAGTCGGCTCGCTAGATAGCTTAACCTGAAAGGGATTGAGACTAAACAGCAAGAGAGATACCCTATATATCAGTTACTGGACGACAGTGATTGAGCACTATTTAAAAGCATAACTAAAGAACAACTTGTGTGGATTTTTGCTGATTCAGAATGCTAAAAAATAAAGTTGGTTTTAACTCCTTTTCGGAGTTCATTCTAACTATAAAAATTATCATTTAAGACAGCAGAAAAACTCAAAGTTAATTCATTACGAACATAATTTTTAGCGAT
>NZ_QGGM01000014.1:0-95995 GCF_003148585.1 Psychrobacter immobilis | reverse complement strand
TATGACGGTAGATACGCTTGTTATGACAAACTGCTATCTTGGTTGAATCAATATAGCTGATACCCGTACAGTCGCCCATCATGCTTTGCAAGTAGCTGCACAGTGGTATGATACTGCGCGGCACAAGCTCTATAAATCGCGAGTAGCTCGGCAGGTTTGGAAACTCCCGTTCCATCATGCCATGCATATGGTGGTAGTAAAAAGACTTAAACTGGTCGATACCGCAGTTGATGAAACAGTACCAAGATGGTCATAATCTCTGCTAAACTTATCTGGCATGCTCTTAGCCGTTGACGGCCCGTTGCGATTAAATGAGCGTCAAACTCAGGTTTGAATTGCTAATAAAAGTCGTCAATATGGCAGTATAGTTCGGTTAGGTTGTCCATGTAAGAAGTCCTTGTTGTGAAGTTTGTCTTGGTAAACTTACTTTAGCAACTTCGGACTTCTTTTTTTATCTTTTTTTTGAGCGCTTATCCCGAACTGGGGTTATCATAACTAAAGAAGCGAAGTAATACTCAAATACTCAAATACTCAAATACTCAAATACTCAAATACTCAAATACTCAAATACTCAAAATCATTTTGACTATCTGTATCAAGGCTTGTCAAATTACAATGGTCTGTTATCAGCAGTTCCTTTTATACAGTCTGTTTTAAGTAGTTTATTAGCGTAAATAGGGTCAAGAAAAATATTGATTACGTTTTAGGCTATGGTATTTCAGCCGAATCTTTTATAAACGAATCATTATCGCAACGATGATACTGATACTAGCTTGAGCTTGATTATCAAGGCAGACTTTCCTGCGTATAGCAGGGTTTGTTCTAACTATTCAAACCATTTGCTTCATCTTTAAAGGTTTCTACAACGACAGAGAAAATATCGTCCCAAACCTCATCATTTGTTAAAAACGGATAACCCTTAAGTAACTTATTACTTTTAGCACCCTTATTCTGCAGCATGCTGCGAATGATTCTATCGGCATAGCTGTTGGGCATCTCAATAATCTCTTTTATCGCCAGTCGTGCATGGTCATGTTGTCTTAGGTACTGTGACTCGTTATGCATCCCTTTTTCAATAACATGCGCAATCAGTCCTGATAAGTACTGAACATGAGGCGTCAGGTCCATAAAGCGCCATGCCGGTTGAATAAGGTGACTGTCTTCAAAATTTAAGTTTGAGCGAATACCATCAGGGTAAGTAATCGCTTGTTTATCAAAGCTGTAATGATCACGGATTTGCTTCATAAGGGGCACAGAGACACGGTCTAAGATTTTATCATAGGCATGACGGTCTGAGGGATGCTCAGCAATGGCTTGTGATATAGGTAGGATAATCGGCTCATGAATGACCTGGTCTCGTCTGAGGACATCATTAATCAAAAAGCGATGTACGCGGCCATTGCCATCCGCCAGCGGATGAATATATACAAAAGCAAAGGAGGCAACAGCACTACGCATCAGTGCTGACTGTCCCTCAGTCTTTTCCATAAATACCTGTAACCCTGCTAGCTTGTTAGCAATGTCATCAGCTGGTGGAGCAATATAATGCACAATTTCTTTAAAGCCATTCACCTGAGTATGCGACACAAAAACTGGTGATTGACGGATACCATACTGCTGGATGACCGTTTTACTGCCCAATATCTCTTGTTGCAATTCTGCTAGCGACTCAGGATCAAGCGGAATGTCGCCCTTGCCGGTACGCCGTGCCATCACATCGGCAAAACGTTCAATGCGTTTTAACTCTTTTCCCTCACCTTCTATAGTAAAGCTGGCTTTACTCTCTCGTAGGGTCATCCATACGGAGGCGCGCATCAGTAAGTCTTGCCCAAATTCATCGTTAAGTTTGTCAACCATCTTGGCAATATCGAGTGCAGCTGCTTGCGTAAAGGCCTCTGTTTTCACCAGCTTCGGACAGAAATGACGGGTTCCTGCTAGATTGTCATTGATACGCCAGCGAGCGTTCTTGATAACCTGCGAAGGACTTGAAGTAACCAGCTTCTTGGTATCCAAAGCATCCACATAGTTACCACCTATATTACTTGGTACCTCTAAACGCTTATCCATGAGCCATTCATATAAGAAAGCCATTCTACGGGCATAGCTGCCTGTCGGCTCAGCGTTTACCCATGCTTGCACGTCACTTGCCCCTACCTGCTCAAATAAACGAGTCAGTAACTCTAAACTCAGTACTTCATGACGCATGTGAAACTGTAAGTGCGCAATGATTGTGTCCAGTGGACGCGCGGTTTCCTGATAAGCGTTATGAATGACGTCACCGTCTTTATAGGTTTGTCTGCGCCCACCGATACTACTGCTGACATATAAAGGGGACACCAGCTCGATGCTGGCATAACGGATAAGCCATGCTGCGCCAATAGGGTCTGAGGTAGGGGTATTCATCATGAGTGGCTCAAGCGATTATAGATAAGCCATTTTGCAGAAAAGCGATTATGAATGCAATATAATGATTATTATAAATCCTTATTGCATTAAAACGATTTTATTATGACGTTGCGATGCCTTTAGATAAAGATCAAAGGGCGTAGTTTTATTTTTTTATTGTCGTATTCTCTCAGAATGTTGAGTCTCCGACAATCCCGGGGCGGTTCATGCTTTATTTTCTAAAGAGCCTTCTACATCATACTTTCAGTTTATTTGAGTCATCAGAGTTGCTTTGAGGGCTACCAACGCAGCCCCTATCTACAGCAATATCATTAATGGTTTGTTTAATATCGTTAACTGTTTCTTTAGAAGCATTATCATGGTTAGTGAATAACTTCTGATAATCCGACAGTAGACGACAATCTGCTTCGTAATCTGCGGCTATGGCAGAGTTAATAGAGGATGGTGGATAAGGTGTTTCTTGAGCTATTGATACTGACCCTATGCTACTCATTATAAGCATGGTAAGTAAGATACCAAAGCAAGTTGCTCTATTAGACATAGTATTTACTCACTCTTAGTGTATACCGATATATGCATTGATTATTGTGACTAGAACTGTCATGGAAATTAGCATAATCATTATTATTTAGCCTGAACTTTAGTGCCAGTAGATGGCTTACTATCAGGGTTTAAAGTCGTTTCACCAGAGTAATCCACACGTATTTTACATATCCAGTGCCCAACTTCGCGAATATCTTCGCGAATGGCGCAAACTGGTCCTGAAATGTTGTCCACACGCCAGTTAATAACACCAATCATCCCAAGGTTTTCTTTTTGTTCACTCCCAAAGCGATTATCATTTGCAGTTTCTAGGGCTTTTTCTTTGGTAAGATTCGCGTATGTAGAACTGTAAGTAACAGACCTACTAAAGGGGAATACCTTCCTTGGAACAGGATCTGCTAGTGGAACAGCAGTATTTGGCGGTGGTGTCGCTTCGTCATTCGTTAGTGAAGTCGGTTCATCAGTTTTTTTACTACTCAAATGCAGCTCTGATTGAGCAGCAGTATTTGATGGTGTAGTCACTTTATCTTTAGTCGGTAAAGTCGGTTTATTAGTTTTTTCACTGCTCAACTGCGGATCTGATTGAGTTGAAGGCTTAGTATTATTTAGTAGGATTTCCTGCAAGATTGCATTTTTTCTAGCATTTTCTTTATCCATCTCTACACTACTACCGCGAGAAGCTGACTCGACTCTAGCCATATCATTCACAATTTTATTGGGGAGCTGAGAAAAATAAGCTGAAAGCTCTTTATTTGCTTGTCTACGAGCTGCAGCCATTTCCTCATTGTATTCTGCTTGGCTGTTTTGAAAGTCTACTCGTACTTTACGAGCTTCAGATGAACAGCTTTTATCCTCTTGAAGATCACTTAAAAATTTCTCTTTTGTTGTTGGCTCGGCTCCACCCCAGTTTTCGCGGAAATAACCAGTGAGATCTTCTTTGCCTGGACGTTTTAGTACACCATGACCGTAAAATCCGCTAGCTATACATACAACATTAAAAGATGATCTATTAAATGGGAAAAAATCAACTATGTTACCTTCAAAAATATCACCGTTTCGCCAATAGGCTTTGACATTGCCATAAGCATAAGTACCAAGCAGTCTGTAAGATTTTGAATTTATACTATCCTCTCCAGCCCAGTTAATGGGTATTAACTTAGAATCAAACATACCCTCTAAGTAAAAACCATCACCACGGACCAATTGTCCTGGCCCTTTAATAAGACCTCCTTCTTCGGCTATACTTTTTATAATGAATCCTGGATCATTGGACGCGTCGCTATCGCCACGGACAATGACGGTAATTGGACCAGCAGCCTCAGAACCATCTTTCCTATTACGTCGAAAAGACGTTGCATAATAACCTTCAGGTACGTCAAGATTCCGATAACCCAATTCACGATTTTTATATGATCTATCAAAATATACGGTCATTCTACCATCAGCATCGCCATTGGCGTTACGACCACTCAAATAGCGTGACCCTTTACTGTCAATATATACACCTTGAGACGTTATTGGATCATAGCTAATCCAACCTGTTGGTGGATTCAATGGAGCAGGAGTTGTCGCACACCCTGTAATAGCAAGGGTGCAAAAGAACGATGAGATAATACGAGTATTCATGACAACTTCCCTATGCTTTGACAAAATAACCATCCCTGTTAGTATTTTCATACAATGCTTCTTTAACTATGTGTAAACAATATTCGCAAAGATACGTACATCATAGAATTTTTACATTTTAGAGCTAGAGAACTATATTTTCTAAACGAATATAAAATTTGATACTTTGATTTTATTGCTTGGTGTATGTGTAATTGCCAATCTTGATAGATTGATCGGATATCTCGTACGGCTGTAAATAATCTTTAGACCAGTCAAATGCATCTGGTGTTGATTGGCTATTTTTATCATAAGTAAAACTAGGGTTAACAGCATTCTCTAAAGCAGCTCTAGTTATTTTATAATTCAGCTGATTATTATCGCAAGAGGTAACTTTAAATTCAGTTATTTGTTTCGCTGCTGGACCATAGTTTTCTGAATTAACAACGACTTTAGCTTTTTGTGAATCAAAAATCCATGTACCTCCGATTGGATGCTCCCATGAACCGGAAAGGTTAGAGAAGCAATCTGCGTTCGCAGATTGAACGAAAAAAATAGTAGCAACTGCAGAAATACATAAAATATTTATATAGCTTCTCATACCGATACCTCGCGTTTAGAAAGTTAGCTATAAACTATGTAATAAATAGATAATGCTTACTAAAAAGGCATACTATTATTAAATATAATAGTATGCCTTTTTAGTAAGCATGTATATGGATATTTATCCATATACACGCTTCTATTCACTCACTTTGTTATTTATTATTTGAAGCAAAACTGGAGTGGTTTAAATAATATTGATAATAGACGGACTCAATAAAACGTGGTTGTACAGCTCGATTGGCTACATGTCATCCTTTGAGTTTGAAAAACGGTATTATGATAGTTTAACTCCATAAGAAAACAATAGTATATTAATAGATCAACTAAAGTAATTTTACAACCTTAGTCTATTTTAGGTGGTTGTTAGCTCTATTATCAGTTTAAATATATATACCTAATAGGTACACAGCTTCGTTACTATCGTCAGGGTTAAACGAGAAATTCCATTGATTATTTATAGATATAAGCCTAATATTAAATATGTAATATATTGAATATTAGGCTTATATGAAACATTAGATGCGTATTTATAATACTATAAATAACAACACAGTATTATAAATACATAGGTAGTATTACTATAAATTGAACAAGGAATGTTCTATGAATATTAAATCATCTGTTTGTCTGATAGCTATATCCAGCATTCTATACGGCTGTTCAACGGCTCCTACTTATTCTGTTCCTCCTCAGAGTGCTCCTACTATTCCTCCTGATAAAGTTGTAGGTGATGGTTCGCACCTTCTAGGTCTTCCAATGACACGTGATTTCATCACGAATCCAAGCGCTTATACTAGTGAAGCTAATACTAATTATCAAAAGGCTGTGGTTAAAGTTAGTGAGGAAATTAACGCTGGTCAAAAAACCACTAGTAATCTACCTGACAAGAAAATATTCTCTATCAAACCAGTTGGTGACGTCAAACCTAGAGCTGTCATTCTATTAAAGAAAGGTAAAATAATGGATCCAACCCAATGGACTGTTAGGAAGAAAAATATAACAGTTTGTGAGAGTTTTATGACCTTACCAATAGCCACTCCTGGCGGTTCACCAGGTTCACAGCAAGTTAGAGATAATGAAGTTATTACCTTTATGCCTGTTAACAGTATAGATAAGACAAGTATCCCATTATCACCTAAAAACTGTGAAAAATTTATTAGTGACAAAAATGGCTATGACTATGTAAGTGCCTCACAAGAGTTAGCATTTATTCTTGATGGCAAAGATGTAGGTAGATCACCTTTTTTAGCTATATATGAAAGTCCTAAAAGTCCCTACTCATCTATGGTCTTAAGTCTTGGTGAGTTAAGTCCTGGCGCTCTAAGAGTTCTGACACAAAGCTGGCCTGAACTCATTGCTAAAGTGTATCAACATGGGAATAACATAGATCCAGTAGCTGGCATAGCTACTATGCTTCTCTTTGATTCAAAGCTAAAGCAAGCTCAGAGCGATGCAAAATGGGGATACATGAAGATTGGAGTTACTGGAGCCATGTGTGGAGGTGCTTTTACGGCATCAACTATCACTCTAAATACTTTAATTGCGACGCCTGCATGCAGTAAGTTTATTCTTGATGCTGCTGATGCATTTGGTTATACCATACCTGAAAACATGTCTAAGATACTCAGATCATAAGAAGTGAGCCGCCACAGGATTATCGGAGACCAAATATTCTGAGAGAATATGACAATCCCGTGGATGTTCAGATGTGGTTTGACTTTTACCGTCAGATTGCGTAACTAAAATCTCCCAAGTTTAATTATACGGATTTGACGGCAGGGGTCAGGATCCACTACCTAATAAGTTATAGTGCAGATTGTATAGGTTAACTGATCTCTAATATCGCTCTCAAATTCGGAACTGAATCTTTAACTTGATTAAAATTTGAACAATTCTTGAAGCCTTGAAAGCCCTATAGAATCAGAGAACTTAGCATAGATTTCTTATTGATTTTATCGCCAGCATACTTTTTAGAACACCACCGTATTTTTTGAGGATGTCTATGTCATACTCTATTCACGATGAGCCGCACCTAAGTAACCGGAGTCAATGGCTCAGAGCAGCGGTACTTGGCGCCAATGATGGACTCATTTCTACCGCCAGTTTACTGGTTGGTGTTGCCGCCGCAAACGCGAGCAGCCAAACCTTATTACTGACAGGATTGGCGTCACTGACTGCAGGGGCTTTATCGATGGCGGCTGGTGAGTATATCTCTGTGTCCTCACAAGCAGATACTGAAAAGGCTGATTTAAAAAAAGAGCTTTACGAGCTGGCGCATAATCCTGAGCGGGAGCTTGTCGAGCTGACAACAATTTATAAGCAGCGTGGACTTGATCAAGACTTAGCACACCAAGTTGCTGTCGCCTTAACTGAGCACGATGCACTTGAGGCTCATGCTCGTGACGAGATAGGGCTAACTGAAATCAGTCAAGCAAAGCCCCTGCAAGCTTCCATTGCCTCCGCATTGGCCTTTAGTACTGGTGCCATATTTCCTGTCATCGGCATCTTGGTGTTTCCAGCCCAGATCCTTGTTTGGTCATTGGCCGCGCTGACCATAGTCGGCTTAGTCCTACTTGGCATGGTATCGGCGCGCTTGGGCGGTGCACCCACTCTCCCTGCTGTCACTCGCGTCGTCGTGTGGGGTGTATTGGCCATGGTCGCAACATCACTTATTGGGCGATTACTTGGGGTGTAGCAGATTCAATTTAAAAGTATGACAGTTTTATTTTCAAATGACTAGAACGGTTTAGAGCCCAGTTTATTTTTAGCGCTCATTACTTTTTCGTAACGCATCCTAGAACGATACGTCTGTATCAGCGCGCGTTTGTAAGTAAAGACCTATTAAGGTATTCAAAAAGTGGTGGTGTGTCAGAAAGTATGCTGAGGAGATGAAAGGAGGGTGACAGCCAAAGCAAGATGATATATTTGAGGTTATGAAGACACAAATACAGATCAATTGCCCCGACTGTCACAGTCCCAGTTTTTCGATACACGGCAAAAAAAGCTATGGCAAGCAGAACTATCAATGTAAGGACTGCAAACGCCAGTTTATTGGCGATCATGCCCTAACTTATAACGGCTGTCACTCTAGAATAGAAGATAAAATACGGCTAATGACAGTGAGAGGCTGTGGCGTCAGAGACATTGCTATTATAGCCTCAGTTAGCATTGGTAAAGTGCTTAGCACCATAGGCTCATCTGTTTATAAGATTGCGCCTAAGAAGCGCTATTATGAACGCTTAGAGGTTGATGAGTTTTGGACTTACGTGTATCGCAAGAAGCGTAAAGTTTGGCTTATTTATGCTTATGACCGCGCTACCAATGAGATTGTCGCTTATGTCTGGGGCAAACGTGACCTGAAAACAGCTAAGAAGCTAAGAGCCCGTCTTAAACAACTGAAAGTCAGCTATGGCTCTATTAGCATGGATAACTGGGATAGCTTTATAACCGCATTCAAGCCTGACAAGAAACAAATCGGCAAGCAGCATACGGTAGGCATAGAAGGTAATAACTGTCGCCTTAGGCACCGATTGCGACGAGCCGTTCGAAAGACCTGCTGCTTCTCAAAGAAGTTTGATAACCACTTTAAGGTGTTTGATTTGGTATTCTTCTATGTCAATGACCCCTGCCGTCAAATCCGTATACATAAACTTGGGAGATTTTAGTTACGCAGCTTGACGATAATAATCAAACCACATCTGTCTTGGCGATTTATAGCTCAAGCCCTTTTGAATCCTAGTCTGGTTGTAATATAGCTCGATGTATCTAATGATATCGGTAATGGCGGCAAATCTAGTTTTATAATCCTTATGATATACCAACTCATTCTTCAATATGCCCCAGAAGCTTTCTATTGGAGCATTGTCGAAGCAATTACCTTTAGCGCTCATTGAACCTGTAAACTGATGCTGCTTAACGATCTTGTGGTAGGCATGGCTGCAATACTGGCTGCCTCTGTCAGAGTGAACGATTAGCCCTTTGTTTGGACGTTTATTCCTGATGGCCATGTTCAATGCGCGACAGACCAAATCTGCGGTCATGCGTTTGTTAATAGCGTAACCGACCAGCTCTTTGGTATATAAGTCTTTGACTCCCGCTAAATACAACCAGCCCTCATGTGTCCAGATATAAGTAATATCGCTTACCCATGCTTGGTTAGGGCGATTGGTGTCAAACTTCTGATCGAGCACGTTTGGATAGACCAGTTTGTGATGATTAGAGTCAGTGGTGACTTTAAAGCGCTTATGACGACGGCATTTGATGCCGTGTTCCTCTTTGATGCTTCTGACCATGTATAGACTAATATCATACCCTTGCTCGGTGAGCGTTGCATGCAGACGCTCAACACCATAGCGCTCATGAGTCTCACTATGAGCGGCTTTAACTAGTAGCTCGCACTGATTACGGTGTACCTGCTGACAGCTGATATCACGACTCAGCCAGTCGTAGTAGCTCGATGGTTTAACGCTAAGTACGCGGCACATCCTACTGATGCTAAAGATTTGCTGGTTGTCTTTGATAAAGGCGTACTTTACTAACTGTTTTTCGCGAAGTACGCCGTCGCCTTTTTTAAGATCTCGCGCTCCTATTCGGCAACTTTAAGCTGTCGCTTTAGGCGTTTTACCTCTTCAAGCGCACTCATAAGTTCAGGGTCATACTGCTTTGTTCCTACAAGCTTGCCTTGATTGGCTTTGTTATGCCAATTTGAGAGCGTTTGCATCTCTATTTCGAGCTGCTGAACAGTTGCACTCAAGTTACGATTGTTGTCTGTTATCTTTTTGACAGCTTCTACTACAAATTGACTGCCATGTTATGCCCTTTTAATGCCATAAATCTGATATCGTTCTCTTAGGCTTATATGTGTGTAGCTCACGGTTGCAATCTTGCTTTGGCAGTGGATAATGATTTTGAGGTTAGGGCATCTATGCCTATTTTTTATCTGCTCAGCCAAATATTTACAATCATCCATTATGGCTACGTTTGATGCCAGCATAATTTTTGATGCACCATCCAATATTTTTTTAATGACAATCAAAGGAGATTTATATGAAAGCGGCACGTTTTTATGACAAAGGCGATATTCGTATTGAAGATATTCCAGAGCCTACTGTAGAGTCGGGTACCGTTGGAATCGATGTCGCTTGGTGTGGCATCTGTGGTACCGACTTGCATGAGTTTATGGAAGGTCCTATTTTTATTCCCCCTTGCGGTCATCCTCACCCAATCTCAGGAGAGTCTGCCCCAATCACTATGGGTCATGAATTCTCAGGCGTCGTTTATGCTATTGGTGAGGGTGTTGATGATATTGAGATCGGTCAGCATGTCGTGGTTGAACCATATATTATCGCTGATGATGTTTCTACCGCGCCTGGTGAGAATTATCACTTATCAAAAGATATGAACTTCATTGGTCTTGGTGGTCGCGGTGGTGGTTTGTCTGAAAAAATTGCGGTCAAGCGCCGCTGGGTACATCCTATCTCTAATAAAATACCATTAGATCAAGCAGCCTTGATTGAACCGTTAGCCGTTGGCTATCATGCTTTTGTGCGCAGTGGCGCCAAAGCAGGTGATGTTGCTTTGGTCGGTGGCGGTGGTCCGATTGGATTGTTATTGGCGGCAGTTTTAAAAGCCAAAGGCATTACCGTCATTCTCACTGAATTGAGTACCAAGCGCAAAGAGAAGGCTAAAGAAAGTGGGATTGCCGATTACATTTTAGATCCGACTGAAGTAGATTTGACTGAAGAAGTCATGATGCTTACGGATAACCGCGGTGTGGACGTGGCTTTTGAATGCACCAGCGTCAATAAGGTATTGGACTCGCTGGTTGAACTTACTAAACCTACTGGTGTGGTTGTGATTGTCTCTATCTGGAGCCACCCAGCTTCCGTAAATGTACATAGCGTAGTCATGAAGGAGCTCGATGTACGTGGGACTATTGGTTATGTAAACAATCATCAAGAAACCATCAAATTGGTCGAAGATGGCTTAGTGAACCTTGAGCCCTTTATTACTCAACGTATCAAATTGGATGACTTGATTGCTAAAGGCTTTGAGACTTTAATTCACAACAATGAATCAGCAGTGAAAATTATTGTGAACCCGAACCTGTAAATAGTAAGGCAAGGGATATCCGGCTAGCTAGGTGGTTTTAATCCGTACGTTAGAATTTACCAAACCTCAAGTTGCCCAAATCTACCTAGGAAGCCTTAGACACACTGATCCCTGCTGTCAATCCCGTACACTTAAACTTGGGAGATTTTAATCAGACAACTGGCGGAAGTTTTTTAGGGTATACCCTAGCGAACCAGTCAAGTGCTTTCACTGGTTCGGTTCCCTAGTGAGGACTTGAATCTTTGGCTGTGAGCTAATGGTATTAAGGTTTCAACTTGCTGAGATAGCCACAGTGTACTTCATGATGTACTTACCATAGATATTCTATCTATGATCGGTGCGCTAGTGAGGACTTGAAGAGACCATCCCAGATTCTGTGTAACTGACGTTTAGATTAAATACTTACACAAAATTTAGGAAGGTCTCCCAGATTCTTATCAAAGACTTCATCATCTATTATTCGCCAAACGGCAACTTGCTGATGGTCTTTGGTGGTGACTAGATTTAAAGTTTGTTCAATCATTGCTTGAGGTCTCATATCCTTATGATGTTTATTTGCTTCAAACCCAGTTACTTTACACTTAGCGGTTTAATTAAGCTACTTACTTGAGCTATTTGCTTCAGTTATTAGGCTTGGCTACTTACTCAACTTCAATATTCTAAAGGCGCCCTGAATAACTAAAGCAAATACGATGCTACCAATAATCAAATCAGGCGTACTAGAGTGTAACCAATTAACCAAAATCCCTGCAACAATTACCCCTAAATTGATAATCACATCGTTTGAAGTGAAAATCATACTGGCTTGCATATGGGCTTCTTCTTTGCTTTTCGATTTTTGTAGTAAATAGAGGCAAATCGAGTTTGCAATTAGCGCAAGAATCGATATGACTATCATGGTAGAAAAGTCAGGTAACTGCTCATTGCCAAAGAAACGTCTTAGTACTTCTAAAAAACCAAGAATCGCTAGCGTAATTTGAAAATATCCGGCAATTCTAGCAATCCGTTTTTTCTTAATGACCGTTCCACCGACCGCAAATAAGCTAATTCCGTACACGAAGCTATCTGCTAACATATCTAAGCTGTCGGCGACCAACCCCATCGAACGAGAAATCAGTCCCGTGCTCATTTCAATAATAAAGAAAGCAAAGTTAATGACCAGCACTATCCATAGTAGCTTTCTTTGCTCAGCATCTTTTTTGTGACTAGAGTCAGCATCAATTTTAAAATTATTGTTGGGATCAGAGGGGTCAATGGTTTCGGTCGAGAGTAGGGTGTCTCCTAATTTTAGGTCATGAATAGCAGTCTCTATCCCTTCTATATTGTCATGATGAAACACAGTTAATTGACGGTTAGGAATGTCGAACTCAAGATGTTCAATATTCGAGTGGCCCTCTAATTTCATTCGGATTAGGTTTTCCTCCGAAGGGCAGTCCATCTTCGATATTTTAAAAGTTGTTTTATTCATAGCTACATTTATATCCGGGTGGTGGTTCAAATGCCCAGCCTGTCTAAGTGACAATATAAAGAAAAATGGTTTCAAAAGCTATACCCTAAAGTGCATCGTAAACAGTTATACATGAGCTAGCTATTTCAATTAAAAGCTTACAGGCTATATCATAGTAAATCCTAAATATATCGAGCTAGAATTGACGGACAACTTAAAGCTAATGTCAGGATAGTCTTGATTTATCTCATTATGTCTATATTATTAGACATATAGAAACAATTAATACTATACTTTTAAAAAAAGTTCGATGAAAATGTTTATGTGATTTGTGCATTAGAATCCTGATGAACCATCTGATTGGTATAGATAATTTATATTATCAAGCATATGTCGCATGTTTATCAAAGCAAGCAAATCAATCGTGTGTATTTACAGGGCTTACTATGAAAAACATCCTATTTCTTTGTGTCGCTAATTCGGCCCGAAGCCAAATCGCTGAAGGATTGGCCAGATATTATCTGCCAGAAAGCATCCAGGTTACGAGCGCTGGATCTATACCATCTAACCTTAATCCTTATGCCATTAAGGTGATGGCAGAGTTAGGTATTGATATCAGTCAACAACATGCCAAAGCAGTTGAGGAGCTAGACACCCACCTTGTAGATGCTGTTATAACTCTGTGTGCTGAAGAGGTCTGTCCTATTTTTTCAAGAGATGTTCAACGGCTGCACTGGCCGCTAATCGATCCTGCAATTGGTTCAAGTTCGTCAGACGAAGCACTTGAGCGTTTTAGAATGGTGAGAGATCAGTTGCGACAACGAATTTTAGTATTGGCGGAGCTAATAAAAATGCCATCTGGTATCGATTCTATAGAGTCTCATACTAGTATTCGAGTCAATGATTTAGCGAAGAGTACGGCGTTTTATAGCTGGTTATTAAACACGTGGCCAAAAGAGTGGACCCATCGATATGCGACCTTTATTCGCCCAGACCTAAACTTGAATATGGTTCTGGTCGTCTCTGATGGTAAAGAGCTTAATCATGACACGCTTTATCATTTAGGGGTAAATGTGAATAACCAGCAAGAAGTTATTGATGCTTTTTTTAGCGCAAAAGATGCTGGCTTAACTGTTTTTAAACCACCGAGAACCACTTGGAAAGGCACACCGTTACATGAATTATGGCTAAAAGACCCTGATGGTAATCTAATCGAGATTTATGCACGTCTAACAGATACAGAGATTTTAACAAAACCCCAAAATGAGCAGCCTACTTTTTTAGTAGCAGGAACTGATACTGAGGATAGTGATGTCAACTAAGATATTTGACGTGATAGTAATTGGCGGCGGTCAAGCAGGTTTGGCGGTAGGGTATTACCTGAGACGTGCTAAGCTTGATTTTATTATCCTCGATAATCAAATCCAAAGTGGTGGAGCGTGGCGTCATACTTGGCCATCACTAAGGTTGTTTTCTCCAGCAGTAATGAGCTCATTACCTGGTAGGCTCATGCCAAAGGCTAAAGATAATGAATACCCGCATCGAGATGAGGTGCTCAGTTATCTTGCTGATTATGAGCAGCACTACCAGCTGCCTGTGTATCGACCATATCAGGTGACCAATGTACAACGAGATAGTGAACACAACTGTTTGCGAGTGACGGATGGAAAATTTACTTGGTTGGCTAAAGCAGTGGTTAATACGACAGGTACATGGAGTCATAGCGTTATACCAACGCTTGAGGGTCAAGAGATGTATCGCGGTGAGCAGTGTCATTCTGCAAACTATGCGGGTATTGAGACGTATAAAGGCAAGCGGATACTGGTAGTCGGTGGCGGCAATTCTGGCGCGCAAATTTATGCTGAGCTAGCTGAGGTTGCCGATGTAAGCTGGGTCACGCGTGAGCCGCCATTATTTTTAGCAGATGATGTCGATGGTCGCGTATTATTTGAGAGAGCTACGGCTCGGATTATGGGTAATAATGGAGATGCACCGGTGGGCGGAATTGGTGACATTGTTATGGTGCCTCCAGTGAAAGCGGCTCGTGATAAAGGTATTTTAAAAGCGGTGTCTATGTTTAGCCGATTTACTGAGCAAGGTGTCGTGTGGAACGATGGACGTGAGGAACAAATCGATGCGGTGATCTGGTGCACTGGGTTCAAACCAGAGCTTGACCATATAGCCAATTTGGGTGTGCTAGAGGATGATGGTAAGGTAGAAGTAAAACAAGGCCAATCTATAAAAGAGCCTCGTTTATGGCTATTTGGCTATGGTGATTGGGCAAGTCCAGGTTCAGCTACTTTAATTGGTGCTGGACGTAGTGCTAGAGAAAATACTCCCGCTTTGATTGATTTTGTGCAAGGGGTTTCTTAATACTCAACTCGATTTAGACAGTTATAGCTTGAGAAAGCCAGTTTATGAAGACCTCATAAAATATCTTGATTTATTTTTATATGTCTATATTATTGGACTTATGGAAATAATAAATGCTACTGCCAGCTTTGCTGCGCTCTCTCAAGAAACTCGATTAAAAGCTTTTAGACTTTTGGTTAGTCATGAGCCTGATGGTCTGCCTGCTGGTGAAATCGCTCGCAATCTTGGTGTGCCACATAATACGATGTCGGCTCATTTAGCCGTGCTTGCCCGGGCAGGATGGGTAAGCTCACAACGACAAAGCCGCCAGATTATTTATCGTGCGTCTCTTACGCATGTCGAAGATGTCATTCAATTCTTGTTAAAAGACTGCTGTGCAGGTCACCCAGAGTTATGTGGCTCTCTTTTGGACAGCTTGAGTGCCTGCGATATCAACCCATCCGACAAACCCAACAGCTAAGCTACTATTCTTTTAAGAATACAAACCCTTCTAACACTATAAAAAGGTCGTTATGACACCTATCATTTTTCACAACCCTAATTGTGGTACGTCTCGCAATACCTTGGCCATCATGAAGGCTTCAGGCGAGCAACCGAACGTCATTGAATACCTCAAAACACCGCCTACTCGTGAATATTTGATTGAGCTGTTAGGATTGATGAAACTTTCACCGCGTGAGCTTCTACGCCGTAAAGGTACGCCTTATGATGAGTTAGGTTTAGACGACCTTGTATTGTCTGATGATAAGCTTATTGATGCAATGATGGCGCATCCTATTTTGATAAACCGTCCTATTGTGGTGACTGATAAAGGCGCAGCATTATGCCGACCTTCAGAGCGGGTATTTGAGCTATTGCACCATCCAGTGAGTCGTTTTACCAAAGAAGATGGCGAAATCGTCCAATCTACTAAAGACAACAGTCTAGACCTCTCTGTCGATTTAACGGAGTTACCAAATATAGATGCAGTAGAGCTGCAGCCGATTGATATTGATGCTCTGATTGGTGCAAATGATCCCCGTCATCCACCAAGAATATTGGTGCTATACGGCTCTTTACGTGAACGCTCGTTCTCTAAATTAGCAAGTGAAGAAGCGAGTCGGATATTGCGTTGGTATGGTTGCGAGGTGCGTACCTTTGATCCTACGGGTTTACCATTGCCTGATAGTACTGATGCTAATCATCCGAAAGTACAAGAGTTACGTGAGCTAGCAGCGTGGTCTGAGGGCATGCTATGGGTTAGCCCTGAGCGCCATGGCAGTATCACTAGCATCATGAAAGCGCAGATTGATTGGATTCCACTGTCATTAGGTGGCGTTCGACCGACTCAAGGTAAGACGCTTGCAGTGATGCAGGTCAGTGGCGGCAGTCAGAGCTTTAATACCGTCAATCAGCTGCGTATCTTGGGGCGCTGGATGCGTATGATTACCATACCCAATCAGTCGTCTGTTCCGAAAGCTTTTTTAGAGTTTGATGACAATAATCGTATGCTTAATTCGCCTTTATATCAGCGTATCGTTGATGTGTGTGAGGAATTAGTGAAGTTTACGTGGCTCACACGTGGTCGCTCCACTTATCTAACCGATCGTTATTCTGAGCGCGTAGAGAGTCGTGAGGAAGTATCACAGCGTGTAAATCAAAAATCACTCTAAACTCAAGCGTATCTAACGTTAACCTTCTCTAATACCATTGTTTTATTAAGGCACCTTTATGCTCGCATTAGCGATTTTTATTGTCACTTTGACTTTAGTCATATGGCAGCCAAAAGGACTGGGTATCGGTTGGAGTGCAATGGGCGGCGCAGTAGTTGCCCTGCTTCTAGGGGTGGTGCAATTATCAGATGTGGCTATCGTCTGGAA
Organism: Psychrobacter immobilis; assembly: GCF_003148585.1. Classification (GTDB taxonomy): domain Bacteria; phylum Pseudomonadota; class Gammaproteobacteria; order Pseudomonadales; family Moraxellaceae; genus Psychrobacter; species Psychrobacter immobilis. Next base: position 79,045 of record NZ_QGGM01000014.1, on the reverse strand, counting down.
TATCGTCTGGGATGCCACCTTTACCTTTGTCGCGCTTATCATCATCTCATTGATATTAGATGAGGCTGGATTTTTTGGCTGGGCAGCATTGCATGTTGCAAGATTAGGTAATGGTCAAGGTCGGCGACTGTTTCCCATGATTGTTATTTTAGGCGCATTCATTGCTGCCTTTTTTGCTAATGATGGGGCGGCGTTATTGCTTACTCCTATTGTCATTGCCATTTTGCTGCGCCTTGATTTTGCACCCAAATCAGCTTTAGCCTTTATCATCGCTACTGGCTTTATTGCCGATACCGCAAGTCTGCCATTAGTAACGTCTAATCTAGTCAACATCGTTAGCGCTAATTATTTTGATATTGGTTTTGGTCGCTATGCAGCAGTCATGGTGCCAGTGAATATCGTATCTGTTATCTCAACGCTACTGATATTATGGCTTGTCTATGCGCGACATATTCCGAAGCATTATTCAATGGATAGTCTAAGCTCACCGCAATCTGCTATCAAAGACCCTTTGGTTTTCCGAGCGGCCTTCCCAGTATTGGCCTTATTACTCATCGCTTATTTTGCCACTGAGTCATTGGGACTAGTGATTTCGTTGGTGACTAGTATCGCAGCACTAGTGCTAATAGCAATCGCAGGCCGCTGGTGGCAAGGTGGTCGTGGTACCAAGCTTTCCGTGACCCATGTCCTACGCAAAGCGCCATGGCAAATCGTGTTGTTTTCAATCGGTATGTATTTAGTGGTTTATGGCTTGGGTAACGCAGGACTCACGGCATATGGCGCGCAAATACTAAACTGGTTAGGACAGCAAGGTAACGTCATTGCGACGGTCGGAACAGGCTTTCTATCAGCTATCATCGCCTCAGTCATGAATAATATGCCGTCAACGCTTATAGGAGCGCTGGCGATTGATAGCGCCCAAGTTCCCGCTGCAACGCGCGAGTTGATGATTTATTCCAATATTATTGGTAATGATTTAGGGCCAAAATTCACCCCAATTGGTAGCTTAGCAACCTTGTTATGGTTACATGTACTGGCGGAAAAGGATTATAAAATCAGCTGGGGTCAGTATATGAAGATTGGCTTATTCATAACACCGCCAGTACTACTCGTAACGCTTTTAGCTTTAGTATTTTGGTTGCCTATGTTACCCAGTGTTTAAGTAAGCGGTCATTCTTATAGTACGGTGCCTGTATAGCGCACCGATCATGTTCCCACAACAGAGTTTATGACGTTGGATGTCAGAAATCAGTTCTTACTGGTTCTATTTAGGTATAATTATTTAAAACTAGATAAAAATTATATTTTTAAGGTATATGGTATGGAATCTGATACATCATTCTTATTAATAGGAGCTTTAGCAGCCCAAGCTAACACAACCAAAGATACTATTCGTCATTACGATGAGATGGGGTTACTGAAATCTCGAAAACGCCAAGCAGGATCACGCCTATACACTGAATTTCATCCTGAATGTATTGAGCGTATTAAAATGATTAAAGGCGCACAAGCTATCGGTTTTACTCTTAATGAATTTAAAAGACACCTAAATGATCATTTCAATGGCACTCTCAATATTGATAAAGATTTAATTACTATTTCCAAAAAACTTACTGAAGCGAAACGTCAAAAAACTGAGATCATCAATACTATTAACCGGCTTAGTGCTTATTATATTATTCTAGAAGAAATAAAGTCAGACAATATCGGCTTCATTTCTAAATCTGAATGGGAAAAGCGAATAGCGGCGCAGCTCTGCTTAACCTGAATCGCACCGATCATGAATAGAATATGTATGTTAAGTACACCATGAAGTACACTGTGAATATTTCAGCGATTTAAAACGTTGATAACATTAGCCCGCAGCTTAGCATTCAAGTCCTCACTAGGGAACCGAACCAGTGAAAGCACCTGACTAGTTCCCTTGAGGTATGCCTCTAGAAATTTCCTATAGCGTCACAACAATTTTGCCAACCTGTGTGTTGGATTCCATATAGCTGTGAGCTTCCGCCATCTCTTCAAAAGCGAATGTCCGATTAATAATAGGACGCAGCTCGCCATTGGCAAGGCCATGATTGATGAAATTCTTTGCCTGTTCCAGCTTGTCCAGATCGCCAGTAATTTCAAAAAGCTCATAGCCACGCAGCGTTAAGTGCTTGCTCAATATATCCATGACCGGAACGGGAATATCGCGGTTATCCAGTGCACCGTACTGAAAGAAGATTCCTTGCATGGACAGCGTTTGAAGAATTTTCCCAGCATCGGGACCTCCCACAGGATCGAACGCCATGCGTGCACCTTTGCCGTCAGTGAGCGCCATTACCTCGCTAATCAGATCTTGCTCTTGCGTTGCAATCACGTGCACAGCTCCGGCGTCAAGCAATGCCTGTCTTTTCTTGCTGCTGCGCGTCAAGGCTATCGGTGTCGCTCCAACCATATTCGCAATCTGGATTGCGGCTAGTCCCACGCTGCTTGAGGCTGCCCCGATCAGTACGGTTTCGCCCGCTTCAAGCTTACCAAATTCGATCAAGGCGCCGTAGGCAGTAACAAACATCATCCACGTTGCCGCAGCCTCGATAAAGGACAGATTTTCTGGATGCTTAACCACCGCATGCGCGGGCGCATTAACCAACTCGCCATAAAGACCGTAGTCAGCAAACGAAAAAGCGGGCACCACACTGACTATATCGCCAACCACAAACTCGGTCACGTCCGGCCCGACGGCTTCAACAATACCAGCTGCTTCATAGCCTAAAACAGCGGGAAACTGCGGCTCAATGACGTACTGTCCAGTTCGATACATAATTTCGGCACGATTAATACCAAGGGCTTTCACACGTATCTGAACCTCTTTGGTTTTGGGAGCAGCGACGTCGACATTATCGATTTGAAGAACGTCAGGACCGCCAGTTCGGTGAAAACGAATGATTTTGGACATAAGATTTGTTCCTATTGATAAATGGAAATAATTATTGGGTTACAATTTGAGAATTAGGTGCTCGCCATAATAGGCATGGTGTTCAGGCAATATCCGATCTCTGTTAAAGCATTTAGCTTCTATCCATAGAGTAATATTTTACATAAATAGGGCACGACTTAAACGTACAGCATAGTCAGCATCAGGATTTGTCTTACTATCGCCCATTCGCTCAGAGATAGCTTCGACAGATATATCTCTTCTTTTAGGGAGGCGTTTTTTTTCTGCCATTGAAAGTGCAGAACCAAGCTCCTCATAAGTCAAGTCAGTACAATAAGATGGTGAGCCAGGCTGTTGTCTCCACGACTCTGCAAGCGTTCCAGAATATCTTGCATCGAATCCCGTTTGTTGAACAAGCATCATTCCGATCTCTTTATGTTCCTCATTATCAGCAGCAACAGGAATCGCAATGCGATCAACGCTATTGACGGGAGATGATTTTTCGGCGAAAGAATGGGAACCAATAGCATTCCATGCCTTGACTACTGACCTACCTAATATCTCTGTTACCCACAAACTTTCAACTTGACCCTCATCAATACTTTCTATTCGATCATCTCGAAGAGGATAGTAATTCGAAGTATCGACAACGATTGTTTTAGCTGGAAGTTTTCTAATGAGAGGTGCGATATCTGGAATCCGCATTAGTGGGATAGACAATATAACGACATCGGCATCTGCTACTGCTTCCTCAGTCGTTGCAGGCTGCGCTCCATTTATCAGCAAATCAGCTTCGATAGATTGTGGACCTCGTGAATTGGCTACTTTTACCTGATGACCCGCTTCACTTAATCTTATTACTAATGTTTTTCCAATATGACCGGTGCCAATAATTCCAATTTTCATAGATAAATGCCTCACTATTGATTTGCTAATTAAGATATACTTAAACTTACTAAATAACAAGAACCTACCAAAAAGTATGGTACACACCAAAAGGTAAGTATATGAGTGAACGAGATTGGCATTGCGAAGATCCGAAACAACAGCTTATTTGGGCTGCGGCAACGAGTGAGACACTTAGAGTCCTAGAAGGGAAATGGAAAATGGTGATTATCTGTCAACTGTTTGCAGCAAAATGCCCCCTACGTTTCTCTGAGCTTGAGCGACGTATAGATGACATAAATCAAAAAATGCTGATCCAACAACTTAAGCAACTTGAGAAAGATGGTATTGTAGAGCGAACGGTTTACCCGCAAGTGCCACCTAAGGTTGAGTATCATTTGACTAAAATGGGTATCGCTTTGGGACCGTCAATGGAGGCTTTGATCGATTGGGCATTCTTACGACGTGAACAACTTATTCAAGAAGACAAAAAAGAAAGGAGTTAACGTATAAAGGTACATCATGGTAAATGGTTTTAGATAGAATGATTCGGTTTCATTGGATCCATTGGGGCATAGCCTGTTGATAAGTTATTAAGACAATTAGTTGTTACGAACAGGTTTGTACAATTGAGCCTTGAAACTTTATAATGCTCAATGAAATCAAAAGGTAAAATGTATTGTCCACGCAGTTCAACAAAAATCACCTTTTGAGATAAGTTTGTAGTCCAACTAAGGTTATTGAATGAAACAGTATCTAGATTTATGTCAACGTATAGTTGATGAGGGTGTATGGGTCGAGAATGAACGGACTGGAAAACGCTGCTTAACCGTTATTAATGCTGATTTAAACTACAATGTAGGAGCTAATGAGTTTCCCTTAGTAACTACTCGAAAGAGTTATTGGAAAGCAGCTATCGCAGAATTATTAGGGTATCTACGTGGTTATGATAGCGCAGCTCAGTTTCGAGCTATTGGATGTAATACATGGAACGCTAATGCCAATGAAAATGAAGCTTGGTTAGCTAATCCTTATCGTAAAGGTAAGGATGATATGGGCCGAGTTTATGGTGTACAGGGGCGCAGGTGGCGTAATTCAGTAGGAGAGGAGTTTGACCAGCTTCATAAGATCTATGATAACTTGCGAAACGGTATTGATGACCGAGGTGAAATTCTAACCTTCTACAATCCAGGTGAGTTTCATATGGGATGTTTACGTCCTTGTATGCATACTCATACATTTTCGTTGTTAGGTGGCAAGCTTTATTTGACTTCATCACAACGTTCATGTGATGTACCATTAGGTCAAAATTTTAATCAGATTCAAGTGTTTACCTTACTAGCTCTCATGGCTCAAATTACGGGCCACGAGGCCGGAAAAGCTTATCATAAGATCGTAAATGCACATATTTATGAAGATCAATTACAATTAATGCGTGACGTGCAATTAAAACGCGAACCGTATCCAGCCCCTAAACTTCACATTAACCCTGAAATTAAGTCTCTCGAAGATATTGAGACATGGGTAACATTGGACGATTTTGAAGTGGAAGGGTATCAGTATCATGAGTCTATCGCGTATCCATTCTCAGTTTGATACAAATATAAATTAAAAGTTAAGAAAGATGATAAATTTCTGTTAGGCATAAAGTATTAATATATGTGATTTATGCTATAAGGTATATATTTGTTAGCTAAGCTCTTGCTAGCTTTTAAGTACAAGGAAATTAAGTTTATACTTTTTATAGCATAGGTAGTTTTCGATAGATTAGTGCATCAGCTGGTTCGGTGTTGCATCTTTTAAAGCTAACATTTGTCTCAGTTTTTTAATCTCCTGTCTAGCTTCTAATAACGACCTTTTATCTGTATCAGATTGTGTTTTATAATAATCTCGTGACTCTCTCATTTTTTGTAACCGTTTATCTGAGTGTTGAGCGACTCTTTTTATATCTTGATATTCATTAAACCAGTAGATAACCTCATTTTGTGCTTGAATCATTTTTGCTTCAAGCGCATTCTTAACATCAGCGTTATCTATAGCTTTTTTTTCTTTACGCGATTTCTCTTCAGCTTTTCTGATATCTTTGAGCTGATTTAGCTTTTGGACAGGCCAACCACGGTTTGTAATAGTATTTCGATGAATACCAGTCATCTTCGAAAGTTGCGCTATAGTGGGTTTTAGTTTTTTGTTATTTTGAAGATCTATTAGGGCAATATTTAGAGCAGAAGTTATTGCTTCATAGTCATCATTATTTTTTTGATCATAAGCTTCATTACTCATAGTTCGATTGCCTCACCAAGATTTTCCAATACCATTTTGGCCTCGTTCATTGCTGCTAGAATTTGCTCACGAGACTCCAAATATTCTGGTTTATTGAGGTTGTTCTTATTTAACATGTAAACTTCACGCCATTTAGGAGCATGCTTGGTAGTTACAACGGCTTGTTTGCATCGAGCTGGGTTACAACGTAGTGAACCAATACATGGTAGGCTTGAGTCATACTCTTCTGCTCTACCACCATAGCAAAGCCCTTGTCCCATATAGACCATGGCAACCCCTTGATCTACCATAGCCTCATAAATCTCATCCTCTGTGTATCCTTCAGCCATATATCCACTAAACGTCTTGATCAGACCTTTTTTATGCTCACTCGCTTTACCACCATAATATGTACCATTTGGATTATGGGCAGTCTTAATAGCATCTAATTCAGCTGCTCGGCGCAGTGATTTCGTATCACCTTTTCGGTTACCGTCTTTTGACAGCATCTCACCTATATCACCGTAGCCTAACGTAACTGACGAGGTGGCGCCAGCAGATGTGTACTTAGAGATACTCTCTACAAAATGTTTCAATTGAAACGATATAAGAGGCAATCCAACTTCAGCCTTAAACAATTGATATGTTAATGTGTGTCTTAGCATGTAGGGATTGAACTTCAGTTCATCAGCAATGTTTTTGCCTAACAGTTGGCCTATAAAACTATTCATTTGATGTGTAATGCCATTACTAGCCATCGACTGAGGGGAGCTACCTGGTTTAACAGTATCTACATTAGAAATTAAGTAAGGTGAAACTTTAATTTTTGAAATATACGATGCTGCTAATATTGCATCTTTAACAATCGGTATAGCTACCCATCTGTCGTCAAACAAACCTGTACTAATTTCATCTTTATGTTTCTTGACGGTACTTTCAATAAGCCAAACGCCATCATCTTGAACTAAGCACGAACAATCTTTAACTCTTATTTCTGATAGTTCAGATGGTCTCATACCTGTATACTGGCCTACTAAATATGTGCATGCATACGCTACGAGGTTAAAGTATTCTCTAAGATCGTCTAACTTGTAACCACGTTTTTTCAATGCTTTACGTAAAGTCAGTCCACCCATAACATTAGAGTCTTTGTTAAGCATCCAATCATAAGGTTCGACTATATTTGTAACGAAACTCGGAGGATAACCTTTGGTTCCTAATCTAATAGCAATATAGGCGTTGAAAATTTCGTGGGTTACTCTTTCTTTATTTGCCCATGATACGTAGTTGCTTGTATCAAATCTTTCTAAAGAGTTAGGATCTGATATCTTTGCTGAAGCTCCTATAGCACTCAAAAAATCTACTACAATAAAAGATGCAATCTTTGATAAAGATTCAAAGACTAAGTCTGGTAACACTTGGCCTTTCTTGTCTTTATCAGCATTCGCCAGCTTCTTCCATTTCAGGCTATTTAACTCTACATAAGCGATAGGTTTTTCAAATACATATTTAACCGAAGCTGGACTGCGTAGATATTTAAAAAATTCATCTAGTTCTCTATCTTTTACACGATCATAGTTTTCAGCGGCTTTGGAATACAGTTCGGGTGTTATATCGGAGAGCGTTCTAACTTTTTCTTGAACAAACTCATAGCCTAACTCATAAGATGCCTGTTTAAATATTTCATTAATAAATGCTAAACCTCTTTCGAAAATTGCAATCAACGAGTTCGCTTTTAATGATTTTTTTATTCGGCTTTTCCCCTCTTTTCCCTGCGGCTTGAAAATCGAATTGTTTAGCAGAGCCAGCTCGAATATAACTTTAATTTCTGTTAAAACGAATATTGGGATATCTGTATGCTTTGAAAAATTAATGCGGAGCTTTGCACCTTGGACATTTTGTGCAGCATTAGGATAGTCGTTATTAAAATTCCAACACATGTCAGAAAACTTTGATAATTTCGATACAGGTTTGTCCATAAGGTACGTCACATACGCTATGTCATATGTGTAATTATTTTGAAGGTGTTTCTTCTTTTGAACTGTAGCATGGTCTAGAGCATCTAAGATATATAAACGATGTTCTGCAAAACCTACTAATACATTTAGCTTTTTTTCATAGTCCATTAGATTACTCCATCAACTAGTGTGGTCGTTTCAATGTATTCTGCTAAACGCCGCCCATTTTCTAATTCTTCTAAGGAAAAATTAGATAGTTCTGGTTCTGTGATGCCTTTTATCAGCTCTAAATTCTCTGAGATTACATGCCCATAGGGTGTGTCCATGACACGGGAGTGCTCTGTCAAAAGCGTATAGTCACGCTTCATTGCAAAGATTTCAGGGAGGTTTTTAGCTGTAATAATGACATTGTCACAGCTCAAGCACTTATTATATTGTGAGCATGGAGTACCAGGTATGTAGGATGAAAGGTTTTTTACAAAATTTGGCGGGTCAAAAATATTTCTGCATTCAGCTAGAGGAGTATGAAAGGTTGTTACCAACTCATCATTTTTTTTGGACTTTATATCTTCTGGCACTTTCTCAACTTGTTTATCCAGAGTCGATTGATGTATCTCTTCTAATTCATCTTTTATCTTCATTCTACTCATGGAGTTAAAATCTAGAGAATCTATATAACCGAGAGTTGTTTGGAGTGAGGAGTGGCCCAACATGAGCTGAATTTCACGTACAGTTACGCCATTTCTAAGCATATCACTAACAAATGTTGGTCTAAACCGACTTATTGTAAGAGTTAGGGGGTCTCCTTCATCATTTTTTAAATTATATTTTTTAACAAACCTAGATAAACTAGCTCCCAATGCTTTTGCATTTTTTCCTTTGTTTCCTAATAGTGGAGATACTCTGCCGTGCTTTTTTGTACTATTCGACTGATAGATGAACAACCTATCTTTAAAAGCATCATCTTCAATATCTTGTCGAAAACTACCAGTTAATTGGTCCAACTCTTCAAAAATAACTTTTATCGACTTAGCTTGAGATGATGTAAGCCATGTCAGTTCTGCATTAAAAAGATCAAGGTGGTACTCTTTATAACCATCAGATCGCTCTTTCCAATATCTAAGGCAAGGTTTTGATGTTGCTTTATGAGAGTCTACGTAATCATCAATATCAAGTGAAAGTAAGGAGTCTGCATTTAGTCCTGTAATTTGGGCGAGTCTTAAAAGGTAAGGGATGAGTACGTCTATATTTATCATTGGGGGAACGCCCCATTCGTTGTATACCTCTATCAACCCTTTATCTGAATCGGCAATAATTGCCAAGAAAGATTTCTCGATAGTTGATTTAGCTGTATTATGATGGACTGGCTTACATTTTAAGCAGTTTTCAAAAAGCCATCTTGCATTGTCCAGTGTTGAAAGCCCGTATATTCGACCTCCTTTCTTATCCAGAGGGTTTTTTCCGACTCCACTTTTTTTGTAAGGAGTTAGAATTGCTCTAGATTCTCCTATACCTTTTTCAATAGCATCTAATATTTGAAGCCGCTCGTTCATTGTAAACGGCTTTTTAATATCTGTTTCTCTGCTTACAGAAAAACCACCCACATCAAAAAAAATGTAGTCTATATCGGACACTTGTTTTAATCTATATAAGGCCTTACGTACGGCACTTAGGTTTGTATTTGCGTAATGGCTTGAGATTTCTTCTTTTATTATCTTCTGTTCCAAATGCTTCCGATATCTAGACAGGAGATGCTGGTCAAAAGCTATTAAGATATTTAAGGGTACAGTTCCATGAAGATCTGATAAGAACTTGATAAACGACGTGCTCGCAGCTCTATAGTTACTCTTGCCTGATTCTGAGGCGACAGTCTTACAGTATGAAGCAAATAGTTGCTCAACCTGAATGAAAGGTTCTAACTTTGAAGGAATAAAAAAATCATTAGTAGCATTTAATTCTCTTGATGCAAGTCTATTAAAACGGTCTATCTGACTTTCACTGGAATTTTTTCTATTGACATTCGCTTCGCTTGTTCGCTCAACAACACTTTTATAATTTGGATCAATGATCCCAAGTTTTTCTAGATCATGATGGATTAAGTCAAAAGCACTTCTAACAGCGTTGAACTTTAAAGTATATTGTTTTATAGGTAATTTTTGTGAAGACATTCGACTAAGACAGATCTTATTGCCAAAAATAGGCAATTCACGCTTTTCTTTTTCAGATAACTTTCTATACCAATTCAGAAGTTTTCTTCGGTTTTCGAGGCCAGTAGCCTGGCTTTTTTCATCTAGAGTTACTAAAATTCCTTCTTCAGTCATTTTCTTAATTATAGGAGATGTAAGCTCTCTGTTTTCAGATGCAGCAAGATATGAGATTCCTACTGCATTTTGTATATATTTGACAGACACCCCAAAGCCTAAAGAGTTTTTAGCCGTACTAATCGGTATTTCCCACAATTCTTCTATATCTTTAACTGTTTTTGATACCCATTCTATGACAGCTGCTTCGGCGACATTAATCGGTTGTTTTTCTTCAAATCCCTTAAAGTCTGTATCTACGATATTTAGCTCAGAAAAACTCTCATGAACCTTCTCAATAGTTATTCCGCCGTTTTTCATTTGATGTCCTTAATGCCAATTCTTAACTGTGTCTGTTCAGATAAGCGCCTCATCTTCTCGGCCCTAGTTAATAAGTCACCATTCTCATCACACATACTGTTATAGATATCTTGGGGGATACTTGTATATATCTGTGTAGTCTGGAGATGGTTGTGCCCTAAGTTTTTTTGCACAATAACGAGCCGATCTAAGTAATCGGAACCTAAATCATTTGACTGCAATATTGCATAAGCATTTCCGTGCCTTAACTTGTGAGGAGAGATGCTTCGATCAAGGCAACCCTTCTTTATTGCACGTTCACTTATACGTTCAAGCAATTTGTTGATTGCACTAGGCGTATAGGGAGTACCTTTAGCATTAAAAAATGCTGGGGTTTTAGACGGCTCTACATATTTACGGGCGTATTTTTTATACAGGGGAGATGCATGATATTTCTGCACACGTTTGATAGTTGCTAAGCTAAGCAGAGTCCAGCGAGGCTTAATTTGATTACCACGGCCTTTACTTCCTTTAACTTTCAACGGCACGTAATCAGCATGAATAGGCTGATCAGTATCGCAGGAAATAAATTTTTCAGAACTAAAATTGCTAGTATCTTTAAAGTCCTGAAGGGTAACTCTAGGTAGTTCTGAACGACGTAAGCCAGAGTCGTACAGAAACTGGAGTAAAGCTCTTTCTCGTTCTGAATCAGTAAATTCAATCAATATGAAAAGGTCATCAAGTGTGCAAGAGCTAATCGGTGTGCGCTTTGGTGGTTTTGATAGCAAGCCATCGCTATATGGGTTGTCTTGTCTAAGCTTATCACGGTCTTCTGTAGGGCTACAAAGGTATTGGATGAAGGCATGTATTGTCTCATCTCGACTCCTAACAGTAGATGAGCTCTTATGATCTTCACGAATTAAAAATGTCAGGTATTCTTGAATTACGTATTTTGGAATCGTAATAAACACTTCATCAGATTCATTATCATCATAATCTGGACGACTACGAATATAATTTAAGAAGTAGCTTAGGTTTCTACCATAAGTAACTGCTGATTTGTAGGAGATTATTTGATGTTTAGATTGATACGATAAATACTCAGAAATAATAGGAAGGATCTTGCCATCATCGTCAAATATTCCAACACCATTCACTGTTACGGTTTTGTTCAATGATAAGTTTGGAATCTCATTGAGTAAACAAGACTTAGATAAATCTAACTTTGCATCAGAACAAACTTTAACATCCATAATAATCACTATCTCAATACATAGACTAAATTATGTATTGCATTATATACGATCTATTACTCCGTATTGTGCATTATTGTTATGGGGGTATAATAAAAATAAATCTGCTGAACGCTGATAGAGCTGGCATGACAGTTTATTATCCGCCACAAAGAACTGAAATAGCGTATGACAAGGCGGCAGCGCAACTTGATCTGCTTCACCGGGATTCCAACCAGACACAATCAAACGTCTTGAATTGGGATTGGTTCTTATTTGCTCAATGACTTGGGTGATTTGATCGACACCATCGTTATTGTAGCTCCCATCTTCACGCTGGCTTGCGCCATAATTGCGCCACTGATGACCATAGACAGGGCCTAAATCACCAGCAGGGCGGTTAAAGCGCGCTGTCTGTTCAGCCGTTGACCACTCATTCCAAATACGTACGCCATTGGCTTGCAGATAATCAACATGCGTACTGCCACTTAAAAACCAAAATAGCTCATAGACGATAGATTTAAAGTGGACTTTTTTGGTGGTTAATAAGGGGAAACCGTCGGCTAAATTAAAACGGAGCTGCGCGCCAAAGTGGCTCAGCGTACCAGTGCCAGTACGATCGCCTTTTTCAGTGCCTTCAGTGAGGACAAGACGCAGCAAATCTAGATAGGCTTGCTCATTTTTACGCTGCTTGTTGTTACTAATAATGGAGTTGCTCATGGTCATAAAATTGCTCTTCTACGCTATTAAAACGCATAGTTGTATTGTTTTTTAACAGGCTACTGGATGTGAATTAGTGCTTAATAAGCCGACTGCTTACCCCAGTCATAGATACCGCGTTTGTAAGCGTATACCAGCATAATGAAACCAATAATAATCATGGGAGCGCTGAGTATTTGCCCTTTGGTCATCCAACCTAGTAAGACAAATCCTTGGTCCGCATCGGGTTGGCGGAAAAACTCAATGATGAAGCGGCTAATGCCATAGCCCAATAAAAATACTGCCGATGCTGCCATACGTGGGCGTGGTTTTGATGAATACCACCATAGGAATAGGAATAATAATAACCCTTCAGCAAGTGCCTCATACAGCTGTGAGGGGTGGCGAGGTAGCAAATACTGCCCATTTACTTCAAGCATCAACTCTTGTAGCTCAGGGTTGGTTTGCAATTGCTGCATATCAGTAGCAGCCGCTTGCGGGAAGTAGGTAAGCCAGTTGTAGCCACCGTTAGAGACGCGGCCCCATAGCTCGCCATTGATGTAATTGCCAATACGACCAAATAACAAGCCCGTTGGCACGCAAGGAACGATAAAATCTAGCACCTGAAACGGGGTCTTTTTATACTTACGGGCAAAATATAACATGCCCAGTAAGACACCAATCATGCCGCCATGGAAAGACATGCCGCCTTCCCAGACTTTGAAAAGATAAGCGGGGTTTTGTAAAAATTCACCGAATTGATAAAACAGTACATAGCCGACACGACCGCCCAAAATGACGCCAAGTGCGCCAAAAAATACCAAGTCGGACACCATGTCAGTGGTCCAATTATCACGTTTGGTGCTGCGATACCAAGCCAGACCAAAGGCGGCGGCAAATGCCAATAAATACATTAGGCCATACCAGTGCACTTCTACTGGACCCAAAGACAGCGCTACAGGATCGTACTGAGGATGTATCATCATAAGGGCATCATAAATTTGGTAATAGAATGCTGCTCATAATAGCAAAAATAGCCAGTGAGGCATACCAAATTACGGTGAGGCTCATCTCATGGTAACAACTTATCTGCTACGGGTAACATCTAGAAAGAAACCCAGAAAACCGCTAAGATATAAAAAAGTTGCTGAAAATAAATGCCATCATAAATATTGCCTCATTATATTTAATGAAGCGTTAGATAATGCGCGCTTGCGCTAATGCACCGTATTAATGGATTAACCGTATTTTTAAGGAATGATTATGCAAGCTAAGTTATCAAAAGTAGCAATATTACCTAATTTTTTACCTTCTAAAAAACAGTTGACGCCACTGGGTTTATTTAGCTTAGCGGCTTTAGCTTTGACTCCTGCTCAGGCAGCGAACAGTAGTATTGAGCAAGTGACCATTTATCAGGGCTTAGCTAGTGTGACTCGTGCGTTACCAATCAATGGTAGCGGTGAGCAGACGCTGGTTTTTTCTTGTCTGTCCCCTTATATCGATAAAGACAGTGTGAGCGTACAAGCAGCAAATGGCATCAATATTGGTGAAGTCAGTATCGAGACTTTAAGCGATGAGCAAGCCGCACAGTGTCAGTATCAAGGTGAGGCGAGAGTGCAAACACAGCAAGATAATTTGGCAGTTATCAATGCTGAGTTAGAAGCGGCACGCTTAGCAAAAGCTTACTTGCAGAATTTAACCAAGGTCACGCAAATCAGTACAGATGGCACGCTTGCCAATAATGCACGAGATTTGGAAACCCAAGCGGTCAGTATTAATAAACGCATACTAGAAATTCAGCAGCGCCAAGCCCGTGCGCAAGATGCGCTCAACCAACTAATGGCGGGCAGCGCGACTTCCACTCAAAATAGTGTGACTCAAGTGAGTGTACGTACTGCCAGTCGAGTACCAACCAGTGTAAAACTGCACTATCAAGTACGCGGCGCGGGTTGGGAGCCAACGTACCAAGCAAGGCTGAATACTGAAACCAAGCAATTAAATATCATTGCCTCTGCGGTTATTGCCCAGCAGACAGGAGAAAACTGGCTCAATGTTCCTTTGACGCTAAGCTCTGTCAATCCCAATCAAAACACGACCAGCCAATTACCTCGTGTAGAGCGTTTCTCGCTATATGAAGAAGATCAAAAAAACCGGACTATATCTGTACCACCTATGGCGGAAAACATGCCTGTTGTGGTATCTGCAAGAGACAGCTATGGTGGTGCCTCGACACCTAACATGGCGCCGCTGCCAAGCTTTACCGTTAGCAGTCAGAATAAAAACGGCATTACCGAATACCGCTTGCCGCAGCGTATTAGTATTCCAAGCGATGGCAGGCGCGTACGGACAGTCATTGATGAGCAGTCGGGCAGTAGCAAGCTATGGATTCGTAGTACGCCGAGTGTGGAGGCAGCTGGCTATTGGTATGCATCCGCACCGTTCTTGACACCAGCTTGGGTAGATGGTTCGCTACAGTTATACCGTGATGATAATTATGTCGGGCAGGCGCGCTATAATTATCAAGCGCTCAAAGAGCAAGGTATCGGTTTTGGTATTGACCCTAATACTATCGTAAAGCAGATAGCTGATGAAGATAAGCAGGGTGATAAAGGCGCGTTTAATCGCACGCAAACCTTGACTAAAACACAAGCGTATCAATTTGCCAATCAGCACAACCGACCTATGCATTTACAAGTATTAGGCAGTGAGCCGATTAGCCGCGACGATAGTCTTAAAGTAACCATCACTCATACACCGCCAGTGACTGAGCGTGACTGGAATGACAATAAAGGTATGGTTGCGTGGGAGTTCGATTTACCAAGTAAACAATCGAAAGTCATACAGTCGACCTCTCAGATTAGTTATCCTGCTAGCAAAAACTTATCAGTGAACTAATTTGTCAGTGAACTAAGTTTAAACCGAAATCACGCTTGGCTGTTTGCTAAGTATATTTTTAGTAAAATTAGGAGTCTTATGTGTATTGTCGCCATTGCTTGGCAACTGTTTGATGAGCTGCCTTTGGTGTTATTGTCCAATCGCGATGAGTTTTTGCAGCGTCCGACAGAGCTGCTACATCAATGGGAAGATAAGCCTGTTTTTGCAGGACGCGATGTACAAAGTGGCGGTACTTGGCTAGGTATTCATCAACAGCCCTATCAAGCCAATCATCAAGGTAGTCATCAATACAGTCATCAAGCGCCTCAAGAATATTATCAGCAAAACGGACGTTGGGCTGCGGTATTGAATTTTCGCGATGGCGTGCAGGCAAGCTCTGATGAGCGCTCACGCGGGGCGCTAGTCACGGATTTCTTAACCAGTGATATCAGCCCGATGGAGTTTGCACGGCAGATTAGTTTGCAAAACTATGCTGGGTTCAATCTCATTATTGGTGATATGACACAAGCTGTTATTGTCAATAATCGTGGTCATGCTCCTATGCCACTATATGCAGGACTGCATGTCATTTCCAATGGTCAGCCTGAGGACAGCTGGTTTAAAACTGAAAAGCTGCGAGGCAGGCTGCGCCAAGAAGTATTGCCACTAATCGCTGAGAATAGTGAACCTGAGTACTGGCAAGAAGCTGCCTTTGCGGTATTGTCTGACAATACGCAAGCCCCAGTGGATAAGCTGCCGGAGACTGGAGTGGCTGTTGAGATTGAGCAGATTCTGTCTTCTATTTATATAGAGCCTGTCACTTTTAATCATACGCAAAATAATTTGCCCACTTATGCGACACGTACCCAAAGCATTTTAACCCTGAAATGTCATTCTCGGTTGGCAGATTCAGCAGTGGATGATATTGCTAGATTAGTAAGCCGAGAGTGTCAGCATGATAATTATAAAGAATGTCGGCATGATAGTCATAAGTAGCCTATAGGCTTTTCATCTATTAGCTTTTTAATCTATTAGCTTTTTCATCTACTCTTAATAAGGCTCACGTACAATTTTCATGAGAAGTTTGATACTACAGTTTTAATATCGAACAAGAGAAAATCACCAATCCCTTTATTAAAGAATGGATTTCACTTTAAATTACTATTTATATGGCGTAAGATAAATATAGATGTCACTAAAGTTCATACCAGTTGAGTAAATGTTTATAAAACAAGGAGTGTGAAATGAGCATGATGAAGTCACTGATATTTATTGAACCAGGTAAAATTGAAATTGTAGATAAAAAAATCCCTGATGTAGGCCCAAATGATGCCTTGATAAAAATTACCACCACGACCATTTGTGGTACTGATATCCATATCTTTAAAGGTGAGTATGCCGTTGCAAAAGGCTTAACCATTGGTCACGAGCCAGTAGGTATTATTGAAAAGCTTGGTAGCGCAGTCATGGGCTATGAAGAAGGGCAGCGAGTCATTGCTGGCGCCATTTGCCCAACGTTTACCTCCTATGCCAGTCAAGATGGTTTCCCGTCACAAGACGGTGGTTATCTTGATGCAGATGGTAGATGTTCTTGTCACGGTTATAAAGCCACAGGCGGCTGGCGTTTTGGTAATCACATTGACGGTACGCAAGCAGAGTATGTGCTAGTGCCAGATGCGCAGGCCAATCTATGTCCAGTGCCAGATGGACTGACGGATGAGCAAGTGTTGATGTGCCCTGACATTATGTCGACAGGCTTCAAAGGCGCAGAAAACGCCAATATTCAGATCGGTGATGTGGTTGCTATATTCGCACAAGGACCTATCGGTTTATGCGCGACAGCTGGGGCAAGGATTAAAGGCGCGTCACTGATTATCGCTGTCGATGGCAATAATGAACGTTTGGCCATGGCAAAAAAACTGGGAGCAGATATTACTCTAAACTTCACAGAAGTTGACGTGGTTGATGAGATCATGAAAATCACTGGCGGTCGTGGGGTGGATAGCAGTATCGAGGCGTTAGGTTTACAGTCTACGTTTGAGCAATGTCTCAAAATATTAAAACCAGGCGGTACACTCTCAAGCTTGGGTGTGTATTCTGAAGATTTAGTCATTCCAATGGCTCATTTCGCCTCTGGTCTTGGCGATCATACGATAAGAACGGCTCTCTGCCCAGGAGGTAAAGAGCGTATGCGCCGATTGATGAATGTCATCGAGTCTGGCCGAGTGGATTTATCAGAGATGGTGACGCATACCTATGCCTTGGATGATATTGTAGAGGCCTATGACTTGTTCATGCATCAGCGTGACGGCGTACTAAAAATTGCTATCAAGCCATAATTATTCCGCAAGATACAATCGCTATATAATAGAAGAGCCTGCATCTAAAGGATACAGGCTCTTCTATTACGTGTTACTTTTAATCAAAATGTCAGTTCATCCTATCAACAAGTGATTATCTTGTTCAGGAATAATCAGCTCTTGTCTTAGAGGTAGCTCAGGCACTAGCTCTTGCAAGGCACGGCGATAAACGCCTCGTTTAAAATGAATCACTTGTCCAAGTGGATACCAGTAACTGACCCATTGCCAATGATCAAATTCTGGTTTGCCCTCATCAAAGCGGATATGTTGAGTGTTCGTCTCATCTAAGCGTAGCAAAAACCATTTCTGTTTTTGCCCAATACATAAAGGGTGCTGTCCATGCCGCACATAGCGTTTTGGCAGACGATAACGCAACCAATCTTGCGTCACTGCCAATAAGTCTACATGACGCGGATGTAGGCCGACCTCTTCCCAGAGCTCGCGATACATCGCATCCATCGGCGTCTCCCCACGGTCGATACCGCCTTGTGGGAACTGCCAAGCGTTGTGACCAATACGTTTTGCCCACAGAACCTGCCCTTGTGTATTTGCCAAGATGATGCCGACATTGGCGCGAAAGCCGTCTGCATCTATCATGATTAAACCTTTTTAATTTATTTAAAATAGCTTATTTTGAGCTAGAACCGTGACAGCAATCATAATTATTATAAGGTGATGGTTGTCGATATTAGGTCAAAATAAGATTCATTACCGTTATTAAACCAAGAAACAAGCAAAATGTGTAACAGTATTTTGCTATAAAATGTTTCACGGGCTTAACTGTTTAAAATCAACCAGTTATAATTAAACTTTTGTAATGTTTTTTGGGGAATCTTACTATAAAGATAGGTTAGAACTATAAGAGGATAGGTTTGAATAATAAACAGTAGGCGGTGTATGAATGTTAATTCACTGCTAAGAAAATTTTAGTAAAAAGGTTTAATTAAAAATAAGACAGAAAAAGACAAATAGGTGAGCCATTCATAATGATAATGATTTTGGATGACAAGGGCTCGATAAAATGTGCCATTGGCTTATGCTACACTAGCCAAGTAAAACATATTGCCAGAAAATAAAAATCGGGCAACGAGCTAATTAAAATAAGGAATGGTCAAGATGTCAGAGTCAAAAGCAAGTGTAACGTGGCAAGAAAACAAAGCATTTATCGGCGTGTCACCATCAGGGCATAATATACAGATTGATGCCGACAAAGAAAAAGGCGCAAGTCCGATGGAGCTGATTCTATTGGGGCTTGGTGGTTGTGCTAGCTATGATGTGGTAGCGATTTTACAAAAATCGCGCCAAGAGGTGACAGACGTGCGTTGCGAGTTGACCGCTCAGCGTGCTGAAACTGTACCAGCTGTCTATACTGACATTCATATGCATTTTGTGGTGACAGGACAAGATGTCAAGGAAAGCCAAGTAGAGAAGGCCATAAAACTGTCCGCAGAAAAATACTGCTCAGCCAGTAGAATGTTGGTACAAGGTGGGGTGAACGTCACCCATGATTTCGAAGTGATTGCAGGGTAGGGGCAAGTATACTAATGAATGCACTTCTGGAATTAGTCTCTGATACCGCAGCGTCCGCCATTTGGGCGATGGTCGTAGCAAGTTTACTACCGCTTGCCATGGCATTGACAGCGAAAGCTATTGGCGGCTTTAATTTGGCTGACAATGCCCATCCACGTGATTTTTTACAAGGTACGACGGGCGCGGCCGCACGTGCTAACGCGGCCCAGCAAAACAGCTATGAGACGTTGCCAATATTTTTGGCAGCAGTACTGACGGCAATGCTGTTTTTCGTACCACAATCGATTATCAATATACTGGCGTGGTTGTACGTACTGATTCGTATCGGTTTTTGCGTGGCTTATATTACTAATTTAGCGACGTTTCGCTCCATACTTTGGGTATTATCGATTGCCTGTTGTTTGATGTTATTCTATTTAGCGATTAGAGTGAGTATTTAATCTTATTCGTTAGACAGCTTAGTTTTAAAACAGATTACCTTTAAGATAAAAGCAGCTATTATTGGCGCACACTGGCTTGCAGTGCACTAATGATAGCTGCTTTATTTTTTTCTCTTTTAATACTGTCCCATAAAACTTTTGCTTCGCTATAGCCTTTGATGAGCATCGCAAGCCATTGCTTATAACGACCCACTAATATCACCTCAGTTTTAGCCTGACCTTCCAAAAATCTTATCTGATGGGTGACCATTGCTTCCCACGACAACGTTGCCGCACTTAGCATGGCATCATCTGAACCGCAATCCACACGAGCAACCAAATCTGGACGAGTAACCGCGCCGCGACCTAACATCAAATGTTCTGTACCAGCTTGAGTCATACAGTTTTGCGCGTGCTCTGTATTCCATATTTCACCGTTGGCAATGACTGGAATATCTAGCGTGTTAAAGCTCTGGATTTTGTCCCAATAGGCTGGTGGTTTATAGCCTTGGGTTTTGGTTCGTGCGTGAATGGTTAGCCAATCAGCACCACTGTCTTCAATCACAGCTTTGATATCATCCATGCGGCTGGTATCGGTATAACCTAAACGAATTTTGGCTGATACTGGAATATGAACGGGAACCGCTTGCCGCACCGCGCTGATAATCTGATACATGGTTTCGGGTTCATCCAATAATACTGAACCACCACGGTGGCTATTGACCGTCTTGGCAGGGCAACCAAAGTTGATGTCAATCGCCGGCGCACCAAGCGCGGCAGCATAAGCAGCATTTTCTGCCATGAGTTGCGCTTCACTACCAAGCAACTGGACATGAATAGGCGTGCCAGAGGCAGTCTTGGCATCATGACGCAGTTCTGGAACGTATTTATAAAATACATGCGCAGGCAATACGTGCTGAGTCACACGGATAAATTCGCTAACCGACCAATCATAAGGGCGACCCAAGTCCGATGCAATTTGCGTGAGGATTTGCCGCATTAATGGATCGGTCAAACCTTCCATTGGTGCAAGGAGGCGGACGGGATTGGCGAATAACTGACGGATGGTATGTTGACGTATTTGAAGTTGCTGATTAGTATTCATGCTTGTTGTTCACTGCTAAAAGGGTGCTATTAAAGGATTGCCATAAAGACAGGTAGGCTAGAGGTTTAGAGTGGCAAATACAGAGAGTGACTAACTGAGAAAAATTAAGTATTGCCAAAAATCACTTTTTTGCCTGTCTGCAAACCAGATATCAAGTCTTTAATATTATGGATGTCCAAATTGCTCTGGGCACGTGTGCAAGCGACGTAGAGCAAACGCAATTCTTCTGGGCTGATCTTGACCGCATTGGTCGTCACATCATAATAGAAATCATCATCGAGCTGTACCTTTCCCCATTCGAGCCCTTTCGCCTTATGTGCAGTGGAGATAACATAGTCAGCATTTTCGATACTGGTGAGACTATTGACCGCTTGGCTCAGGACATTGGTGCCATGATCATCGACGAGTTTCACCAGTGTTTTCAGATCACTGCCTTCATTGGTTTCAGAATACTCTTGCACATCGCCCCAATTATAAAAATACGCCAGTTCGGGTACGCCATACGCTGATTTACCATTCTTTAAATTTTCAGCTGCCTGACAAAATTTAAGCATACGATCGGTATCGGCTTGTAGCGCCACGCGGTGTCCCAATTTTAATCCAGTTAATAATTGCGACATTGCGGCGGCATTAGTGCGGCAAAGGATGGCATCTTTTTTACTATGTACCATACCTTTATCGGTAGAGGACTGTTTGTTCGGATTGCCCTTTAACGGGACATCTTCTTGCAATGCTTTGAGCAAAGTATTGGCAATCTCAGCAATCGGTTCGCCAAAACGAAATGACTGGGTCAATAAGGTTTGTGGTAAGGGTAGTTTTTTCATCGCATTGACTGCGCCGCGCCATTCATAAATCTGCTGATGAGCATCACCCACATAAATCACTTGCCGTGGCTGCTGGGTTAAAATTCCCATCATCAAGGGATCGGCATCTTGGGCTTCATCAAACAAAATAAAATCAGCTGGAATACTAGGCTTCGATAATGCCCATAATTTAAGATAAATATCATGCCCGATACCAGCAGGATGGCGTGCATCAATTGACTGTAACCAGCGCTGCTCAACAGCAGGGTAGAGCATTTCACGCAGCTGCTCTGCGTCAGAATCATCGAGCCAGTTGGGAAACAATATATGTCTAGGGGCAGGATAACTGGCATGGGTACTACAAAAATTGCTGACAGCATCACTGACGAATCGCGATAGTCGGGCTGGAGTGAGGGTAATATATTTGTTTATACCATCCATTTGCCGACGTACTTGCACGGGCTGCAAACCCAAATCATCACCCAAACGCTTGGGTGAAAAACGCGGCAACGACAGCTTAGCAGTGATATCACGGGCGACATGCCGATAAGCAAGCGAATGAAAGGTGCGACATTCCACATGCGGTGGAAACTTTGAGCGAGCATCATTGGCAATCGTCTTGTTAAAAGCTAAATATAAGCCACGTCCACGCAAACGCTCACCAATCAGTTTTAAGGTCGTCGTCTTACCAGCACCCGCATAAGCCACCACTTTAAATGACTTGTGATCCATCGCCATGTTAAGCGCGCTCAGCTGCTCATCAGTGGGATCGCTCATATAAGCTGGCATAGATGCGGACATAAAAAATTACCTAAAAGAGTAAAACGGATCAAAAATGATGGGGGTAAAAAAAGCCACTGCATAGACAATGGCTGGCTCGTCATATGAAATTGCAAAATACTTGCAAGCGCACATGACAATAATACAAAAACTCATAGAAAATAAAGGTGGAAATAAGAGGTTATAGTAACAGATTAGCGCGTTGGCTGTTTTTGGAATAAGTACCTGACAAGTGATGTTATTCTTTACTTAACCCTGTATCGCTTGCTAAGGCAGGACTGTGTTCTTCTTTAATTAAAATTTTCGCTAAAAATAATCCTAGCTCAAACAACAACCACATCGGAATGGCGAGCATCAACATCGACACCCCATCAGGCGGTGTAACAACCGCAGCAACGGCGAAACAGCCGACAATAATATAACGGCGTTTATCTTCTAGGCTCTGAATGGAGACGACGCCCGTCAATATCAATAGCAAGGTGACGACTGGAATCTCAAAGGTTAAACCAAATACCATAAAGAGTTTGAGTGCAAAACTTAAATAACTATCAATATCGGTCATTGGCAATACGTTCTGCGGCGCGAACATAATAAAAAATTTGAGAACGCCTTTAAGGACAATAAAATAAGAGAAAGCCACACCCGCATAAAATAAAAATATAGAGGACATCAAAACGGGAATGGCGATTTTTTTCTCTTTTTTATATAAACCGGGTGCGACAAACGACCAGATTTGATACAAAATGTAGGGCATTGCAAAGAATGCTGCGACAAAAACAGTCAGGCGTATCGGTGCCATAAAGTTGGAAGTGATATCCGTCGCGATCATCGTTGAGTTGGCAGGTAACTGAGCAACCAATGGGTTGGACAAAAAATCATAGAGCTCGCGTGAAAATCCGACCAAGGCTAAAAATATTACCAGTACCGCGACGCATATCTTTATGAGATGTCTACGTAGGTCAATTAAGTGCTCAGTAATAGGCATATCACCAAGTGAGCTTAAGATATCGCCAGAGTCCTCAGTATTGCTGTCGATATTACCATCAATGGTAGCTGTTGAGGTCTCGATATCTGAATCCGCGACTTTTTCTTGACGGCTTTTTTTACGTTTAAATAAGCCCACTAATGACTCTCCTGCTCATTAACAGAAGCCTGTTTAGGTAAAGGACTGTCTATATGGCTGTTTAGTAAGATATCGGCTTTATAATTTGGTAAGTAGGGCGGTTGCGGCAAACGACGCGCTTTATCATAAGCACCAAGACGAAACCACATATTTTCCCACGGTCTAGTTGTGATGGTTTGAGACACTGGATTGGCGTTATCACTACAGTCAGTTTTTGGACTATCATTATCGCCTTGTGCCGATGACTGCTCAGGGCTTTCTGGTTTCTCAGCCTGTCTATTACTGTCATAGGCGTAGTCAAACGCTTTTGGCTGCACTGGTCGATTATCATCATTCTCACTACTGGCTTGACTACTTTGACTAGGCGTATTGTCATTGCCTGGATCACGCGATGCTTTTAAATGCTGGTTTTGCGAGGATTCAAACTCTTGCATACTGCCGCGCATTTCCGCCATCTCGCGCCTCATATCTGCTTCAGTCTGGCGAATTTTGGCCAGCTCTTTTTGCATAAGCTGGCGGGTCTCTGCCAAATCAAGCTCAGCTTCGATTTCAGATTGCAGGGTGGATACCGTGCGGCGAATTTTGGCATACCATTGCCCAGCGGTACGCGCTGCCTGTGGCAGTTTTTCTGGGCCCAAGACGATTAGGGCGATAACACCAAAGAGGAGTAGTTCAGAAAAGCCGATATCAAACATAATGTTCCGATGTCATTGTCTAAAAGGTCACTGTCTAGAGGCTATACATTATGCGTGTCATCAACCTTGGTGGTTGTTGAGCGCTCTTCAGTGTGTGCATTGCCATCATGATCGAGCACCACATGCTTTTTAGCATGCTCAGTATTTTCATCTTTGACCGCTTCTTTGAAGCCTTTGACTGCGCCGCCCAAATCTTTGCCAGCATTTCTAAGCTTTGAGGTGCCAAATACGACCACCACTACCACCAATAAAATCAGCCAATGCGTAATAGAAAAACTACCCATAAAGGTATCCTTGTGTCTTGGTTTTCAGTCTTTGTATGCCTACTTTGGGTGTATCGAATATCGTTATACTCAATAAAAAGCCTCGGCATACAATGCGAAGTAAAACAGAGCTATATTATAACCTGCACTTGTGACAAAAAGGTGAAATCAACAATAATCAAACAGGGCAATCGCCAAGCTTATAGAAACTATCGCGCCGCCTTTTCATCGATACCTGATAGACCAAAACGTCGACCCAGCTCATTTAATACCGCATCCGACTCAATATCGAACCACGCCAGTCCTACTAATGTATGAAACCAGACATCGGCCACCTCATAGATGAGCTCATGACGAGCGTCATCATATTGCGCTTTATTGCTATTTTCGTCGCAATTGGCAAAATCTTTGGCGGCAATGATACTTTCCGTACTCTCTTCGCCAACTTTCTCTAGAATTTTATTTAAACCCTTTGCGTATAAGCTTGCCACGTACGAGCTATCAGCATCTGCATGTTTACGCTCTGCCAATACACCGTCAAGCTGTTGCAAAATAGAGCGATTGGTAGTGTCGTTGTCATGGTGACTGTGATTGGCATCTGAAGGGATTACATCGTTAGCCTGCGTCTCTTTAGTTTCAGGAGTGGCTTTTTCTGCATCGCTTGAATGATAAATATCAGCAGGGTCTTTTAATACCTTATCGACGGTTTGCCATTCAGGCGTTTGGCCCGACAAATCTAAACGCTGATAGAAGCAAGACTCGCGACCAGTATGGCAAGCGATACCGCCAGCCTGAGTGACACTAAGGACAATCACGTCTGCATCACAGTCCAAGCGAATATCATGTACGGTCTGAGTATGACCCGATGACTCGCCCTTATGCCACAATTTGGCACGTGAGCGCGAAAAATAAACCGCTGTCTGCGTTTGCGCGGTTAACTGTAGTGCTTCGGCATTCATCCAAGCCATCATCAAAACACGCCCAGACTTATGATCTTGAGCAATTGCAGGAATCAAACCATCAGTATTAAATTTTATGGCAGCCAGCCAAGCAGGTAAAGTCATAATATATCTGTCTTCTTATTTATATAGAAATCAAAGGGGAATAAGTGAATCGTAACTGATTCTATTTATGGTCTGAATAAAAAAGCGGTTGGCATTAGGGCATGTCCTCAATATCAAATCCTATAGAGATGTGGGTACAGCGCTTCTTTCATAATTTTATCAAGCGCAATCGACTTATTGAGGCGAAAGTCATAATTGACAAAATGCTGCCGCGCCTTGGCTACTGTTTCTCCAGTATGCATACGGGTAATTTTTATCACTATAGTGCCGCCATTATCGTATAACGGCTCAACGCCTACTTCAAATAATAGCTCTTCACGCGCCCGTATGCGACTGACAATACTTAGCTGTAACTCATCGATAATTAAACCGTGATAATCTGCATCGATCTCTTTAATACCTTTAGAGTAAAAAAATCTCTGCCGCGCCTCACATAGCAATGCCGTCAATGATTCGAGCGTCAGGTACTGAGCCATATCAAGTTCAATATGACGCACACGCATCACTGTTTCAAAGACAAATATGTCGTTATCAAAGTCTAATTCTTGTTTTGACACGTTATCTCCTAGATTGATTGCAGGCTATGAGTGCTGCTAATCATGGTGTAGGTTGGTAGCGTCATCATCGTACGATAGACGCTCGATAAGTGTGATAAATAACTTTGTATTATTAATGCTCAGCTTATACTAAGGTTCAGTCTCTACTTAAGCACAGCTTAAGCTGACATTCAATCTATTTGGCGGTAAATCCGCAGTTTTATGAGTGTTTTGACTAAAATCTTTATAAATGGGCTCATACCCATTATCCACTGTCATGACTACTAGGGCGTGTCCTCATTTTAAAAATGATGATAAGAATGATATAAATTGCCGTCAAAAAGGGAAAATAGCGCAAATAATATCGAGATATTGATGAGCTATTTGACGTAGCTTGGCAGAATTTAACCGTTTTTAGTCCATTTATTTGCTTTCGTTCAGATTGAGGACACGTCCTAGGCGAGGCGTAAAAGTTTCCTTGGCAAAACAGTGCATTATCTGCTAAAATACCGCCTCCCACCTCGAGGCAAATAGAGGTTTAGTGGGTGTTTTTACAGCCACTATTCGTTATTAACTATTTGACGACCAGGTTCTATCAAAGACAAAGAGGCAAATCATCATGAAAGTTAAGATGAAAACCAGAAGCGGTGCAGCTAAACGCTTCAAAAAAACAGCGAACGGCTTCAAGCGTAAGCAAGCAAACAAAAGCCATATCTTGACCAAGAAATCAGCTAAGCGTATTCGCCAGTTGCGCGGTCTAAAGATGGTGGACAAGTCTGACGAAGCAGCAGTTCGTCGCATGTGCCCATACATCTAGTAGGCTATCGTCATTTAGCTTTAATTAAGCGCTGTTTAATTTATAGCGACTAGATTAAAAATATCTGACTTTGCAATCTGATAGCGATGTCTACTATTCGATGGCATCGTGATTCGTTTAATAATGATTAAAGAAATCTTGGAGTAATTTATGGCCCGTGTAAAACGTGGTGTACAGGCGAATCGTCGTCACAAAAAAATCCTAAAACGCGCAAAAGGCTACTACGGTGCCCGTTCACGTGTTTACCGCGTAGCGGTACAAGCAGTGACCAAAGCTGGTCAATATGCTTATCGTGACCGTCGCAACAAAAAACGTACCTTCCGTCGTCTTTGGATTGCACGTATCAATGCTGGTGCACGCTTAAACGGCTTAAGCTACAGCCGCTTTATCAATGGCATGAAATTGGCTAACATCACTGTCGATCGTCGCGTACTTGCTGACATCGCTATGCATGATGCAGCGACTTTCACAGCGTTGGTCGAAAAAGCAAAAGCGGCATTAGCATAAATATTAACCTTCCTTTAGGGTTGCTGCTTGTTTAGTCAGAATTTACAAGTAGTTATCTATATGGACAGGGATAATATTGATTAATAGTATGATATTAATAAAAGCTACCGCTGGTCGGTGGCTTTTTTTATATCACATTATCTTAATACTTCATGTCACAGCCTTGTTTTAGCACCAACGCTAAATATGCTTTTTTGAGATAGCTTTTATTATCGTCTAAATATTCAAGCCATTCATATCACTGGTATTATTTTTGAATGACTGGGTAAATGGTTTGCAATATTTGGTCAAATCCCTACAATTACCAATCACTATTATTAATAGTCCGTTTAAATCAGGAAGAATGCATCTTATGACTACCCCTGCTGCTACCACCGATTTGTCGGCGCTACCGACCTTGTCCACAGAGCTAAGCGAGCTTAATGAAGCTCAGCTAAATGAGTTGGCCAGTGCCGCTGAAGCCTTGGTTCTACAAGTAACCGATGTGCATGCGTTGCAAGATTTGCGTGTGCAATTGACCGGCAAAAAGAGCCCATTAACTGGCTGGTCAAAGCAGATGGGTAAACTCAGCAGCGACGATAAAAAAACCTACGGCGGCTGGTTACATCAAGTCCGTAGCCGTATTCAAGATGCGTTAACCGCGCAGCAGCAGCAGCTAGAGGTCGCAGCGTTAAACGCTAAGCTTGCAAGCGAAAGTATTGATATCACCTTGCCTGCTCGCGGTGGTCAAAAAGGTCATTTGCATCCAGTGACCATGATTACCCAGCGTATGCAGCAGTATTTTATACAAGCAGGTTTTAACGTTGCTACTGGTCCTGAAGTTGAGAGTGATTACTATAACTTTGAGGCGCTTAATATTCCGTCGCATCATCCAGCGCGCGCGATGCACGATACCTTCTATTTTGATGCGCACTATTTACTACGTACGCATACCAGTCCTGTGCAGATTCGCACGATGGAAAAGAATGAACCGCCTATTCGCATTATTTGCCCAGGTCGCGTTTATCGCAATGACTCGGATCAAACGCATTCGCCGATGTTCCATCAGCTAGAAGGTTTAATGGTCACTGAGTCGAGCACTTTTGCAGAGCTAAAGGGTCTGATTAGTGAGTTCTTGGAAGCATTCTTTGCCAAAGAGCTGACCGTCCGTTTCCGTCCGTCATTTTTCCCCTTTACCGAGCCGTCAGCTGAAGTTGATATCCTCGATGACAATGGTAAATGGCTTGAGGTTATGGGCTGCGGTATGGTACATCCACAGGTGCTTACCAACTGCGGTATTGATGCCGAAAAATATACTGGCTTTGCTTTTGGGATGGGGGTTGAGCGCTTCGCGATGTTATATTACGGCATCGATGATTTGCGCTTGTTTTTCCAAAATGACGTACGCTTTTTAAAGCAGTTTGGCTAGATTTTATTATTTAATAATACCTCTACCTTTACTCCAAAACCTTTATTATAAAATTCTGATCTGAGATATTTATGAAAATTAGCGAACAGTGGCTACGTCAATGGGTAAACCCCAACAATACTAGTGAGCAATTGGCCGAACAACTCACGATGGCAGGACTTGAGATTGACGATCGCTTTGCGGTTGCCCGTGCCTTCAGTGGTGTGGTCGTCGGTGAAGTCATCAGCGTTGAGCAACATCCAGATGCTGATAAGCTACGCGTCACACAGGTAAATATTGGTGCCGCTGAGTCATTACAAATCGTCTGCGGTGCACCCAATGTGACTGTTGGTATGAAAGCACCCGTTGCGACCGTTGGTGCCGTTTTACCATCTAACGACGCAGAAGGCTTTAAAATTAAAAATGGCAACCTACGTGGTGTTGCCTCCAACGGTATGTTGTGCGGCGCTTCTGAAATTGATTTAGTCGATGACATTGATGGTCTGCTCGAATTGCCAGCAGATGCACCAATTGGTATGGATATCCGTGAATATCTAGGCTTAGACAATCAAATCCTAGATATCTCTATCACGCCAAACCGTGGTGATTGCTTTAGCGTACGCGGTATTGCGCGCGAGATATCAGTCATTAACGATTTGCCGATGCAAATGCCAAATATCCCTGAAAATATTGTCTCTACTTATAATGAAGCAACACCAACCGTAACAGTCAGTGCAGTTGAAGCGTGCCCACGCTATCTATTACAGTCAATTAGCAACATTGATCGTAGCATCGATACACCAAAGTGGATGCAAGATGCACTAGTGCAGTCAGGACTACGCTCGCACAACTTTTTGGTTGATGTGACCAACTATGTATTGATGGAATTGGGTCAGCCGCTACATGCTTTTGATGCCGATACTATCGAGGGCGATATCGTTGTGCGTTTGGCACAGCCTGAAGAAACGATTATTTTATTGAATGAACAAACCATTACCTTAACCGGTGATGAATTGCTCATCGCTGATGATAAAGGTGCACTTGCACTTGCTGGAATCATGGGCGGTCAGCGTAGTAGTGTGACTGATAGCACAACCAATATTGTTATAGAAAGCGCTTTCTTTGGTCAGCTAGCTATTGCCGCGCGCGCACGCCGTTTTGGGTTACATACCGATGCCTCACAACGTTTTGAGCGTGGGGTAGACTTTGAGTTACCAGAGCTAGCACTGGCACGCGCTGTTGATTTGATTACTAGCGTTACTGGTGGGCAAGCCGGACAAATAGTAAAAGCAGAAAGCAGTGAGCATTTACCAGCTCGCGCACCGATTACTTTACCAATTGCTAAAGTTCGTGATGTCATCGGTATTGAGATTGAGCCAGCAGTCATGGTTCGTATCTTAACCCAATTGGGCTTTGAGGTAGTGCAGCAAGCCGATAGCCTGATTTGCACGCCACCTTCTTATCGCTTTGACATGAGTATTAAAGAAGACCTCATCGAAGAAATTGCGCGTATCTATGGCTATGACAATATTCCAAGCGTGTTGCCGCATTTGCAAGTCAGCATGGATTATGACGATACCGCAGACTTGACACACGAGATGAAGCTGGCGCTGGTCGATAATGGCTATATGGAGGCGATTAGCTTTAGCTTTAGTGACGCAAAAATAGAAGCCTTGCTCGATGACAAAGTCCTAGGAGAAGTACTGGCACTGGCCAATCCTATTTCTAGTGACTTAGCCGTGATGCGCCGTACTTTGCTATCAAGCTTATTGCCTTGCGTGCAATATAATCTCAATCGTCAGCAGCCACGCGTTCGTTTCTTTGAAACAGGGCTTAGTTTTGTTGGTCAAAGTATTAGTGAGTTGGTGCAGACACCAAGTATTGCGTTAGTAGCAGTTGGCGATGTCTGGGACGAGCAAGCGTATCAAAACCGTGCGTTAGACTTTTATGATCTTAAGCATGATATTGAGCAGTTATTACCTGCACAAATGGATAGCGCCCGTATTCGCTATGAGCGCAGTGAGCTTGCTTTCTTGCATCCGGGTCAAAGTGCTAAGCTCTATATTGATGATGAATATGTCGGTTGGTTGGGTCAGTTGCATCCTAACACGGCTAAGCAGTTAGATTTGCCAGCTACGTGGGTTGCTCAATTATCACTTGCGCCATTACTGACCCTTACCCGTGAGCAGCATACCATCACCACCCCAAGCAAATTTCCACAAGTACGCCGTGATATTGCCATTTTAGTAGACAGTGAGATCAGCTTACAGACATTAGAGTCGACGATACGCGCGGCAGCTGGTGAGCTATTGGCTGATCTGTGGCTGTTTGATGTGTATCAAGGCGACAAAGTGCCAGCTGGTCAGCGCTCATTAGCTTTTGCGCTAATATGGCAAGACAATGCACAAACGCTATCTGATGACGCCATCAAAACCGCGACTGACAAAGTGGTACAAGCACTAACTGAGCAACATGCTGCAAAGTTGCGTGACAGCTAACACATAACTCTTATCATAGACATGCTCTGTAGCCTCATTCTTAAAGAGGCTATAGGGCATTGCTATTTATAAGAATTATAATTTTATAAATTTTTTTCATAAAAATAGTTAAGTGGTTATTAATAAAGGATTTTAAAGCAGTCTTTGTTAAAAAGAGGTTAGAAAACCTTTATAATAGCTAGCATTAACCCTCATACCGCTAAACCATGATATTCGACATCACGACATAGCATAGGAGTCGTACTGTGAGCACCTTAACCAAATCTGACATGATTGAGCATTTGATGAGTCATCTTGACCTAACACGCCAAGAAGGCCGCTGTTTGGTAGAGAATTTCTTTGATGAATTGTCAGAGAGTTTAATTGATGGCAAAGAGGTCAAGCTTTCAGGCTTTGGCAACTTCGAGCTTAAAGATAAAAATAGCCGTCCAGGTCGCAACCCTAAGACAGGGGAGCCAGTCGCCGTATCAGCACGCCGTGTGGTGACTTTCAAAACAGGGCAAAAATTCCGTCAACAAGTTGATGAGCGTCTATTTGACGAGTAGCAGTAACTATCAATGATATGAAACTGAACATATAAATATATCATGACTTCATGATGGTTGTTAAAGTTACGCTTTATTATTAATGTGAGATGGTTGATCTACATTTGATCAGAGACATTAACTATCATGTTTAGCTATGAATAACCACGAACAATGGTAAATGACGTAAATGACACGCACAAAAAAAGAGAGCTTAGGCTCTCTTTTTTTTACTACAGTATTTCTATCATATAAACGATAAAATTACTGAGCTGGTTCTTCAATAACTACAACTTCGTCAGCTGCGTCTACAGCTGGAGTTTCGCTAGCTACGTCAACGCTAGTAGTAGTACCGTCTACAGGTACTTCAGCATCGATTTCGTCAGTAGCAGTAGCAACTTGAGCATCAGCGATGTCAGCTTCAGCTTCAGCAACAGCAGCGTCAGCATCAGCAGTTACTTCGCCTTCAGCAGCAGCTTCGTTTAGCTCTTCTGATGCATCTTGCACTTCTTCTTGTGCGTCAGATAAATCTTCAGCAGCGTTTTCTTTGTTGCTGTCACAGGCAGTAAGGCCCATAGTTGCAGTCATGATACCAGCTAGAGCAAGTAATTTTAAGTTCATAAGGTTTTCTCCGGGAAAATGAAATGATCAGTAGCAGCAAAAAAGGTTGAAAGCTGAGATTTCTCAGAATTCAACTAGTCTTAGTTACAGCTACTCAGCTTTCACGCATTCTATAGGATTTCTATATAAATAGAAATAGGCTGTACAATTAAGTAACAATAAAATTGTAAATAGTGTTTTACATCACTTATTCGTTATAATTTTTAATACAACGAGCCAAATTAATAGACGTATAATCAATGACATCACCCTATTCTGATGACTTATTCGATGTCTTGATTTCTACTATGCTTTTTAAGCATCTATTGTATCTATTAGGGGTTTAATAGTTATTAAATGTCTTGATTAGTGCGATATCAAGAGCCCAGTAAAGTAGCCTTTATCAAAAATACTTTGAGATTACTTACTTGTTAGAAATCGGATTTGATCAAAAAAATAAAGAATTGAGTCAAAATTACACTATATAAAAAATCATCAATACGAGTAGCTATATATATCGTATATTTGAGGAATGAAACAATGAAATGGCAAGGTAGACGCGGCAGTTCCAATGTGCGCACCAGCAGTGGTGGCGGTAAAATGATAGGCGGTGGTATCGGTGGTATTATTATTGCTGGCATTTTATGGCTGGTATTTGGGGTAAATCCAATGACCGCTTTACAGACGGGTCAAGTAGTAGCAGGCGGTGGCAATAGCAGTGCCGCTACCGAACCTGCGACAAGTAACGATCGAGATACGCAGTTTGTCAAAGTAGTCTTGGCTGATACTGAAGAAGTTTGGCATCAGATATTCAAAGAAGCAGGCAGCACCTATCAGGAGCCATCATTGATTCTCTTCAATGGTCAAGTTAGCTCAGCCTGCGGCAGTGCTAGCTCCGCGACGGGCCCATTTTATTGCCCAGGCGATCAGACTGTCTATCTAGACAAATCTTTCTTTGTAGAAATGCGCCAAAATCTCGGTATCACGGGTGATAAGCAAGGCTCTGGCGACCAAGATAATCAAGGTAAAGCGGGTGATTTTGCGCAAGCTTATGTTATTGCGCATGAAGTTGGTCACCACGTACAGACTTTGTTAGGCATCAGCCAGCAAGTTAATGAAGCCAGCCGTCAAGTCACTCGTGCACAAGCCAATAAGCTATCAGTACTACAAGAACTGCAAGCTGATTGTTTTGCTGGGGTTTGGGCACAACGCAACCAAGAGCGTGTACAGTTTTTGGAGGCAGGTGATATCGATGAGGCCATCAATGCCGCTGGTCAAATCGGTGATGATCGTTTAGCGCGTGCTAGCGGTGGAGCAGTCGTACCTGATAATTTCACTCATGGCACCAGTCAGCAGCGTGTTCAGTGGTTCACTCGTGGTTTGGAAAGTGGCAACGTGCAGTCTTGTGATACTTTTAGCGGGGCATTATAGTCAGTATCGCTATGATATTTTAGCGTAGTAACTATCGCCTAAAAAAGGCGATCCAACAAAAAGCCTGCAACATCGATTGCAGGCTTTTTGTATTTTAGAGCGTTTTAGACATATTCAATGAATTTAAAATACACGCAGTTGAAATGCTTAAAAACGGTCTTGATAGCACCAAATAATCATTTAGTGATTATCTGCTGTTGTTAAGAATGTAAGCACCAGCACCGCCTACTGCAGCACCACCAAGTGCGCCACGAGCGATGTCTTTGCTATCGCCGCCACTTCTAATAAGTGCACCAGCAGCAGCGCCGGCAGCAGCACCTTTAGCGGTATTGCTCAAGCCACTATTGTATCCATTAGTTGCACAGCCACCCATGATAAGGGCAGAGCTAGTAAGGGCAGTCATTGCGATAGTTTTAGCAAATTTCATAGTATCACCTGTTAGGTTATCAAGTTAGTTTATCAAAATCAAAATACGATATTTTTATTACCACTGATTTTAATACCGATAGTAAGCTGTATTAAAATATTTGGGCAAGTATCTTAGAATAATCTATTGTGCTACCGCAAGACATACAAAGGTCTGCATTAGTAAGGATTACATCAAGGATGTTAAATATCTCGAAAATTATACTGCTATCAACACGTGATAGCAGAGTATATCTATACTGGCTCCTATACTAACCCATATAATAATTTCTAGGCGTAGTAAAAGCGCTAAGCTTTGCAAATAGCCTGTAAAGGATGTTTCTCCACTGTATCGTTGGTAGGGGTTTTGCTTAGGGTTATTGTATTTATATTGATAGTAAGCTAACTGTTTTTAAAAATAGTACTTTTGGCGTTTAATAGTGAGGTATTAAGGTCTGCTCTCATTTTCATTGCCATTCTCAAATTCAGGACATGCCTGAATATATAAAAAATGAATACAAAAAGAAAAGACCGCACGAATGCGGTCTTTTCTGCTTAAGTGGCTTATTTATTGAGTATGGGAAAGCAGCACGGATCTATCATTAGTTCTGTGATTTACGTTTCATCTGCTCAAAGAATTCATCATTGGTTTTCGCTTCTTTCAAGCGGTCCAGTAAGAACTCAGTAGCTTGTACGCCATCCATCGGCTGAAGCAGCTTACGTAAAATCCAAACTTTGCGCAGTTTATCTTCATCAAGCAGACGCTCTTCACGGCGTGTACCAGATTTTTTGATATTAATCGCAGGGAAGACACGTTTTTCAGCCAGATCGCGCTCAAGCGTAATCTCTTGGTTACCAGTACCTTTGAACTCTTCAAAGATAACGCTGTCCATTTTACTACCCGTATCGATAAGCGCACTGGCAATAATGGTCAAACTGCCACCTTCTTCGACATTACGTGCGGCACCGAAGAAACGTTTTGGGCGCTCTAACGCATTGGCGTCTAGACCACCGGTTAACACTTTACCTGACGATGGAATAACCGTGTTATAAGCACGCGCCAAACGAGTAATCGAATCCAGTAAAATAACCACGTCTTGTTTGTGCTCGACCAAACGTTTGGCTTTTTCGATAACCATTTCAGCAACTTGTACATGACGCTGTGGCGGCTCATCAAAGGTAGAGGCAACCACTTCACCGCGTACCGTACGTACCATTTCGGTGACTTCTTCTGGACGCTCATCAATTAATAGGACGATTAAGTAGCATTCAGGGTTATTACGAGTAATCGACTGAGCAATGGTCTGTAGCAGCATCGTTTTACCCGCTTTTGGCGGTGCAACAATGATAGAACGCTGACCTTTACCAATCGGCGCGATTAGATCGATGATACGACCCGTCAGATCCTCAGTGGTGCCGTTACCAAGCTCGAGTTTTAAATGCTCAGTTGGAAATAGGGGTGTCAGGTTTTCAAAGATAAGCTTATGACGTGAGCGATCTGGGGTATCAAAGTTGATTTCGCCAACTTTCAATAACGCAAAATAACGCTCAGAATCTTTTGGTGGACGAATCGTACCAGCGATACTATCACCCGTCTTGAGACTAAAGCGACGAATTTGGCTAGGGCTGACATAAATGTCATCAGGACCGGCTAAGTATGAGCCTTCTGATGAGCGTAAAAAGCCAAAACCATCCGGAAGAACCTCAAGTACGCCGTCACCATAAATGGCTTCACCGTTCCGCGCATGGGTTTTTAGGATAGCAAAGATGATGTCTTGTTTACGGCTACGCGCCATATTATCAAGACCCATTTCTTTGGCGATAGCCAATAGCTCAGCGATTGATTTTTTCTTTAATTCAGTAAGATTCATAGATAGGTCATTAGCAATTGATCAGATGAGAGATGCCATTAGCAGCACAAGTCACGACAGTGATTAAAACAACGATAGTATGGTGATAGAGGGTGCGTGCACAGAGCTGGATTTATGTAGTTTGGATATTACGTGTCAGCTTATATACGAATTGCAATCGTTTATGCAAGGTAATAAGAAATAAGGATAAAGAAGTCTACATAAGAGTCTGCGTCAAAAACTCAATATCAGTAATTGTGTTTAGTCATTTCGTTCAGCAATGGTGTTTATAACGACGATTGTGTTTTTGTTGATAAACACGAGGAGAATAGCGATAAGACAGTTAGGAAAACCGTTAGTTTTCTGTTGTCAGCAGACTATACGGTCTTCACAATAGCATTGTCAATAAATTTTGCCAAAAAAGTCGTCTAATTGAGTTTTTTGCATAAAAAACAAGCAAAAAAGCCACTATCTACGTTAGATAATGACTTTTTCGACGGTGTTGCTGTCTCTTTAGAATGCTTATGCAAAACGAGTAAGTCTCGATTTAGAGATGCTTGTCTAACACTTTTGCCAATTCAGCTTTTGGCTGTAGACCCATCACTGAGTCAACTTTTTCGCCATCTTTAAAGACAAATAGTGTTGGGATATTACGGATACCAAAACGGCTGGCCGCTTGTGGGTTGCTATCCACATCAACTTTGACAATTTTAACTTTGCCTTGGTACTCAGTGGCTAGATCTTCTAAAATAGGGGCGATTGCTTTACAAGGACCACACCATGCTGCCCAGAAGTCTACCAATACTGGCACATCTGATTGCAATACGTCTTTGTCAAAGTCGGCATCGGTAGTATGTAAAATAAGGTCTGACATAATTTATCTCTCTTGTTTTATTATTTCTATCGCCATCCATCAACTAATATATTTGTTGCATAATAGAATGATGAGTGACCAAAGAAGCGTTTAGAAGTGGTTAAAATGTGCCATTATATTAACATGTTTGCTCGGGGTTAACAGATGCAGGCTGGTTAAATTGTTTAACAATTACGATTAGCACAATAAATCGACACATAACGACACAGGCATGGTTTTATCTGTCACTTGATAATACTGTCTGTGTCTTTTGCTCAAAAATAAGCGGTTTATCACACTATATCTATACTCTAATATCTACCACTTAAGACAGCTTTCATATGCAAGCTCATTAATCATTCAAGCCCATTTATATAAGTGCCTATTTTTATGCCTTTTACTGCTGAAGAAGTCAACGCCCTCAATGCTCAAGAAAACGCCTATCCGCTTGAGTTTTTTCAAGCATTTGCGCAACAGATTACTGTCTACGAAGATGATGATATTTGGGTGGTTGATAAGCCTGTAGGTCTGTTGAGTGTCGATGGCAAAACGCTCAAGGTCAGTTTGCTGGCAAGACTTGAGCGTGCCAACCCCGCGGTCAAGCTGATTCATCGTCTGGATATGGATACCTCAGGGCTGCTCATTTTTGCCAAAAATGCTGCCGCACAAACCCATATTAGTAAGCAATTCATTGAACGTTTGCCACAAAAAAAATATCAGGCACGCGTCTTTGGAGAGTGGGAGCGTGTCGGTGCAACGGGTGAAATATCCATACCAGTGCGCTATGAGCCAGAGACGAAACCGCGCCATATCGTCGATCCTAGCTGGTCAAAGCATGCCTTAACTTTATATGAAGTCATCAGCCATGAGCAATGCAACGGTCAGACAGTCACGCGCGTAATGCTAAAGCCTGTCACCGGTCGTAGTCATCAGCTGCGCGTCCATATGGTGCATGTGGGTCATGTGATGATTGGCGATCCTATTTATGCAGAAGGTACGGCTTTAGCGATTGCGCCAAGGCTTAATCTTCATGCCCAGCAATTGCGTCTCAAGCATCCTACGCTTGGGGCGTGGATGGATTGGGAAAGCCCAAGTCCTTTTTAAATGAATTTATGTCAAAAAATCTTGTAAAACCCATCATGCAAAAACAAGGAACGTATTATGCTTGATATGACGGCAGCCAAACAGGCAGTTAAGAAACGCTTCAAAGCTCAATCGGCACTCTCAGACACACCAGTGGATTATGAAGTACTGATTATCGGTGCAGGAATTGCCGGTATTGGTATGGCGTGCCGATTGCAGCAGCAAAAACACAAAGGACTGTTTGGTCATAAAAATCCAGGTAAGCAGAAACGCAAATCAGCAAAGCAACAGCAGAAAAGTGCACAGCGATTTTTGGTGTTAGAAAAACGAGCAGATTTGGGTGGTACATGGGATTTATTTACCTATCCAGGCATCCGCTCTGACTCTGATGCCTTGACGTTTGGCTACAGTTTCAAACCATGGCTAAATCACAGGATTTTGGCAAAGGGCGGTGATATTAAAAACTATATTGCTGATACGGCGCGTGAGTGTGGTATCAGCGAACATATTCGCTATCAGCACGAGGTGCAGCAGCTGTCTTGGTCAAGTAGCCATCAACAATGGACGGCGATGGTAAAAAATCATGCCAGCGGTGAGGTGTTTACGGTAACGGCAAAGTTTGTCGTTGGCGCCACGGGTTACTACGATTATGAGCAAGGTTATCGTCCTTCTTTTAATAAAGAAGCAGATTTTCAAGGTGAAATCATCCATCCGCAGCATTGGCAAAATGTGGATTATGACGATAAGAAGGTAGTCATTATCGGTAGCGGTGCCACAGCGATGACATTGCTGCCAGCTTTGGTGGATGAAAAAGGTGGGCAATGCGCGCGTCACGTCACTATGTTACAGCGTTCTCCCACGTATGTGGCAAGTGTACCGGGCGATGATTATACGCTTGATTGGCTAGCAGGTAAATTTTCACCGTTGTCGAAAGAGCAAGCTTATACGCTGCTGCGTACTCGTAATGTATTGATTCAACAAGGTACTTATCGAGCGGCTATATTGGCACCCAAGCTTATGAAAGCGTTATTAAAACGCGGTGTCAAAACAGAGCTAAAGGGTAGCGGTATCGATGTGGCGCATTTTGTACCAGACTATAATCCTTGGGATCAGCGGATATGTGCGGTGCCAGACAGTGATTTATTCAAAGCATTGCATGGCAAACGCGCCAGCGTCGTCACCGATCAAATCAGCCATTTTACCAAGACAGGCATTATGCTTGATTCTGGCAAGCATCTCGATGCTGATATCATCGTCACAGCGACAGGATTAAAGCTACAAATGCTCGGCGGTGCCAAAGTATATATTGACGGGCAGGCGATAGATATTGGTTCGCGCATGACTTATAAAGCGGTCATGATTGAAGATATACCAAACATGGTGGCACTGTTTGGTTATACCAACGCCTCATGGACGCTAAAAATCGATTTGGCGTGTCAGTATGTGATGCGACTGCTGGGCTATATGCATCAGCATCGCTATCAAGTGGTATTGCCACAAGCACAGACTAAAGATGCCAAAGCGCTTAAGCAGACAGATACGGTGATGGGCGCGCTATCCTCAGGATATGTCAAGCGCGCTCAACACGAGCTACCCAAGCAAGGCGATATATATCCTTGGCGGGTGACAAACAACTATCTAAGCGACCGCATCATGCTCAAACATCGCAAAATAAAAGATGATTGGTTACGCTTTAGTCGTTAAGGTCGCTTAGTTACAGTCGTTTGCTAAATGCTTTTTAATGGCTATTAATAAAATCAGTAACTTGTTTGCTTAAGATCTGCCACAAGGTTTCTTGCGCGCTTTTGCTGCCCCACGCATTATGCGGGCTAAATATAACGCGGGGATGCTTGGCAATGGTCAATAAAGGGTCGTCAGCGGTGATTGGCTCTTGCTCAAAAACGTCGCTGGCGTAGCCGATGATTTGCTCATTGTTAATGGCATCAGTCAGCGCTTGGCTATCCACGATGCCACCACGAGCGACATTGACGATGAGCGGCTGTTTGACCATTTTTGTTAAAGTATCTGCATTAATCAGGTGCTGAGTTTTCTCGTTTAATGGGCAATGCAGGCTCAGTACATCAGACTGTGCCAGTACGTCGTCAAACGCGGTATAGTCGTCATTGCGCGGTGCGCGTCCTTGCTGCTCCGCCCACAATACTGTCATTCCAAAAGCGCGCGCAATATCGGTCACGCGTTTGCCGATGGTACCGACCCCAATAATACCTAGCGTTTTATCTTCCAAATCTATCAGCGGAATATCCAGTAGGCAAAAATTACCGTTTGCTTGCCATGTGCCATCAGCGACTTTTTGATGATAATAAATACCCGCGCGCATGGCGTTGAGCATGAGCATAAAGGTATGTTCGGGCACACTTTTGACTGCATAACCTGCGACATTATAAAGCGCCACATGGTGCTCAACACAAGCGTCTTGATCGACGTTGTTCATACCAGTAGCGGTCAGTTGAATAAGCTTGAGCTTGGGCAATTTGCTTATCACTTCAGCGCTGATTTGCACTTTATTGGTGATAATGATGTCGGCGTCTTTGCAGCGCTCTACGATAACAGCAGCATCTTTTGGGGTATCATCATAAGTGAGGTAGTCGCTGATGCCTGCTGGGGCTGGTAAGTCGATGCCATCAGAAAAAGTGCCT
Organism: Psychrobacter immobilis; assembly: GCF_003148585.1. Taxonomy (GTDB): domain Bacteria; phylum Pseudomonadota; class Gammaproteobacteria; order Pseudomonadales; family Moraxellaceae; genus Psychrobacter; species Psychrobacter immobilis. Next base: position 38,331 of record NZ_QGGM01000014.1, on the reverse strand, counting down.
TTATCTAAAAAAACCGCGCGCATGGTTATTCCTTATTAAATAGTTATTTTAAAATGCTTTTAATAGTTATAGACTTAATGTAGCACGTTGGTGATTTTAGTCAAAAAGCACGTCAAAAAATCCATCAAAAAAGTCCAAAGCAAAAACCTCTACTTCAATATTGAAATAGAGGTTTTGTTTATTGAGATAGTAGTCTTTTGTGCTTATTTAGTCTTATGCACTTATAAAGAAAAGCGTTTACGCAATTTGCCAATAAGGCTACGTACGCGACTGCTTAAATCAATACGAACGTCGTTTTCAGGGTCATGCTCGACTTCATAGCGTTTGACCAAGTCAGGGCTGGCTTTTAGCTTCGCATGATGCTGAAACGCACGGTTGACGCTAATCTCAAGCAGGCTGGCGCGCATCGGTTTCGGCAAGCAGCGATAAACCTGACCTTTATTAATCAAATCAATCAGCAAGCCAGCATCTTGAAATTCAGTCTGTACCAAAACCACCAAATGCGGCGCATCTTGTTTTAAGGTAAAGATAATCGGCGCGATATTCTCACCGCTGACATTGATATCGGTGATACAAACACCGATATCTTCATTCGCCAAATAATCGTACGCTTCTTCTAAACTCTCAGCATGCAGTACTTTATAACTGTGAGAAAATTGCTTACGTATTTGCTCAATCAACTCATTGGTTTCATCGATCACTAGCAGCGTTTGCTTATTACCTGAACTGTCGAATTGATCGGCATCTTCGTCTGGATTATAGGTCAAGGCGATTTCGGTAGCGCGTCCGACCACGGTGATCAGCTCTTCAGATTTACAAGGCTTAGTCAAATAACGATAAATCTCACCATCGTTAATAGAGCCAATAATGGCGTTTAAATCGGCATAGCCCGTCAATAAGATACGCATGGTAGACGGTGAGACATCTTTTACTTCGCGTAAGATATCCACACCGACTCGCTCAGGCATCCGCTGGTCACTGACCGCCACGTGTACATGGTTGTTCTTGATATAGTCAATATACTCAGTCGGGTCGGTGGTGATAAACACGTCATGGGTCTTACGAAACAGCAGTTTCATAGACCGTAAAATGCGTTGTTCGTCGTCGATAAATGCCAACTTCGGCTTTGACTCAGCGCTGGTTTCAACTGTGGTTAAGTCATTTTCTAATTCATTCATGATGAGTTCCTTATGATGATGAATAATAGTCGTTAAATATCTAAATATGTTCTACGTAACAGGGTAGCTGACCCAGCGCTTACGCGACTAGGTTTTGCTCTGTTAAATTATTATTAATCGGCAGTATTAACGTAAATGTGGTGCCAACGCCTTCGGTCGATACGACTTTGATATCGCCATTATGTTGCTCCATAATTTGCTGGCTGATTGCCATACCAAGACCAGTGCCTTCGCCTGCGCCTTTGGTCGTAAAGAACGGCTCAAAGATTTGATTGAGAACTTCTGGACTCATGCCTTTACCGTTGTCGATGACATCAATATAAACATGGTGATCATCGGCACGGGTGCGTACTTCGATCTTGCCATCAGGTTTTTCTCCCATGGCTTGCGCGGCATTGTTCAGTAGATTGACCAAGACTTGGTTGATTTGCGACGGTGAGCATTTCACTTCAGGCGTGGGCGCAAAATCAGTCACAATCTCTTGATGTCTAATGGAGTTGCCAGCGATTTTAAGCGAGGCTTCGATACATTCGCGCACATCGATGGTTTTCACTTTTGACTCATCAAGACGGGCAAAGTTACGTAGATTTAGTACCATTTCAGTGATTTGCTCGACGCCAAATAACGAATCTTTAATCAGCTCTTTTAATTCAGCTGATAGGTCATCTTCTTGGATTTCATCAGAAGCACGGATAATATCCGCCAATAGCTTGTCAATTTTTCCATCAGTCGCCGCGTCAGTTTTAACGCTTTTTAATCCTTGTACCAATTCAATCAGCTCTTCGTATTGCTCCGTCAACTGACCAATAATTTCAAGGTTGTTTTGCACGTATGATAAAGGTGTGTTCACTTCATGAGCAACGCCTGCCACCATTTGTCCCAACGTTGCCATTTTTTCTGAACGAATCAATTGTAGCTGCGAGTTTTTCAGCTCTTTTAGCGTCTCTTGTAGCTCAGCGGTACGTTCTTCGACTTTAATCTCTAGCTGTTGGTTAATGTTGGCAAGCTTACCTTCGTTAGACTGGATTCGGTCTAGTAGGTCATTAATAGAGCCGTTCACCAGTCCAATCTCGTTGCGACCTTCTGCGAATTTAACCTCGCTCAGCTTATTGTATTGCTTATTGTTAATTAAGTTTTCCGCTTCAGAGATTTTATCAGTGGTTTCTTTCAGTGGTTTGAATGCCAAAAATGTCAGCATGAAGTAAATCACGCCCGCTGTGATAAGTAGCGCCAATGCAATCCAGTTAACCAAGTTTTCGCTGAGATTATCTGCAATGGCGTTAATTTCAGCATCAGGTTGGACAACGATCAGCTTCCAATAAGTCTCAGGAATCTCAAAGACATAGGCTTGACTGCCGTTGTAGTAACTGTCTTTTGTCAACTCAAAGCTCTGTAATAAGCGGCTGTCCATGGCGTTTTGCTTGTTTTCACCATTATTTAGGTAAGCAGCGTAGTTAACAAGATAATAACCTTTTGCCGTACCAGTCTCAGCTTTATCAAGCGTGGTCAGTACCTGCTGAACTTGTGGTGAGACGCTAGCGGCGACTTGTTCGATGATCTCATTACGTTGGACATCTAAGAAATCAAGCACGGGTTGCCAAGCAGGGTCTGAGTTGATGACTTGTTTGATATCAAGTGGCGTACCCGTTTTCTCGTCAATATAGCTTAAGCGTTCAGGGTTAGAGGAGGCGATCACCTTATCACTATTATCCAAGAGTAGAATGTAGCCTGAGCCTGAGCTTTCGCTTAACTTGACGATGTTCTCTTGTAGCTGATTCAGCGTAAAGTTAACCGTACTGGCACCCCAAAACTGATTGTCACGCTCGATTGCCACACCGCAACTCATCGCAAGCTCGCCTTTGGTTTGGCTAGCGCGCACATGGTTCCAAATACAGCTCTCAGGTTTGAGCAACTTTAAGACGCTAAACCAATCTTCTTGATAATAAGGGTTGGTAGGATTTGGATCGCTCAACACCGCTTGATAATCGCCGTTTTGACGCACCATCAAAAATGGATGGGTCGCGGTATTTGCCCCAAGTGCCCCTTTTTCAGGCCAAATGCCACCACTACCCAGTAAGTTATAATCACGCTTATCAAAGGCATTGGCAGTACTGGTTTGTAAAATCGCCTCTTCTGTGGGCAAGGTTTGCGCGCTTTGCTGTAGTAGTAAGGCACTACGCATTACCCGATTGATATCGGCTGAAATACTATTTACCGCGGTATTGCCACGCTCAGCCACCAATTTTGCAGATTCAAGGCGGATTTTCTCATAGCCCTCTTTATCAACAACATAAACGACGACCGCCAGTACGACCGCAAAAGCAATAAATAAAATAGTGGTTACTTGGGTACTGACTTGATTAAAAAAGCCAACTTTTTTGGAGGCACTCATGATGGTGATAGTCCTTGGATAATAGTGACCACGAAGAAGAGTGCCAATGCTAGGTATTGATGGCAATCAATTAGGTGGTAATGCGTAATCTTAATTAAAATGGTCTGTACATAATGGCAAAAAATTAAAACTATAACTTTACTCTTATAACTTAAACGACTTAACTATTTATGTTCTTATAACTTAAAGGACTATGAAAGGCCATACTGTGCCCATAAATCCTTAAGGATAATTAATCATGAATATCAGGTGGCAAAAGAGTATGTATAGACGTGCGTTTGAATAATTCAGGTAAGAAAGAAGAAATGTTCTATTGCATTTCTTAACAATACAGAATCAATTTTATAATGACAATATTTTTCCTTTACTTGCGAGTCGTTATCTTATTGTTTTATATGACCAACTTATGCTTGGCGTTGATATAATCTTGCAATAATCTGCTCTTGAAAAGTCAACTTAGCGCACTCATCTAGCTGCTAACGTTATATAATGGTCGGCTTTATCTTGCGACCTAGCTAATGAGCTGACGCTGCCGGTATGGCCGGTGACCTCTCAGACTATTAAGTAATGACATCGCGCTAGTGATTCACGCTAGCAACTCTCATTATGAGCTATCTATTTTTTCCTATTATCTGAGTACAAAAGACATCGCCCTATGACTATCTCTATCGCTTCATTGCACAATACTGAATTTGCCGTTGGTCAACGTTATTTATCTGATACGGAGTCCGAGCTGGGCTTGGGTGTGGTCATCGATGTAGATGACCGATGTGTGCACATTCTATTTCCACAAAGTGAAGAGACGCGCGTCTACGCCAAAAACTCCGCGCCATTATCACGCGTGGTGTTTAAAGTCGGCGATAGTATTTCTGATCAAGCGGGTAAGAGCTATACCGTAACCGCGGTCGAAGAAGTGATGGGTGTACTCAAATACAGTGTCGATGAGCATGAACGAGGCATTATGGAAACCCGTCTGGCTGCCAATATCACGCTTGCTAAGCCGCTTGAGCGTCTGCTGGCTGGTCGGATTGAGCGTGGTGATTGGTATGAGCTGCGTCAAGATATCTTGCGTATGCAGTCGGCGCTAGCGGGTCATCCGCTGAAAGGTTTGATGGGTGCGCGTGTCGACATCATTGAACATCAGCTCTATATCGCTCATGAAGTTGGCAAACGTATCGCACCGCGTGTGTTGCTTGCTGACGAAGTTGGTTTGGGCAAAACCATCGAAGCAGGTTTGATTATTCATCAACAGCTGTTAACAGGCAAAGCTGAGCGTGTGCTCATTCTTGTACCAGATAGTTTGCAATATCAGTGGATGATTGAGCTGCGTCGTCGTTTTAATCTAAATTTTGCCTTATTTGATTTGGTACGTGCAGCAGCCATTAAAGAACATGATCCTGAGCAAAACGTCTTTGCCACTGAGCAATGTATCATTGCGGGTATGGATTTATTACTCGATCACCCTGATTTGTACGACCAAGCGATGGATGCAGGGTTTGATTTATTGGTGGTCGATGAGGCGCATCACCTGCATTGGGATGAGGCACAAGGCGGCAATGATAAATATGACTTGATTGCTGACTTTGCCGAAGAAACGCCAGGGGTCATGCTATTGACAGCAACGCCAGAACAGCTTGGCGCACAAAGTCACTTTGCTCGTTTGCGTTTGCTTGATCCAGATCGCTTTGATGATTTGGATGAGTTTATCAATGGTCAAGAAGCCTTTGCTGAAACGGCTGCCGTTGCTGGTGTATTGATAGAGGATAAGCCATTAAGCGACAGTCAAATTGCCGCTTTAAGCAGCTTGTTAGACATCAGTCTTGATGAGTTGGCAACGATTAATGATGACGAAAAATTGCGCACCTATGCGCTCAACGAGCTATTAGATCGTCATGGTACAGGTCGTATTCTATTCCGTAATACCCGTGAAAGTGTGAAAGGGTTTTATGGTCGTAGCAGCCAGCCGTACCCACTGGCATTACCTGCAGCATGGAAAGACAGCTATCAAACCAATGGTAAATTGCGTGAGCAGCTATGGGGCGAAGAAAACCAACCTGATGGTGGCTGGCTAGAAGATGACCCACGTGTGCCTTGGTTGATTGATATTTTGCGCGGCGAGCTTAAGCACAAAAAAGTGCTGTTGATTGCCCGTAGTGGCGCGACGGTTGAGAGCTTGGAGGCGGTATTACGTCTGCATGCCGGTATTAAAACCGCTATCTTTACTGAGCAGATGACCTTGCTTGAGCGTGACCAAGCAGCAGCGTTCTTTGCCGATAGCGAAGGCGCGCAGATATTGTTGTGCTCGGAGATTGGCTCGGAAGGTCGTAACTTCCAGTTTGCCAGCCAGCTGATATTGTGGGATTTGCCAGCCAATCCAGATACCTTAGAGCAGCGTATTGGTCGCCTAGATCGCATCGGACAAACGCAGCAAATTATGCTGCACGTGCCTTATGTACAGGGCACAGCGCAAGAGCGACTGTATCATTGGTATCACGACGCGCTGAATATGTTTAATCAAATCTCTCCAACGGCGCAGAGCGTGCAAGAGCAGTATATTCAAGAGCTAAAACCCATGCTTGAAGGCGCGGATACTGACGAGAACCGTGCGATACTACAAGATATCATTGAAGAAGCGAAACAGACGCGCTTGGGGTTAGAGGCACAGCTACAAGCGGGTCGTGATCGCCTATTAGAATACAACTCGTGTCGCCCACGTGTTGCCAAACGTATCGCTGACGCCATGCGCGATTTTGATGGTCATAATCTATTGCCGCAGTTTATTGAGCGCTTTTTTGCCTCAGCCAATATCGATCACAATATCCAGCGCGATGGCTCGTGGGTAATTGCTCCGATCGACAGCACTGAAATTAGTGATTATATCGATGGTCTGCCACTCGGTGACGAAGACGGTATGACGTTGACATTCGAGCGTGAGCAAGCACTACAGCGTGAAGATATCGAGTTTATCACTCACGAACATCCATTGATGCGCGCGATTTATGAGTTGGCGAGTACCAGCACCTTTGGTAATACCACGGTGGCAATGCTAAAAAGTTCTGCTGTACCACAAGGTATGGTACTGCTCGAAGTGAATTTCCGCGTTGAAGCCATTGCGCCAAGGTTGCTCAATTTACCCGCGACGCTGACCACGCAAAATATCCGCGTGTTTATCAGTGAGCAAGGCAGTGATTTGTCCTCGCGTATCAGTGCGGAGATGATTATGCCGCATATTGAGCGTCTGGATAAAAACCGTGCTCGCCAAGTCATTAAAGTACGCGGTGATGTGATTGAGCAGCGTTATTATGAAGCGGAAGAGATTGCCCGTCAGCAGCTTGCTGAGATTGGTGAACAAGCCAGTGCCCGTTTTAGCCAGCAGTGGTCACGTGAAATCAAGCGTCTTAAGCATCTACAAACGATTAATCCTAACGTACGCCCTGCCGAAATTGAGCGCTTGGAGCAGCTAAAAGCCCAAGGTGAGCAAGCACTAGGGAGTCTATTATTAGTCCCAGACTCTATCCGTGTGTTAGTGGCAGTGAAGCCATAAATGTAAATGATCAAAAGAACGAGATGCTATTAAACATCTCGTTTTTTTATGATTAATATCGTTTATATTAGGACGCGCCCTAAGGCATGTTAAGCAAAAATATTAACATGATATTGCCAAGTGAGCGTCGCTCTCTAGTCAAAGCCATCGATATTGGGTAAGATGTTTATCTTTTCGATTTATAGCCCGTTTGCTATAAAAGGGTGACCGCGTCTCGTGTGAAGTATCATATATACCTTTGTACTCGATGGCTTTGTACTTCTTTTAAGTTGAAACAACGATATAATAAATGCTGGTGATAGCGCTGCTATGACCGTGTTTTTTGCGCTAAAATTTTCGTGTTAAATCTCTCTTGTGCATTTTCAGCAAGTGATTTCATATTATTTTACATTCAAATGCAAAGTGTCTTTTGTCTTTCGCGATATCATATCGATATCTTTAGGTGCGTATTTTCAGATGCTTAGCGTTTTTGATAAAAATAAGGAAACCTATCGTCATGTCCGATTATTCGCAATTGATTGATGAGCTGCTAGCTACTGTAGCGCTTATTGAAGTGACCCCCGATGTCTTTGAGGGTAAGAGCCATGACTATGTTGGCAGTCGTATTTTTGGTGGACAAGTGCTCGCCCAAGCCATCATGGCGGCGGCGCATACATTAGATAAAGACAAGCCCTGTCATTCACTGCACGGCTATTTTTTGCGCGGTGGTGATATCACGCAGCCAGTGATTTATCAGGTGCGCCGCTTGCGTGATGGTCGTAGTCTGTCTGCGCGTGAAGTGACGGCGATTCAGTATAAAGAAGTGCGTGGTAAAGCGCCTATTGAGCAAGTAATATTTTCAATGATAGCTTCGTTTTCGCCGATGGAAGAGGGTTTAGAGTATCAAGAGGATATGCCTGTCTATCCGCCACCAGAGGATTTACTGGCTGAGCAGGACCTAAAAGAAGAGTATGTCGGAAAAGTCCCAGACGCACTCAAAGCCCGTTTTATGCGGCGTCGTCATGTCGAAATTAAACCCGTTAAACCGCGTGATCCGATTCATCCAGAGCCAATGAAACCGAAGCAGGCGAACTGGTTGCGTATCCGCGAATTGGGCAATCAACCTGTTGCGATTCAACAAGCGCTATTGGCATTTTCGTCCGATTTTTATCTGGTTGGTACAGGGCTGATGTCACATGGTGTTAGCTTTATGACCAGCGGCTTGCAAGCGGCCAGTATCGACCACTCGATGCATTTTCATCGTAATTTTGATCTAAACGGTTGGATGTTATATGACATGTGGAGTGATACCACGTCTAATGCCAAGGGCTTAAACCATGGGCAGTTTTGGCAAGATGGTAAGCTGGTTGCTACGGTACAACAAGAAGGCCTGATGCGTTTACGTGTGCCAAAGTCTTAGCACTAACCGTACTACAATGGCTAAAGAAAAAGCGACTCACTATTGATAATGAGTCGCTTTTTTTATTCTAAAATTTTAACCATTGCTCGTGGCAATCCAAGCGTTGCCTGAGCATCAACAGCATTTAGCCAATTAATATTAATTTGTGCTGCTTCTAAAGCTTCGGTTATTTCGGTAATTTGCTCAGCATTTAAAATCAGCGATTGCGGTGTCAAATACCAATGAAAATGGGTCAGTGAATGTTTAATAGGAGCATCGTCTAATAAAGTTTTACTGACTGCTTTTGCTGTCAATTTATGCTTATCTAACCACTCATTGATAATTTGCTCGGCAGTGGTAAATTCTGCTTCGTATACTTTTTCATTACTGGTCACTTTTAATGATGTATCGTCAATTTCAGTCGTTTTTTCTGCAGCAGTTTTAGTATTCATTTTGCCTGCGATTTTTTCTACAAACTGTAAAGGTAAACTCCACAGTCCGCCCCAAATGCCATTGTCAGGACGTTGTAGCCACAGTATTTTGCCATCAATATCTTCAATCAATAACGCATTGCTAAACTTGCTGGGTTTGGGCTGCTTTTTTGCTTTGACTGGATAATCTGTTTCGCGTCCTTGCTCGTGCGCTAGGCAGTCCTCTTGAAGGGGACATAATAGGCAGGCAGGTTTGCTACGCGTGCATAACGTCGCGCCCATATCCATCATCGCTTGCGCGAATAACCCTGAATTCTCTATTGGGGTCAAACGCTCTGCCAATGCCCATAGCTCTTTGGTGGTGGCAGATTTGGTGATATCACCGTCAATCGCTGCCCAACGCGTCAAGACACGTTTGACATTACCATCACAAATGACGCCATAACGATGTAAGCCCATCGCCATAATCGCGCCAGCGGTCGATGGCCCGACACCAGATATGGCTTCCCACCCTGCTAGCGTCTGCGGAAAGTCGCCCGTCTCATCAATGACTTCGACCAGTTGTTTCGCGCCTTTATGCAAATTACGCGCACGCGCATAATAACCAAGTCCCGCCCAATGCTCCGCAACCTTATCCCATTTTGCGGCGGCTAAATCTTGTACCGTTGGAAACGACGCCATAAAACGGGCAAAGTAGGGCAGTACCGTCGTTACTTGCGTTTGCTGGAGCATGACTTCGGATAGCCAGACGATATAAGGATTGGGCGCGTCGGTTTGGTGCTGTTGCCAAGGTAGGTCATGGCGACCGTTTTCGGCGAACCAATCGAGTAGGCGCGGGGCGAACGAATCGAGAGAAGTAGAGTATTGAGTAAAAGTGTTTTCTATCGTTGTGAGGTTTGCAGTGGGGGTAAGCTGAGTCATATCATCAATTTGTGGCATATTAGTGTATGAATTATAACCGATTTTTGAGAGAAGTAAGTTGATATTGCTGTCGTGCGCTGTTTGAGATTACCACGATGTAAGCGTCTTTTGAGTATGAGTGTTAAAAAACAGAGTATGTAACAGAAATCTTAATATAGAGTTGCAAATTTATAAAGTAAATCTTACAAAATTAAGTGAATTTTGTAGAAAAATTAACTTATCATTGTTGTGCTTTTTGCAAGATTATGACTCTTATTCTCGCTAGGGTCGCAAGAGCACCTTTGAGTTAACGATAACTCATTGTCTGGTTTCATCAAATACGCTTATTAAAGCTCACTAAGCATCATTTCAAACAAACGCTCACATGTATGAGTAATATTTAGGACTCTTTATGAAGTTAATGTCGAACTACTTATCTAAAGCAATATTGGCGCTAGCAGTCATTGGCTGTTCAGCCAACGTTTTGGCCGCCAAACCAAATCTAGTATTACAACAGCCTAATGTTTCTTTAGAGTTGGCCAATGAATTAATCGATGCCACCATGGCAGCCTGTCACGCAGAGGGCAAATCTGCCGTGGTCGCGGTTGTTGATCGTGCTGGTAATTTAATCGCACTACAACGCGATGATAACGTTGGTCCGCACAATACTGATGCTGCTGTTCGCAAGGCATTTACGGCATTATCTACCAAAACGCCTTCACGTACGTTGGCAGATAATGCTCGCGCTAATCCAGACTCAAATAACCTGAATACGGTAAATGATTTACTGCTGATTGGCGGCGGTGTGCCGTTAAAATTTGGCAATGATGTGATCGGCGCTATTGCAGCGGGCGGCGCAGGCGGTGCAGTACAAGATGAAGCTTGTGCGTTGAAAGCTATCGAAAAAGTCATGCCTAAACAGAAGTAGTTGATGACTTAGATATCGCTAAATGATTTAGATATCATCGAAAAACTTCGATATCGCTAACAGTAGACATAAAAAAAGCCCTTAGGGGCTTTTTTTGCATGAGCGCTAAAATAATTTTATGCAGCTAACATTATAGACAAAAAGGGTTATCGATTTACTTTCGATTCTTCCGCGTTTTCAAACGACGTAAGCGCTTTTCTTCTTCTTTGGCGATTCTTTTTTCTTCTGCTGCTAAGCGTTGCTCAGCGACGACGAGTTCTTCAGCTTCAGACATGGCTGGCGTCTCAAGCGTAATACGCCCAAGCTTAGCGCTACGTAACTCGTTGATCAAAATCTCAGACATGCGGTACGTATCGACTTGATTGCCCGAACGTACACAGCCGCGATTGCGTCCAGCGACTTCAAAAAACTCCCAATCAGTCTTTGGTAGCGCTTCAATTTTATAGCGAGTTTTTAGCAGCTCAGGATAGGCTTGCATCAAGTATTCAGCGGTATAGCTGGCAACATCAGCGAAATCAAAAGCGGTATCACGAATACCGCCCGTCGCTGCCAAACGATAGCCAGAGTTTTCGTTTTCGACTTTTGGCCATAACATACCGGGCGTGTCATAAAGCATGATGTCATCGTCAAGTTTAATCAATTGCTGCGACTTGGTGACCGCTGGCTCATCGCCAGTTCTAGCAACCGCGCGCCCTGCTAAAGTGTTAATCAACGTCGACTTACCAACGTTTGGAATTCCCATAATCATGGCTTTGATTTGGCGACCCGTACCGACTTTATTGGGCACAAGTTGTTTACAGATGGCGATGATACGTTTGACATCATTGGCTTTTTCAGTATCGCAAGCAATGGCTTTCACACCGCTTTGCTGCTCAAGATAGTCCATCCAAGCTTGGGTCAATTCAGGATCAGCAAGGTCGGCTTTGTTCAGGATTTTGATGACGGGTTTTTCGCCGCGCAATGCCGCGACCATTGGGTTTTCACTACTATATGGGATACGCGCATCGATCACCTCGATTACCAAATCCATCTGTGGCATGATTTCTTTGATTTCGTTACGGGCTTTGTTCATGTGCCCAGGGAACCACTGAATACTTGCTCTCTTATCCATCTGCTTTCATAACCTTTTATAAAAAATGCGCAAAGTAAGACGATCGTCATTTACTTTTCATGGTGTCCAGTTTACTACAGAACCACCTTGCTCACGCTACAATTTCGCCCAACCAGATGCGCGGTTACTCTTGAGCTGGATTTTCTATTTCATCGCGGGTAGGAGGTAACGGTGCAAGATAACCAATTAATAGTATTAAGCTGCCTGCGCCAAGGAAAGATATCACTCGCCAAATCGCTTCGGTCTGTGACAAATCAACCAATACCAGTTTGAGCACGACGATACCTAATAGCCCGATGCCCATAAACCAAAGCGTCCGCTGCCAATAGCGACTGGCGACGATGGTGGCGGCTAAAGCCAAGAGCGTCCATAAAATAGTCAATCCTGTCTGCACTTGCTCGCTATTCCATGCGCCGCCCTGAGCGCTGTCCCACAGCGGTGTACCGATAAAGGTATGTAGGGTTCTGACCAACATACTGGAAATCAGCCAAAAGCTGATAAGCCCTAATATAATCAGTAAATTATCAGTAGTGAATATACGCTTAGTTTGGGGGGCTGCACTTGATTCGATAAGACTCTCATCGCGGCGATGTTGGCTCATGTAATATAGACTAAAACCAACCAATAGCGTCAGCAATGAGGTAATGTCGTATAAATTCAATAGCGGAAAATATGACAGTTCCCAAATTACACCATCATATGACCAGTTGGTCATGATGACCCAACTTAAAGCAATGGGCGCAAAGATAGCCGCGCAGCTCAATAGCGCTTGTTGCCAATCAAACCAGTACAGTGGGCTTTGTTTTAATACCTGATTCGTGCGCTTATTTTGCTTACGATAGCTGGCATAACGATGACAGCACCATAATCCAGCCAATATTAAAATGGCTGGCATCAATACAGCCATCACGCCAGCGGAATCTGCGAGTCCATAGTGGGCGGCGGCAGCAATGATTAGAATGCTAGCTCCCAGCCAGCTTGCGCCATCATAGCGTGACAACTCGGAATGGTCGTACCACGTCTTTAACCACGATTGTCCGATAATCAACCAACCAACGATTAAACCAGTCAATAGTAGCCAATCTGCTCTCTGCCATATTAAATGAAACTCGAATTTTTGCGGTAACTGTAGGACGAGCATGAGATAAAAGACGATCGATAAGCCATGGCTAAGTTGTCTGATTTCTATCCACGAGTGATAACGATTGATTGTCCAATATATGGCAAGGCTGATTAGAGCTGCGAGTGCAATCATGGTCGTCGTTGCCAGTGTCCAACTGACAAACCACTGGTTAAAATCAAGCAAAAGCACTTGTAGTAGCCACGCTATAGCTGTAAAGGTCAAAAACCTTATGAGTATAGGACTGCGCCAAACAAGATTAAACACGGTGCTTTTGCTGTTGATTGAGGTTAGCCATTGCTGTGCGGCTTGGGTGCTAATACCTAATGCGTCGGCATAGGTTGCTATCGCATCTGGCGTGGCGTTTTGCTCTTGGGAGAATGCTAAGCCATTGTTTAAATTATTGTTTAAGCTGCTATTTAAGTCGTTATCCAAGATGTCGCTGCTATCATTCAACGTAGTTGGCGAGTTGTTCTTGCGTAAGATAAATACAGTAGCTAGATAGCTGATAGCCGAAATGGTTAAGGCCAATGTCGGATAATCTTGAATGGCGAAGACCACTTTTACCATCAGCATGCTGATACTGATTAGCTGCAATAACAAACCAAATAGCACTGACCACGCTCGCAATGAACGCCGTCCAAACCACACCAGCGCCAGTCCTTGTACTGACCAGCCAAAAGCAATCCATTCAGCATCTAATGCTAAAGGGATTACCAGCGCCAAAAAACCAAATCCTAAAGCCAGCATGCCTTCGGTGATTAAGGCATAACGTTGGCTACGCTGCACAAACAACCAGCCGAGTCCTAAATAAACAGTGGCTAAAATAGCACTCGCGATGGTTAAGGCGTTAGGAATGTCATCTAATAATGCCGCAAATAAACCAAAGGCTAATATCGGCACTGAAAACAGTAAGCCAGTATCAATAGGGAATACATAGCTACTATTTCTTGCATGAACGCTATCTAAATGCTTTACGTTATCTGTCTGGATGATGTCTGTTTCATTAAGAGTATTGTAGACAATGATTTGTTGGGCGTAGCGAATGACGACAAACAGATATAGCAGTAAGTGTAAGGTGATCAGTAAGACTAAAGACCAGCGCTGCGCCTCAATGACCGTGCTCAAATTTTCACTGATGCCCCAGTAGTAAGCCAATCCAAAGGTCACAGTGACACCGAATAAATTCAGTATTTTCCATGGGCGGTAATGCGCGATAATCGCAATCGTCACGTTCAATAGTAGATAGTAACTAAACAATACCACCAAACTGCCCGTGTCTTCACTGGTCAAAATAGGCGCAAAAAACCCACCCGATAATGCCAACAAAGCCAGTGGAAAAGCGTTTTGACGCACGGCGAGAGCAATGGTAATCGCAGATAATAGCCCAAGCCCAATAAAGCTCGGTAGACTAGGCAAGACTTGGTAAACGCTATAGGCAAAAAAGGTCGTTAAATACGCAATCGCTAAGCCTGCGCCTTGTAGAGTGATGCCATAAGCAAAGCGATTTTTTGCCAATTTTAGACCTAATGCTGCCAGACCTAAACCGAGGATGCCTATCGCTAAAAGCTTGGACGCTATCGACACTTCGATATAGTCGCTTAACAAGCGAAGTAGTAGCACCACACCGATAAGTAAGACGATCACGCCAACGCGCACGACTAGATTACCGCCAAAAAACCAGTTTTTGATAGAGTGAATTAATGAAGTGACGATAGGCAGTGAGCGCTCATCCGGCTCTATGGGCGATGACTTTTTTGGAGAAGGGGCTGGTTTCGGGTGAATCGTAGCAGTAGGTAAAGGAGGTGCTGAGTCAAATAGCTCCTCAATAATAGGTTGGGGCGAGTGAGTCTCAGCTAGCGTTTGAGTCATTGGTTCAGTATGAACGTCAATGTCATTATCGGCGTTATTATTCATAGAGCTGACACGGTGTTGCTGCGCTTGTAACTCATCTTGCAGTTGCGTGATGTCTCGTTGAAGCTGATCAACGCGTCGCTTTAGTTTATTGTAAAAAACGATAATCACTACTAGACAAACAAGCAATACAAACCCGCTGATATCAGACATAGCGCTACCACACCGTTACTCAATATTTGATGGCTTGATGATGACTCGATTTCAAAGCAAACACAAGCAAAGCGCTCATCAAAATAAAAGGGCTAGCCCAAGATTATTCGTTCACGATCATGGAGCTGACCTTGATGCTTTATAAACTAAGATATTTATGCGGCATATAATTTATGTCTTTCTGATAATGTGCATTCACGTAGGGTTAGATAATTCACCATACCTGAGACGATACCTGCAATAACACCGATAATAATTAAAGCTGAAATCAAAGATACTTCGACCGTACCTGCGTATTTTTGCCATAGTACAGCAAGAGAGGTCAATACCCCAAAGGTGAAAAATCCATGCTTTATCGTCAGCCAAAAAGCGGTTGGAAAGAAGGCTACTTTTTTTTCTTTGATACCAAAATAAGCCACCATAGTTAAAATCATGGCTAACGTAATCGATAAGGTAACGGAGGTACCGAGCACTGTGTCTTCATTATTGGTAATAGAGTCAACAGATATTGCGATTGATGAGTATGTTTTTAAGAAGAAATATTGTATGCCGCCGTTAATGAAAGCATTGATTACGCCAGTAAGCATAGCGCCTTTTAGCAATTTTGCGTTTAATGTTGTTGTCATGGTTTATTTTCCAAGTCCAAAATAGGTTTATGCATAAAAAATACTGAGTAGATAAAATCCTACCCAGTATGGTCAATGTTCAACATGCCCTATTATGTATCGTTTATAAATTTATGATTAAAATGATGGCTAAGTTTATGAGGTTGGCATTTTGCTTTTGTAAACACCGCCACCATTGACTGTCAGTTCAGCACCAGTAATCCAAGACGCTGCATCACTTAATAAAAATGCCATCGCTTGAGCAATATCTGCTGGCAGGCCACGTCGTTTTAGGACGATACCTTTGACCACATTATCGATCATCTCTTGGGTATAACCGGCTTCTTCAGAGGAAGCACCATTATCTACTGTACCGATGATTAATGAATTAAAGCGCACTTCAGGACCTGATGCGACTGCCATACTTTTTACCATATTTAGCAAGCCCGCTTTAGCTGTGCTGTATTCGATAAATTCTGGCGATGGTGTATTACCAACCATGGATCCAGAAAATACCACAGAGGCGTTTTCTTCTTGTTTTAAATACGGCATACATAAACGAGTCAAATGATAAGATCCCAAGGTGTTGAGCTTATACGCATTGACCATTTTTTCGGTGGTAGATTCCCACAAAGGCGTATTCGCACCCCAACCGACGTTGTTGACTACTGCAGAAATCTTGCCGAATTTTGCAATAGTTGCATCGACCAAGGCTGCAATTTGCGTCTCATCAGTAAAGTCGGTTTTCAGGCCTAAGGTTGCATTGCCTGTTTCTTTTTCGATATCAGCGGCAATTTTCTTCACTTTATCTTCATTTAAATCAGCGAGGACAATGTTGCCTCCTAATGAGCTTAAAAACCGTGCCGCCTCGCTACCAATAGCGCCTGCTGCACCACTGATAATGATGGTTTTATGATGAAAGTCGAATAGTTGTTGGATGGTTTTCATGGTTTTACCTTATTATTAGTGAGTGATTAGTAAGCTATCAGCAAGTGGTGTGACCGATTTTATGAATCACGACTGTGCAATAACCATGTTAGCGTCTTAAATCCTTACTAATAGTAAGCCTTTGTAAGTGTATAATGAGCAATGTGGGTTTTGTATGATCAAAAAAAGCAGAGTGCGGCGGACGCACTCTGCTATATATTGGGTTAATAGATAGGGATTAATAAATAGTGGGTTAATAACCTGAAAACAGCTATTGATATGCCTGATCCAAAGATTATTTACCTAAGTTATTTTCCATAAATTCAAGCATGTTTTCCCAGCTTTGCTTGGCAGCGGCTTCATTGTAGCCAAGATCAACATTATTTTTAGCAGCGCGCTCATCAGCATGTGGGTTGGTAAAGCCATGTTTAGCGTTGTCATAAACATCGATAATATAGTCAACACCAGCAGCATCTAGTTCTGATTTTAGACCTTCTATTGCTTCCATGGATACCATTGAATCATCGCGACCGTGAGCAACCAATACGTTAGCGGTGAAGTTTTTATCCGCTGGCTGTTTTGGTGTTGGGTTGCCATGGAAAGTGGCGACCGCTTTTAATGGCATACCTTCGCGAGCCATATCAAGCACGACCTTACCGCCGAAGCAAAAGCCAATCGCTGCTAGATTGTCACCATCAACGGCTAGTTGGTCGCTAAAGTCATTAAGAATCAAACGGCAGCGCGCCATCAGCATATCTTGATCTTCTAATACTTGCTCCATCCACATATTCGCTTGTGCAGCATCGGTGGTCAGCTTGCCTTCACCGTACACGTCCATTGCGACGGCAGCATAACCTGCTTCTGCCAAGCGCTCGACCACTGATTTTGGGTGATCAACGATACCCCACCATTCTGGCGCTACTAAAATTCCCGCAACAGGATGGTCGTCAGATGCATTTTCTGGCAGTGCCACATAGCTGATAAGCTGGACACCGTTTTCGGTGGTACTGATTAATTCAAAAGTCTTAATTGACATATTATTATCCTTTTTTATGTGAGGAGTTTTACGTTATAAAGATTATTTGTCTGTGTTTTTGCGACATCGTTTTTCTTACTTTTACTACCTTAACGCTCAACCTAGGCAAAAACAGCTATAATACTGTAACGCTCTTTATCAAAATGCTACGGCACCTTTATGACACTAAACTTGTTAAACAACTGTGCAGCCCATCTAGACTCTGACGAAACGTTGCCGCTAAAAGTCACGGAAAAATCAGCTGTGAGCTTATTTCCTGACAGTGGTAATGAAAGCAACAGCGACCATGACAGTAAGCTCAATGACACATTGCGTCCGAATTTTTGGTCGCGCTTTGCATTGTCAGAACTCAATCATAGTGAATGGGAAGCGTTGTGTGATGGCTGTGGCAGCTGTTGTTTGATTAAGTATATTGACGAAGATGAGAATGGCGATGTGGATGAAGAGTTGGTCGAGTATACCGATGTGACTTGCCAGCTAATGGACTGTACGACGGGTTATTGTCAGCACTATGACACGCGTCAAGAGCATGTGCCAGACTGTATTCAGCTGACCATGGACAATCTGCCGCAGATGATGTGGTTGCCTTCGCACTGCGCCTATAAGCGTTTGTATAAAGGACAAAATTTGCCAAGTTGGCATTTGTTATTGACCCAAGATGCAGTGGTAACGCAGCAACAAATGCGTGCTGCCAATGTTGGCGTGGCTGGGCGCTGTGTTTCTGAGACTGGTATGTCTGATGAAGCGATGGAGGAGCGGGTGGTCAGCTGGGTTAAGCCTTGATAATACTGAGAGTTACTGAAATCAGTGACATTGGTGTTATTGCAGGGTAAAAGTATAATGCTACTTAATTTTAATAAGAAGCATGAGCTGCAGATTTGGCTTTTGCCTCAGCATCTTCTTGCGTGTCAGCCAATGGCGGGATAGGAATGTCCTGACGAATTTGCTCAGAGAACTCTCGGCTGTTTTCGTTGCTATTAAGGCCAGACTCTAGATTGATTTGATTATCAAATCCTTTAACCTTTGAGTTGATATGGGTACGCTCGTACCATGTATCCATTGACCAAGGCTGTCCAGTATTTTCTGGAGTAGCGTCAAGCATACCGACATCATATAGATAATTTGGCAGCCAGCCAGAGACCCAAATACGATAATCCCACGGCAGGCGATCACCACTGACGATACGCGCCATATAAAAAATGATATTGGTGCAATTACTGAGTAATGTGTTATACCAAGCAGGCTTGGTATTCAATTCATCGGCAGCGGTTAAATAAGATTCAAATAGTGACTTGACCTCGTGCTGCTGCAAGTTGCTAACGGGAAATAGATAAACTTGCTCGCCACGCGCATTCGTTCGGGTATAAATAATATCGCGCTCTTCTGCGGCAATCAGGCTCAGCTCATAGCGTCTAAAAAACCCTGCCAATGCCGAAAACGATTCGCCTTCTTCTTTACGAATCTCAAACGAGAAAGCAAGCGGTCTATCGTCTTCAAAACGAAAGCTGACCAACGTATGAGCAATCAGTGGACCCATCCAGTAAGAGTTGGTGACATCGACGCCAGATAGTTTGGACATATCAATGGTACGTGTGTCCCAGCGTTCGGTCGCCTCCGTGTCGGTATGCCAATCAAAGTTACGTACATTGGTTAGGGTCACTAAATCAGGATTGGTTGCATCGCGCTCATAGGTGACCCTTTCACTTACCTCAGCCATCCAGTCGCGCTCTTGTTGGGGTTCAATAGAAAAAAACCAGCCAACGCCTACCAACCAAATAGCGCCATATAAAGCGGTTAACCATTTATTTGCTGACTTGCTATTTATGGTTGCTTTACTGCTACATGGTTTACTGCTGCGTTGTTTATGATCAAAGCGCTGAGCTATTTTTGGCCAACAGCGAACGCCCAGTAAGGCTGTCAATACACCAACAATGAAAAGTGCGGCTAACCAAGTGATGGCAGAGCCTGCCCCAAACTGATACCAAATCGCCAGCAATAACCAGACGGCTGACAGTAGCAAGGTAATAATGATGAAAAACTGTACAAGATAATATCGCCATGTAGGTGTCGGTTGGCGACCATTCGCAGTGTTATTTTTTAAGCCGTGTCTATCCGAACCATGATTATTTGGCTCAAGCGTGTCCAAGCCGTTATCTGAACGATGGCTATGTGAGTGCGGCGTGAGCAGGCGAGAGAAAAAGGAACGTAGCGACATAGGGTGTGCTTTGGTGTGTGAAGGCTTTGACCATAGCAAAGTTTATAACGTACTGACAATACAATTTGAGTGAATTTATCGTTGAATGTCGGTGAGCCTTGCGCTAAAGTGAAGCTACTTTGATCTGCTCTATTTATAATTTAATAATCAAAGATCTGTTTTATTTGCTGTATTCATCCCCATCTACGTCTGTTATTACGTATTATTATTTTAATTGTTATTAACTAAAGAGGTTAAATCACATCACCATGTCTGACGACACTCCCAGCCCGAGTAGTTGGTCGATGCGCGGCTTAAAACGCTGGCTATCGACCGCCCCCGAAACCCGTGACGAATTGATTCGTCTGGTACAAGACTCGCGCCAGTTCTTAGAGCCTGATACCGTCGATATGTTAGAAGGCGTGCTGGATCTGCCTGCGACACAAGTGCGCGAAATCATGACTCCGCGCCCGCAAGTGGTTGGGCTGCACGAAAGCACCAGTCTCGCTGAGGTGATGGATATCATCCTTGAGACCACCCATTCGCGTTATCCTGTCTTTGATAGTCAAGATGATGATGCCGTCATTGGCATTTTATTGGCAAAAGATTTGATTCCTATTCTTGTGCATATGGTGCGCGATCAAGAAGATAAAATCGATAGCAAACGTTTGAGAGATCTGGTACGTCAGCCGCTATATATTAGTGAGACGGCACGTTCTGATACCTTGTTACGCTCATTGCAGCGTACCCAAGTACATATGGCGATTGTCGTCGACGAATTCGGCAACTTTGGCGGTGTCGTTACCATGGAAGACTTGCTTGAAGAGATCGTCGGTGACATCGTCGATGAGCATGATGACTTCGATGAAGACAGTGATATCAACAATATTGTTGCTGATCCTGAAAAGCCAAATACGTGGCGTGTGCAAGCGTCTACCGTGATTGAAGATTGTAATGATGAGCTTGGCAGTCATTTTGATGATACGGATGTCGATACCATGGGTGGTCTAGTCATGCAGGCGCTTGGTTATGTGGGTGATTTGGAAGGTGAAAGCGTGGTGATAGATGATTGGAAAATCACTATTACTGATGTTGAAGGGCGTTTTATCCAAAATCTTGAGCTCACCAAAATCAATCCTGATCAGCAAATATTGATAGGCAGTCATTGATGTGTCGATAGCGACCTAAACATTGTTTGATATACTCAAAAAAACACGATTGCGGTCGTGTTTTTTTTGTGTTTGCTATTGGGTATTTGCTACGCAATGTTACCTATTAATGGGTTGAGACTGGTATCATGGGCGGGTTTAACTTTTAGATGCTGTACAAAACACAATACGGTCTGCTTCAGCTTGGTTTTCATCTGAATGTTGACGCTTAAAATTTTGAAAAATATGGTTTTGGATAACTGCTATGCGCCTGTCTACTGTTGATTTACAAAAACGCCTGAACCCTGATAAGCCCAAGGGTTTGCCTATAGCGCTGACGGTATTGATTGCGTTGTTGGCAGGTGCGGTGTTTATATTTGCACTGGCGCCTTATGGCATTTGGCCACTGGCGCTAGTGTCGCCTGCTATTTTATACGCCTTATTGATGCCTGATATGAGTGGCAAGCGTGCTTTTCTTATCGGTCAGGCTTACGGTACAGGACTTTGGTGCGTTGGTGCATTTTGGTTATACACCTCTATTCATATTTATGGTGATACGCCAGCATGGCTTGCGCTGATTATGATTGCGTTGATGGGTCTGGGCATGGGGTTATTCCATGGCTTTTTAGCGTTGGTTTTCAACCGTATGGTTGGCCGTCAGCCGTTGTCTTTTGCAGCTTTATGGATACTCCAAGAGTGGCTGAAAACGTGGCTGTTTACTGGATTTCCGTGGTTGTTTGTCGGTTATGCCTTTACGGAGCAGTATTGGTTATCGTCATTAGCACCAGTCGCTGGCGTCTTTGCAGTGTCTTTTGTGGCGGTATTATTGGCAGCCAGCTTGGTTGAGCTATTGCGTCGCCGTGGCGGCTATATGATTCCGTCGATAGCATTGTTGGTCATTAGCAGCGCGTTATGGTTGATTAATCCGCAATGGACCAAACCAAAAGGCACGCCTGATTTGTCCGTGTCCTTAATCCAAGGTAATATTCCACAAGATTTAAAATGGCTCACCGAATATCAAATAGAAACCCTGAAAATTTATGCAACTCTGACCAGTACTGAGTGGGATCGCGATATCGTCTTATGGCCGGAATCCTCTATTCCTATGTTTCAAGATGAAGCGATTGGCTTTATCAGTGAAATGGTTAAAATGGCCAAAGAAACAGATACCACATGGGTAACAGGTATTCCTTATCGAGATTTAGAAAACTTTGACCCAAAAACAGATAAATATCCACCATTTTATAATAGCGTGGTTGCGCTAGGTAGTGACGCTGAAGGGATGTATAAAAAGCAGCGTCTGGTGCCATTTGGTGAATATATTCCCTTCGAAGGCATGTTAGATATCTTGCCAAACCTTGCTGGTAGCCAAGAAATCATGAGCTATAGTCGTGGTAGTGACAACCAATCACCGCTGCGTGTACGTGGTCATAATTTGGGCTCAGCAGTCTGTTATGAAGTGGCTTACCCTGATACCACCCGTAAAAACGCGATTGGCACGGACTTCTTATTGACCATCTCAAACGATGCTTGGTTTGGTACGTCGGCAGGTCCATTGCAACATCTGCAAATGGTGCAGATGCGCGCGCTAGAGAATGGGCGTTGGTTTATGCGCGCAACCAATACGGGCGTGACAGCGATCATCGATCATAAAGGTCGTATCGTCGAGCGTGCACCGCAGTTTGAGCGCACCGTATTGCGCGGTGATGTTCAGGCGCGGGTTGGTAATACACCTTTTATGAGCTTCGGTAATTATCCGATTCTCTTTATCATTACGCTGTTACTTGTCTTGAGCTACTTTGGTAAGCGTGGGATGCCGCAACCGCGTTTGGGTAAGTCGCTAAAATAACTGGCTATTATTACCAGTGATAATGAATCGCTCGAATGGGTTATCAGAATTAACCATAAAAGCGAGTGGCAAAGTTTGTTGATAATAAATCCTTTAAATACTTAAGGGTTTTAACAAATCGGTACGAATTGCGATATAATAGACCAATATTTTAAATATTTTGTGCAAGGTGGATAAGGTATGTCAGAACATATTGTCGAAAACAATCCTAAGAAAGAGTTCTTATTTGCTTTAGGCGGTGTTGCCTTATTTTTAGGTATCGTCTTACTTATTGGTATTTCTGGATTTTTGCGTCCAGCAGGCGAGCACATTACTGCTGAGACAACCGAAACGTCAGCGGCGGCTGATGAAGCAGAAGCGATTGCTGCTGAAGACACTGCGCCAGCTGAAACAGCACCTGTAGCTGCGGATGCTACAGCGACTGATACTGCTGCAGATGCAAGCGTCACCCCAGCGACCGATACTGATAGCGCTGTGGTTACCGCAGAAGCTGGTACTGCAACTGCTTCTGGTACAGTTAGTCAAACTGCGGTTGCAGATGCTGATCTAACGGCTGAGCAAGCAGACGGTGATTTGGAAGCGGGTGATACTACTGATGAAGCGGTAGCCGCACAGTAATATACGTAAGTCGATGCTACATTTTTAAAGTATGGCTCGACAAACCGCTTCGCTTAAAGTCCAAGTATTTTCGCTTAAAGCCTAAGTGGTTTTGCTTAAAACCTAAGTATTATGGCAATATTATTGTAATACCATAAGCACAACAGCGTCGTCATCACTGCCATTGATGCTAAAAATAAAAGCCCGCTTTCAGCCAATGATAGCGGGCTTTTTTGTGGGTATTTGTGTAATTATTGACCAATTATTTCTTTACTTGATTATATCCAAGTGAAACAATGATGCGCCTATATGACCGCTTGTCGGGATAATTATATATTTGGTCGTTAATACAGTGGTCTTTAAAGGAATAAAGTTATGAGTACAGAATCAAAGTCAGAGGTTAGTGCTGCTGAATTGGCAGCACTAGATAATGGATTTATGGGGCATCCTAAGCCGCTACGTCCATTGTTTTTCACAGAAATGTGGGAGCGATTCTCTTATTATAGTATCCGTCCACTATTAGTATTATTTATGGTAGCGACCGTCGGTAGTGGCGGTTTTGGTTTCGATGAGGTCACAGCTTCTGCTATCTATGGTATTTTTGCTGGTTCGTTATATTTAGCGGCAGTACCGGGTGGCTGGTTGGCTGATAATTGGCTCGGTCAAGAGCGTGCACTGTGGTGGGGTAGTATTATTATCGCCCTTGGTCATTTGTGTATCGCACTATCCGCTATGTTTGGGATGACGCTGTTTTTTGTGGGTTTGATGTGTATCGTTCTCGGTTCAGGCTTATTTAAAACCTGTATCTCCGTGATGGTCGGAACGTTGTACCCCAAAGGCGATGCACGCCGTGATAGTGGTTTTACTCTATTTTATATGGGTATCAATATCGGTGCGCTACTGGCTGCCCTTATCGTTGGCGTATTTAAAGAAAAAGGTATGTGGCATGTAGGCTTTGGTGTCGGTGGTCTTGGCATGTTAGCTTCACTATTGATTTATCGTTTTTCAGCTAAAAAAACCTTAAATCGTTATGCTCGTGCCAAAAACATTACGCCTGAATGGGAACAAACGACCGGACGTTTCAAAAATGTAGGTCGCTGGGTTGGCGGGTTTCTTGCGCTACTCGCTGCCATTACTGTCTTAGTGTCGACTGGTATTATGCCATTTAACCCTGAAATGGTTGCTCAGTATATGACTTACCTCATTGCCGCAGTCGTCATATTATACTTTGCTGTCATGTTTATTTCACCGCGATTGGACAAAACTGACAAGCTGCGTTTGTTAATTTGTTTTATCTTAATCATCGGCTCGACGCTATTTTGGTCAAGCTTTGAGCAGCAGCCAACGTCTTTTAACTTGTTCGCCGATCGCTATACAGACCTGAATGTTTTAGGCTTTGAAGTGCCTAGTATTTGGTTCCAGTCGCTTAATCCCTTATTTATTTTAATATTAGCACCGATCATCAGCATTGTCTGGGTCAAGCTTGCCAATCGAGGTCTTGAGCCAAATAGTATGGTAAAGTTTGCGCTTGGTATGTTGTTTGCCGCTGCAGGCTTTGCTTTGATGATATTTGCCTCAAAAAGCATTTTGACTAGCGATGGTGGATTGGCTTCACCTTTATGGTTAGTGGGTAGTTTATTATTGCTGACCCTTGGTGAGTTGGCGCTCAGTCCTGTTGGTCTGTCTGCAATGACTAAGCTTGCGCCAAAAGGCATGCAAGGTCAGATGATGGGGCTTTTCTTTGCTTCTCTCGCTTTAGGTAATTTGGTTGCTGCGTTCTTTGGTGGTCAAGTATCAGCGGATAAGATCGAAGGGTTGCCGGGCTTATTTACGATGATGACGATCTTTTTGGTGGTCACAGCCGTTGTCTTATTGGCATTAGCCAAACCGATCAATAATATGCTGCAAAAAAGCGAGCGTGCAGATAAGCTGAGCTAATTCAGACACACGGTTAACGGATTTAGGATCAATAGCAATACCAGCAAAAATGTTAGATGGCGAGACGTGTTACCATATCGGTAGCACGTTTTATGGTGACACTTATTAAGTTATTGCCCCCACGCTATTGAAAGTCCGCTTTCCGCCCAAACATCTAATGATGCTCTGCTGTAATGCTCCTAAAAATAGTTAGCCTTATCTATCTGGTCATTGACAATATTTTAATTTTTAAGACATTGAGC
The DNA here is from genome assembly GCF_003148585.1 of Psychrobacter immobilis. Lineage (GTDB taxonomy): Bacteria > Pseudomonadota > Gammaproteobacteria > Pseudomonadales > Moraxellaceae > Psychrobacter > Psychrobacter immobilis. The sequence continues at coordinate 12,746 of NZ_QGGM01000014.1, read as the reverse complement.
GTCTTACGCAGGTTTAGATGCTGAGCATTCAGTGAATGATAAATAGCAAACGCCTAAAACATTTTACTCGCTCAAATAAGACGACTATCCATAGTCGCCTCACAATATGATTTTTCCAAATCTTATTTTTTAAAATCAATAAGGACACCTTTTATGAATAAACAAAGCATCCACGATCGTATCGACAGTCTACGTCAGGCATTGGTAGCACAAGATCTGACCGCGATTATCGTACCGTCTGCTGATCCGCATTTATCTGAGTATTTGCCAGAATATTGGCAAGCGCGCTTATGGTTATCAGGATTCACAGGCTCAGTCGGTACGCTCGTTGTTACCGCTGATTTTGCTGGATTATGGACGGACAGCCGCTATTGGGTACATGCCGCTGACCAATTAGAAGGTACCGGTATTAGCTTAGAGAAGCTTGCACCAGGTCGGCCAAATCATATTGACTGGTTAGCTGAGCACTTAGCAGAAGGCGATAGTGTGGCAGTCGACGGCAATGTACTGTCTATCTCTGAGCAAGATAGATTGTTAAATGCCTTTGATGCCAATGACATTACGTTAATCACTGAGCGTGACGTATTGACAGAAATATGGAGCGATCGTCCAGCGCTACCAACCGCCAGTCTATATCAACACGATGCGCATTTTGTCGCGCAGTCTGCTACCTCAAAACTTGCCGCTGTACGCGCAGGTATGGCTGAGGCAGGCGCAACCCATCACTTACTTTCAAGCTTAGACGATATTGCTTGGTTGACCAATTTACGCGGCGCTGATGTTGACTATAACCCTGTGTTTTTGGCACATATGCTCATTAGCGAAAATGACGCGACATTGTTTATCGATAATAATAAAGTCAGTAGCGAGATAGCACAAAGCTTAAAAGACAGCGGTATCACCCTTGCTGATTATGATGCTGTGCAAGATGCATTGGGCACATTGACTGCTGATGACTTATTGCTATTAGATCCAAGTAAAGTGGCAGTGGGTACGTTATCTAAAATGGGCGATGGCATAGGTTTTATTGAGCAAATGGCGCCAAGTACTTTGCTAAAATCGGTTAAATCTGACGCTGATATCGACCATGTGCGTGAAGCCATGCGTCAAGATGGCGCGGCATTAAGTGAGTTTTTTGCCGCATTTGAGCAGCGTTTAGCAGACGGTGAGCGTTTAAGCGAGCTGGACGTTGATAGTATGCTCATCGAAGTGCGCAGTCAGCAGCCACATTATGTATCGCCAAGTTTCCCGACTATCGCAGGCTTTAATGAAAATGGTGCGCTGCCACATTATCGCGCAACACCAGAAAAATTTAGCTACCTAGATGTGGCCGAGGGCGAAGGCGGATTGTTACTAATTGACTCAGGCGCTCAGTATCAAAACGGCACCACAGACATCACTCGTGTGGTCGGTATTGGACAGGTAAGCAGCGAACACAAACGTGACTTTACTACCGTACTCAAAGCCCATATTGCCTTAGCAAAAGCGCATTTCCCTGATGGTATCGCTTCACCACTCATCGATGCGATATGCCGTGCACCATTATGGCAGGCACAGATGGATTATGGTCACGGTACTGGTCATGGTGTTGGTTATTTCTTGAACGTCCATGAAGGTCCACAAGTGATTGCTTATAGTGCCAGCATGCCGAAAGAGCGTGCGATGAAAGAGGGTATGATCTCAAGTAATGAGCCAGGTCTATACCGTGAAGGCAAATATGGTATTCGTATTGAAAACTTGATGGTTAATAAACGCGTTGCTCAACCAGTAGAGACGGAATTTGGCGATTTTCTTAATTTTGAGACCGTTACCTACTGCCCAATTGACACCCGTTTAATTGAGTCATCATTATTGACTCAAATCGAAATTGATTGGTTGAATAATTATCATAGCCAAGTCTATGCAGAGCTAAAAGACCGTGTTGAAGGTGCGGCACTTGAATGGCTGACTGAGCGGACTAAGGCTATCTAAAGTAAACGCTCATATCGACAAATCTAAAATGAAAAAACCCCCGTAAAGTTTACGGGGGTTTTTTAGTACTAGGAATTTATTACTGAGGATTTATTGCTAAAAGGTGATGCGTAGGACGCAGCGTTTAGCTTTTTTTAGACTCTTTGTCAGTTACTGCTTCATCTTCGCTTAGATTTTGAGTCACTTCAGCACGTAACCAAGATTTTAAATTCTCAGACATCAGCATCATTTGCTCACTGAGATAGTCATCAATTTGCATTTCCAGCTCACGGATCATCTCTTGATGCGTGGTACTCAGTTTTGCATCTTTCAGTGCCAGTTTGATGGCGGCGCTGGCTTTGTCGTTGACCGCTTTTATACTGTGGTCGTCATTGATATGCTTGTCATTAGCGACATTAGCATGTTCACTGATGGTTTTGTTCTCAGAGCTAGATTGCGTCGCAGCCGATTTTTCAACATTTTGGTTTTTTTCAACCGTGTTATCAATGCTGAGCGATTCTGAATCACTCGCATCATTGGCATTCATAGCAATCGTTTTATCAGCAATATTCTTCTTCTCAGCGGCTATTTGCTCAGTTTTCTGTTGTTCTTTTTGCGCGGTATCTGCTGCTTCTTTTAATCTAGCACTTTCTTTTAATCTGGCATCCTCTGCCGCTTTTACTTTTTGTTGTTCTTCTCGCTGCTGTTTTTCTGCGGTCGCTTGCTCTTCGGCCTTTTTGTCAGTAATGGCTTTAGCGATGGCTTGCTCCGCTTCATGGTTTTCGTAGAGCTCATCGATGTGGGTATCCAGATCATGAGTATTAAAGACAAAGCTTTCAAATGGGGTATCGTTTTGCAGTAAGGTGGTGATGTCTTTTAGCTCTTGGGTAATTGCTGCGCGAATAGGCTCAGGCGCACACGTCCAGCGCTGGTAAAACTGATGGGAAAATGAGTAGCTTGACATGGTATCGTCCATAAATGTTCCAAAAATTACCCCTTATCATACGCAAATACGATAAGGGGCTGCAAGTGGACAAACGTAGCAAATCTGACACCAAGGTTACAACAACCGATATGGTGAGTGTTATACCTTAATGATTCACGGGCCAGCGCGCAAATACTAACGAGCCATTGGTACCACCAAAGCCAAAGCTATTGGATACGGCATACTGTAGGTTTTCAACTTTACGCGATTGGTTGGCGACATAGTCGAGGTTACAGTTGTCTTCCACATTGTCCAAATTAATGGTGGGTGGCACATGCTGATGCTGTAGGGCAAGGACGGTGAATATGGCTTCAACAGCACCCGCGGCACCAAGCAAATGACCCGTCATCGATTTGGTTGAGCTGACCAAAATGCGGTCTTTGACTGGGGCAAAAACGGTTTCAATAGCAATCGATTCAGCGACATCACCGGCAGGGGTGCTGGTGCCATGAGCATTGACATAACCAACACTCGATGGCTCAATGCCTGCATCATTTATAGCATTACGCATCGCTCGTGCCGCACCGCTGCCATCTTCAGGCGGTGCTGTGATGTGACTGGCATCATCACTCATCCCAAAGCCGACCAGTTCAGCGAGTATGGTCGCACCGCGTGCTTTGGCATGAGCGAGGCTTTCTAGTACCACCATACCCGCGCCATCACCGAGCACAAAACCATCACGGTCTTTGTCAAAGGGACGCGACGCCTTGGTCGGTTCGTCATTGCGAGTTGAGAGGGCATGCATGGCACCAAAACCCGATATGCCAAGCGGGCTGGAGCCTTTTTCACTACCACCTGCTAGCATGACATCGGCGTCACCATAAGCAATCAAACGTGCAGCGAGACCCATCGCATGGGTAGCGGTGGTACAAGCAGTCGATGTCGCAAGGTTGGGACCTTTTAGGGTATGTTTAATCGCCACTAAGCCTGCTGCCATATTTACAATAGAGCCAGGAATGATAAAGGGCGAAACTTTCATAGCGCCTTTTTCTCGTAGCGTATCGCGACTGTTTTCAATGGTTTGGATACCACCAATACCTGAGCCTAAAATAATGCCGAATCGCTCTTGATCGACATTTTGTACAGGTGCATCAGCAGCACTTACTTCATCGATAAAACCAGCGTTCTGTAATGCCATACTAGAGGCGGCAATACCATAATGAATAAATTCATCATAGCGTCGCGCGTCTTTGGCATTCATATATTGCTTGGCATCGAAATCCTTGACCACACCAGCAATTTGAGCGCGATAGCCAGTAGCATCAAAATGTGTAATTGGCGCGATGCCGCTATCACCATTGAGCAGCTTAGTCCATGAGCTATCGACGTCGAGTCCCAAAGGTGTCAACGCACCCATACCCGTAATTACGACGCGCAAGTCATCGCTACGCTCATAGTGCGGTGGTTTCTGACGCGGTTGATGCTCTGCTGTTGCGCTAGCATCATTGGTAGCTTGATCAGTGAGTGAACTGCTGTGTTGGCTCATGCGATATATCCTATACTTACGAGTCCTAAGAGGAGGGTATTTCAGAAATCATTATAAAACACATAAGTGCACGTGTGTAAACTAAAATTTGACCAGTCAGGCGAAACAAACCTGACCCAAAACCACGCCTTTACTCGCGCCGGTGACAGCTGGTAAGTTACCCGTTTCACCTATTAGTGTTTGCCGTGCGAGCCATGCAAAGGCGACGGCTTCGACCCACGCTGGATTCAGCCCTAAGCTTGCGGTGGTCTCTACCGTGCAATGAGGCAAATGCGCTTGCAAGCGGGTCATTAAGTAGTCATTTAACGCACCGCCACCGCAGACGTAAACCGAGCTATCTTCATGAGCATTAATAAACATATTAATTTGCATGCTGGCACTCATCGCTGTCAGTTCAGTAAGCGTCGCCTGTACATCCGCTGACGAATAGCGAATATGGGCAGATGCCTGATCGAACTTTTGCAGCTCATCCTGTAGCCATGCTAAGTTAAAATCTTCACGCCCAGTGCTTTTTGGATACGTTCGCGCAAAAAACGGATGTTCTATTAGCTGATTAAGTAGCGGCTCAATCACTTGTCCAGACTGCGCCCAAGTGCCGCCAGCATCATAATCTTTATCCGTATGCAACGCTGTCCACGCATCCAACAATAAATTGGCAGGACCCGTATCATAACCAATCGCAGGACTATCGTTTGCTGGCAAGACAGTGATATTGGCAATACCGCCTAAATTTAATAACACGCGCGTGCTATCAGGCGTGGCAAATAACGCTTGATGAAAAGCTGGAACCAACGGCGCTCCTTGTCCACCAACCGCCATATCGCGGCGGCGGAAATCGCTGACGACGCTGATGCCAGTCCGCTCAGCGATGATATTGGCATCGACCAATTGCAAGCTAAAGCCCAATTGCGGACGATGGCGTACCGTTTGACCGTGACAGCCAATCGCCAACACCGACTCTACATCAGTATTCGATTGCTGCAATAAATTATTGACCACCTCGCTGGCAAATTCAGCGTATTCTTTACTTGCCCAACCGAACCAGTCTAATTCGCTGTTTGGTTCACCCTCTGCGGGTACTAACTCTTGCACACCATTAGGCTGACATAAAGCCAATAACACTTCACGCAAACGCAGCGGAAACTCTTGGCTATGAGTTGCTAACAGTCGCATCGGTTGCTGGGTATCTGTTTCAGCACTACTGTCACTACTAAACTGACAAAGAACCGCATCCATCCCGTCTAAGCTGGTGCCAGACATCATGCCGATATATAAACCATCATCGAAGTTTTCAAACACCGTTTGCTCAAGCGCATCGGTCAAAGTGGCATAATTTAAATCGTCATCTAAAGTCTTATTTAAATTATCGTCATAATTTATAGTTGAATCATTAGTATCAGCAATCGATGCAGGGTTGGTCATGGCAATTTACCTTAAAAAACGCTAGTATATCTCTCAAATTCTAACATCTTTTACTGGCTACGAGATTCTAAATAGCCCAAACGCGTTACCCTTTTAATAAAGACAATAAAGAGAGCATCATGACCACGCAAACCTACACCCTAGAAGAACAGCTTGCCCTGATCCAACGCGGTACGCAAGAAATCCTATCTGAAGAAGATTTGGTTAAAAAGCTGAAACTCAATCGTCCGCTACGTATCAAAGCAGGCTTTGATCCTACTGCACCTGACCTGCATTTAGGTCATACCGTACTGATTAATAAGCTGAAACATTTTCAAGATTTGGGTCATGAGATTTACTTTCTCATTGGTGATTATACCGCCAAGATTGGCGATCCGTCTGGTAAGAACAGCACGCGCCCGCCATTGACCGATGAGCAAATCAAAGTCAATGCGCAGACTTATGCTGAACAGGTTTTTAAAATTTTGGATAAAGAAAAAACCAAGATTGTCTTTAACTCTGAATGGTTCAAGGATATGTCAGCCGGTGACATGATTCAGCTTTCGAGCCAGTTGACCGTCTCACGCATGCTTGAGCGCGATGATTTCTCTAAACGCTATGCCGCGCAAACGCCAATTGCTATCCATGAGTTTCTCTACCCATTGGTGCAAGGTTATGACTCTATCGCGCTAAAAGCGGACGTCGAGCTTGGTGGTACTGACCAAACCTTTAACATCCTAATGGGGCGCACCCTGCAAGGTCGCTATGGTCAAGAGCCACAAGTTTGCATCACCGTACCAATCTTAGAAGGGCTAGACGGCGTTAATAAAATGTCTAAGTCTCTTGGCAACTATGTCGGCATTTACGATGCACCGGGCACCATGTACCAAAAACTGCTGTCAATGCCAGATACCTTAATCCGTCGCTACTTTGAATTTTTAAGCTTTAAGCCAATGGAAGAAGTCGAAGCGTTAATGGCAGAGATGGAAAACGGTCGCAACCCACAAGAAATCAAACGTATTCTTGCTGAAGAATTAATCGAGCGCTTCCATGATGCTGACGCTGCTGCTAATGCGCACAAATCAGCGGGTAACGTATTAGCTGATGGCGAATTACCAGTTGATTTACCAGAAGTGACGCTAGATTTAGAAGGTGCTGAGGCGCTATTTATTACTCAAGTACTCAACCAAGCTGAATTGGCTAAAAATAGCTCGTCTGCTAAAGATATGATTAAACGCGGCGCGGTAAAAGTAGATGGTGAAGTCGTCGATGCAGGCTTTAGCTTAACGTCTGGTCAAACAGTCGTTATCCAAGCAGGCAAAAAGGCTTATGCGAAAGTGACGGTAGGGTAGTTAAGAAATTGAGTTAGGTAGCCAAAGTTTCTAAGTTCATTATGGCTTAAGGAGAAGTAGATGTTAGACCTGCCGACGTTATCAAGTAATGGCATTACCCTTAAGCCGTTGACGCTAAGTCATGCAACTGACTTAACCGAAGCTTGCCAAGATGGTGAACTATGGAAAATAAATGAGACGTCAGTACCTGAGCCAGACAAGGTTATTGACTATATTAATACCGCAACATCAATGGCTGATAGACAAGCCTTTGTCGTCATTGATGACTTAACTGGAAAAGCGATTGGTACAACGAGCTTTCATGATATTTCACCTATCAGTAAACGCTTAGAGGTTGGCTATACTTGGTATGCCAAATCGTATTGGCGAACGCATGTCAATACGACTTGTAAGCTCATGCTGCTAACCCATATATTTGAAACTTTAGAGTATCAGACAGTAGGTTGGCGCACGGATATTGGGAACGACCGCTCACAACAAGCGATTCAACGTTTAGGTGCTAAGAAAGATGGCGTGATTCGAGGTAATCGAGTACGCCGTGATGGTATTATTTCGGATACAGTGATGTATAGTTTAATAAAATCCGAGTGGCCACCCGTAAAATTAGCGCTGACGAAAAAGCTTAATGACGCTCACTAAGCTTTTATAATAATTGATACAAGTAAGAAAATTATGACTAAACAACTTCAAACCATCCCCCAAGGCATTTACCGCCATTATAAAGGCAGCCTGTATCAAGTGTTGCACACTGCTCAGCATTCGGAAACCCAAGAAGCATTAGTCGTTTATCGCTGCCTATACGGCGAATATGGCGTTTGGGTGCGACCACTAGCGATGTTTTCTGAAACGGTTGAAGTCGAGGGTAAGCAAGTGCCGAGATTTGAACTGACCAAAGCATTAGCGGATTAATGCTTAAAATTTATTGCTCAAATAAAAAGCGACTTTTGGAGTCGCTTTTTTATTTATATTCTAAATTAAACAGCCAAAAACTTCTTTAATACTTTATAAAACCCAATTGGCTCATCCATCGGTATCGCATGACCTGAGCGCGGCAATACTATCTCAGTTGCATTGGGTAGCATTTGGGTGACTTGTTGCTGCCACTTAGCATCATAGAGTTTGGAGCGACCACCGATGAGGTTGACCACTGGAATAGTGACCCGCTCTATCGCACCACGAAAGTCATAGGGTAGTGTCAAATAGGCTTGCAAGCAGCGCATTTTATGATGCCAAATACTGTGGTCATAAAGCGCAAGTTTGGGGTCGTTTTTATAAGTCATCACTTGTATAAACGCTTTCGAGCGCGTTCGATTAACGGATAATAGAGAAAACAGTAGTTCGACATCCGTTGCACAGCGTTTTAGAGCAAACGGTAGGTGGGTAAAGCTTTTTATTTCAGCATAAGGTAAAGTTTTCTCAATTACCTCGTGAAAGATATCGAATACTTCTTGCTGGCGCGTGCCAAACAAGCCACCTTGCCAATCAGGCTGATTATGGATAGCAGGACTTTGGTCAATATTCAAATAACGGCTGACTTTCGCGCTGCCATAACGCTCAAAATACGCCCACATCACTTGTGCGCCCATCGAAATAGCGGCAACAGGCAAGGACTCTATATTGCGCGCTAAGCAAATTTGCTCAATGACGACACTGATATCATCGGCATACTGGCGCACAAAATCAAACTGGGTGAGGTCGATATTTTTTGCAGCGCCAAATCCTCGTAAGTGCGGCAGGTAAAAGGCATACTTGCCAACCAAAGGTAAAATAAATGGCAAAAACTCACGCGCGTCCATACCATAAGCATGCAGTAATATTACAGGTTTGCCACTGCCTATGACTGACACTGGTAGCAACGTACCATCAGTTAAAGTGATATCAATCGTTTTCAACTGGTAGTTAATAGGCAAGTTGATTAAGTTTCTCTTCATAAGGCAATGTACCTTGTTTTCATTAAGCGGTTTTACCAAGTCGATTGAGCCAAAATGTATCGTAGCAAAAGTCTTTATCTCATTTCTAAAAGACTGCTATATTAAAGTAGGTAATTAACCATAGCATAAAAACTGTTTAGGGTTAAAAGCAGTTGAGTGGTAAAAGTAGTGACTTGTCATAGACTTTGACCAATCGAATCAAACGTCAGCAAGTAAAATATAAGGATATCAGTCTATGGGCAAGCTGACGTTACCATTGCTTGATAGCAGCCTATATCCGCAAATCTGGCAGCAGCAAACCTTGCTCAATCCGCAGGCGCTATTGATGGCAATGCTGACAGCAGATATCACGCCAGATGCCAATACTTTCACTAGGCAATTACTAGCTAATGATACTTATCAAGACTGGATTAATAGCAGCGTATTTGGGCGTTATTTACAGCGTAATTTTACGGCGTTTTCTCAGCAAACAGAAGACAGTTTCAACATTGATATGCCTTCGCTGTTTCGTCAGGAATTGATGCGTCACGCGCAGTATTTGCCGCTAGAGCAAGTCTTGTTTTTTGCAGGGAATTTGCCAAAAATTGTGCGTCAGACAAAGGTTTTAAGCACCACTGTTAATCCTGCCACTGCCGTGATTAATGCGCAAAAGCTGAGTAGGAAAGTTATGATGAATAATCCGACCATGATTATCAATCAAGTAGTGATTAGGGATAAGCAAGTATTAGGATTTCCGATACGCCATAATAAACGTACTAGCGAGCGTTTGCGCAATGAGGTATTGATTTTAGACTTTCAGGATTTACGCTTGGTTAATGAGATGAATATCAAAGGCAAAAAAAGAAGCAATATAGAGGAATCTATATTGCTTCGGTCTTATGAATTACGTTAGTGAGCCAAATGTTCGGCTAAACCTTTAAGAATCTTGCTTAGCAATCGTCAGCCCGTTATAAGTTTGCGCAACTGGCATCACTTCTAAACGATTGACGTTAATATGAGCAGGCGATTCAATCAGCCATAATAAAATATCGCCAATATCATCGCCGGTCATGGTTTTAAAGCCGTCGTAAACCTTGGCGGCTTTATCGTCATCGCCATGATAACGGACGTTTGAAAACTCAGTGCCCGCGACATTACCCGGTTCAAGGTTGGTCACGCGCACTTGCGTACCGATGAGATCCGCGCGCAGATTTAGGCTAAACTGTTTGACAAAGGCTTTGGTCGCACCATAGACGTTGCCACCAAAATAAGGCCAACTGCCAGCGATTGAACCAACATTGATAATATAACCGCTATCGCGCGCCACCATCGCTGGCAAGACTGCATGGGTTAGCGCCATCAACCCTTTCACATTGGTATCAGTCATACGCATCCAGTCATCAAGATTTGCCTTGTGCGCAGGCTCTGTACCTAACGCTAGCCCAGCGTTATTGACCAAGACATCGATTTGACTAAAGTCAGCAGGCAAATCAGCAATGATTTGCGGGATAGTAGCCGTGTCACTCACATCCATGACCACAGGTAAAAATGCTTCGCCTAAAGTGTCTGCTAAAGCATTTAGTTTGTCTAAGCGTCTGGCACAGCCAATCACGCGATGACCATTGGCAACCAAACGCTCGGCCAGCGCTTTACCAAAACCTGCGCTTGCTCCTGTAATCAATACGTTCATCTTATATCCTTATCATTGATGTTTTGCACATGTGTCATGGGTGTTACGACGATAGCTAGTTTTGATTCATTTTTTTTCTTACTTGTTGAATAATTGCTTACCAAAGATTTTATCGCCCGCATCGCCTAAACCTGGGATGATATAACCGTGCTCATCCAAATGGCTGTCTAGTGCGGCGGTATAAATGGTGACGTCAGGATGTGCTTCATTGACCACACGTACGCCTTCAGGCGCGGCAACCAATACCAATGCTTTAATATTGGTACAGCCATTTTTCTTTAGCATCTCGATGGTCGCAACCATAGATCCGCCAGTGGCTAACATTGGGTCAATGATAAGGGCTGGGCGTTTGTCCATATGGCTGACAAATTTTTCAAAGAACGGCACAGGTTGTAAGGTTTCTTCATCACGTTGCAAGCCGACGACAGAGATTTTTGCGGTAGGAATCAAATCGAGCACGCCGTCAAGCATACCAATACCCGCACGTAAAATCGGTACAATCGTTGCAGTCTTACCGATGATTTGTTCACCTGTGATTTCACCACACCAACCTTGCATTGGGAAGGTTTCGATTTCAAAATCACGGCTTGCTTCATATGCCATCAAGCGTGCAAGCTCTTTGGTCAACGTGCGAAACTTATAAGTGCTACAGTCTTTTTCGCGCATAAGGCTGAGTTTATGACGGACTAACGGGTGATCAATGACGGTGATTTTTAAGTCGCTCATAAGGTTTCTCTTGGTTTTTGGTCTGATGCTTGCGCAGTTACTGCGGTTGCCATTAGTATAAAAGATACAAACACTTACTGCACTTCAACCTTATATCTGTCTCACAAATAGTAAGCTTGCTACTTTGATAATAAAGTAAGCTAAATATATTTATAGCAGGGTTGGTCTTATTTAAGCCGACTATGTTTGACTATAATCGCGCCCTAATAAATGAAGCAGTGTTTAGGCTTGCTATGATAGCAAAAAAACCGCTTTTCTGATGAAGAATCTTATGACTACACAACCATATCACACCCATAATAATACGCATAAAACCGATAACAGCTTAATATTATCTGAAGCCCAAGCAGCAGAAGTAGAAACACATCCGTTTGCTCCCGTTTTACCACCTGATGCGACGGTAATGATGATGGGCACTTTTCCACCGACCGCTGATAAATGGGCAATGCCATTTCACTATCCAAACTTTTACAATGACATGTGGCGTATTTATGGCAGTGTATTTTTTGACGATGTGGATTACTTTCGGGTAGGTAAAGAAAAACGCTTCGATCCTGAGCGTATTCGCGCCTTTATGTTTGAGCGCGGTATCGCCTCCTGTCCGACCGTCAAGCAAGCGATTCGCGAAACGGGCAATGCCTCAGATAAGAACTTAACCGTCGTCACACCCGTTGACCTAGATAGTATATTGCCACAAGTGCCAAAGGTTGAAACCTTATTTACCACGGGCGGTAAAGCAACAGAAGTGCTGCTTGGTTTATTAGCCGAGCCACCTGCTAAATCCAAGTATCCTAAGACCAATCAAAGTATGGATTATCCTTACCAATGGCAAAACGATCACAATCGAAAAGTGGATGTAAATAATCTTACCTTATATAGGTTGCCTTCTACCTCACGTGCCTATCCTTTGGCCTTAGATAAAAAGGTCGCTGCTTACAAAGACTTTTTCAAAAAGATAGGCAAGCTGTAAAAGTGCTTCTATATAGAAGCGCTAACTGAGAACAAGGGATGTTTTTGGTAAGGGTAAAACTATTTTTAACCCTAACGGACTGATAAATAGATGGTATTGACGGTAAGGTTAGATAATCTTCAAAATAGAAGTTACACCACCTTGACCCTAATTTAAAGCCCCATACACTGCCGCTCGATTGAAGCAAAAGTAGCGTCGCCATTCTGCCAATTTAGTCTAATCACCAAGATTATTCAAATTAAGCTAAAATAGCCCTTGACTAAAGATTCAAACCCT
>NZ_QGGM01000013.1:0-102974 GCF_003148585.1 Psychrobacter immobilis | reverse complement strand
TCACTATATCTCTTAACTTTCTTTGTCATGGTAAACTCCTATTTGTCTTCTTTAGTTTACCAAGTTTTTGTCTACGGTTTTTTCAGCATATATCATTATGATGGTACATATAGAGTGAGAGGGAAAATTGAACGGAATTTATTATAGAAATACGCAAACTAATATACCTAGATGGATAGATAATTTGCATGAAAGAAATGCTCTAGGTTATGCCTACGAAACAGACTCACATTTCGTTCATATTTACGGTAAAAATTATGATTTCAATGTTATTTCTGTCGGTTTGACCGCAATTGAAGGTAAAAGCGGTAGTTTGCGTGATTGGGTAATTAGAGTATTTGGGGCTCAAGATGTAAAACCATTACAATTACCCATTGGTAGTTCTATAGAAAACGTTTGGAGGCCATCCTTATATTATATACAGGACATCCATGACGCTTTGAAAATCAATGCTTTTGAACAACGTTCAGCCGAGCAAGCATTGAGGGTATTGATAGAAAAATTAGATGATTTGTTACTGTACATTGAACCAGATCAAAATGGATTAAAATCTTACGGACATAAATCCAGAGAGCTACTTATTTTGGCATGTACAGAGGTAGAAAACTCATGGGTATCGATTTTCAAAAACTCAGGAATATCACCTCAAAATAATCGAATGTTTACCACAAACGATTATGTAAAATTATTGTCTAAAGCTCGCTTGAATGAATTTCAAATTACTTTCAAAAATTATGATGATCTACGGAATTTTATACCATTTTCTCAATGGGATGTATCTCAACCTACAAAATCCTTAAAATGGTATGACTCTTACAATAAGACGAAACACGATCGCAATTCTTCATTTAACGAAGCAACATTAGAAAATGTTTTAGATGCAGTTTCAGCTAATATAGCTATGTTTTGCGCAAGGTTTAGTCCATTTAGCCTGCTTAATAATAACAATACATTATCTTCTTTAATTAATCAGCATTTTAAAATTAGTCTTATCGCAAGTGATCCATCAACATATTACATACCAAAAATAGAACTTCCTGCTGATACAAGAACAGATTTATTAATCTATGATTGCTATGAGCAAAAACACAATCTTGCTTGGAATATTGTTCCGCTTGTATTGTAAAACTATCTAAAAAGCATCATATTATTTTGAATTTAAACCGTAATATGTATAACTTTAAAACAACTCACCAGTCTCAACCACTTCTTCAAAATCAAATCCTAACTGCTCGTCTTTACGATCTCTCATTTGCTCTATACGCAGCTTACGTCCTGCGATAAGCCTTAGCACATCGCGCTGTTGTTCTGTCGTCATATCATGCCATCGTTGGCGCTCAGGACGACTACGCAGGCAACCGAAGCAATAGCCTTTTTTATTGCTTTGGCAAAGACCAATACATGGATTGGCAATCTCAAACAGCTCAAACTGTTGGTTCATGGCGACTCCATTGCTATTATCGTCATTCCTTTGACTTGCATAAAACTATTATGACAATATTATTATGTCGCAAATACTGACTAATGGTGTGCCGTTTTATTGTTATTATTTTTGTTTGGCGGGTGCTATGCTTAGCGTCACTAGCCTATATAAGATAATCATAACAAAATTAATAAGTGAGATGATACGTGAACTTGATTTATATCCATGGACTGGACAGTGATGCGAACTCTACCAAGGGAATGCTATTAGAAAAATACTGCCAGCATCATCATCCTGATATCAATGTACTGCGTCCCGATTTGAATAAATCGCCACAAGACGTGTTTGATAAACTGATAAGTCTAGTTGAGGAATGGGGCAGCGACTCAAAAGTTGTATTCGTTGGTAGCTCATTGGGTGGCTATTTTCCTACCTTGGTGAGCAATCATACAGGCTGTGCGGCTTTACTATTAAATCCTAGTACTCAGCCACATGTGACATTACAGCGCTTTGCTCATGACTTACTGCTAAATAACGATAGTAATGAAGGTCAAGGCGAAGATGAATTGCCAAAGAATCAAATTCTCTATACGACCACTGGCGGTTGGGATATTACTTCTGCGGATTTGCAATGGTTTGCAGATCATCAGTTATCAGAAATTCATTATCCTAAAAAAATTGCTGTATTTATCAAAGAAGGCGATGAGTTATTAAATCCTGAATTGTCTAAAGCCTTTTATCAACAGCAAGGGAGTACGGTTATTTTACAAGCGGGTGGCGATCATCGGTTTAGTGACTTTGGTGAGCAGTTGCCGATGGTGATAAATATGCTACAAGATTTAGTACGAGCCTAAATTAGTTGACCACTACAAACAGGCGACATTATATGACGTGAGCGATGGACTATTAACCTTAACGTCGCTATTTTTGGTTATAATGGTTGAATAGAATTAATCAGACATGAATCGTTAAGGATGCATTTGTGAGTCAATATAATGCGCAATCGTTAGAAGTTTTAGAAGGGCTTGAGCCAGTACGTCGTCGTCCAGGTATGTATACCGATACCACGCGCCCCAATCATTTGGCGCAAGAGGTTATCGACAACTCAGTTGATGAAGCGTTGGCGGGTTATGCTAAAACCATCAAGGTGCAACTGCATAGTGATGGCTCGTTGTCTGTCGAAGATGATGGGCGTGGTATGCCGACTGATATTCATCCTGAATTTAATCAATCGGGTATTGAGCTGATTTTAACTCGTTTGCATGCCGGTGGGAAGTTTTCGACTTCTAATTATGAAGTGTCAGGCGGTCTGCATGGTGTGGGTATCTCTGTCGTCAATGCGTTATCAACACGTGTTGAGGTGACGGTATGGCGTGATAGTACACAGTTTGATATGGCGTTTGAAAATGGCGCACCAGTTACGCCGTTGACTGAAGCAATCAGCTCAAACAAACGCAAACGTGGTACCAGAGTACATTTTTGGGCAGATGGTCGCTTTTTTGATACGCCTAAATTTAATGTAAAACAGCTCAAGCACAATCTAAAAGCCAAAGCAGTATTGGCCGCTGGATTGACGATTGAATTTGTCGATGATATTAATAATGAAAAGGTGGTTTGGCAGTTTACTGACGGAGTGGTCGAATATCTAAGCGAACAGTTGGATGGTTTAGAAACCTTACCTGAAGCACCGTTTTATTATAATTACGATGCAAAAGCGGGCGAACGTGCTGCTATTACCTTTGCCTTGTCTTGGTTGCCTGATGGTGGCACGCCGATTCAAGAAAGTTATGTGAACCTTATCCCTACGGCTCAGGGCGGTACGCACGTCAATGGTCTGCGCACTGGTATATTAGAGGCATTGCGTGAGTTTTGCGATATTCATAATTTGCTGCCGCGTAGTGTCAAGCTAACGGCAGAAGATGTCTGGGATGGGGTGAACTATATTCTGTCGCTTAAATTTTCTGAACCGCAGTTCTCTGGGCAAACCAAGGAGCGTCTGTCTAGTCGTGAAGCTGCTGGGGCAGTACAGGCGTTGGCAAAAGATGCCTTTAGTCTGTGGTTAAATCAGCATGCCGATATGGGTACTCAAATCGCAGAGCTGGCGATTAATAAAGCTGGACGTCGTCTCAAGTCTGCCAAAAAAGTCGCCCGTAAGAAAATCACGCAAGGTCCTGCATTGCCGGGTAAGTTGGCAGACTGTCGTGGTGATTTGCGTGATGGTGCTGAGCTGTTTTTAGTAGAAGGGGATTCTGCGGGTGGTAGCGCCAAGCAAGCACGTGACCGTCATTATCAGGCGATTTTACCGCTGCGTGGTAAGATTTTAAATACGTGGGAAGTGTCTTCTGATACGGTGTTATCGAGCCAAGAGATTCATGATATCGCTATTGCTATCGGTGTCGATCCGGCATCTGACGATTTGTCTGAGCTGCGGTATGACAAGGTATGTATCTTAGCGGATGCGGATTCTGATGGTCTGCATATCGCCACGCTCATCTGCGCTTTATTTGTGAAGCATTTCCCTGCGCTAGTGGATGCGGGTCATTTATTTGTCGCCATGCCGCCGTTATATCGAGTAGACGTGGGCAAAGAGGTGCATTATGCGTTAGATGAGCCTGAGCTTCAGCATATTTTGGCCAATGTGCCGGGCAATAAAAAAGCGCAGATTACCCGTTTTAAAGGCTTGGGTGAAATGAGTGCAGAGCAGTTACGTGAGACGACCATGAACCGTGATACTCGGCGTTTAGTTCAGCTAGATATGGATGACATGGTGTTGACTAATAGCGTGATGGATATGCTGTTGGCTAAAAAACGTGCTGCTGATCGCAAGGTTTGGCTTGAGAATAAAGGCAATTTGGCTGACATATCCTAATGGGCTCGATGGATATGTCCATCAATAGCTATATATTTATATAAGTTTATAAACCGGTAAGCTGGCAAGCAATAAAAGCCTATAAAATTCAATTTAGTTGTATAAGCTTAATGTTATTATGTAGGTATCTTTTATTATGTGGTGCCGTCATGACATCAAAGTTATTTAATCGCTCAAAAGCTGCTGCTTCTCAGTCTGTAAACTCTAAAATATTGCCCAAGCTTAGTAGAAAGCAGCTGGGTATTTTAGTTCCGAAACGCGGTAATAAAATTGCGCCAGTGATTGCCTCAGCTATGCTAAAAGCTGCGGGTTGGCGTACGGTTGGAGAGATTCCAAATATTTCACAAGCTGTAGTTTTAGCGCTGCCGCATACTTCGAATATCGACGGGGTTTATGCGATACCCAGTTTATTTGCCCTAGATTTGAAAATCAGTATTATGGGTAAGCATACGTTATTTAAAGTGCCCGTATTTGCTCAGCTATTAAGCTGGATAGGGGTGATTCCCATTGATCGTAGTGATAAAGGCTCAGTGCTGCAAGCAAGTATTGATAAGTTCAAAACAGGTAAGCCACTATTTTTGGGTTTAGCACCAGAAGGCACTCGTCAATATACTGAAACTTGGAAATCAGGTTTCTATTATTTAGCAGTGGGCGCTGGTGTACCTATTTTGCCGGTAGCGATGGATTACAAAACCAAAGAAATACGCTTTATGTCGTTAGTTTATCCTAGTGGTGATATCGAAGCGGATTTACCAAAAATTTATGCTCAGTATAAAGGGGTGATACCAAGACATCCCGAGCGCTTATCTCAACCATTACAAGATATCAATCATTCAGCTGAATAAAGTTTTTAAATGAGTTATGAGTATCTGTATTATATTAAGACCCCCTGACTGATTAATGTCAGGGGGTCTTTTGTTTGCGGTGATGAGTTTTAAGAATGGCTAAAAAACTAAGCATTGAGTTAGCTGTTGAACGTACTCACCCCACCATCGACAGGTAAATTCATACCAGTAATGATGGCAGCGTCATCACTGGCTAAAAACATCACAGCGGCGGTTACATCAAACGGTGTCGCTGTCTTCCCTAGTGGAGAGTGGGTAATAAATGGATTTGGACTGATATCCGTTGCCACCAATCCAGCAGATACGGCATTAATACGTACATTATTTGGTATATTCTCTAATGCCAGCTTCTTTGTAACATCAGTCAAATTCTTTTGTCTAGCTTTATAGGTCTCTATATTCCAGTCTGCTGATATCTCCGTTAGCGTTGACACATTAACGATATTGCCTTGTGTTTTTATCAGTTCTGGAATAACTGACTGATGAATGCCAACCGCAGTATCTATATTGACCATCACATCAATATGTTTATATTTATCGCGTACATGCTCTATTAATCTTGCCGTTTGGGTCAGATCATTAATATCACTGGTTACGGTAAGGTGGTTACCTGTATTGATCCATGTATGATCCTGTGGCAGCTCCTCGTAGATGTATTCTAAAATATCGTTATTAATACCAACGATTATACAGTTCGCCCCTTCTTGTGCAAATCTAAGCGCCGTTGCACGACCAATATCAGAATCTGCACCTGTTATAATGACAGTTTTTTCTTTAAAGCGCTTCATAACGTTCAATCCTTTTTATTATATGATGGTCATTAAATAATTTTAATAAATGACTCTAAAAAATGTAATCAAAGGCAGCCCATAAGCGATAAGTTTGACTGCAAATCATGCTACTTTGCTATTATCATAACAACTCATTGCCCTGAAAGCGACTGCATTTAATAAGGCTTATTTTGTTAAGTTTTTCGTTGGTAGCCTGTCGTTATAGCAAAAACATTTGCGAATATTCAACATGCTCTAGTGTTATGCTCATCAATAGCAACTTACCATACAACGCGTCCATTCGATAATAAAAGGTTAACACTGTGTCTGACTCATCTATTACCCTATCTGATAATGATTGTCTTGTTAATGAGTTGACCTGCTATTTGCAGAAAGAGGCTGTAGATATTGCTTTGACCAATATGCAGCATCTTGAGCATAAATATGACGCGTATTACCGTGCTCAGCAGTATCACTATCAATTGCCACTGGGTAACCTATCATTACTTGAGCTCATATTGTATTTGCCTGCTAAAAGTAGTCTGGTCGATATTGAAGCTGCGCGTGTGGCGGTAGTAAAGGCCGCGCTCATATGGCACAAGACATATCTCACTCAGCATAAAAATAACGCCAACATGAGCCATAATGTTTTAGTTTTTGATATTCAGCTCACCGATAAAGCTGAAGAAATCAATAAAATTAAGATAAATAACCAGCAACGACAACTTCTAAAACGGCTCACTCATGGTTTTGGTGTCCGCTATTTTATGGAAGATTTGGTTGTGGATATGAGCGACAGTATGCAGCAGCTACAAGTTTTTAGCTGGCATGACTGGCAGGCGATATTAGTAAGCCTACAAGCACCATGCGAGTTATGGCGATTTTTGCATTATCGTTTAGGGCAATTACAGTCTTCAGCCAGTAATCATGTCATTAGCTTTGAATCAGAAGCAGATCTAGTCACTCAGTTTTTACATAGCCCGACTTTATTTACGGATGCTATCGCAGTAGATAATGCACTCATCAAGTACGAGGTGCAAGATGAGCCCAATCCTGCATTAGTCGCTATGACACTTGCCTACAAAAACAAAAGCACGACTGCGCAGATGTATCATCAGCATATGGTGCAAGCGGCAGCTCTGTGGTCGCAGCTAAGCACCCAAATGATAGAGATGCTCGATGAAGAAGTACTAGACAATGCTGATAAAGAGACACTAGGAATAAAACGCTGTTATTGGCAACAGCAGCTATTGGACGAGTCTTTATTTTCGCGCCATGAGCTGGTTCGAACTCTATATAGGCATCCTAAACAAGCACATGGTCTGCAAAAAGAAGGTTATGTCGTCCATCAGCACTCTTATGAGAGCTTGGGACGGCATTATGTATTGATCTTCTATGGGCAAGATGTTGAGAGCCAGCACAGTAAACAGGCTATTCAGCCAAACTTAGCAAAGATTGCACAGGATGTTGCGAGCCGCCTGCCAATAACCGAGCTGCATCATGTAATTGTGTTGGGCATTGATTTTATTGACGAGTCTAATGACACCTTTATTGATATCGATTTATGGATTCAACCGGTTGATCCGATGACCCAGCGTGAGCGGCAGCTGACCAAGCAACTACAGCGCTTAAACCAACAGCATAAAAAGCAAACGAAAAATAACTTATGAGCAAGTAACAATGAGTCAGTGCGAATGCAATTAAATTTGAATATACCTGCACGGAAGACCAAGTCCTGAGTATGATTTTGTAGCGATGTTTTCATAGAAACTAAATTTACGCCATAAAAAAAGACAGCCTAGGCTGTCTTTTTTTCAAATTAAATCGTTAACGATGACTTATTTTAAGTCGTTATTATCAATATCAGTAAAGCCTTTATTACTTGGCGCTAGATTTGAACCAGTGTCGATATCGTCATCACTTGTTTCAACATGAGTGATATCTACATGACCCGTACTAAGATTGTTGGTATCGACAGTGCTAGTAGGGAAGTCACTAGTCATTGTACCTGAAGCAGCAGGAGTGTTCTCTCGAACTGAGTCAGCAACTTTTTCTTGTGTACTTGAGCTAGTATGAAGAGCAGATTTCGCTTTAGCTTCTTCACGTTCTTTGTCCATTTTATCCTGCATTTTACGTAGGAAACGGGCAGCGGCTTCTTGACCACCAAGACCAAATGAAAGGGCAAAGGCTACTGCTACGGCACCTAGTGTTAGACCAAAGGCTAGGTTAACGATAGAATCAGCAATACCCATCGCTTTTAGACCCATGGCAAGTACTAAACCCATGATTAGTACACGGACGATGTTTGCTAAGAATTGTGAGCCTTGCTCAGAACGCTCAACGACACCTGCAATGATATTGGCAAGCCAGAAGCCAATAAATAGGATAATTGCGCCCAAGATAATGTTGGCACCAAACGCAATAAACATGGCGATAATGGCTGAGATAGGCTCAAAACCTAGTAAGTCAGCGGCGGCAATTGAGGCAAATAACATTGCAAAGAAGATAATCGCATAACCAACAAGGTCAGAGACTCTCTTGTCGCCCATCGTTTCTTGTAAACCAACTTTCGCAGGCAATTGGTTAATCTCAGTGTTTTCGATCAAACCTTTGATGATATTGGCAACCATGCGTACCACATAGAAGGTCACGACTAAAATTGCAACTGCCATAAAGATGTTTGGCAATGCTTCCATGATTTTGTTCAGCATGTTTGTCGCAGGACGAGCAATCACTTCAATTTTTAATGCATTTAATGCAGCAATAATAGTTGGAATGATCACTACTAAAAATGCCAATGAACCAGCGATATTAGGTAAGCTATTTTTTTCGCTTAAACCTGCTTTTGTAGCCAATTCTTGAACATTAAAAGTAGAAACAAGATTAGTCACAATGCCGCGTACCACTTTGGCAATGATATAACCGACGACAAAGACAACACCTGCAATGAGGATGTTAGGAATAAAGCTAAAGATTTTATCAACCATGTTAGTCAATGGAGCAAATAAACCATCAAGCTCTAATTTCCCCAATACCATCGTTAAAACAACCAACAAGATGAACCAATAAACCATATCGGCAATCGTGCTACTCATCGGTTTTACACCTGCTTGAGCACTTAAACGCTCATCCATTGACGTTTTCGCCAATGCCGCGTTGATAGCTGTGCGTGCAACAGTAGCCAAGACCCAACCAATAATACCCACAGCGATAGCGCCGATAAGATTAGGGATAAATGCTAGGACTTGATTGACCATATTTGCAAACGGTGTCGAGATTGAGTTCAAATTCAATTGATTCAGCGCCCCAGAAATCGCGATGATAAAGATGAACCAAAATACAATCTTAGAGATAATACCTTCTAAATCGTAGGTCTTACCCGTTGAAGAGTTCATGCGTTGGTTCAGATTGACTCTAGATAATACATTACGAACCAGTGCTGCGATACCCAGTGCCACTAGCCAACCAATAATAAATATTAAAATAGCACCAATAATAGAGCCGATAGGCCCACCAAGATAACCGTTAAAAGATGTGTACATTGGATTCATCTTATCCTCCTTTAATCATCATACGAAAGCCACTCAACAATATCATCAGTACAGCTAGTGTTGAGCGAAACCAATACATAGATGGTTATAATTAATAGTATTTTTAAAATAAGTTATGCGGTGATATTATAATTTTTGATTAGGTAACCTTATCAAAAAACCTTATCAAAAAACGTTGGTTTCCCTCGTGTTGATTACCTTACTGCCAATGTTAATCATCCATGATAAAGACGTACACTCGGTTACTTATCACCTTAACTAATTTAGCTTAGCTGATGTATTAGTGGATTTAAAGATAGAAAGCTTAACGTGTTACTGTATTTGTGTGATAACTTGTTATTATGATGAGAAATATTAACATAGACTGTACATTCGCCCGATAATTTGACGGCAAACATGGTTCCTAAAACTAAGATTTGTTATTATAGGAACATGTGACATCTCGCCACTATCCTTACAATTTGAGAGTACTTTATGAAAAAAATCACTACTTTAAGCATTGGTGCACTTGCTAGTGCTATGTTGTTGGTAACAGGCTGTAGCACAAATAACGGTAACCAAGAGACCGCTGCTAAAAGCGTTTCAATCACCGAGCAAAGCTCAGCAAATGAAAAAGTAGGTTATAGCTTAGGCTTCATGATGGCTGAAGGTAACAAAGAAGCGGTCGGTGACCTGAATCTTGATACCTTTGAAAAAGGCTTCCGTGATGGTTATGAAGGCAATGAATCAGCATTGACCCAAGAACAAATGCAGGAAGTATTAACGACTTATCAAAAAGAGCAAGAAGAAAAGTTCGTTAAAGACATGGAAACAAAAGCTGGAGAAAACAAAACCAAAGGCGCTGCATTCTTAGCAGAAAACGCTAAAAAAGAAGGCGTCAAAGAAACGGCTTCTGGCTTACAGTACAAAGTTATCACCGCAGGTACGGGTAAATCACCAAAAGCGACTGACGTGGTTGAAGTAAACTACGAAGGTAAGTTAATCGATGGTACGGTATTTGATAGCTCTTATGAGCGCGGTGAGCCAATTGAGTTCCCGTTGAACCAAGTCATCGCTGGCTGGACAGAAGGTCTACAGCTGATGAAAGAGGGCGGCAAATATGAGTTTTATATCCCATCAGATATTGCTTATGGCGAAGCGGGTAACGCAGGTATCGAGCCTAACAGCACGCTTATCTTTACGGTTGAGCTGTTAAAAGTAAAATAATACTTAGTACGCACCCTAGTTAACAGTGTTAAAAAATAAAATCATAAAAAAGCCCTCATAATATTATGAGGGCTTTTTTATGACTAGAGATTGAGCATCTAAAGAGTTTTTTGAAAGACTTTAGAATTACGACCATTATGGTATTTTTCTTGACGCGATGCAGGTAACGCGCTGGCCTCGACTTCGGCAAAGCCTTGCTCGACGAACCAATGTGCCGTCCGTGTCGTTAACACAAACAACTTGTGCAGACCATGACTGCGCGCTTGTTGCTCTAAAAATGCCAGTAAGTCTGCACCGCGACTACCGCTACGATAATCGGGATGTACGGCGACACAGGCAACTTCTGCTGATTCTGCATCCAATGGATATAGCGCCGCGCAGCCCAAAATCATACCATCACGCTCGATGACACTATAATTATCAATCTCTTGCTCTAAGCGTTCGCGTGAGCGGCTGACTAATATGCCTTGCTCTTCTAGCGGTGATAATAGCTCAATCAGTCCGACCACATCGTCAATATTGGCACGACGAATCTCTTCGTAAGGGTCATGGCTGATAAGAGTGCCAGAGCCATCACGAGTAAATAACTCTTCTAATAAGGCACCGTCTTTGGCGTACGAGATAATATGGGTGCGATGGACGCCTTGGCGGCAAGCCAAACTGGCGCAATTTAAGAAATAATTGATCTCGCAATTTAAATCACGATCACGTAAGAAGCGATCGACTTCATTAGGAATCATCTCCCTTAGTAAGCGATCATCGTCATTGATGCCTGCTTCTTCGCCCAAGAAGATAAGCTTATCAGCACCCAGTGCCACAGCCGCACTGAGCGCCACGTCTTCAGCCAACAAATTAAAGACTTCACCAGTCGCTGAATAACCCATTGAGCCTAAAATCACAATATGGTCGTGTAGCAGGTTGTTTTTGATGGCTTCAACATCGATAGAGCGCACTTCGCCAGTCATTTGGTAATCGATACCATCACGAATACCGTAAGGACGTGCGGTCACAAAATTGCCTGAAATGGCATCGATGCGTGAACCATACATAGGTGAATTGGCCAGTCCCATCGACAGCTGTGCTTCGAGTTGCAGGCGAATAGCGCCTACCGCTTGTAAAATAGCAGGCATCGCCACGCGCGGTGTAATTCGAATGTCTTGATGCAGTGGGGAGGTAATGTCAGCATCTTTTAAGTTCTTTTCGATTTGCGGTCGCGCTCCATGTACCAATACCAGCTTGATACCTAAGCTATGCAGTAGCGCAAAATCATGAATAAGGGTGCTGAAATTTGGATGATTGACCGCCTCACCACCAAACATAATCACGAACGTTTTGCCGCGATGGGTATTGATGTAGGGGGCAGAGTTACGGAACCAATGGACATATTCAGGGTTAATTTGGGGCATGGCGCTAGTAGTCATAATAAGGGCAATAGTAGTGAGAATAAGAAAAGGGGCGTAGCAAAAAATGCCTATCGCTAAAGAATTACCATAGCAAAAAACGCCGTTATGAGCTATCTTTTATTTCAGTAGTATCAATCAATTTTTATCACTGATGGACGATATACACAACCTCAACACGGGGTTAGTGTACGTACAAACACTTTTTGCTATGCTAAGCGCTATTGCTTTACAGGCGATGAACGAAGATAATCAATAAAAATAAAAACTTTATACGATAAGCTTACCAGCTATGACAATATAGACGCCAGCAGCATAGACGCCAGCAGCGCTTGCCATTAGCTGTCACTACAATCAGCAGCGATACTAGGTCTGCCAATACTATAACAGTCGACCATTTATAATGAGTTATGTTTCTTATAGCATGTTTCTTATAAGTGGATATATTTCGTCTAAATTGCGCTGCCTATCAACGATTCAATATACACCAAAAGTCATTCAAATTTTACCAGCTGCGTTTTACCGACATATTAACCAGGGATAATGAAAACCATGAAAAAAAGTAACCAATTTGCTAGCCCATTTAGTGCTTGGAGCGGACATCGCTTATTCCACGTTGTGGCTGGTACGCTCATCGGTGCGATGGTAGTGACGCAAGCCTCGGCAATGCTACCGACGCCAGAACAAGCCGTTGATAGTTCGGCAGCTGTACAGACCAATGCTACTAAAAGCAGCAACTCGAGTGCACAGGCCGTCAATAGTAAAATTACCGCGTCATTGATTAGCGTTGATGCAAATGGTCAAGAGGTTTTGGCTCCGGTGAATGCTAGTACGCGCCTGCAATCAGGTAATGTCTTGGAGTACCAAGGCTATTTTACCAATACCAATGCAGATCGCGTCCGAAAAATGACCGTGACGATGAGTATCCCTGAGCAGGTAGAGTTATTGCGTACAGTATCACCTGAATTTCCATACGGCAGTGCAGACGGCAATACTTTTGCCCGTATGCCATTACGTGGAAAAGTGGATAACCAACTGCAAGAAATTCCATTAAAATATTATAAAGCGGTACGCTGGGATTTAGAGGGTGTTGGCCTTAATGACACCGTAGTGGTTAAATACCGTGCACGTGTGAAATAAGTCAGTCATTTAGTATTAAGTATTTTATCAGTGTGATTTATTTAATACCGGCTTAATATTCGTTTAATCACAAAAAGCATCACGGCTCGTTGCTGTGGTGCTTTTTTATGGGTTGTTAACAAGAAATTTTGGTACGCCGTTGCAAGGCGCTTAAAGCGTCGCGTATTTCTGGTTAGATTTTTCTTTGATTAATTGCTTGATGGCAGCCATCTGTGCGGTAGTGGCTTGCGAGCCTGCAGCTATGAGAGCACGGCGCTGGCTGGTATCTAGTGAGCTGATATGACTGACCGCAGGCGTAATCAGCACATCAGCACGATCTCGTTCACGCTGCATCGATGAGGCACGATTGGCGCTTGGCGAGGCTACGACATTACTCTCCAAAAATCCCCAAAAATTGCTTAATCCGTTGAGGTTTAATTTTTTATCAAGTGTAGAGACACCGCTAGGATTGTTAATACCAGTGTCTGTCACATCAACGGCAATAACAATATCAGCGCCCAAATCACGGGCGCTATCGACAGGTACTAGGCTGACCACGCCACCATCGATATATTTTTTACCGACCTTTTCGGGGATACGCGGTGCAATAAAAATATTCGGTACGCTACAGGACGCTTGAACGGCAAGCCCTGCATCACCAGTGGTAAAAATGGCTTTTTTCAAAGTATGCTTCTCCGCCGCGACTGCTGCAAAGCGGATAGGGAAATCCTCTATTACTCGTCCATCGACTTTATCGTTGATAAAGTTCTTGAGTTTGATACCCTCGATGACACCTTGGTTGGATAAGACAAAATCTGTCAATTCGCTATCTGTAGTGGTCAGTGCCAGTTGCTCAAGTTGTACTGGTGTGTAACCGCTCGCATATAGGCTACCAACCAAGCTACCGACGCTGGTGCCAACGATGAGCGTGGGCTTAATACCATTTGCTTCTAGTGCTTTAATCACCCCAACATGGGCGAAGCCTTTGGCACCGCCGCCGCCCAAGACTAACGCCACATTAAGTGGCGCTATTTTTGGTGTTTCAGGTAACGGCTGCGCTGGCGTTAGAGAGCTACAAGCGCTAATAGATAATCCGAGTACGGCAATTAAGCTGGTGCATAGCACTCTCATACTATGTCGCACTCTTAGACTATTAAGAGGTTGTCGGTACTGGGCAGGAGCGAACATAAAAACACCTTATAAAATGACGATAATACGGAAAATAAGACATCAGTTATTGATATGATACAAATGAGCCGTTTGACTTTCAGGCTTTTTGACGCAGTATTACTAAATAGCTGAGCATAAGCAATTGTATTGTCAGCTATAATGAAATGAGTCGGTGTTTTGATGTGTCCTGTTGATGACAGCTGTTTTATAAAAACTGTCATCATATACGGTATATTGAAAATACTTGAATGAGTATATGAAAACTAAAAATAATATCGTTAGGATCTTTGATGTCAGTATCAGTGAACGCTTCTTTAACTAGCCCAACAGAGCACTTTGGGTCTGAGCTGCCACTCTCAGCGCTAGATATGCCAGTGACGGCACTGGCGGGTGTGGGATTAAAAGTCGCAGAACAGTTGGCACAATTGAATATTAAACGAATATTTGATTTATTGCTGCATTTGCCACGTGATTACGAAGATCGTAGCCGACTGCTGTCTATAGCAGAGGTGGGGCACGGGCAGTCTGCGTTAATTACTGGGCGTGTGGTGCACGTCGATACCAAGCGCAGCGGTATGACGGTCGTGGTAGATGATGATACGGGCACCATATCGCTACGGTTTTTTAAGGTTTATCGTGGTCTTGCACAAACCATGAGCTTAGGGACGCAACTGCAATTATTTGGCGAAGTAAAGGTGAGTCGTTATGGTAAGCAAATCCACCATCCTGAATATCAAGTTATCAGTAGTAATGAGACGGTAGTAAATACTGGCTTACAGCCTATTTATCCAAGTGTTAAAGGTTTGCATCAAAATAAGCTGCGTACCTTAATTAAGCTGGCATTACAGACGGTTCGCAGTGAAGGCTTACCAATGACGCTGTTTACTCCTACAGACTTTGCAGTCGTGGCTGACTTGCCATTAGCACCTTTTGAACCAGCTAAAATACCGATAACAGAGACGGAGTATCCAGAAGATATATTCTCGACACTGGCGCGTAGTGTGCCAGATAATACGACTGGTCATAGCGTTAGTAGTGTCAATAAAACCAATGTCTATGATGCCAATAATAATACAAACAGTGATATCCATACAGTCGCTAATAGAACAGTTAATAACAACGTCTATAACCTGACGATATTTGAAGCCTTAGTATTACTGCATACGCCGCCGACTTATACCGACGCAGGACGACAATATCAGCTACTCACCCAGTTAAGTGCCCGTACTCATGCAGCATGCCAGCGTTTAATTATTGAAGAATTAACCGCCCATCAGCTCAGCTTGTTATATCGTCGTCAGCAACTGCATCAGCATAAAGCGCCCAAATGTGCCACGCAAAGTCCATTGACTGATCAGTTGTTTGCCGCATTACCATTTGATTTAACGGGTGCCCAGCAACGAGTCATGAAAGATATTACGGCTGATATGGCAACGTCCATCCCGATGTTGCGGTTGGTGCAGGGCGATGTTGGCGCGGGCAAGACTCTGGTCGCAGCGGGTGCAGCGGGTTATGCGCTTGATAGTGGTTGGCAAGTGGCTGTTATGGCACCCACAGAAATTTTAGCAGAGCAGCATTTGGTCAATTTCAAACAATGGTTTGAACCGTTAGGTATTGGTGTCGGCTGGCTTGCTGGGAAACAAACGGCGAAGCAGCGCCGCGAAGCATTGGAAGCAGTCGCAGAAAACACGGTGCAAGTGGTCGTCGGTACTCATGCACTGTTTCAAGAGCAGGTACAGTTTGCCAAATTGGGCTTAGTTATTATCGATGAACAGCATCGCTTTGGTGTTGAGCAGCGTATGGCACTGACCAATAAAGGGGTGGCGAATAGCACACCGCATCAGCTGATTATGACCGCTACACCAATTCCGCGCACGCTGGCAATGAGCGTTTACGGTGATATGGATACCTCGATTATCGATGAATTGCCACCGGGGCGTACGCCAATTACTACGGTGACCATTGACCGTAATCGACGCGATGAAGTCATTGAGCGGATTGCGGTTAATTGTGAAGCGGGTAGGCAAGCATACTGGGTTTGCTCGTTGGTCGAAGCGTCTAGTGTGCTGGATGCGCAAGCTGCTGAAGCCACTTATGAGGATTTAAATGAGCGCTTGAATATTCGCATTGGTCTTGTCCATGGCAAGATGAAATCCGTTGACAAACAAGCCATCATGCAAGCATTTAAAGCTGGCAATTTGGACTTGTTGATTGCCACAACGGTCATTGAAGTCGGCGTAGATGTCCCTAATGCGTCGTTAATGGTCATCGAAAATGCCGAACGATTAGGTCTATCGCAATTACATCAGCTGCGCGGGCGAGTCGGGCGTGGCTCAACCAAAAGCTATTGCGTACTGTTATACCAAAAGCCATTATCAGAAACTGGTACAGAGCGCTTAAATGTCCTGCGTGATAGCACTGATGGTTTTGTTATTGCCCAAAAAGATTTGGAATTGCGTGGTCCCGGCGAGTTATTGGGCAAACGTCAAACGGGTAACGTCGGTTATTATTTGGCTGATCTGATACGTGACGAGCAGCTGTTTGCCATTGCTCAGCGTTTAGCCAAACATTTAATTGCAGATCCTACGCGCAAGGCAGATGTCAGCCAACTGATTCACCGCTGGATGCCTGAGGCAAGTCGTTATACCAATGCCTAAGGCGTGTCCTCAATTCAATCGATTATCCTTTAAATGGGCTAAAATGGCTAAATTAATGAAAAAAAAGAGGACAGCCAACGCTATCCTCTTCTGTTTTTTGACGTAGAGCCATCATCTGGAAACAAAGCTATTTAGCTTTTTTCGACTTTTTCAATGACTTCTTAAGATCTTTGAGGTCTTTCTTTTTCTGCTTAATTTTTGCTTTGGTATCTTTAATTTCTTGCTTAAGCTTTTTTACGTCTGATTTATTAGCCATGATGGATTCCTTTATTAGTAGATTTATCTTAATAATGACAAATTACCCCGTAAATACAAGTCTAAACTGTAGGGCGTATGTATCATTAGTTTTTACGAGTGATGGTTCCAACTATAATGGGCGCATCTTAATGCATTCAATATGACAGCATATTTGGTCATTTTTTCATTGGCTGAATAAGTTTTAAGAAAGGGGTTTTGTGTGAAGAAGACTTATGCAATGAACTGGAAATACGCTGTTTTTTGTCTTTAGTTATCGTTCACTTTATAATCTTTGCTACTAATAATCTTTATTAAGTTCAATGTCTTACTATATCTTGATTATTATGTCTTGATGACTATCAACAATTGACTATGTAGATACTTAACATAATTGACCCAATGACGAGATAGTCTACAATGATAAAAGACTATTTTGATAAGCTCTGCCAGCATCATTTTGTTTCCCTTATACTTTTTACGGCGTTAGTACCGTGCTTATTTATAGAGACCGACTATGAGTGATTTTGAACATCCTAATAATAAGCAAGCACCGACTAGCGAGCAAGAAACCAACATTGAGCCACCTCAACCATCTGAGCTACCACCGTATCGCCAGTCTGATACTTTGTCTAAAAAAACTTCTTCAAAATTACCGTTATGGTTGTTACCCGTATTGGCAGCCGTGCTTATCATTGGTGTGCTACTTGGAAAGTATTGGGGCGGGAGTGATGAAGCCGCGACGGATGAATCGCCAGTTTCTAGTGGTACTTCAAGTAATGGTGCCACTGCAAGCGCTACGAGTACTGAGCAGGCGGTATTATCAGTAGAGACGGTCAGCCCAAGCCAAGATGATATTGGTAACACACTCAGTGCTGATGGCACCATTGATGCCAAAGATAAGGCGAATGTCAGTGCCAAAGTAAACGGTGTTGCTATCGAGCGTATATTGGTCGAAGAAGGTGATCGCGTCAAAGCGGGTCAAGTATTGGCGATATTTGACACCGATGCTATGGAGCAGCAAGTCTTGCAAGCAGAGGCAGATGTTGCCGAAGCAGAAGCGACGCTTGCCAATGCCAGCGCTGATGCTGCCCGTGTATTGCCATTGATAGATATTGATGCGATTAGCAAACAAGAAGCCGATCGCTATCGCACTGCAAAACTTCAAGCACAGGCTGCGCTACAAGCTTCCAAAGCGCGTCTGAGCACTCAGCGCTTGAGTGTAGATAATGCAACAGTGGTCGCACCAGTCAGCGGTGTCATCAGCGAGAAAATGGCGGAGGTTGGTATGGTTGCTGGTGGCGAGCCATTATTTACTATCATTAAAGGTGGTATTTTGGAATGGCGTGCAGATATTGATCCCAAGCTTGTTGGTGAAGTCAGTGTCGGGACGCCAGTACGGGTGAGCTTACCAGATGGTGATACGGTAATGGGGAAAGTGAGCCGCATAGCACCAACGGCGGACAACAACCGGCAGATTACCATCTATGCGAGCTTGGCAGCCAATGCAAAAGTACGGGCAGGTATGTATCAAACGGGTGAGTTCCTATTAGGCAGTGCCAGTACGCAAACGGTGCCCAATAGCGCTATCGTCAGCAACGATGGCTATGATTATGTGATGCTAGTAACCAATGTGACCACTCAAGATGGTCAGACCATGGGTCGTATCAAGCAACAACGAGTGACATTGGGCGAGCGACTTGGCGAAAATGTGGCAGTGCTAGAGCCATTGCCTAGTGACAGTCAAATTGTCAAACAAGGCGGCAGCTTTTTAAATGATGGAGATTTGGTGCGTATCGTTGATGGTGTTAGCCAAACGAGTACAGCAGCGCAGGCACAACCATGAGTTTAAATGTTTCTGCTTACTCGATAAAAAATCCTTTAGTTGCCATTTTGCTATTTATACTACTGACGTTAGGCGGTATTTATGGCTTTATGAAAATGAAGGTGCAGCAGTTTCCTGATATTGACTTACCTGCAGTCGTGGTCACGGTGACTTTACCGGGTGCCGCGCCATCACAGCTCGAAAACGACATCGCAAAAAAGATAGAAAACAAGCTTACGAGTATTGAAGGTATCAAGCATATTCGCACCACGTTACAAACGGGTGCTGCCACCATGGTCACAGAGTTTGTGTTAGAAAAGAATATTCAAGAAGCGGTCGATGATGTGCGCTCGGCAGTAGGCGAGGTACGCGGCGATTTGCCTGCCGCTGCCAATGACCCTATTATTACTAAAGTTTCAACCGCAGGATTCCCCGTTGTCACTTATTCTGTGGCTTCTGAAAACATGAATGTGGAAGACTTGTCTTGGTTCGTCGATGATACAGTCACCAAGCGTCTTTCTGACATACCGGGTGTCAGTACGGTTAGCCGTATTGGTGGTTTGCAGCGTGAGATTACCGTCGCAGCTGACCCGATTACCTTGAGTGGTCTTAAGCTCTCTATCACACAACTATCCAATCAAATCACGGGTATTCAGCAGGACAGCTCTGGTGGTGAAGCAGAAGTGGGCAAAACCACCCAGACGATTCGTGTCCTTGGTGCGGTGGAGCGGGCAAGTGAGCTCAATGATTTACAAGTGGCAATCCCAGCAGGCGGCACACAAGCGCTTGGACGTATGGCAAAAATCACAGATGGCGCGGCTGACCCAAGCTCTATTGCTAAGCTTGACGGGCAAACGGTGGTGGCATTTAATATCACCCGCTCGCGTGGTGCCAGTGAAGTTGAGGTCATGGAGCTGGTTGATGCAGAGCTTGCCAAGCTGTCAGCCGATGTAGGTAATATCACTATTGAAAAAGTCTATGATCGGGCAACGCCCATCGCTGAAGATTATCAAGCTTCTTTACGGATGCTGATCGAAGGTGGTCTGTTAGCAGTCGTCGTCGTATTCTTATTTTTGCGCAATATTCGGGCGACTATAGTTGCTGCTGTCGCCTTGCCATTATCAGTGATTCCCACCTTTTTAGGTATGTACTTATTTGGCTTTAGCCTCAATATTATATCTTTGTTGGCATTGTCGTTAGTGATTGGTGTATTGGTCGATGATGCGATCGTCGAGGTCGAAAATATCATACGGCATTTACGCATGGGCAAGACACCGTATGAAGCGGCGATGGAAGCGGCTGACGAGATTGGCTTGGCGGTAGTCGCGACCACCTTTACTTTGATTGCCGTGTTTTTACCCACCGCCTTTATGGGCGGTATCGTTGGACAGTTTTTCCGTCAGTTTGGTTGGACAGCTGCATTATCGATTTTTGCGTCTTTGATGGTCGCGCGTCTTATCACACCGATGATGGCAGCGTATATATTGCGACCAGAGAAAAAACACGTTGAGAAGCAAAGCGCGCTGATGGGTTGGTATCTCAAAATAGTGGCATGGACACTGCATCATCGCTGGCTGACGATGGGTGCAACTTTAGTGTTATTCGTGGCGTCACTGATGCTTGTCAAATTACTACCAACGTCGTTTATTCCTGATAATGACATTGACCAAACTCGTGTGGCGATTGAGTTGACACCTGACGTTGCACTGGAAGACACAGAGCGCGTTGCTGCGCTGGCAAGTGAACGTATTTTAGCAATGTCTGAAGTCACCAATATTTTTACCTCAGTCGGTGAGGCTCAGGCTAGCATGGACTCAAACTCTAGTGGTGGCAAAGCCGAAAATATAGCAGGTCTAGATATCGTGCTAGCACCGCGTGCAGAGCGCGGCTCTAAGCAAGAGATTGAACGTCAAATAAGTAGTTTGTTGGCAGAAGTCCCAGGTGCGCGCTTTACCGTTGGTTTGTCGAGTGGTGGAGAGAGTGGTTACAACTTCTCTATGACCAGCACCAATCCGCAATTGCTTGAACAAACCGCTCAGCAAATCATGTCAGAGATTCGAGGGCTGCCCAGTGCTGGCTCCGTGACCAGTGACCGCAGTTTGCCGCGTCAAGAGTTAACGGTGACACCAGACAGACTGGCGATGGCGGATAAAGGGGTGACCACGCAAGACATCGCTACGACGTTACGAGTGGCGACGGTGGGTGACTATGAGCAGCGTTTATCCAAGCTCAATTTGGATACGCGGCAGATTCCTATCGTCATTCGTCTACCAGATGTTGCCAAACAAAATGTCAGTCAATTAGAAGGTCTATATGTACCGAGCTCGTTACCCGCAGGACAGGGTGTACGTGTGGGTGAAGTCGCGTCATTGGACTTTGGCACTGGGCCTGCGCAGATTAGCAGGCTCGATCGGGAACGCGCCATCAGTATCACGGTGCAACCTGCGAGTGGCGAGCTTGGAGATTTGGTACAAGCGGTTAAATCAGTACCTGCCATGCAACAACTACCGCCTTCCATTACCATTATTGACCAAGGTCAAGCAGAAAACATGGCTGAGCTATTCAGCGGTTTTGTGATTGCGATGTCGGTCGGTGTGGTTTGTATTTTAGGCGTACTTATTCTATTGTTTGGGCGTATATTGCAGCCTTTTACCATTTTGATGGCATTGCCTTTATCGATAGGCGGCGCTTTTGTGGGCTTGGTTATTACCAATAGCAGTCTTTCTATGCCATCGATGATCGGCTTTATTATGCTAATGGGTATTGCTACCAAAAATTCTATCTTACTGGTCGATTATGCACTGATTGCACAGCGTCGAGGTTTGGCGCGTTTTGAGGCTATTATCGATGCTTGCCGCAAGCGGGCGCGTCCTATTATTATGACCACCATTGCGATGGGCGCGGGGATGTTGCCCTTAGTCTTCGGTTGGGGTGATGCTGATCCAACCTTCCGTCGTCCGATGGCCGCTGCGGTATTGGGTGGTCTGGTGACTTCGACGTTATTAAGCCTTGTGGTAATTCCCGTGGTTTATACTTTGATGGATGATTTGTCAGGATGGTTTGCTAAATGGCTCGTACCTAGTGGCAAAGAGCAGACAACGACAGATAGTAAAGTATGATTTAAAGGATTTATTTGATCATACTTATCACATAGCGTTAGCAGTGATAATGCTATGTCTAAAATAGACAAGCCTATATTTATTGATTAAGTATGGGCTTGTTGTCATTATATAAGAGAGTAATTATAAGAGCACAATCACAAAGGATGTGATTGCTCTATCATTTATCCAGCAAAGGAATGTTACTATGAATCAAATGTCCCTCTCGACAGTCATACTGTCCTCGCGGAAGCCGCTACTAGCCTTATTCCTAAGCATGTTAGGTATCGCCAGCAGTCAGGCGATGACTTACGATATTGATCCCACTCATACCAATGTACGCTTTGCTATTGACCATTTTAATACCTCTACCAACACAGGTGGCTTTTATAATATCACTGGGCAGCTAGATTATGATCCAGCGGCTAAGACCGGTAATATCTCGCTAGTAATTCCTCTGAATAGCCTAAATACAGGCAATACAGCATTTGATATTACGTTAAAAAGCGCAGATTTTTTCGATATTGAGCAGTTTCCACTGGCGCAATTTGATTCTACCAAATGGTATTTTACGACTGATGGTAGTGGCTCAAATGTCAGCAAGGTTGATGGTATGTTGACACTACATGGCAAGACTAACCCCATTACGCTGACGGCTACCAAGTTTAATTGCTATCTAAACCCAATATTGAAAAAGCCAGTTTGCGGTGGGGATTTCACAACGACCATTGATCGAACGAAATGGGGCATCAGTAAATATACATTATTAGGTATTACTGAAAAAGTTCAGCTAAATATTCAGATTGAAGCTGCAAAGCGCTAACACAATCAATAGAAAGTAATTTTCTATTTATATTATCAAAAAAAAGGGCTGAGACTTAGAAAATAAGTTTCGACTTTTTTAATGAGAGAATCCTTAGATTCGTTAGTTAGTTTATCGAAATTTTCTTTATGCTTTCTTTAGCGTAGCTCATTTTTCTACAGGCTTATTTTTTGCTGAATGATGCTATCGAGTAAGTCGTAAAGTCTCCGCTATCCAATCTCATGTCATACCATAACTTCATTAACATGAATTATATTCATTTTATATTTAAATAGTATCGTTTTTATTCATGTAATAGTTTAGGTATGATTCACCTCATACACAAATTTGGTTTTATCTCAAATAATGAGATTAGATTAGGGTAGCGGATTATCATGAGTAAAGAATTTAGTTGTGCAATTAAGCGCATTCGTTTTGATGAAAACTATCATCCTGCAAATAGCACGCGTCTCACGACGAACTTTGCGAATTTGGCGCGTGGCGAGCATCGTCAAGAGAACTTAAGCAAAACGTTAAGAATGATAAATAATCGTTTTAATGCATTGGCACATTGGGATAATCCCACCGCAGATCGTTATTCTGTTGAGGTTGATATTATTTCTGTCGACATGGATGTGGCAGGAAATGGCGATACTTTCCCTATCATCGAGATGCTGCAAACAACGATTGTGGATCATAAAGAAAACACCCGTATTGACGGTATGATTGGTAATAGTTTCTCATCTTATGTGCGCGATTATGACTTTAGCGTGGTCTTATTAGACCATTTCGATAAACATCCATCATCTGCGCCACCAGTAGATTTCGGTGACTTACATGGCAAACTGTTTCAGTATTTATTGAATTCAGAAGCTTACCAAGCTAATTTCACCAAGAAGCCTGTGATTTGCTTGAGTGTTTCCACCAGTAAAACCTATCAACGTACGACCAATCAGCACCCTTTATTGGGCGTTGAATACAAACAAGATGGCTGCTCTTTGAACAAAGGATCACTAACCGATGAGTACTTTTCCAAAATGGGCTTAACCGTTCGCTACTTTATGCCTACGGGTAGCGCCGCGCCATTAGCATTTTATTTTGCGGGTGACTTGCTGAGCGATTACACCGACCTTGAGCTGATCAGTGCGATTGCTACCATGGAGACTTTTCAAAAAATCTACCGACCTGAGATTTATAATGCCAATTCGGCAGCCGCTCAAGTTTATCAACCTAGTTTGAAGTACCAAGATTACTCCCTAACGCAAATCGTCTATGATCGCGCAGAGCGTAGTCAGATGGCAGTGACACAAGGTAAATTCACCGAAGAGCAGTTCATCAAGCCATACCAAACCATTCTTAATGAGTGGGCAGCAAGCTATGATGTAAATGAGCACGCGGCAGAAGCATGTACGAATAAAGAATACGCTGCCTAAACACGCTCAATCTGGCTGAAATGAGAATACCAATAAATAAGAAGATGAATCGTATGACAATATTATTACCGACACAAAAGTTATTACCGACGTCAACGGCTGGCAGCTTACCGAAACCTTCTTGGCTTGCAGAACCTGAAAAAATCTGGTCACCTTGGGCATTAGAAGGTGAGCAACTGCTTGAAGCCAAACAAGACGCGCTACGTTTGACATTGCAAGAACAAGTGCATGCAGGCATTGATATTGTCAGTGACGGCGAGCAAACTCGTCAGCATTTTGTGACCACCTTTATTGAACATCTGGATGGCGTCGATTTTGAGAAGCGTGAGACCGTGCGCATTCGTAATCGTTATGATGCCAGTGTGCCGTCAGTCGTGGGCACGGTAAGTCGTCAAAAGCCTGTATTTGTTGATGATGCTAAGTTTTTACGTGCACAAACCGATCAGCCAATCAAATGGGCACTGCCTGGTCCGATGACCATGATTGATACCTTGTATGATGGTCATTATAAAAGCCGTGAAAAATTGGCGTGGGAATTTGCTAAAATCTTAAATCAAGAAGCCAGAGAATTAGAAGCGGCTGGGGTGGATATTATCCAGTTCGATGAGCCTGCATTTAATGTGTTCTTTGATGACGTCAACGACTGGGGTATTGCCACGTTAGAGCGTGCTATTGAAGGTCTAAAGTGTGAAACGGCGGTGCATATCTGCTACGGTTATGGCATCAAAGCCAATACTGATTGGAAAAAGACACTGGGTTCAGAGTGGCGTCAATATGAGCAAGCATTCCCTAAATTGCAACAGTCGAATATTGATATTGTCTCTTTAGAGTGTCAAAACTCACATGTTCCCATGGATTTGATTGAATTGATCCGCGGTAAAAAAGTGATGATTGGTGCCATTGATGTGGCAACCAATACCATTGAAACCCCTGAAGAAGTGGCCAATATACTACGCAAAGCATTGCAATTCGTCGATGCGGATAAGTTGTATCCTTCAACCAACTGTGGCATGGCACCGTTGTCTCGACAAGTGGCACGAGGTAAGCTGCAAGCGTTAAGTGCAGGCGCAGCAATCGTGCGTCAAGAACTGACCGCTTAGGGTTCATTGACTAAACTGATGCAAAATTTAGCTTTTATAGGTTGGGTTTTTAACCTCGTCTATACTAGCTTGTTTAAACTCATGAGTGACCTCAGTTATCAATGAACTTAAAGATTTAAAATTTAGGAGTTAAGTCATGATTGAAGCCACCGATTTTAGAGACGGTATGTCTTTGTTAACAACCGCGGTCAATGTCATTACCACAGAAGGCAGCGCTGGTACTCATGGATTTACCGCATCTGCGGTGTGTAGCGTCACCGATACACCGCCAACCTTGCTGGTTTGCATGAATCAGACATCTCGCTCACATGCCCATTTTATTGAAAATAAAACGTTAAGTGTCAATGTTTTAGGCGCACAGCACGAATCAATATCTAACGCTTTTGCCTCCAAATTGAGTTCACAAGAGCGATTTGAATATGGCTCTTGGTCACCGCTTAAAACAGGCGCTCCCGTTTTAGATGATGCATTGGTCAGTTTTGATTGTGAGATTGAGGACATTCAGCAAGTGGGCACGCACAGTGTTTTCATGTGCCGGGTGGTCGCTATTAGACAAAGTGAGCAAGAAGAGAGTTTGGTGTATTTTAATCGTGCCTATTCTCGGGTTGGTCAAGTGGATCAAGTAGAAATCGCTTAAGTTGGCTTTTTAACTGATTGATTGTCACTGAACTAAAATAACCATCGTACTAACTCTACATAAGAAGTAAATATCCCGTGGAATTAATCATTTTTTTAATCATAGGCGCGCTAGCAGGATTTGCTGCGGGGCTATTTGGTGTGGGCGGTGGCACAATTATCGTGCCATTATTGTTCATCGTCTTTACGCAAATGGGTTACAGCCCTGACAATATCATGCATTTGGCATTGGGGACGTCATTGGCGACCATCATTGTCACCTCTATCAGCTCGTTAATGGCACACAATAAAAAAGGCGCAGTCATGTGGCCTGTCTTTAAAAATCTGGCACCAGGCTTAGCGATTGGTTGCTTTTTAGGGGCAGGGATTGCAGGGCAGGTATCTGGGCTGTACCTTCAACTCATTGTTGGCGTATTTTTGCTGTGGGTCGCCTACAAGATGTTTTTCGGTGGCAAAAAACAGGTTGCTAATCCTGCTACCAATTCTAGTAGTGCCGACGATGCTAATACACAACTGCCTTCAAAACCTAGGCAATTAGCAGCAGGTGGGGTTATCGGTATCGCTTCTGCTATTTTCGGTATTGGCGGCGGTAGCTTAACCGTGCCTTATCTCACGCGTTATGGTGTAGTCATGCAAAAAGCCGTTGGCACCTCAGCAGCTTGTGGTCTGCCGATTGCTATTGCTGGAGCATTAGGTTTTATGTTTTTTGGGATGCAGCAACGAATTGATGTGCCTAACACCATTGGCTTTGTGCACATTTATGCCTTTTTAGGGATCAGCATCATGAGCTTTTTCACCGCCAAGCTAGGCGCGAAAGTTGCTCATATACTATCACCGCAATTATTGAAAAAATGCTTTGCGTTGTTATTAACGGTTGTAGGGTGTTACTTTCTGTATAAGGGATTGGTTTAAGTCTTTATATTGGAGCGTTTAAACTGCAACGTTTAGATAGTTCAAAGGTTTATTTTGAGTGGTTCTGTTATATCAGTCTGCTTTAAGTGGTCTATTAATGGGTCTAAAGGGTGAAGTAGCTGGGTTCTGTTGGGGTATACTCTTTTGTTTTTCAGAATGATCTTTGGAAAGAGAAAATCATTTTTCCTAGAGTCTGGCAACACGTTAGATGTGAGTAGTACAAGTGCTGGTAGATTATTCAAAGAAGGTTTGCTAACCTCTCTTTCTAACCCAAAACCTATCTTATTTTCTATGGCTGTATTTCCGCAATTTATCGACACTGAGCAAACCTGTCTTTCTCAATTTCTGATTTTAGCTTCAACTTTTTGCCTCTTGGTCTTACTGATCCATTTTTGCTACGCAGAAGCATTTTTTTTAGCCAGCCGATATCTATGGAAAGCTCAAGATAACCTATAGTTAATTACAAAAATAGGCGGTACAGCATTAATGCTCATTGCCGTTCTATTGTTTGTAAGTGTAGTGCTCACTCTCTAAAAGCATTCTATGGTTAATACGAGATTGTCATAAATTTTTTTTAAATATAATAATCAGCCATAACTTCCTAGGCCAACTACATGACTCCTATATACACTGCATTGGCTGTACTGGTTACTTTTATTTGGGGTGTAAACTTTACCTTTATTGCATGGGGACTTGAAAGCTTTCCACCGCTAATGCTCACCGCCCTGCGTTTTTTCTTTACCGCTGTGCCACTGGTTTTTTTTCTAAAACCGCCCAAATTTAACCGTACATTACTTATCTATGCTATCGGTACGTTTGTCATGCAGTATGCTTTTGTATTTACTGCCATGCACTTAGGGGCATCAGCAGGATTGACGGCATTATTGCTACAAATTCAAATTTTTATTACCGTATTGTTGGCGTATTTTATACTGGGTGAGGCAGTGAGTCGCATGCAAATCATCGGTATGCTGGTCGGTGTGCTAGGGCTTAGCGTCATCGCGTTGAACCTTGGTGGTGATATGCCTCTGGCTGGGTTTGTCTGTATCTTGATTGCTGCCATAGGCTGGAGCTTTGGTAACATTGCTTCAAAACAGGCGTCAACACAAGCGACGCAGCAAGGATCAGACGGGGCTATTATTCCGTCTAATACTGAAAGGAATAAGGCATCCGCGTTGTCTGCTCT
This sequence comes from Psychrobacter immobilis, assembly GCF_003148585.1. GTDB lineage: Bacteria > Pseudomonadota > Gammaproteobacteria > Pseudomonadales > Moraxellaceae > Psychrobacter > Psychrobacter immobilis. The sequence goes on along the minus strand of NZ_QGGM01000013.1, from coordinate 74,738 downwards.
CGCTCTCGTGGTTTGGGGTGGTCTGATCGCTTGCGTGATTTTAACTCTATCTTCTCTCATATTTGAGACCGAGGCATGGCAGCTGGCGACGTTTAACGAGGCATCGCTTAAGTCTTGGTTATCACTTGGGTTTATCGTGTATGTCTCAACGCTGATAGGATTTGGACTGTGGGCGCATCTGCTTAGTCAAAATACGGCTTCTAAGGTTATGCCGTTTGCTCTATTGGTGCCAGTATTCGGTATGACAACCTCAGTGCTGCTTACAGGAGAGGTCGTGACATGGTGGAAGATGCTGGCAATGATATTGATATTGTCGGGGTTGGTGCTAGCGAATATAAAAATGAAACTGGGAAGAAAGCGCCAGCCAATATGATGTTAGCTGTTCTTATTCCTATAACAGCGCTTACGGTAAATAAAAATAAAAATCCAAAAGCTCATAGCCGAAAGTTCAAGTCCTCACTAGGATACCGAACCTTCGTATCTAGCATCAGTATGTCGACTTCTTTGATATGACTATCTAAGATAAAACCTACACTGTTTAATCTTTAGCGCTGTCTACCCAAGAAAACTCTTCTAAGATACGCATCCATTGGTCGTCTAATTTAGCTTTTAGCAATAACGGCTCACCAGTGACAGGATGGCTGAGCGCTAAAGTCTGAGCATGCAGCAGCATGCGCGTACAATCATAGTGAGTACGAAAAAATCGTGTGTGCCGTATATCACCGTGGCTGGTATCACCCACGATATGATGGAATACATGTCGCATGTGCCGACGCAGCTGATGCTTACGCCCAGTCTCGGGTGTCAAGCGCACAAGACTATAGCGGCTCGTGTCATGCTTTTTTGATACGGCAAATGGTAGCTCGATTTGTGCCAAACTTTGCCAATGGGTCACCGCCTCTTGAGCGGATTTGTCCAAATCAGCAAACTTATCGGCGATGGCATCGGGTTGAAAGCTCAACGCATAATCAACGGTGCCTTGTTCTGACATATAGCCGCGCACCACGGCTAAATACTGCTTGGTAACTTTGTGTTCAGTAAAAGCCTCGCCAAGGCTGCGCGCCACGGCTGAGCTCTTGGCAAACAATAATACGCCCGATGTGGGCTTGTCTAACCTATGCACCGGAAATACATGACAACCTACCGCATCACGGGTGAGCTGCATGGCAAAGCGCGTCTCGCCTTTATCCAGCCAACTGCGATGCACCAATAGACCTGCCTCTTTATTAATTGCCACCAGAAATTCATCTTCATAGATTATTTCTATTTGACTAGCGATTTGATTGGCGGTGCCGCTTTCGATATCCATGTTCTCATTGTCCATACTGTAGATACTATAATTATATAAGTGACTGATATTTTTCTATTTTGTTATTCACAAAAAAATCCTTCGCTATCTTATTCGTACCAGATAGCGAAGGACTTGGTGTAAAAAGCAACTGATTGATAATAAAATTATTAAAATCAAATACTTATATTACTCAACAGTCACTGATTTAGCAAGGTTACGTGGCTGATCGACATCAGTACCGCGCATTACGGCGACATGGTATGACAACAGCTGTACGGGTACGCTGTAGACGATAGGGGCAAGCGTTTCACAAACATCGGGCACATAGACCACATGTAATCTGTCTTCTGCGACCATTTGACTAGATTCGCTGGCAAAAACGAACAGCTCACCATGACGCGCGTGTACTTCTTGCATATTGGCTTTTAGCTTATCAAACATGCTGTCTTTTGGCGCTAGTACGACGATGGGCATGTCTTTATCGACCAATGCCAATGGACCGTGTTTCAGCTCGCCTGCGGCATAACCTTCGGCGTGGATATAAGAGATTTCTTTCAGCTTTAACGCGCCTTCTAGCGCTATTGGAAACTGCAAACCACGACCTAAGAACAAGCAGCTCTTTTTATACTCAAAATGCTCACTCATGGCTTTGATAGGTGCATCGAGGTTTAAGCTGGCATGTAGTTGACCACGTAGCTCTTGTAATTGACCAAGCAAGGTACTCAGGTTTACGCCAGTCATGCGTTCTTGAACGACACCCACTTTTAAGACCACTAGCATTAAAGCGGCGAGCTGAGTGGTGAATGCTTTGGTAGAAGCAACACCAATCTCGGGACCAGCAAGCGTTGGTAAAAAGATATCCGTCTCACGTACCAAAGACGATGTCGGTACGTTGCATAATGCTAAGCTAACTAGATCTGCTGGCGTGTGCTTTTGAATATCACGTAGCGCCGATAATGTGTCTGCCGTTTCGCCAGATTGAGAAATACAAATGACAAGTGTGTTGTCGATGACGACAGGATTGCGATAGCGAAATTCACTAGCGACTTCAACGGAACAAGGCACACGAATCAGGCTCTCAAACCAATATTTTGCGACCAAGCCTGAGTGGTAACTGGTACCACAAGCGATGACTTGGACATGCTTAATGCCTTTTAATTGCGCTTCATGACGCTGTAAAAAATCATCGCGCAGTTTAGACGGCTCATCGCTATCTACAGCCATCTCAACAGTACGGGCAACCGCGTCTGGCTGCTCATAGATTTCTTTGAGCATATAATGCTTAAATTCACCTTTATCCGCATTGTGCTGTGCCGCATCAATTTCATGTATCTGACGTTTTACTTCGACACCATCGGCATAAACCTGAATGCTACTGCGCGTCAATTTGGCGATATCACCTTCTTCAAGGTACATAAAGCGATTGGTGACCGGTAGTAGGGCTAATTGATCAGAAGCAATAAAATTCTCACCGATACCCACACCAATCACTAGTGGAGAGCCTAAACGAACAGTAATCAGCTCTTCTGGGCAGTCGATATGTAGAATACCAAGGGCAAATGCGCCATGTAATAACGGAATAACGGCACGAACCGCTTCTAGTAAATCAGGCGTTGTTTTGTAGATATCATTGATTAGATGAGCGACGACTTCGGTATCGGTCTGCGACGTAAATACGTAACCTTTAGCAATCAATTCTTCTTTTAATTCGGCATAGTTTTCAACGATACCATTATGTACTACAGCGATTTTTCCTGATACGTGCGGATGGGCATTACGCTGTGCCGGCTCGCCATGGGTGGCCCAGCGTGTATGCGCAATACCAATATGACCATCGAAAAATTCAGGATTGACTGCCACAGCATCGACCAATGCTTGCACTTTACCCACTTGGCGCTCGCGATGGAGTTCGCCATCACGAATGACAGTCAGACCAGCAGAGTCATAACCACGGTATTCTAGGCGTTTAAGGCCTTCAAGTAAGATATTGGCAATATTCCGCTCAGCAACTGCTCCAACGATTCCACACATAATTATTCCTTAAATTTTATGTTCTCATACCATGTGATTTTGAAAGTTGCCAACACATGGATAATCATTAATCTGTAAATATAAATAAGCAGCACCACAAATTATTGTCGTACTGCTTTAGTGGTTTTACCATCATTTTATCGAGTCAACTATCAGCGCCGCCTTTATTTTTTGGTTGGACGCTGAAAGTCATTTTTTTGTGTTTGGCGCGCACGGCCAAAGGCTAAGGCGCTATCATCGACGTCTTTGGTAATCACTGAGCCTGCCGCAACCGTAGCGGTATCACCAATGGTAACTGGCGCAACCAAGCTGGCGTTAGAGCCAATAAAGGCATTGTCTTCGATGATGGTTTGCGATTTATTGACGCCGTCGTAATTACAGGTAATCACGCCCGCACCGATATTGACATTTGTTCCAACCGTCGCATCACCCACATAACTTAGATGATTGACCTTGCTACCTTGACCGATAGTCGATTTCTTAATCTCGACAAAATTACCTACTTTACTGTTATTAGACAAAACAGTATCAGGGCGTAAATGGGCGAAAGGTCCAATATCGACGCCGTTACCAATGTGCGCACTGTCAATGACGCAGTACGGCTTTAGGTGACAGGCATTACCAATGTGCGCATTTTTAATCACACAGCCAGCTTCGATATAAACGTTGTCACCTAAGACACAATCACCCTCAAACACAACGCCCACATCGACGAATACATCTTGGCCTGCGATCAAGCTGCCACGAATATCAACGCGCGTCGGATCGGCAAACTGGACGCCAGCTTCTTGCAGGTCAGCAACCAACTTACCTTGCCACGTACGCTCCAAGCTGGCAAGCTGTTGGCGGTTATTGACGCCTTCAATCTCAAAGCTATGTTCAGGCTCGATGGCGACAATATTGATGCCTTCAGCAACCGCCATCTTAACAATATCGGTGAGATAGTATTCTTGCTGCGCATTGTCGTTAGACAGCTTTGGCAGATATTTATGCAATAATGCATTATCAACGCAGTAAATACCGCTATTAATCTCTTGGATCTTTTGTTCATCGGCGTTGGCATCTTTTTGCTCAACGATGGCTTCAATATTGCCCTCTTTATCGCGTTTGATACGACCAAGACCAAATGGGTTGTCTACTGTTAGCGTCAACATCGACATACCATCAGTATTGGCAAGTTTTAAAGCTGTTAACGTCTGGCAGCTGACCAATGGCACATCACCATATAAAATCAGACTTTGGCCTTCTTTTGGTAACTCAGATAGGGTGACTTTTACTGCATGGCCCGTACCTAACTGCTCAGTCTGGGCAACCCACGTAATCGGCAAATGCGCATATTGCTCATTAATGTCTGCTTGGACTTGTTCGCCGCCAAAACCATGGACAATAATGGTGTCATCAACGGTCAATTGATGACAAGTATCAAGCACATGACCCAATAATGACTTGCCAGCCAGTGTCTGTAGTACTTTTGGCTTGGCTGATTGCATACGCGTGCCTTTACCAGCCGCGAGGATAATTACTGAAAGAGGAGCTGTCATAGTATTCCTAAAAAAGAGCCTACAAATGTAACAAAATATAATTCTGAATTATAACGCAAATTACGATTTAACTAAAACGCTATGTCGTGACATCTTTGTAAACTGATTATGACATTAGCTGTCTATAGATATAAATTAAACAGCAGGCGTTCAGAAAATCTAACCGCTAAATAGGTGAGCGATATAAAAGGCGATAAAGTAGAATTATTTATGGTAAAAACATTTATTTGAGGTTTAAAGGACAAACTTAAGATTAAAAGCTAAAAGAGAAGATAAAGGTATAAATAATCACCCAAACGGCTGCCGCCATCACTCCCGCAATAATATCGTCGAGCATAATACCCAGACCGCCCGCGACTTTTTTATCTGCCCAGCCAATCGGCGGCGGCTTAATAATGTCAAAAAAGCGAAATAGTATAAAGGCAATAATGATGGCTAAGATAGTAGGTATTTGAGTGAAATTTTGCCAAAAACTACCGTTGGCGATACCCATATAAGATAGCGGCAGGAGGGTAAGCCACATACCAGCCCACTCATCCCAAACGATGTGCGGGTTATCGTGACCGCCCATCAGCTCTGAGGTACGACCGCATATCGCATTACCAAGCAAACAAGCTAAAATGGTAATCATCAAAAACGGCACAAAGCCTAGGCTTAATAATGGTATCGCAACGATTAAAGCGCCAACCGTACCCCAAGTGCCGGGTGCACGGCGCGGCAGACCGCTACCTAGACCGATACCAAGCCAATAAACCAAACGATCAAACGCGCTGGCATTGGCGGGTAGAGGCGGGCAATCATTGGCTTGTCGGATATCAGGCTTAGATAGGTTGTGATCAATCATGGGTTAACCTGCAAAATGTTGGTAACCCGTCAGATTGGGCCAAGTAGTAAAGGGGGCGGGATGCGTCGGTGTGACTGCTAGGCCTTGATAAAAAATCTCGGGTCGTACATTTTTAGCAGTATCTGCCTTGTTTGCGGCTATGACTTCACCGATACAGGTCACAGGCGTGTCGCTATTATTATCAATCGGTGGCTCGATATGGGCAGGCAAGGTAAAAGCCAGCTCATAATCATCGCCGCCCGCCAACTGACATAATAAGCGTTCAGATAGACCAACGCTTGATAATGCTTTACTGGTAGGCAGATGCTCAAGGTGGATGCGCATACCAACGGCACTTTGCTCACAGATATGCCCAAGGTCTTGATACAGACCATCAGAGATATCTATCATCGAAGTTGCGCCAATTGTTGCCACTGCTGCCCCTAAGGCAATACGCGGCGTTGGCATATGCAGCCGATGGGCAAGCTCAATACCGATAGCAGTATTAGGATGCTGTAGCGCATAAGCAGCATCGCCAAGCGACCCTGAGACATAGATTTTATCGCCGACTTGCGCGCCTGAGCGGTAGACAGCCGGAATGTTTGCAGCCAGTAATCCTTGCGCGCTGACACTAAGCACTAATCTATCACTGCGCGTGGTATCACCGCCAATAAGCGTGATACCAAATAGCTGGCAGGCGTGAAATAAACCTTTGGCAAATTCAGTCAGCCATTGCTCATTCGCCAAACGCTCAGGTAAGGCCAATGCCAATAGAATACTATGCGGCGTTGCGCCCATCGCGGCAATGTCTGAGACATTCACTGCGACCGCTTTATAGCCGATTTGAAAGGCTAATTCGTTTACGTCATTCCAATCAGCGCTAAAGTGCCGCCCTTGAACGAGGGTATCAATACAGCTAACCAAGTGTGCACCTGCAGGCAGGCTCATTACCGCCGCATCATCACCAATGCCTTTTTCGATATTGTGTGCTTCGGCAGTGTTGGACAATGACGGTGCAGCTTGCATTTGCGCAAATATACGCTCAATCAGCTCAAATTCGTTCATGGCTAGTCTTTATTGTTTTCATTAGGAGTAACAAGGTTTGAATCATGTAAGCCTACGTCAGCTGCGTCACTATTCTCATCTTTGCTAACCCCATTAGTAGCCCCATTTTTTTCTAAAGAGTTTTCTTCTAAAGCGCTTTCTTCTGCAGATTTGTCATTAACGATATTATTTGGCGTTTCATTTTTTGCGGCGTCGTTTTTCTTATTGATCTTATAGTCCATAATATTTGCTAGAGCTTTACTCGCGCTATTGCGTTTAACACTGGCATTATTGGCACTGATACGCGGTTTGTTCGAAGCAGTTGACGTACTATCGACATCAGATTCAGTAGTGCTTTCGCTAGCTTCTTCAACAGCAGTAGATTGAGCTTCAGTCTGCTTAGTATTTGCTTGAGTCGCCGCTTTTTGTGAGGTGCGTAGATTGGCTTTGCTGTCGGCTTCGACTTCAAGCGCGCGCAATTCAATCGCCATTTTATCAAGGACGGCATTAATCAATTTATGCGCGTCAGTAGCGCCGAAATGATTGTTTAGCTTCATCGCTTCATCAAGCACGACTTTATACGGAATCTCTAAGCGGTTTTGTAGCTCATACGCCCCAATCAATAAAATGGCATGTTCGACGGTATCGAGTTTGTCGATGTCACGATCAAGGTGCTGACTGATTAGCGCATCGAGAGCGTCAATCTGCTCTGGAATATCGCGCATCATTTCATGATAGTAGCCGATATGAACGGTATGCATGGCATTGGTCGCGCGCGTACGGGCAGCGATATCATGCGGCGCATTGTCCTTCCAGCCAAGCTTGCCATCGATATCAAAACGGCGATCGGTAACCAACCACTCATATAGGCCTTGCATCGCAAAGCGACGAGCCTTACGCACAGCGGTGTGGCTAGTCTTATAAGTCGTTTCACTCATATCAAAGGTTTGCTCACCCGCGCTGCTGCTCGCGATACGAGTAGCTTCAGCTTGTGCATCATTGGCTTGGGCGGTTTGTGCAGCGTTAATGGCGCGCTTGAGTTGGTCAGTCATAGGGGGTCTATACCTAGTTGCTAAGATAAAAAGTTTTTAAGATAAAAAGTTTTAAAATAAAATGTTAAATAGTAGTTAGCTGGCAGGCTTTGCCAGTCGAGTTTTGTAGCGTACTTGGTAACAGTCTTTGTAACACTGACGCTGTGGCTCTCGATAAAAACGAAAGCTCATAAGAACCACAGCGCTCATTAAATAACAAACAGCCTATCAAATGATGGCTTGATTAAGCGTCTTCACTGTCATCTTCAATATCTAACTGTGATAGTACAGCAAGCATTTCCAGTACAACCATTGCCGCTTCTGAGCCTTTGTTACCCGCTTTTGTGCCAGCACGCTCAATCGCTTGCTCAATGCTGTCAGTGGTCAAGACGCCATTGGCAACTGGGATATTATAATCCATAGCTACCGCGCTTAAGCCTTTTGCAGATTCGCTTGCAACGAAATCAAAATGCGGTGTGCTACCACGGATAATCGCACCTAAAGCAACGATGGCATCAAAGCGATCAGACTCAGCGGCGCGCTGTGCAACCAATGGCAATTCAAAAGCACCAGGCACGCGGATAACGGTAATGTTGCTACCCAATACACCATGACGTAGTAGCGCATCAATTGCACCATCTACCAATGACTCAACGACAAAACCGTTAAAACGACCGACGACGATACCAATGCGGGCATCTTCATTTTGATGTAAATTGCCATCGATATGGGTAATATCATTGCGCTGCTGTTGTAAATTTGACATAAGAAAATCCTTTGGGTAAGTAGCGTTTAAAACAAAATTTTTATGTAAAATCTCGATTGTTTTCAATAGTTAACTGAAAAAAATAAATAAGTAGCGCTATGATACCATTTTTTGCATAGGCATTGATATTTTAGCAATCTTAAAGACGCATCTGTATGCCTTGCGCGGCCATATATGCTTTGGCCTCTTGCACGGTATATTCGCCAAAGTGAAAAATGCTGGCCGCAAGTACGGCATCGACTCCGCCTTCTAATACGCCTTCTGCTAAATGTTGTAAGTTACCAACGCCGCCCGAAGCAATGACGGGCACATTCACACGGCTGGTAATCTGCTTCATTAAAGCCAAATCATAGCCTTTTTTGGTGCCGTCACCATCCATTGAGGTCACCAATAATTCGCCAGCGCCGAGAGCAGCCATTTTACTTGCCCAAGCAACCGCATCAATACCGGTTGGCTTACGACCACCGTGGGTGAAAATCTCCCAACGCGGTACGATAACGCCATCGACCGTTATATCTGCAACGCGTTTGGCATCGATAGCCACGACGATACATTGATTACCAAATTTCTGTGCCGCCTCCCCAACGAACTCAGGGGTAAATACCGCTGCTGAATTAATCGCTACTTTATCCGCGCCTGCATTGAGCAAATTACGAATATCAGCGATTTTACGCACACCGCCGCCGACCGTTAGTGGCACAAACACGGTTTCAGCCATACGCTCAACGGTATGATAAGTGGTATCGCGCTCATCATTGGTCGCGGTAATGTCTAAAAAAGTAATCTCATCGGCGCCTTGCTCGTTATAGCGTTTGGCGACTTCAACCGGGTCACCTGCGTCTTTGATATCGACAAATTGCACGCCTTTGACCACACGGCCATTATCCACATCCAAACAAGGAATGATACGCTTTGCTAACATAGGGTCTTTCACCTTATAATCAATTTATCCGTAAGCGCTAGTCTAGCAAAATCGCCGCCATATCAGGCAGCTTTTCGCAAGATTATTATGCTTTTAACCAAAGTTTGCTCATGCGCGGTACAATCACTGTCATTACCGTCGATATTTATCCTATTTACCTTCTTTTAATTGCCATAAGTGAGATGTCATGTCCGTCTATACCCAGTTAACCGATGACCAGTTTGCCGCTTTTTGCCAGCGTTTTGGCGTGTCATTTGCGCGTGCCATTCCGATTACCCAAGGTATCAAAAACTCTAACTGGTTTATTCAGACGACTGATGATGTAGATGGCGCGCACTCTTATGTATTTACTTTATTTGAAGAGCGTCCACCAGAAGACATCGAAAAAATGGCGGTTATCCTTAATCAACTGGATGGTAAATTGCCAGTCGCTGCGCCGTTAGCATTGCTTGATTTAGGCGCTGATAGCGCAGAAAAAGGCTATGTCATACGCTATGACAATAAAGCGATTACCTTAGTGCCTTGTCTAGCTGGCGCGCATCCACAGCAGACGACGCAAGCGATGTGTTATGAGATTGGCGCCGCTTTAGCCATGCTGCATGAGACCTTACAAGCATTACAGCCTGCGGAAGAATATGGCGTGCCTTTATACCCATGGGCGGAAGTACGCGACCGTGAAATGCAGTTTATGCCGGGTGACGAAGCCAAGCTCATGAGCGATATTTGGCAGTCATATAGCGAATTACCGCTTGCGACGTTGCCAAAAGGCTTATGCCATTTAGACATGTTCGCTGATAATACCTTATGGGACTTATCGTTAAGTAATAGCCAAAAAGGCGCAGCGCGTTTAACGGGATTGTTAGACTTTACCGAAGTCAGCGTCGAGCATTATGTGATGGATATTGCCATTACCATTAATGATTTTTGTACGACGTGGGGCGATGCCGAGCAAGGCGAAACCGTCAATTTTGATCGCAGTAAAATGGCGGCTTTTTTGCAAGGCTATGAGTCAAAACGTCAGCTTGGCGAAGATGAAAAACGCGCTTTACCAGTGATGCTCGCCAAGGCGGCGGTGATTTTTTGGCTATTGCGTTTAAACGTTATCCACTATAACCGTACCGAAGGTCGCACTGGCGATAATATCATGGTCAAAAACCCTGACCTGATGAAACGCTTAGCGGCTTATCATTGGTCACATGTTGAAAAAGAACAAAATACGGTATTCGTGCTTGAACACGCACGCTGTAAAGACGATGATAAAAACAACGATGTCGAAGATATTAAATTAATCGGCGTATTTGCTACTGAGCAACAAGCGCAAGCCGCTATCAACCAATTAAAATCACAACCCGGTTTTAAAGAGTACCCAAACGGTTTCCATATTGATGCTTATCCGTTAAATCAAATTAACTGGTCATCAGGTTTTGACTTCTATTAAATCCATCTGTATTAACAAGATATTTAACTGTTTAAAAGGAATTTACCATGACCGATCAAGTTGCTAACTGGCACAAACTGGCGCGCTACGATACCAATATGCAAGGCGAGCTGCATGCCAATCTGCTGCGTAACAATGGCATTACGGTGTCACTGCAACCGCTGAGTGCCATGCCCGGTATGAATTCTGGGATTGTGCTGTGGATACAAGATACGGATTTGGCGCATGCGCAGCGTATTTTGGCGAATATCGATACCGATGGGGCCACGCCTTATGAGATGTTTGATGAAGTGTCAGAAGCTACTCTAAACCCTACTTTAAATTCTGCAAAAGACAACAACGGCGGTGAAGTATAAATGTGTCAACTCTTAGGAATGAACTGTAATACCCCAACCGATATTGGTTTTAGCTTTGCAGGGTTTCGCCGTCGCGGCGGCATGACCGACAGTCATGAAGATGGCTTTGGTATTGCGTTTTTTGAGCGCAGTGAATGCGCCAATAATGATAAAACCGCCAATGCTTCGACTGGTTTGCGACTGTTTCATGACAATCATCCGAGCCATCTATCGCCCGTGGCTGATTTGGTGAATAATTATCCGATTAAAGCCATGAACGTCATCGCCCACATTCGTAAAGCGACCCAAGGGCAGAATTGTTTGGCAAACACCCATCCTTTTGTCCGCGAAGTCTGGGGTGAGCAGTGGGTATTTGCGCACAATGGGCAAATGAATAGCGAATTTATCAAACGCTGTCAGCGCTTGCAAGACAACGGCAATGCCTCACATTGCCAGCCAGTCGGTTCAACCGATTCTGAGATGGCGTTTTGCTACCTTGTTAATCGTTTAAAAAGTAGCTTTAAATCGCGTCCTGATGACCAAACGCTGTTTAATTTTTTGACCACCCAATGTCGTTATTTATCTGCCAATGGCTTGTTTAATTGCTTGATATCGAATGGTAGCTGGCAATTGGCTTATGCGGGGAGTTTATTGTTTTATCTCACGCGTCAAGCGCCGTTTGGCGAGGCGAAGTTGGCAGATGATGATTTGGCCATTAACTTTGGCGATGTGACGACAGATACGGATAAAGTCACGATATTGGTCACCGTGCCATTGACTGAAAATGAAAAGTGGCAACAGTTAGCCGTCAATGAATGCTTGATATTCCAAGATGGCGATGTCATTTATAAAGACAGTCCAAGCCAGCGTAAGTTTTTAACCATTGACGAAGGCATTGCGGTAGCACGGGCGGTTGGGGCGAGTGTTTAGAATTGGCAAGTATTTAACGTTGATTAAATATCAGTTAGATATAAGCGCCACAACAGCGCTTAAATTTCTCACCCGAGCCACAAATACAGGGCTGTTTCTGGCTGACGGACATAGAAACAGTTGGGTCGAGGAAGTACCAACGCGCATTATTACTGTTTTTGTCTGTTACTTTTACAAAGGCAGATAACTCATGATGTGCTTGCAAGTTCTCATTGGTCTTAAAATAAGCTTTAAATTCAACCTGCGCATGACGTTTACCCAACTTCGGCGTGTGCGTGACAATTTCTAATCCTGCCCAGTCCGTCTCCTTTGCCCAATTCTCAATAGCTTTTATATCGAGCAAATTTTGCTGTGCGGGTATTGTAGTCTTGACGATATAGTTTGGCTTGACCAACACAAACGCACTATAACGCGTGCGCATTAATCGCTTAGCAGTTTCTGCTTTTATGCCGTCAGCTTCTTTATTTAAAAGTCCGTCATGATAAGGCTGACAGCAGTCTTGATAAAGTAGCGGTGCGCCGATAGCATCTGAGACTGGATTGATTTGGCAAGGGCAGATTGGTAGGGAAATTGACATTATTTACTCGTGTATTATTCATTTTTTAACGGTTCTATAAATTTTAATTGAGCCAGTTTTTTATCAATTCTGGCCATAGTCCCAGTTTAAGCTTTGCCCAAGGTTCGGGGTCACGCAGCTGCTGCCAAAACTCAGCAAATGGCGGCGCAAAATATACCAAGAGCGCAAGGATGACGTACAGGAGCAGATACCACCATTTATCTTTATGCTGATAAAACTTCATCGCTGTACCTGATGAGCGCTTCATTTTCATATTCGATAAGTTAACACTATATAGCTCGTCCAATGTTAAATGCACTAGCGCGCCACCGAATAAAAATAAACCGTAAAACCAGCTTGCCGTCAGTGGAAGGTGCAAGACGTAGTAGCTTAAATAAGTCAGCCCCAAACCCAAAATTGCCATATAAGGCACGGAGTGAATCACACCGCGATGCACGGTCATGTTGGTAAAAATAGAGAAAACCACATAACGCATAAAGCCGTAGCCTGCTAGCCATAATGCAATCAGGGCGAGCAAACTCAGTTCACTGCGCCAATGCATGACCAAACCAAAGGCAAAAATAAATGAGGTGATATTAAAGCCAAGTTTAATCGGTGTCGAATTATCAGAATCCAAATCAGGCAGCAGCCCACCGATAGTGCCGAGCGCCACGCAAACTAAAAACCCCGAATCATCAATCAATCCCGCTTTATAAACCGTCAAACTGAGCGTACCACTGACCATGAATGCAACATTCAGGTGGGTGTTAAAATTTGCCATAAAAACTCATCAATAAATAGCGCGCGAAACGATTGTTTCGAGGCGTTTGCCTAGCGGTAAAAAAGCGCACCATAATAGCATAGCGCAGCCAAACGTCTAATAGATAAGGCTCGTATGCCGCGACCGGTTTACCCACTACCTTTGATTCTAATATTTCTTTGGAAAATATATTGATACTTAATAATAGAGCGTTAAACCCTTGTTACGTTTACGATTATGCCACGATTTGACAACGTCTAGACGTTAACAAAGCGCCGCCGTTTTGTTATGGTAAAAGAGCGTTATTGTTAAGTCCTAAAGAGTCGCTTAGCTATTTTGTTAACTCAACTTTATATTGTATTGTGTCAAATAATAACGATTTTGAATGCAACTCGTACAATCATCTATCTAGCCACCAATCCTCAGCATAAACCTATAACCGTTTAGGCTTAGGATCTATAACAACGATAAGGAAGCTACCATGAGTGATATTTTTAATGTAAAAGACACCATTACGGTCGATGGCAAGGAACATGCCTATTACAGTTTGCCAAAGCTGACCGAAACTTTCGAGCACATCAGCAAATTGCCATTTTGCATGAAAATCGTCTTAGAAAACCTATTACGTAATGAAGATGATGGTCAATCTGTCGGCAAAAACCATATCGAAGCGGTTGCTAACTGGGATGCAGGCGCAGAAGCGTCAAAAGAGATCGCCTTTATGCCAGCCCGTGTGGTCTTACAAGATTTTACGGGTGTACCGTCAGTTGTCGATTTGGCAGCGATGCGTGATGCCGTAGTAGAGCTTGGCGGTCGTGCTGAGCAAATTAACCCATTTATCCCGAGTGAATTGGTTGTCGATCACTCTGTACAAGTCGATGCTTATGGCCGAGAAGATGCACTAGACTTGAACGAAAAAATTGAATTTAAACGTAACAATGAACGTTATGAATTCCTGCATTGGGGTCGTAATGCGTTTAAAAACTTTGTGGTCGTACCACCAGCGACGGGTATTGTGCATCAAGTTAACCTTGAATACTTAGCTCGTGTTGTAATGGCTGCTGATGTCAATGTTGATGGTAAAAGCGAGTTGACGGCTTATCCTGATACGGTATTTGGTACTGACAGCCACACGACGATGATTAATGGTATTGGCGTGCTTGGTTGGGGTGTCGGCGGTATTGAAGCGGAAGCGGCAATGCTTGGTCAACCGTCATCAATGCTGATTCCACAAGTGGTCGGCTTTGAGCTAAAAGGTAAACTCACTGAAGGCGTTACTGCGACGGATTTGGTATTGCGTGTGGTTGAAATGCTACGTGCGCATGGTGTGGTTGGTAAATTCGTTGAGTTTTATGGCGAAGGCTTACACAGTATGCCACTGGCGGATCGTGCGACGATTGCCAATATGTCACCAGAATATGGGGCAACCTGTGGTATTTTCCCGATTGACCAAATGGCGATTGATTATTTGCGTCTATCAGGTCGTGAAGAAAGCCAGATTGAGTTGGTCGAAAAGTATGCCAAGGCGCAAGGCTTATGGCACGATGCCGATACGCCAGCAGCGACTTATTCAAGTAAATTAGAGCTAGATTTATCATCAGTACAGCCCGCACTTGCCGGTCCGAACTTGCCACAGCAGCGTATCAATTTATCCGATATGCACGAAAAATTTGGCGAAGCTTTAGAAAAAATGACCAAAGACCGCAAGTCAGAAGTCGAAGGCAAGGTACGCTTTGATGAAGAAGGCGGCGAGCAAGAGCAAGCGGATAGACTCTATGCTAAGCCTAATGTTTTCTCTGACGTCAATATCGATGATAAGAGCCATAAATTGCGTGATGGTTCTGTCGTTATCGCAGCGATTACCTCATGTACCAATACCTCAAACCCTGCGGTGATGATTGGCGCGGGCTTGGTGGCGAAAAAAGCCGCTGCAAAAGGTCTAAAAGCCAAGCCTTGGGTCAAAACCTCATTGGCACCCGGTTCGAAAGTCGTCACCGATTATCTTGAAAAATCTAAGCTAATGGACGAGCTTGAAAAAACAGGCTTCTATTTAGTGGGTTATGGTTGTACCACTTGTATCGGTAACTCAGGACCGCTCTTAGAGTCGATTGAAAAAGGTATCGAAGAAAAAGACTTAGTCGCTGCTGCCGTGTTGTCAGGTAACCGTAACTTTGAAGGTCGTATCCACTCGCACGTAAAAGCCAGTTATTTGGCGTCACCACCACTCGTAGTTGCTTATGCACTAGCCGGGACAGTGGATATTGACCTGACCACGCAGCCGTTAGGACAAGATCAAGATGGCAATGACGTATTTTTAAAAGATATTTGGCCAACGTCAGATGAGATCAATGAGCTGATTGCCAATAATATCGATGCGGATATGTTCCGCAAAAATTACGGCGAAGTGTTTGACGGTAGTGCCGCATGGAACGCTATTAGCTCAGCCGATAGCCAGTTGTATCCGTGGAGCGAAGCGTCTACTTATATCAAAAACCCGCCGTTCTTTGATGGTATGACCATGGAGCCAGAAGGTATTCCTGATATCGAAGGCGCGCGTATCTTGGGTCTGTTCGGCGATTCAATCACCACTGACCATATCTCACCAGCGGGTAATATCGATCCAGACTCGCCAGCAGGTAAGTACTTGCAAGCGCGCGGTGTAATGCAAGCCGACTTCAATAGCTATGGCTCACGCCGTGGTAATGACGCGGTAATGACGCGCGGTACTTTCGCCAATATCCGTATCAAAAATACCATGATGGCTGGCAAAGAGGGCGGTTATACCTATTACTTTAACGGTGATAGCGCCACGCTTCAAGACGGCGAAGAAATGGCGATTTATGATGCGGCAATGAAGTATAAAGAAGATAAGCGTCCGCTCGTGGTACTTGGCGGTGCAGAATATGGTTCTGGTTCTAGCCGTGACTGGGCAGCGAAGGGTACGATTTTGCTTGGCGTAAAAGCAGTATTGACTAGCTCGTTCGAACGTATTCACCGCTCAAACCTCGTCGGTATGGGTGTGTTGCCATTGACCTTTAAAGACGGTGAAAATGCAGAAACTTATAATCTAGACGGCTCTGAAGTGCTTAGCATCACTGGTCTAGATAATGGCGAAAGCAAGACCGCCAAAGTTACGGCTACACGTGCCGATGGTTCGTCTGAGAGCTTTGATGTCAATGTCATGCTACAGACGCCAAAAGAGCGCGAGTACGTGCGTCATGGTGGTGTATTGCACTATGTGCTACGTCAGTTAGCTGCTGAGAGCAAAAACGCAGCGTAATAGTCAATTGAGCTTAGTATGACAAAAAGCCCAACCCCAGTCAAAGTAGGGGATTGGGCTTTTTTATGGACTTTTCTTCTGCTTATATTTATCGTCTTTACCAATCTCAATTAGTTCAGTATATATATATCTTAATTTACTCTCGTTAACTGAAAGCTCTAAACCTGCTTTATCAAACAATATACAAGTAGAAAGTATAGTGCGGTAAGCTAATTGAAACGGATTAAAATCTAGTGGTAAGCTATATGATTTATATAGACTTCGAGAACCGTGGACCAAGTTTGATCTGAGGTCATATATTTTGCTCAAATCACTCTTCCATCTATCTAGATCACCATGATAAACAGCAATGGTACAAGCTATACGATTACAGAAATTATTTGTTATATCTTTATCAGATAAAGTGACTAATCTTTCCATCGCAGTGACAAGTTTAATAATTTGAGAGTTTTCATTATTATCTTTTGCTGCCTCTCCAAACCAGTAGAATGCGTCAATTAAGCGGTCTGCTAAGCACTCTTTGCTATTGATAGAGCTTGCATGATTAGCAAGCTTGCTTATAACAGTTCCTATATCAGACTTTAAGTCTTCTTCGAATAAATCCCAAAATTCCTTTAAATCCTCATTGAACAAATAGGAGCCTTCAATCCAGTAATCATCATTGCTACTAGCTATATAATGAGTAGTATCTTTATGAAAAGGATGATTCAACAATATTATTTGATCGGCTTTATAGTGATAGGATGTGGTGAAAACTCTAATAACACCATATATGAAATTTGCGACATTCTCTGCTCTGTGCTTACTAAGATTACTAGAGCTCTCTGGTATAGGTATATGTAATAGACAATTGAAGATATCTTCATTACTCTTTATAAAGAAACGATAATGGTCATCCTCTTTGACTTTAGCGTAAATGCTATCTTTATGAATTATTTTTAAATTCCCAATATTTATTTCTTTTTCAGGGCTCAAACCAACTGCATTAAACGGAAAGAAGTAAGTAATCTGCTTCCTACTTCTCTTCGCTCTTTTCTGTGCCCTTGCGAGTAATTTCATACAGCCGGGTGAATCAAAACTACCATTATTCTTTAAATGTATATATATGGAGTTTCTAATCTCAGTTTCTAAATCAAGTACTGTTACACCTTCAGTAAGTCTATATTGCCTTTTGGCTATATTTTCTAATACTTTCTGAGCAGCTGATGAAAAATTGAATTGGATTAACGTGTGATCAATTTCACCTATGTCTTGGGGTGGTTTTAAAGAAGAAACTATACAATCAATATCATTGTAAAAATCACTTTTATATAACTCAGGATCTAGTCTAGATAATTTATTAAGTCTTATTGCTTCAGTTATAATGAAGTTCAAGTCTTCAATATCTTGATTAGCAGCGCTCATAGATTTATACCTTAGCTAATATGGATGACTAGCATGCCTTAACCCACATAAATAATTTAAAAACGTTTATTTAACCCTTCTCAGTCAACAGCCTAATTCCCAAGCCAATAAATACCACACCGCTTATCTTGTTTAAAATGGCTTCGATAGAGGGCTTTTTTCTCAGGTTCTCACTGAATTTTGACGCCAATAATGCTAAGCATAAGCACCATATAAAGCCAGTGACAGCAAAGGTCAGTCCTAAAATGACGAACGACACCATGCTATAAGCATAACTGGCATCGATAAACTGAGGGAAGAACGCCAAAAAGAATAATGCAACTTTTGGATTAAAGGTATTGGTGAGCACACCTTGCTTATATATCTGCCAGTGATCTAAAGGCTGAACGGGCTTTGGCTTCTCGTCATCCTGCAAACTCGCGGCTATCAAAGGCTGTTGTTTACTTATGAGCATTTTGACGCCTAGATAGCACAAATAGCTGGCACCAATATATTTTACGAGCATAAATGCCGTAGGGGAGTTAGCCAGCAACACGGACAATCCTAGCGAAGCCAGTAGCGTATGCACCAGAATGCCTGAAGTAATACCCAACACAGAATAAAACCCTGCCGTTTGCCCCTGCGAAATACTACGGGTAATGATGTACATGCTATCCGTGCCTGGGGTCAGGTTTAACAAAATAGCTGCCATGATAAACCCTAGATAGTTCTCAATCCCGAACATGGTTAAAACGTCCTTGTGTTAAGCCTAAAAATTTTTACGTTATAAAGTATTTATACATTCTATAAAATTCTTATAGGATTGATGGTAGCGAGGATCTTACGGGTTGGCAATAGAATAAATCATTCAATAAATACTGATATTAAAAACCATAAAGCAGGTTATGGCTTCAGTCTTTATCAAAATCAATAAAACGTAAATATCTTATAAAATCGCAGATACCGCAATGTGAACTCTGATAAGATATCAGAGATTAATAAGACATTTGTTGATAATAAGGATTTAAGATGAAACGTTTGGCTTATACCATTGCTGTATCTGTTTTGGCCACGACGGTTGGGATAAATGCCGCGCATGCCGAGAGAGTTTGCAAAGTAACAGATCCGACGGGTACTCCATTAAATATTCGTGATGAACCTAATGGCAAGGTTATTAATAAGCTGCGTAATGATCGCGAGGTGTATGTCACAGATACCACTTATGATAATAAAAATCGTCCGTGGGTATATTTAGAAGGCTATTACAAGGGCGAATACAGGCATTGGGGCTGGGCGATTAGAGAGTTTGTCTCTTGTTATGATCGTTGATATATTAATTTCAGCTTATCCAAACTATAATGAACTGGATATAACAAAACCAATAGACATAAAAAAGCCCAGTCACCGTATGATGACTGGGCTTTTTTATTGTTCGCTTACTAGTCTAATCTGATGCTAAGCAAAAGTGCTAATAAGTGACGCCGAATAGTGGCGTCCCCAGGGGGATTCGAACCCCCGTTACCGCCGTGAAAGGGCGGTGTCCTAGGCCTCTAGACGATGGGGACGCATAGAGTGTTATAACCAATGGTTACAACGGTATTTCACAATATCAGATAGCTTAATAAATAAGCATTGCCTAGGTGCTGATATCGTCCTACTAGCGAGTATTTATGATTACGTTTCAGTAGTACTGAGCGTTGCAATAAATAGTATGGTGGAGCTAAACGGAGTCGAACCGTTGACCCCTTGCATGCCATGCAAGTGCTCTACCAACTGAGCTATAGCCCCTCGCTAAGAGTGTGCGTATTTTATGCAAGACCGGCAGTCCTGTCAACTACTATTTTAAAAATAATGCATAAATATTTGAAAAAAAGCGTTTAAAGCTATTTTAGCTGCTTAATATGCCCAAATTAGCGTGGATTTTGCTTAAGAGAGATCTCTTTGATGGCTTTATCGGTGAAAAACTCTTCTTCGCTGCCATCAGAAAAGATAATAGCACTGCATTCAGTCGGTATGTATTGACCGCCTTTTTCTCTGACGGTTCTTATACCTTTAAAGCCAGTGATGTCAAACTTGCTTAATTTGTCTAGATTATGATTGGTATAACCACAGTAAGTAGTATATATCCATTTCAAATCTTCGAAATCTTGACCCTTTGTCAGGGTAAGCTGTGCATCATAAAGCTCTTTTACGATGGCGTCATAATATTTCTGTGCTTCTTTGAGCGTGTTAAAGACATAATCTTTGCTTTCTATCGTGACGGTTTTGGCGGCCATGTTAGCATCCAGTAAATATTCTAATGTAGTTTGGATTATCGAATTCATAATACTTCTCTTTCGGTAAAGCTATTTTTACAACTATAATTTCACCTAATGATAGTTAGTCATCTTTGACATAGCTAGGATCTCTTCTGCATCGTGGACAAATTATCTCTACATCACCTTCATCAGTCCATACAACTCTTCGTAAATCATCAGAAGGCCATGTGATACCACATATTGTACAATCACTTTCTATATCATCACTATATTCGTTATCGCAGTAAACGCACCGATATCCTGTTTCACTATTCTTTTCAGGTATCATGCTATCACTAGAGCATTCTACACAATATATTATTTGCTCATCATTAGGTGAATGACTCTCGTACCTTTCAAATTCATGGCTCTGTTTGTGGCGTTGGAGTTTTAGAATCCCCTTTATTTTTCTCAAATATGATTCAGATTGTAGAATACGCTCAGCTTGTAGATTACTCTGAGCTTGACTATTTATAAGCTGGTTCAATAGTATTCTTGTTTCACCTGCCTCCTGCAAAGTTTCTTCTGAAACACTCGCTTTTAGGTAATCTCTAGAATATTTAAGGAAAAACTCTGCGTCATACATTAGAAAATTTTTGACTTCTGCATGGTTATACATATCATCAAGTAGTTCAGGTCTTGGCTGTCGATGCTTTGTTTGAGAGTTACCGTTAAATACAGCAACTTCTAACCACCAGTCTGCCTTATTATCATCCGTTACAAAGATAATATCCTTTAGTTCTACTTCTTTTACATGGTCCAATATCTGTTGCCATATAAGATAGTCAGCATACTTTTTCTGATAAACAATTTGATTGTCTACACAAACTTCATCTTTTTTTTCATCTAAATAGCCTGGAGATATTTTTAGTTTATATTTAACTTGAGCATTTTTGTACAAAGTATCTATTTTTTCTTGAGTGTAAGCTGCGCTCCCAACTCTATTATCAAAAATCGTATCTATCTTTTCTTCAAGAGGATCGGCTTCATTAATTTTTTGTTGATCGTTGATAGTGTTATTAATTTCTCTTATTAGTTCATCACCTAACGATTTAAATTTTTCTTTAATATTGTCAACATCAATTGGCGAGTGTACTTTCTTTATCTGTAATTTATTTAATTCCGATACTAAAGTGCTTTGCGATTTATTTATGGCTTCTTTTGCTTCTATAAGTAAATTCGTTCTGCTTCTAATAGTCGTTAATCTATTACGTTTGAATTCGAGAGCTACATGGTGAGGAATCCATATTCTATCATCCAGACTTTCTAGAATTTTTATAAATTCATCTCTACTACTATCTTGGTATCTATAAAGATTGAGTAATATATTGGTATCAAAAATAAATAAAGAATTTTCCCAAATATGACGGTATTCTTGCTCTGTAAAATTATAATCATACTGTTTAAACATATTTTTCATGGCATATTACCTTAACCGATTTTTAATTGAAAAGTAGTATTTTTTATAATGGAGGTAGTGAAAGTTTAGAATGCATATTTCTATTATTAGAATATCAACTTCAATAGATAATTTAATTTTTATAAATTTCAGATCTACTTATGATTAATTGCAATATCATTACTGACACGCACCAGAAACTATCTAAAAACGAGAGGTTGTAACTTAGTTTTATTATTAATTAAATATAGAATATTTTATTTAAAATTTTTTTTGGTAAACTAAGTAAGTGTTTACCAAAAAAAAGTTATCCTAATCGTATATTGATTAGGATAACTTGAACAGCTGTTATAAAATTATTTTTTAAATCGACTCATGTATCGCTACTCAGCTGCCAAAAAGTCTGGCAATTCAGCTGCTTGTTTCTCAAGTTTTTTTAGCTTCTTTTTACCTAAGCCGCCAAGCACGTCAACTGCATGGCGCAAGCGAGTCAAGGTCATATCAGCGCCGATAATTGCCATAGAATTCATGACAGGCGTCGATGAGGTGCTACCAGCGATAGCGATAAAGAATGGTGCCATAAAGTCACGCATTTTAATATCAAGATGGGCGGCAAGACCTTTTAAGGTGGCGTAGATATTTTCTTCTGACCACGTTGGCAAGGTTTCTAGCTGCCAAAGCGCTAGTTGCAGCATCTCAGTAATTTGCTCAGGGGTGAGCGATTTATGGGTAAAGCTTTCCGCAGTGATAGCAGGTAAGTTTTGGAAATAGAAGCCACCCCAATTAACTGCATCAGATAACAGCTCAATACGAGGCTGAATCGCCGCTGCGATAGCCGTAAGCTTGTCACTGTTATTTGCCCAATCGAGGATTTTATTTTTTAACTGTTCAGGAGTAAGCGCGCGTAGCCATTCTGCGTTGAGCCAGTTTAGTTTTTCGATATCAAAGATAGGGCCGCCAAGTGACACCCGCTGAATATCAAAACTAGCAATCATTTCTGCTAAGGTAAATTGTTCAGCTTCGTCAGGCATTGAGTAGCCCATACGACCGAGGTAGTTTAGCAGCGCTTCAGGGAGCACACCAGCATCACGATAGTAAGTGATAGAGGTTGGGTTTTTACGCTTAGACAGTTTTGATTTATCTGGGTTACGCAGCAGTGGCATATGGCAAAGTACAGGCATCTCCCAACCAAAATACTCATAGAGCAGCTGATGCTTGGGCGCAGAGTTAAGCCACTCTTCACCGCGTAGCACATGGCTGATGTCCATCAAATGGTCATCGACGACGTTGGCCAAATGGTATGTTGGCATGCCGTCGGTTTTTAGCAGCACTTGCATGTCGACTTGTGTCCAAGGAATCTCAACCGTACCGCGCAACATGTCATGTACTTGACAGACGCCTTCGGTTGGCACACGCATACGAATGACATGCGGTTTGCCCTCACTGACCAATTGCGCGGTTTTTTCAGGGGCCAAATGGGCACAACGACCGTCATAACGTGGCGTTTCACCATTGGCCATTTGTGCAGCACGCATGGCATCTAACTCTTCACTGGTACAAAAGCAGCGAAACGCATGGTCGTTTTCTATGAGCTGTTCAGCGTGCTTTTTATAAATATCACTACGCTCACTCTGACGATAAGGCGCGTGCGGACCACCAATATCTGGACCTTCCGCCCAATCGAGACCAACCCAACGCAGCGCATCCAAAATCATTTTTTCAGATTGTTCGGTTGAGCGCGTTTGATCCGTGTCTTCGATACGTAAAATAAATTCGCCGCCGTGGGCTTTAGCAAAAGCTAAATTGAATAGGGCAATATAAGCGGTGCCGACATGCGGAAAGCCAGTAGGCGATGGCGCAATGCGGGTGCGGACAGGGCGCGTGCTGTTAGTTGAAGTCGATGATTGCATCATAAAATTCTCAGAATAGGCTAGTTAATGAATATGGCAGTGAAAAATGCTAATGATAAATATGAATGACAAGTTTGAATAAAAAATACGGATGAAACAATAGCCGTCAATGTAGAAAAATAGCGTAAAATATAGCGCTAGTATAACAGAGAGATGGAATATTTTTAACGAAATGCCCGTATAGCGCTTGACTACCCGTGTATCCTTGCGATAATAATGTTAGACAAGCCATAACTTGTTTATTTTCATCTGATTTTTCACTCTTACTGACCAAAATGGTCGTCATCTACTGAGTCGTTTGTGTCCATATTGAATAATAAGCCAAAAAATACGCCGAATACTAAGCAAGATTCTAAAATAGACTCTTCTTTAGCCACTGTTAATGCTGCATCAGCGGTTGAGCTGTCTGCTGTAGAAAACGATTTTGTGGTAGAGAGTGACTCTACTAATCAGCCGACGCAAGAGTCTGTCACTGATAAAGCCAACTCTGATGAATTGAGCTTTGTTCATGATGCGGTGTTATTGCAAGAAACCGTCGCGGCAGTGTTGGGTGTCAAAGCGCTACCTAAGCAAACAGACGATGCAGAACAAAGCAGTGGCAACCAAAATAGCTTGCAGATGAGTGGCGTCTACGTTGATGCTACCTTTGGGCGTGGTGGTCATAGCCGACTACTATTAAGTCAGTTGGCCGATGATGCAACCTTGATTGTTTTTGATAAAGATCCAACGGCGATTAGCGTCGCGCGCGAATTGGCAAAGACCGATAGTCGCGTAAAAGTGGTGCACGATAGTTTTGCGACGTTGACGGATAGTCTAGCGGCAATGGGAATCACTCAAGTTGATGGCTTAATGGCAGATTTGGGTATCTCATCACCGCAAATTGATGATGGCAGTCGTGGTTTTAGTTTTATGCGCGACGGGGCGGTCGATATGCGTATGGATACCAGCCGTGGGCAGTCGGTCGCTGAGTGGCTTGAAAAAGTCGACGATGAAACCTTAGCCAATGTGCTTTATGAGTTTGGCGAAGAGCGCCATAGTCGCCGCATCGCCCGTGCTATTAAGCAGATGGACAGTTACGATTCTACTTTGGCATTGGCTGAAGTGATTAAAGTGGCGCATCCTAATTGGCAGCGTGGTAAGCATCCAGCGACTCAAAGTTTTCAGGCGATGCGCATTTTTATTAACAATGAGCTTGGCGATGTTGATGACTTTTTAGAACAAAGCATTCCGATTTTAAAGTCAGGCGGGCAGCTGGCAGTGATTAGTTTTCACTCATTAGAAGATCGCCGTATCAAGCAGTTTTTGCAGCGTCATAGCAAAGGGCAATATCCAGAGGATGAGAATTTGCCGATGCCGCCGAAGCGTCCACGCTACTTTAGCAAGCCTAAACGCGTGGGTCCAAGCAAAGCTGAAACCAGTCAAAATCCACGCGCGCGTAGTGCGTGGTTGCGCATGGCGACTCGTACTGATACCGACTATCTACACAGTGTCGAGCAATAACACAGATAGCGTGATGTTATAGAGAGGGTGTTTGGCTGCGTTGCTGGTGATTGGTTACTGGCAATTAAGTAGGATAGAAAGTCTGAATACTTACGCGGCTGTTAAAAATCTGTAAACATTATCTGCTAGGCTCGGCTGTTCCTTTTTCGTTTGGTTTTACTTTATTGATGGTTCTGTACAAAGCGTCTTACCGCTCTAAAACAGTTGCCAATTTTCATACTTGAAGTCCACTTTTTGAGAGCGTCATGGCAATATCTGACAAACCCGCAAACCGTCGCGCTGCAATTCCGCATAACACCGATATCGGCGAGCTATTTGTGCGCCGATTTAATGTGGTTAGTATTTATGTAGGGGTGCTATTGCTGTTAGCAGTGGCGATTGTGTGGAGCGGTATCAAAACAGCCGAAGGCGTTCAGCAATATCATCAGGATTATAAAACCTTGCAAGACATGAAAAAACAAGAGCGTAATCTGCAAGTCGAACATCAGCGTTTGCTCATTGAACAGCAGACTTTTAGTGCGACGCCGCAAATTGCTAGCCGTGCGGTGGCTGAATTGGGCATGTTTTCACCGACGCTAAAAGATAAGCTTATTATCCAGCCGGGTGTTGCCACAGCACAGGTGCCAGTCGTCGATACTGACTCAGATGAGGATAAGTCTGACGTTATCGAACCACGAGCTGCTACGGATATATCGCCTGACGCTCCTATCACCGATGCCACGGTAGCGGAGGCAGGACAATGAGTGATAAAAAACCTAATGCCAATAGCGGTAAAACGACCGCGAAAAATGTGAATAAAAAGCCAACTAGCGGTAAGGTGACTAAGCCCTTACGTCCTGCCAGTGCAGCCAAATCCGGACAAACAGGCAGCACGGCTGAAAAAAAATCATCCGGCAACCGTAAGGCTAAACTGTTTGATCGATTGAAAAAGAGTGAAGAGCAAGGCGCTTATACCAGTGTCAAAAACCTGAAAAATAAAAGAGGATTTTTGGGTAAAGCGTCTGGCGCTTCCTCTCGCGGCGGTTTTGAGCAAGACAAAAACCGTTTCCGTACTATTTGGGTCATTGCATTGGTTGTCTTGGGTTTGCTGATAGCCCGTGCTTATTATTTACAAGTTGCCAATGCCCAGTTTTATCAAGACAAAGGTGATGAGCTCATCACTAGCGTGCGCACGCAAAAATCCTATCGCGGTATGATTACCGATCGCAATAATTTGCCACTTGCAGTCAGTGCACCACTGGCGACGGTCTCCTTTAGTCCGCATGATTATGCGCGCGAATATTACGAGCTTAAGCGTATTATTATCACCAATCCTGAGAGTCCACAGCTGGTTGCGCGTATGCAAAAGCGTTTGGATAATATGGATCTGACCACGCTTGCAGCTGCTGCGAATATTTCGGTCACTGAGCTGAAAAAAGTTACCGCTATCGATGACAGTATTGATGTAACCGATGAAGCAGCAGTTAAAGCCGCGCTGCCATCGGGTGCAGGCTCGCACTATTTGCCGCTACTGAATAAAGTAACGCCTGAGATTGCCCAAAGTGTCAGCACCCTTGATTTTCCTGGCGTCTATGAAAAAAACTTTTTCCAACGTTATTACCCGCAGCCACAACCAAACTCGCAACTATTGGGCTTTATGGGACAAAATGTCAGCGATCCTGAAGGTGGTTACGAAGGTCGTGCTGGTATCGAACGCCAATATGAAACTGAGCTGGCAGGTGATGATGGTAAAGTGTTGGTGCTAAAAGACGCCAAACAAAACAGTTTAAAAGAAATTAAACAGATTGAACCAGAAATACCAGGTAAAGATGTGGCGTTGACCATTGATTCGCGCCTGCAGTATTTGCTTTATAAAGAACTAGAGAAAGCAGGGCGTTTGCAAAAAGCGCGCTGGTCAACAGGCATGATTGTTGATGTGCAAACGGGTGAAGTGCTTGCCTTGTCAACATGGCCATCTTTTAATTCTAATAACCTGAATGAGATGACTGGTGAAAACCAACGTAACCGTGCGCTGCTCGATGTCTTTGAACCCGGTTCTGTGATGAAACCATTCACCGTTGCAGCGGCTTTAGATTCAGGAAAATATACCGCCACTACTTTAATCGATACCAATCCTGGCTCTATTCGTGTCCGTGGTTATACCATTCGTGACCATAATAATTTAGGGCGGATCACGATGGCAACGCTATTACAGAAATCTAGTAACGTCGCCTCGACTAAGATTGCTTTGTCTTTACCCGCTGATGGCATTACCAATATGCAAAAGCAATTTGGTTTTGGTTCAAAGACACCACTACAGTTCCCAGGGGAAGGTAGTGGGCTGGTGGTCACACCAAAAGAAAAAGAAACCTCACGACGTGCAACGGTCAGTTATGGTTATGGTCTACAGGTAACATTGGCTCAGGTCGCGCAGGCTTATTCGGCGCTGGCGGCAGGCGGTGTGATGCACCCATTGACCCTCATTAAAGATGACAAGCCGCAGCCAAGCAAGCGTATCATGGCACACGAGCAAGCGATGTCTATCGTACAAATGATGGAAAGTGTCACCGAACCGGGTGGTACGGCTAAAGGTGCTGCTATTGACGGTTATCGCGTCGCTGGTAAAACAGGAACGTCACGCCGTATCAATCCGAAAGGTGGCTATTATACTGACCAATACCGCAACGTTTTTGCGGGTATGGCACCAGCGTCCAACCCTAGGCTGGTCGGTGTAATGCTCATCGAAGACCCGCGTGGTCAGATTTATGCTGGTTTAACAGTCGCGCCAGTCTTTCATAATGTCATGAAAGAGGCGCTGCGTTTATACAATGTACCCTTAGATAAGCCGTTAAAAACGGAAGATCTATAGGCTTAAAAGTAAGTTTGTTAGATGTTCAGTTTTTAACTATTTGATGTGTTTTAACCGTATAGGATTTGCCAATGACCCTGTCACCCTCGTCGCCAAGCATTACCCCAGTCACCTTGCAACAGCTGACTGAATCTAGTAGTAGCAATAGCAGGCATGGTGTAGGTATAGAGCAGGCGTTGCAAAAACTATCGACTCAGACGACATTGATTGGGGCGGATTCAAAACCAATCAATTCGTTTCTTGATATTCCATTCCTGCAGTTTCGTTTAGACAGTCGTCAGCTAGAGCCGAACGATGTGTTTGTGTTATTAAAAAGCCACATACCAAACTGTCAAAAAAGTCGCGACTACCTCTATCAAGCCGCTGAAAATGCGGCTTTTATCCTATCAGAAATAGATCCTACGGCTTTGCTTAACACGACTAGTGTATCAAATCATGCCGATATCACTTTACCAAATGATAGTACTGCTAAAGCGCAGCGGCAATTAGCAGCACTGCCTTGCCCCATTTTATACGTGCCCAATATTCGTGATTTTTTAGGAACGCTCATTCAAGCACGTTTGCAATATCAGCAGCCCGTGACCTTGCCAACGGTGGTCGCAGTGACGGGCACCAATGGCAAAACGACTATCAGTCAATTGGTGGCGCAGTTGACGCAGCTGACAGGTATGAGCAGCGCAGTTATGGGCACGGCAGGTAATGGTAGGCTTGGTGCTTTGGTGCAAGCCAGCCATACCACGGGTGATGCCTTAGCAGTTCAGCAATTTTTATATCAAATGGGTACAGAGAATGCTGAATTATTGGCATTGGAAGCCAGCTCACATGGTTTGGATCAGCAGCGTTTACAAGGTATGCCAGTGTCGGTTGCGATTTATACCAATCTTAGCCGTGACCACTTAGACTATCATGCCGATATGGCAGAGTATGCAGCAACAAAAGCTAAACTGTTTGATAAAGCGCATTTTCCAGATTTAACCCATGCCATTATCAATATCGATGATGAACATGCCCAGATTATGCTCGACACCGCACATGCCAGTGATTTAACGGTCTGGACGTACAGTTTAGAACCATCAAAATCTGCGACCTTTGTTGCGGCTGAAATCAGACCAAGCTTACAAGGTGTCGAGATTACGCTACGTACTGATTTAGGCGATGGCGAAGTTAATCATTTAGATATCGTCAGCCCATTACTCGGGCGCTTTAACGTTGCCAATTTGCTTGCCGCGATGGCAGCAGCCGTCGCTTTAGGCATTAGCCTTGAGCGTATTACTGCAGTGGTGCCGCAGCTACAAGGTGCGGTTGGACGTATGCAGCGTGTGCCGTCTAATGATGGCTGCTTTATCGTTGATTATGCGCATACGCCAGATGCCTTAAGCCAAGTGCTTGCCAGCCTAAAGACCCATTGTAAAGGTCAGCTGTGGGCAGTGTTTGGTTGTGGTGGCGACCGTGATGCGGGCAAACGTCCTTTGATGGCGCAAGCAGGATTGGCAGGCGCGGATAAAGTTGTGTTAACGGCAGACAATCCACGCACCGAAGATCCCAATATCATTTTGCAAGATATGCAAGCTGGTATGACGAGTGAGCAATATCAGCGTACCTATATTGAGCCTGCGCGCCAAACCGCCATTGAATATGCAGTTAATAAAGCAGCGCCTGATGATATTGTCGTTATCGCTGGCAAGGGTCATGAAACCTATCAAGAAATTAACCATGTTCGTTATGATTTTGACGACAGTATTATTTTGCAAAACGCCTTAAAACAAGCAGGGCGCGTATAGCCTTGATAAATAAATAGTAGCGCTGAACATCCATTTTATATGCTTCTTAAGAAGCATGAGTCGTTAACGATAAAAAATAAATAAGTAGTCATCATATATAAGGTAATCATTATGACAGCCGACAACGATAACAGCATTCAGTCGCAAGGGCTGTATGTTTGGCGAGCAGACAACCTGCTCGCAGCAACCGCAACACTGGGTGGACATTGGCAACTGAGTGAAGATCAACCCGATTCAGAAAACACTTCAGTAAATGATGTCATGAGCACTCGTATCGCCACCGATACCCGTACGATAAAACCTGGTGATATATTTTTAGCGTTATCGGGTGATAATTTTGATGGTCACGATTATCTCGATACGGCCATCGCGCAAGGTGCGGTTGCGGCTATCGTCGCTCGCCCTGTTGCTACGGCTGATGCAAATAGCATTCCGCAGTTAGTGGTGAGCGATACCCGTTTGGCGCTAGGAAAATTGGCTGCGTATCGTCGTCAACAGCATCAAAATTTAACCGTCATTGCTATTACTGGCTCTAGCGGTAAGACCACCTGTAAAGAGATGCTGGGTAGTATCTTTGGCAGACTTGCCCCAACGCTTATCACGCGTGGTAACCTAAATAATGACTTGGGTGTGCCGATGATGTTGCTCGAATTATCCGACCATCATCGCTATGCCATCCTAGAGCTTGGCGCAAACCATATTGGCGAAATTGCTTATACTACCGAGATTGTAAAGCCAGATGTCGCGTGTATTTTAAATATTGGCACGGCGCATTTGGGTGAGTTTGGTAGCCGTGAAGGGATTTGCCAAACCAAGGCTGAGATTTACCATACCTTGAATGACAGCCAATTTGCGATCGTTCCTGATAAAGATGATTTTACCAATCAATTACGCCGTATCGCTGAAAAGTATACGTCACACGTGATTGGTTTTGGTAATACTGATGTCAGTGCCAGCCATTTAGATGTCGAGCCTGAGCGCAGTGAATTTAAGCTGCATATCGGCAATCAAGTCCATGATATCAACTTGCCACTAGCGGGCGAGCACAATGTCAATAATGCTTTAGCCGCTGCTGCTTGTGCTCATGCACTGAATATCGATGTTAGTGATATCGTTGTCGGGCTTGAAAATGCGCGTCCTGCCAAAGGTCGCTTGAACAGTCAGCTGTTAGGCATGCATCGCTTGATTGATGATACCTATAATGCCAATCCGCATTCGGTGCGAGCGGCAGCAAAAGTATTGGCGGCGCAAACGGGCACGCAAGTCATGGTGCTGGGCGATATCGCAGAACTTGGAGAGGCGGCGGTCAGCGAGCATCAAAGCTTGGGTCGTACCATTGCGACAACGGGCATCAATGTGCTGCTGTGTGTTGGTGAATACGCGCCTTTTACCGTGGCGGGTGCACAAGAGGTTTCTGACATCAATGCCCATGCGTTTACCGATAAAGACAGTTTATTGGCGTATTTGAAGCCGTATTTGCAAGCGCAGCAGGCGCAGCCTTGTACGGTGCTGTTTAAAGGTTCTCGTTCCATGCAAATGGAAACCCTTATCAATGCGCTAATCGAGGAGTAGGCGGTGTTAGTTTGGTTGTTTGGCTGGCTTGGCCAGTATTACACGCCGTTTTCTGCGGTTTCTTCGTTGACGCTGCGAGCGTTACTCGCGGTCATTACCGCCCTCGCATTTAGCATGTTTTTTGGTGGGCCTGTCATTCGACGTCTGCGTGCATTGAAATATGGTCAAGCGATTCGCAATGATGGCCCGCAATCGCATTTGGCGAAAACTGGTACGCCGACCATGGGTGGGGTGCTGATTTTAAGTGCGATTGGCGTGTCCACCTTACTATGGGCGCGTTTGAATAATCCGTACGTTTGGATTTTGCTCATTGTTATGATTATCTTTGGCGCGGTCGGCTGGGCAGATGATTGGCTAAAAATTAAGTATAAAGATCCCAAAGGCTTAATTGCTCGTAAGAAATATTTTTGGCTCTCTATGGGTGCTTTGTTCGTCGGTGTGTCTTTGTATTATATCGCCACCTTGCAGCCAGATATCGCGACCACGCGTGAGATGCAGGATTTGCTGCTACCGATTTTCAAAGATTGGATGATTCCTTTTTCGGCAGTGCCGTTTGGCATTGGCTTTATTATCTTTACCTACTTTGTGATTAATGGTGCTTCTAACGCCGTCAACTTGACCGATGGCTTGGATGGTTTAGCGATTTTGCCTGTGGTCTTGGTCGCGGCAGGTTTGGGCGCGATGGCTTATGTATCAGGTGATGTACGCTTTGCTGATTACTTGCATGTGCCTTATATTGCCTATAACTCCGAGGTTCTCATTGTCTGTGGTTCGATGATTGGTGCAGGGCTTGGTTTCTTATGGTTCAATGCCCATCCAGCCCAAGTATTTATGGGGGATGTAGGAGCGCTTGCTCTCGGGGCTATGCTCGGTACGATTGCTGTCATGACTCGTCAAGAAATCGCTTTTGCTATTATGGGCGGTCTATTTGTCGCCGAAGCATTATCGGTCATGCTACAGGTTGGCTCGTATAAGCTGCGTAAAAAACGTGTCTTTCGGATGGCGCCATTGCATCATCACTTTGAAGAGATTGGCTGGAAAGAGACGCAAGTGGTGGCAAGGTTTTGGATTATTGCCATTATTCTCGTCATCCTTGGGCTCATGACCTTAAAACTGCGTTAACATAGCCATATCGTTCGAACATGTCAGCAGATATCTTGTATGCAAAAGCCATCTCACTTTAGTTGAGGTGGCTTTTTTTGGTTGCTAACAGTTTGGTTGCTGATAGTTTATTTTTCGCATTTTCTTTCCTGCATTGTTTATCACGCAGTAAGCCTGAATTTTGTTAAAATGGCAGCCATATTGCGATGACGTTGAGATACTTGTGAGCTTATTTATTTGTCCCCTTTGCCAATCACCATTACAGCCTGCTGCAAATACGTGGCGCTGCGATGGCAGCTTGCACCCAAAACAAACTGCTCATCCATTTGATGTGGCACGTCAGGGTTATGTTAATTTATTACCCGTGCAACAAAAAAAATCCAAAGCACCGGGCGATAGCCAGCAATCAATTGATGCGCGCAAACGGTTTTTAAACGCCGGACATTATCAGCCATTGCAGACGCTTATTTGCCAAAAAATGAGGGAATTGTTGGCGAAAAATGAGTCGGTTGCTGATTCAGCAATTGAGCCGATAACTAAAAAAGATAGCAAGGCAATCAATTGGTTGGATATTGGTTGCGGTGAAGGGTATTACACGCAGGCAATGGCACAGACAGGCATGGATACGCTCATCGCTGCAGATATCAGTAAACCTGCTGTGGTAGAGCTTGCGAAAGCCAGTAAGGTAGCAGGGCGTCTTTGGTATCAGCAAGTTAAAGACAGTGTTACTAATGCGACAGCCAAGTCGGCAGTCATCTATCCGCTTGTTACCAGCGCTGCCCATTTGCCGTTACGCGCGCATAGCATAAAGGGTATTAGCAGTATTTTTAGCCCTATCTTGCCAGACGCGTTCAATGAGGTATTGGCTGCAGACGGTTATTTAATCATTGCCAAGCCAGATATCGGGCATCTAGCGACGATGCGCGAAGCGTTATTTGATAACGTCCGTGAGCATGATTCGGATAAGTTTTTGCATGAATTGGCTCCATACTTTACGCTGATGGGTACGGAGCATGTCAGTACCGAGATGACGTTGTCAGCCGCTGATTTGGCTGATTTGATGACTATGACGCCTTATGCTTATCGCGCGCTTAATGAAAAAAGACAGGCGCTACTAGCAGCCGTCGAAACAGAATCCTTTACGACACAAGCTAAGTTTGTCGTTTATATTTTGCAGAAGACAGCAGCTGAATAGAATGGCTTAAGGTCATTAGCCCGTTTAGATATGATCAATTGAATTGAGGGCACGCCCTAATAATGGGTTACAAAACAGGCCCCATCGTGGCGACAATGTTATTCCAGATTTTATAAGATAACGGCCAGTTTTCAACTTGCTCACGAGTGACCTCTTCAGAATCAGCGATATACTGGTATTGTCGCTCAACGATGGCCGCTGTGAGCGTTTTATCGCTAAACACAATGTTGTTTTCATAGTTCAAATCAAAGCTACGCAAGTCTAAATTAGTCGAGCCAATCAGACTGATTTCACCATCGATGGTCAAGGTTTTTGCGTGTAATAGACCGGGTTCATATTCGTAAATATTGACCCCCGCTTCAAGCAGCTGCCAGTAATAACTGTGACTGGTAGCAGCCACGACTATTGAGTCGTTATTCTTTGGGAAAATCATGGTTACTTGTACACCGCGATAAGCGGTCGCACACAAAATGCTAACGAGCGAATAATCAGGCACAAAATAAGGCGTTGAGATAATCAGGGTTCTTTTTGCCTGACCAATTAAGACACCTAAAAATTGTGGCGTGGTGCTGCGTCGTTGGGTAGGACCATCAGAAAAAACTTGTGCAGCAAAGCCATTTGGCGGCAATGTGACTGGTAATGGTGGCGGTGATGTTATTGGTAAAGGCTCATCAGTTTCTGGCTGTGGGGATTTTTGTTGCTTTGGTTTAGGGTCAATAAAATAAGGAAAGCTGGCAAGCGGCGTATCAGGATTTTCAGTCAGCCAATCACTGGCGAACAACATCTGATTCTGTGCCACCACTGGCCCTTTGACCCGCAGCATAATGTCTACCCACGGCGCAAATTTTGGCTTTACACGAAACTCAGGATCGGCGCAGTTGCGACTGCCACAGTAGCCGATTTTGCCGTCAATAACCGTAATCTTGCGGTGATTTCGCAAGTCAATCCGGCTAAACATGAGTACCTTTAAAAGATTACTAATTGGTAGGGCAACACTGACTTGTACGCCAGCTTCTATCATTTCCTGCCATATCTTTGAGCCGACCATTTTTCGTGAGCCCATGCCGTCAACCATTGCTCGGCATATGACGCCGCGCCTTGCCGCTCGTATGAGCGCTTGAGCAGTATCGATTCCCATACCATCGATTAGCCAAATATAATACAGCACATGAATATGATCGGTCGCTGCATCAAAGTCGGCAATCATACGTTTGCGCGTCTCAGCCGCATCTGCCATCAGCTCTGCGTGATTGCCCACCGTTGTATGATAGCCAGTTGCATTGGCAGAGTAGGCAAAGGCCGCTTGGTATTCAGGTTTGATGGCCTCCGACAAAGCGATGTCATCACCAAGTACTTCAGGACTATGTGCGCTTAATTTATCGATGATTTCTTTACGTTTGCGCGTAAAATCGCGTCCTAGATGCACCTCACCAAACATCCAATAAATTACAACCCCCAGATAAGGCAAAATGAACAATATGACGAGCCAAGCAAGCCGAGCGGGCGAGGTCAGATCATGGCGGGCAAGCACTCGCAAAGAGATCAGTATCAGCAGCATGAAATGAACAGTTAAAAAGATATCCAATAGCATAATGCGCTCCATCATTATTATTTTTATTTGCAGTATTTATCAGTGGTTCTTACTGATTATAACGCACTGTAAAATTACCACCGTTTTGATTGGTAAAAACAGTAATGCGGCAACGCTAGAGCTATGATATTTAGCAGTAAGCTTGTTCAAACTGATGAAATATACATCACTATCAATACTCTCCTAACAGCCAGCCACTAACAAAAGCAAAATACTCGCGAAACCAAGCGTTATAACGAATGGATAAAGGCGTGGGACTGGCGACGGTGATCGGCTGTGTATAGCCCTGATGTCGCGCAATGCTGGCTGCGCGAATGCTATGAAAGTCACTGGTAACGATGGCGATAGGATCAGTGATAGATAGCCCTTTTGCTTCTAACAACGCTCGGCTGTTAGCGAGGTTTTCTTCCGTACTGGTACTTTTACCTTCTTGTAAAATGCGTTCGAATGGCACGCCATGTGCCTCATGCAAATACGTGGCCATGATATCGGCTTCGCTACGTGTACGCTGAAAACCAACGCCACCACTGGTCATCACCAAAGCATCTGGTTGTGTCTCGATAAGGGGCACAGCGGTGTCCAAACGCTTGGCGAGCGTCGGTGTCGGCTTACCTGCAACCGTGCCTGAGCCTAATATAATAATCGCTGCCACTGTCGGTGCAGGCTGCTGGCTAAGCGTAATCTGCTGTTGTAATGACCAAATAAATAGAGCGAAGCTCAACAACCAAAGTATAAATACAGCCCATAACCCATACCAAAGGCGGTTAAAGCCATAATGTTGGCTGCAAAACCTGCGTATTGCATGCCAAAACATCCCATGTATGACAAAAACCATGCCGAGTAAAAAAGGTACAACCGAGCCGAAGTTGACTTTACCGACGACCATCAATGCAACGCAATCGATGATAAGTATGATGCCGATAACAGATAAGAGGCCACGAATAACGGAAATTAAACCTTTAGACATAGTGAAAGACGCTTTTATTCAAGTGAATGGAGTTTCTGATAGTGGCTTATAAAAGTAGGCGGTAGTGAGGTATGTCTTAACCCATTTTCAACCTTTTTTTAACCTGTCTTTATAAAATATAGTGATTCTGGACATACTGAATGCACAGTTCATGAAACGCTTGTGCTGGCGGTGAAATCGTTTTATTTGCCAATTTAAAAATACCAATTTGTCTGTCTAAGGCAGGTTCAAGTAAGTCGAGCCATACCAATTCTGGCTCATTCGATGGAAAGGCGAGCTTGGGTAGGGTGGTGATGCCAAGATCATTGCGTAATAATGAAAATAAGGAAGTAATATTCTCGACCGTGTAACGCGCATTACGGTTGAGCACCTCGGCGGGTGTGTTTTCGAGTAGTCGGCAAGTGCCATTATAGATAAAAGGCTGGATCATAAGTTGTTGCCATTTAAGCCCTGTTTTTTGATAGTTTCTTGACGGTTTTACTGGTTGATTTAACGAATTGCTTTTTAAGCAGACCACGCCAATCGGGTCAGATATGAGCAAGGTGAAATCTATATTTGATTGGTCGATACTGGTGCAGTTGCCCAATGCCAAATCGATTTCACCTGCCAATAAACGATTGGCCACACCGACAGAGTTATCATCTATTAGTACAATCTCGACATCAGGATATCTCTTGGAGTATTCAACCAACACACTAGGCAAGAGTTTTGTCACCAGTGATGGCACGCTTGCAATCCTTATTTTGCCTTTATCGCCAGCGGCTGCTCCTTTTAAATCATCCTCTAGCGCTTGATAAACCGTCATAAACTGCTCGATTTTGGGTAAACAAGTCTCGCCAAAAGGCGTGAGTGTTGCTTTATTTCCTCCTTCAAATA
This sequence comes from Psychrobacter immobilis, assembly GCF_003148585.1. Taxonomy (GTDB): domain Bacteria; phylum Pseudomonadota; class Gammaproteobacteria; order Pseudomonadales; family Moraxellaceae; genus Psychrobacter; species Psychrobacter immobilis. The sequence continues at coordinate 37,570 of NZ_QGGM01000013.1, read as the reverse complement.
AGCGCTGACCTAGTATTTTTTCCAATTCCTTTATCGAGGCAGACAATGCCGCTTGCGAGCGATTGGCTCGGTCAGCGGCCGCCCGAAAGCCACCTTCCTCTACCACGCATAAAAAGTGACGTAATTGCTGTAATTTCATACGCTTACTCCTCACCACTATTAATATATAAGATATCGTCTATGATAGATTAAATCTATCATATTCTAAATTTAATTAGTTAGATTTATCATTAGTACTTGGGTAGGATACCTCTATAGCAATCGCTGCCCAATCATTGATCAAAGGATATGACGACATGACGACTCATTCAACCAAACAAGCCATCAAAACCTCACTTTATGCGTCTAAAGCCCCTTTAGAATGGGCGATCACTAGCAATGGTACGTTGTACACCGCGCAGATTCCTATCGATGAAAATGGTGATGTGGTTGCAGGTGGTATCGAAGTGCAAACCCGTCAAACGCTAGACAATCTCAAGCACACACTAGAATGTGCCAATGTCAGCATGAATTCGGTACTACAGGTCATGATCTATGTGACCGATCGCGACTATCTAAAAACGGTCAATCAAGTTTATGCTGAATACTTTGAAGCACCCTATCCAAATCGGGCAGCACTCGTAATAGCAGGACTGGCACGAGAGGAAATGCTGGTTGAGCTGGTCGTATATGCCGCTGTGCCTTAAAACTAATTTTAATATTCCATCTTTTAATACTTTATCAAGGAAGCTCTTATGTCAGCTCACACCGCCAAACAGATATTGCAGCAAGACCCAACCAAATCACTTTATATCAATGGTGAATGGCAGGCGGGCGTAAATACCGTTGCCAATATTAACCCATCTGATATCACTGACACTATCGGTGAGTTCGCACAGGCCAGTGGCGATCAAGTCAAAGACGCTATTGCTGCTGCTCGTCACGCTCAACCAAAATGGGAAGCGACTCCTTTAGAAAAAAAGCAGTCTATCCTACAAGCAATTGGCGATGAAATGATTGCTCGCTGTGATGAGCTAGGTACGCTGTTGTCTCTTGAAGAAGGTAAGCCTTTTGCGGAAGGTCGCGGAGAGATTTACCGCGCAGGTCAGTTCTTTCATTACTATGCCGCTGAAGTATTGCGCCAAATCGGTGATAACGCAGCCTCAGTACGTCCTGGTGTCAAGGTTGAAGTCACCCGCGAAGCAGTCGGTGTGGTCGCGATTATCTCACCTTGGAACTTTCCAACGGCCACCGCTGTATGGAAGATCGCGCCAGCTCTGGCCTTTGGTAACACGGTCATTTGGAAGCCTGCGAACTTAACACCTGCCAGCGCAGTGGCATTGGCTGAAATCATTCACCGTCAAGGCATGCCAGAAGGGACGTTTAACCTGCTACTGGGTGGCGGCTCGTCAGTCGGCGATGCACTCATCAATTCTACAGATATCGATGCCGTTAGCTTTACCGGTTCTGTACCAACAGGTCGCAAGGTCGCTGCTGCGACGGCACCGAACTTTATCCGTTGCCAGCTTGAGATGGGCAGCAAAAACGCCTTGGTCATCGCAGATGATGCCGATTTGCAAGTTGCTATCGATGCGGCAGTGGCTGGTGCGTTTGGCGGTTCGGGACAAAAATGTACCGCTTCTTCACGACTCATCGTAATGGACAGTATTCATGATGCCTTCGTCGAAGGTGTGGTCGCAAAAATGAAGACTTTAAAGGTCGGTCATGCGCTTGATGAAGGTATCTTTATGGGGCCTGTCGTCGATGACAAGCAGCTGGCATCAAACATGGGCTGGATCGAAAAAGCCAAGCAATCTGGTGCCAATTTAGCCTTTGGTGGTGAGCGTTTAGAGATGCCGCATGACGGCTACTATATGTCGCCGACGTTATTTACCGAGACGGACAACAGCTGGGATATCAACCAAGAAGAAGTATTTGCGCCGCTCGCTTGCGTCATGCGTGTCAAGGATTTGGACGAAGCGATTGCGATGACCAATGACACGCGTTTTGGTCTGACGGGCGGCATCATTACCCAGAGCTTGCGTAGCAGTGCGATGTTCAAAGAGCAAGTGCAAGCAGGTTGCGTGATGGTCAATCTAGCGACTGCGGGAACTGACTACCACGTGCCGTTTGGTGGTCGTAAACAGTCAAGCTTTGGCCCGCGTGAGCAAGGTCAATATGCCAAAGAGTTCTATACCATCGTGAAGACCGCTTATCAAAAAGCGTACTAAAAATGTCTTAACAAGCATACTCGCCGCTATCGAAGCGATACTGTGCTAAAACGCGCTCAATCGCTAATGATAGCGGCTACCGATAAAAGTATTAAAGGGAATTGATATGTACCAAGACCATATCGTCATTGACGGATTACAGTATAGCCATTGGGATCGTGACTACTTTAAGATGCTACAAGCCAGTGGTATCAATGCGGTACATGCCACTTTGGTCTATCACGAAGATGCCCGTCAGACCATGACCCGCTTTAGCGAGTGGCATGCACGCTTTGAGCAAAACTCAGATCTTATCTTGCCAGTGTCCTCAGTTGCTGATATCAAGATGGCAAAAGAGCAGGGTAAAGTTGGCATCTTCTTTGGCGCGCAAAACTGCTCACCAATCGATGATGAAATCGGACTAATCAGCGTAATGCGCCGTTTGGGTTTATTGATTATGCAGCTGACTTACAACAACCAGAGCTTACTAGCCACTGGTTGTTATGAGCAGAATGACAGCGGCATTACCCGATTTGGTCAGCAGGCCATCGCTGAGATGAACCGTGTCGGTATGATTATTGACATGTCGCACAGCGCAGAACGTTCAACGCTTGAGGCGATAGAAGCATCATCGCGCCCGATATGTATCAGTCATGCCAATCCAACCACAGCACACGATGCCCTGCGTAATAAATCGGATACGGTCATCAGTGCCTTGACCCAAGCAGGCGGGTTGTTAGGTTTCAGCTTATATCCGTTTCATTTACCAAATGGTAGTGATTGCACATTAGATGATTTTTGTACGATGATTGCCAATTGTGCTGACAAATATGGCGTCGAGCATTTATCCATTGGTAGTGACTTGTGTCTCAATCAACCGCAAGCCGTGCTTGAGTGGATGCGTAATGGGCGCTGGTCAAAAGCGATGGACTATGGTGAAGGCAATGCCAATAATTCAGGTTGGCCAGATACCTTGCCATGGTTTGCTGGCAAGGACGGTATGGAAAATATCTATAACGGTCTACTCAAACACGGCTTTAATGAAAGCGATGCTGGAAAAGTCATCGGTCAAAACTGGTTTGATTTTTTAGAGCAAGGTCTAAAGCCTTTGGCTTGAACAGCCAGTTCTAAAGATTTTTTAGCCAGTTATTGTGTGAAACCGCTATAAGACGACAGACGTTTTATAGCGTATAGCCATCCGAAATAGAGAGCTTTGAAATCAATAATATAGTGAGGCTATCTGGCTATATCCTCATTGCGATACCTCTAATTTAGAACGCAACATTAGCCTTAGCATATGGAGCCACATCATGGCCGATTTAAAGGGACTTAACCAAGGTGAGCAAGGACGCTCAAACGCTGCCAATAGCACAGCGGATAAGGTCAGCGCTGTACCAGCTGCTACCGATATTGATGCGTTGGGGCTAAAAAACCCTGCCTTTTGGTATAGTGGCGGGTTTATTACGATTTTTGTGCTCATGGCGATTTTTGCAGAAGCACAGTTAGCAACGATTGTGGATGTTGGTTTTAAATGGTCGGCCAATATCTTTGGTCCTTTTTGGCAAATTCTGCTTCTCGCTACTTTCGTCATCGCTTTAGCGGTTGGTGCAGGTCGCACGGGTCGTGTAATTTTGGGAAACTTACCAAAGCCTGAAATGGACAACTTCAAGTGGATGGCCATCCTATTTTGTACATTGTTGGCTGGCGGCGGGGTTTTTTGGGCGGCGGCAGAACCTATTGCTCATTTCGTGTCAGCGCCTCCTTTATACGGTGAGTCACCAGACTTGCAACAACGAGCATTTAACGCCTTATCACAATCTTTTATGCATTGGGGATTTTTGGCGTGGTCGATTGTCGGTAGTTTGACCGCGATTGTGGTCATGCATTTGCATTATGACAAAGGTTTGCCGCTGAAACCTCGCACACTTCTTTATCCTATGTTTGGTGAGCGCGTACTTACTGGTCAAACGGGCGCGATTATCGATGCTTGCTGTATCGTCGCCGTGGCTGCGGGTACGATTGGCCCTATTGGTTTTTTGGGTCTACAGACCAGCTATGCACTGAATGAATTGTTTGGTATTCCTGATACTTTTGCCACCCAGCTTATCATTATCATATTCGCGATTGCGCTTTATACCTTATCAGCGATCAGTGGTCTTGCTCGAGGCATGCAATTGCTCAGCCGCTTCAATGTCATATTGGCAGTTGCGCTGATGGTCTTTATTTTGATATTTGGACCGACCAATTTTATCGTCAATGGTTATATTCAAGGTGTCGGCACGATGGTCGATAACTTTATTCCGATGGCCACTTTTCGCGGTGATGAAGGCTGGCTTGGCGGTTGGACCGTGTTCTTTTGGGGTTGGTTCTTAGGTTATGGCCCGATGATGGCTATCTTTATCGCTCGTATCTCACGTGGTCGTACGATTCGTCAATTGATTACCACGGTTTGTATCATTGCGCCACTCGTTACTTGCTTTTGGTTCACCGTCGTTGGTGGTTCGGGTCTGGCGTTTGAGATTGCCAATCCGGGCAGTGTCAGTAGCGCATTTGAAGGCTTTAACTTACCTGGTGCACTATTAGCCGTTACCCAGCAATTACCCTTTCCTTTAATTACCTCGATATTATTTCTAATTTTAACCACCGTTTTTATCGTCACGACAGGTGATTCGATGACCTATACCATCAGTGTGGTCATCAGTGGCGAGCGTGAGCCAAACGCCATGATTCGTACCTTTTGGGGCATTATGATGGGGGTGACAGCGATTGTTTTAATCTCGCTTGGTTCAGGTGGCGTGACAGCATTGCAGTCTTTTATCGTGATTACCGCTGTGCCTGTCTCCTTTATCCTGCTGCCATCGCTATGGAACGGGCCACAAATTGCCCAGCAAATGGCGCGAGAGCAAGACTTGTATCGACCTAATCAGGTAGAGGTAAGACATAAAATTAGCGAAGAAAAGCTCGCTAAGGAAAAGCTTACTCAAAAAACTGATTGACTACCAAACGGTCAAGGTCAAAACAACGATCCTAAAAACGGCTGAATACTTATTTACCAATAGATATCATCATTGGCATTATTAACAAAGCTGCTGGCTCAATATATTAGGTAAGGTAGTGAAATTATGAATATGATTCATGCAAATAATGAAAGAATTAATGTCAACCCGCCTCAACTGAGCACTGACTTTCGTACTCGTGACGTGATTATGAATGCAGAAAGGTTGGGCGCGATGCACCAAACTCGCATTAGCTTTGTGCGCACGTTACTGCGTAAGATTGATAGAGAGCAATGGACGCTCAGTACCCATTTGTGGGATTTGGATGAGCAAGGCTATGGCACGGTTATTTATCGCCTCAATACTCCAGAGCATCTGTATCATCTGGTGGTGTTTTGTAATGAGCTGGCTGATGAAGAGCGTAATGATAGGGTGATTGCCCAAAAATGGGATGTGACCTTTGGTTTGGTCTTTGGTGAGATAAGTGAAGAATTACTGGGTAATCTACAAGCCAACGTACCGCTGCAAGAAGCAGGTCGCAACTCTAATATGGTGATGGTGCTGGCACGAGCAAATAAGAGCGTACGGGTCTTTGATCATATCGTTAGCTCACTCGCCATTGGTCAGCAACCAGATTTAGATATACTCGCGCAAGTGGGTTATATATTGCGCACTACTGCCGTCTATGGCAATGGTAAGTTTGGTATTTATGACTTCAAACCGTTAGATCACAGTGCAGATTTTGATCAATCCTTTCGCGCGCAGATGTGTGCCGTGTATTTGCTGCGTGAGTTTAGCTTAGATTGGGTCGATTATTTGGCAAAGCAAAAAGGCGGTAGCAACGCCGCTGCGCTGCATCCAGAGATTAAGCGTTACTTGGGAGTTGGTAACGCCACCGGTCTGGGCATGGCACCGTATCTAATCAACCATCCTTGTGTCGTCGATCAATGGCTAACTACCCGTGAAGAAGCGTTGCAAGTAACACTGATCTGCCAGATTGAACCCAAAAAAACCGCATATTTTGCCAGTTTAATCAAACGTGCTATTCAGCATTTTAGCGAGATTGTTACCATCAATGAGTCGCAAATCAAACTCAATGAAGCGGTCGTTGCAGAATTAGCCGTATTACAAAATAATTTGATGGTAACCATTAATCAATACAGTACATGGGCAGAGTTCTTACAAGCTCACTATCATCTAAGCCTTGAGAGCCAAGAAGTGATTATCTCTTGCTTGATGGAGCTTTATCCTGAGCGTGTCGATGCGTTTCAAGAAAAAATAAATGCCGATGAAACGCTGTCGCTACCGAAAGGCAAGGTGATCCAAGATTTAATCGATGTATTAGAGCGATATTATCAGTGGGTGATTAATATTGATTTTAGCCAGCCTGATAATAGCCATTGGTTTTGGTATCGCTCGGTGGATAAAGAAGAGCCAAGGATGGGCGTGCGCGGGCAAGAACCGGGTGCTGATCGTGAGCTTGCATTAGACATCGCACGGCAAGCAAATAAGCTGTATCTCGCGTTGAAACCCACCGATCCAAAGCAGCTCATTTCAGAGTTCATCTTAAATCAGCCAAAATATCGCTCGATTGCGCGCCGCGTTTGGACGATGGGACATAAGCCACTGGGCGATATTCAGATGAATGTCTTGCATAAAACCGCATTACCCATGCACCTGTTACGGTGTAAATTATCGATGTTTGGTGCCACCAAGTTCGATCCCAGATCAGATCGCTGGGTGCGGATCACCTTGTTTCAAGGTGCGCCTTTGTTTGCAGAAGTGCATAGTGATGAATGGCTGTTTCCTTTATTACCCGATTTATCGAAAGAGCAGGGAGGTTTGACTCATGATCGTATCGCATAATGAAATCGTGACGATAGTACACAAAGCCTTTACTGGGATGCACCGTGAAGTAGGCGAAGCGGATGTGATTGCTACTATGGTCGCTGAGTTACAGATGGCGGGCTTGGACGGTATCAGACACTTTAACAATGCCAGTCCGTATATCTTAACTGAGCACGATACGCCAATCGATATCGTCCATCAACAAGACGGCGCTATTCGTTTAGATTTGCATGGTAGCAGCTTGGCTTGTCACTTGCCGACTATCATCGATTATGCGCTTGAAAAAATGGGTGATTTGGCGCATTTTCATATTTATTTACAGAACTGTCATAACCGCTGGTTGGCTTATAGCGAGCTGGTGGGGCTGGCTGCCAAAGGCTTTGCTTGTCTGGCTAAATGGGACAATGGCTCTGTGCCCAAACATACATTGTTTACATTAAATAAAGATTTTGTTTATCCTGACCTTTATTTTTTTGACAACGCGCAAGCCAATTACAATACCAATGATATGGTCATTGAAATTGCCACGCAAAACTTCGATATCGAATCAGATACACAGAATTTCGATCGCAAAATATCAACAGATGAATTGTTTGAAACGCATCAGCGCGCATGGAAAGAAGGCATCTATGTCGATGATGAGCAGTGGGCGATACTCAAAAAAACGGCTGCGGCGATGTTGGTAGAAAATAGCGAAACATCAAGTAAAGGTGCGGGAGGGGCGTAAGCGAGAGGAATGTAATAAATAAAAGGTTACAAAATGACATAGGCAAATAGATTAAGCCAAAATGAGGTTTGTAATTAAAAATTTCAGAAAGTATTTTGGATTAAAAGGTATTTCGGAGTTGTTTGAACAGATGGGAAAAGCTAGAGGCTTTGATTAAGCAGAATAAGATTGGCGGTGAAGGAGGGATTCGAACCCTCGATACGCTATTAACGCATACACACTTTCCAGGCGTGCGGTTTCAGCCACTCACCCACTTCACCGTTTTTAGACGGCTCAGTATAGCGGATACTGTCTAGAATGTCACGACTTGCACCTTATCTTTCTTTATTTACAAACGCCTGCTACGATAGCGTATACGTAATGACAAGCATAGATGGTTGAAAGTTGAATGATAAGTTTCGGTAGGCTCAATGCTCGTTTGAAAAACAGTATTACAATGACCGTGATGGCGGTGGTCGTAAGTATAACTTCAGCGCATGCTGATGACTTTACTCAGTGTAGCGAGTCCTTTTATGGCGGTGTCTATCCTGAGTTTATTAATACCAAGCTAAGCAACAAAACCCAAGCTTTATGCATGGATGGTTTTGCCGTTATGTATTCTGGTGTGTCGCGTACACCGCTTTGGTCAGCAGAATATTTGGATCGCAAGCGTTTACAACAAGCAAAAGAAATTGATCGTGAAGACAGCTTTCATGAAGAAAGTAGGTTACCAAAATCCGCACGCGCCTCATTGTCCGACTATTCAGGCTCTGGCTATGATCGCGGGCATTTAGCGCCCAATGCCGATATGGCGAATCGTAGTCAACAATATGATAGCTTTAGCCTTGCCAATATCGCCCCGCAGTCACCGCGCAACAATCGCTATATCTGGCGTAATATTGAATCAGCCACTCGCTATTTGACCCAGCAATATGGAGAGGTTTATAGCATTACAGGGGTAGCATTTACTGGCAAAACAACCAAGCAACTGGCAGATCGTGTACTGGTGCCCAGTCATTTTTTTAAAGCCGTCTATATACCAGCGATTAATCAAGCAGGGGTCTATTATGCACCCAATGATGAGTCAGAGCGCATAGAGGTTATTAGTGTTGATGAACTCTCGACCAGGATTGGTATCGATGTGCTGCCCGTCTTGGATGCCAAAACCAAAACACAGGCATTTGATCTGCCATTAAAGGCGGGTGAAAGCTCCGAGTTGCCGGATGAGCCAACAGAAGAGCCGGCTTGGATGCTGTTTGTTTGGGCGATTCTTGAGTGGGTAATCGCCCAATTGCAAGCATAATGCCTTTGTGACACAAGTCTATATATAATAAAAGGCACAAAAAATCCAAAAATTACGCAAGGTATTAATAAAAAGGAGAATCAAATGATTGATCCATTTGCCAATGACCACCAAAGCATGCAAATCGGTGAGCTTATCATCGAAAACCAAACAGATAAAATTATTATATATGGCGATATTGATTTGACTCTTGATGCTACTGGATATAAGCAAGCACAACAGTTACATGAACTAACAAGCAAGATTCTTCAGGCATTTGAAAATGATGCTATTTACAATAATAGTCAGCATAAGTCAAAAGAAAAAGATGACCGGTTGGATAAAAATATTGACAATCCTTTTTTATAACTATTTGATATAGTTCAATTTTTATAGAAATAATAAACTATAAAAAAATTACTAGGCAAAAGCTTAAAATTGCTTATAATGAGTCAAGACATCGCTTATGTCGTATAAAATTTTGATGAGCAGTTTTTTTAGATGCGCTAATCACTTCCAAAGAGTAGAAAGTCGCATAGCTGTTAATAGGAATTTTAGCGAAGGATAAGCCTAGGAGATCAGAAACATAACGTTTCGAGTAATCATTGTATGAAGGGAATCAGTCTATGAAATTATTTACCAAAACCACTCTAGCTGTTGCAGGTATCAGTTTAGCAAGCATGGCATTCGCCGCTGATCCTTTGGCCAATACCACGTGGCAGACATTTGATGAAGGTAAGCCAAAAGGTACCGTAAAGATTACTGAGTCAAACGGTGTACTAACAGGTACGCTTATCGCTACCAACTCAGCCAAAGGCAAAAAGCACGTTGGTACGACCATTATTAAAGGTTTAAAGTCTGATGGTGGTGGCAAATATAGTGGTGGTACGATTACTGATCCTGAAAAGGGCAAAGACTATCGTATGACCGCAAACTTGAGTGGCAACACCTTAAATCTAAAAGGTTATATCGGTCCATTCTCACGCAGTCAAACGTGGAAAAAGAAATAAACCTATCGTTTATTTTTAGTATTAGACCTAATATTGATAAATAAAAATCCCGCAATACCTTTTGGTAATGCGGGATTTTTAGTACATATATTTTAATATTGGCTTCAGAGCTTATCTCACAAACTCAGGATATGCTTCCATACCACACTCTGCTATATCCGCACCTTCATACTCATCTTCTTCAGATATACGCAGACCAATCACTAATTTGATAACCGCCCAAGTGATTAAGCTGGCGATGAATACCCAAGTAAAGATAGTGGCTGCACCAGCAATCTGACCTACGAACGATGCTGCTGGGTTGGTAATTGGTACGATAAGCAGACCGAACAGACCGACTACACCATGAACTGAGATAGCACCCACTGGATCATCTATTTTTATTTTATCCAATGCTAAGATAGATAGCACAACGATAACGCCAGCGATCAAACCAAACAGTGTTGCTTGTAATGCAGATGGGGTTGAGGGTTCTGCCGTGATAGCGACTAATCCTGCGAGTGCACCATTTAAGAGCATGGTTAAGTCAGCTTTGCCAAAGATGATGCGTGCTATTATTAAAGCACCAATTGCACCGCCGGCCGCTGCTGCATTGGTATTCAAAAAGACCATAGCAACCGAGTTGGCGCTGGCAATATCACCCAGTTTTAGCACCGAGCCGCCATTGAAACCGAACCAACCCATCCAGAGAATAAGTGTTCCAAGCGCTGCCAGTGGTAAGTTAGCACCTGGAATGGCGCGTATTTCACCATTAGGGCCATACTTGCCTTTACGTGCACCTAATAATAATACCCCTGCTAATGCAGCCGCAGCACCCGCCATATGGACGATACCAGAACCTGCAAAATCAGAAAAACCCATGTCGCCTAAATTGAACATACCAAATACATCATTGCCACCCCACGTCCAGCTACCCTCTAATGGATAAATGACACCAGTCATCACCACAGCAAATAATAAGAACGACCACAGCTTCATGCGCTCAGCCACCGCTCCTGAAACGATCGACATACAGGTTGCAACAAACACCACTTGGAAGAAAAAATCAGACGCAGCGGAGTAAACAGAATCACCATCAAAGCCGTTTTCAGCGGAGGCTGCTAGGGCATCTGCTACCAGCGTTTCATTACCCGCGATACCGCTCAAGAATAGGTTGCCACCATACATAATGGCATAGCCGCATATCATGTACATGGTACAAGCGGTGGCAAAAAGTGCGATATTTTTGGTTAAAATCTCAACGGTGTTTTTTGAGCGGACAAGTCCAGCTTCTAACATAGTGAAGCCTGCTGCCATCCACATGACGAGCGCCCCGCACATTAAAAAGTAAAACGTGTCAAGTGCGTACTGGAGCTCGAAGATTTGATTTTGCATGTTAATTCCCCCTTGAATTGATGCAATACAGCTATCGGTATGATCTATAAATCTGTGTCTATATGGCCTTGAGCGTTAGATAGCGTCAGGGCCTGTCTCGCCCGTACGAATACGAATGACTTGCTCGAGTGCAGTGACGAAGATTTTTCCATCACCAATCTTGCCCGTGCTAGCGATGCGAGTGATGGCTTCGATAGCAGGTTCGACCATCTCATCAATAACAGCCACTTCGACTTTTACTTTAGGTAAGAAGTCCACCACGTATTCTGCGCCGCGATAGAGTTCTGTGTGACCTTTTTGGCGACCGAAACCTTTGACTTCAGTAACAGTGACACCTTTAACACCGATGTCAGAAAGCGCTTCACGTACATCATCGAGCTTAAACGGTTTTAAGATCGCAGTGATTAGCTTCATAAAATATTCCTTATTTGTGTGATGCCGCAGGTTGATAGAAGCATTGTGGTGCATTGTATCGCTGCCATGCTTACTATTAGTCATTCAAGAACTGTGCCAATTTACTCAAGGGGGATAGGTAAGATTGGATTTGTTTGTTCAAAAACAGCCATAGTTATGGCAAAAAATACTGGTTATGCTGCAATGGTATAAACCACCGTTATGAGCATAGAGAATGCGAATTAACCTTTAGCGTTGAACTGACGAAAACTTTATTATAACCAACTTTTTAGGTGCTTGGGGAGACCATCCATCTATTTCCTGTGATGATTTGCTAACCTAGTTTGGTATATGAAACGAATCACTTGAGGAGAAAGTAGGGAAAATTGTGTAATACGGTAAGCGGCAGAGCTTAACATGGATGTATAGGCTCTGCGCTCAAAGAGAGAGGAGTGGCTGTGTAGATCGGCTAAAGCCTATACCTTTGGGAAGAGTAGGTAGGGGGTTTTGGTGCTACCGAGCAGCTTTTTTGTGTCGCTACCTTTTAGAAGTTCACGCAGACGAGATTGGCCAAAGGCACCGGTCATTAGCATACCGATATTATTTTCATTTTGATAATAATTCAAAGCCGAAGTGACATCGCGGCAGTCCAGCAAGGCTTTTTTAGACTTGATGCCTGCTTGTTTGAGCCGCGCATAAGCTTCGCGTAGCGCATCGCAATTTTCAGAATCTTCTTTACCGACCATCACGATATGAACGGTTAATGCGCGCACCAGTGAGGTTTTGCAGAGCCAATTGAGCAATTTATGTGAAGTAGGACTGTTGTCAAAAGCAAATAAAGCGGTCGTAGGGTGCAAAAATGGTGCATGAGTCACCAAAATGGGGCAGTGACTGACTCTAATTAACTGGCTCAATGTCGATTTGCAGGTGACATTGTGACCTATAACGATCAATTGTGCTTTGTCATCGACGTAATCGATACTTTCATTGAGGTGTTCATGGCGATGCAGGGTATATGTTTTTAGTTTTTGTCGCTGCTGTTCGCAATAGGTGGTAGCTTGATGAAGCAAAAGCTTGCCTTGGGCTTTTAGCTCACAATTACTCAAGTGCTCCTTGGTGGTGAATTGCTCAAGCAGCATGTTTTCATCATCGATATTTAGGCAGCCTGAATAATTCACAGCCGCTTTTTGTTGTAAGCTCGGTACAGAATGCAACAGTCCAACAGGTGCTTGTAGACGAGTCGCGGCCCACATGCTGGCTTCTAACACTGCTTGCACGTGGTCTGGGCAGTCCAAGCAGGCAATCACACTATCTGGTTTCAAATTACTCATAAGACCACCACATTATTCCAATATTAAAAAGACAGAATAAAAAGACAGCTGCTTAGCTCAAGGGTGGGGCGATAATGCTTATGCCCAACCCTTTGCACCAATGCAGCTGTTTATTCAACTGTTTATTTATGAGCGGTTAATCAATATTAGCTCAATAAATAGACGTGGCTTTGTTTAATCCAATAAGCCAATATCTCGGCGATCGTGGATAGAGAAGCGATCAATCAGTGTTCGGCTCGCATTATTGAGTCCCACCACTTTGACATCAATGCCCTCACGTTGCAAGCGCATGACCAGTTTGTCCAAGGTGTCTACGGCACTGACATCCCAAAAATGCGCTTGGCTGACATCAATTTGAATACTGTCCAAAGCTTCTTTGGTATCGAAGCTGTTTAAGAACTGAGTCGTAGAAGCAAAGAATACTTGTCCTTGCACATAATAATAACGGGTATTAGTACTCTCATCATACTCACTAAATACCGTTAAGAATTGACCAATTTTATTGGCAAACGCCAGCGCCGATAGCAGCACGCCCACGCCCACGCCATAAGCTAGGTTGTGCGTAAATACTGTGGTCAAAACAGTCGCTAGCATGACAATGTTAAATGACATCGGATGCGTTTTAAATTCGCGAATAGACTGCCAGTTAAAAGTACCAATAGAGACCATAATCATCACAGCGACCAGTGCCGCCATTGGAATTTGACTGACCCATTCACTTAAGAACACTACCATAATGAGCAGTACGATACCTGCCATCAAAGTGGACAGACGCGTACGTCCGCCAGATTTGACGTTGATCATAGATTGACCAATCATGGCACAGCCTGCCATACCACCGAAGAAACCTGATACGACGTTGGCAATCCCTTGACCACGACACTCGCGGTTTTTATCGCTTGGCGTATCTGTCAAATCATCGACGATAGTCGCTGTCATCATCGATTCTAATAAACCAACGATGGCAAGTGCGATAGAGTAAGGCGCGATGATCAGTAAAGTATTTAGGTTCAAGGGAATGTCAGGTAATAAGAACATCGGTAATGAATCAGGCAAATCGCCCATACTGCCGACATTACGAATATCAAGATTCATATACATGGCGACAGCGGTCAAACCAACGATACAGATCAGCGGTGACGGAATCACGCGACCGATTTTAGGAATCAGCGGAAACAAGTAGATAATCGCTAAACCCGCCGCTGTCATGATATAAACCGTCATGCCAACGCGTTCGGTCATGGGATTCAACTCTGGTAGCTGAGCGGCAAATATCAATATCGCGAGCGCATTGACGAAGCCAATGACTACCGAGCGCGACACAAAGCGCATCAAGTTACCAAGCTTTAAAATACCCATTACAATCTGAATCCCACCGCACAATAAGGTGGCAGCTAGCAAATACTGCAAACCATGCTCGGCGACTAAGTCAACCATCACCAGTGCCATTGCCCCAGTTGCTGCCGAAATCATGCCTGGACGACCACCGACGAAACTGATCACGACCGCGATACAAAATGAGGCATACAAGCCGACTTTTGGATCAACACCCGCGATAATAGAAAAGGCAATGGCTTCAGGAATCAGCGCTAAGGCAACAACCAAACCGGATAAAACGTCGCCGCGAACATTGGAAAACCACTCGTCACGTAAGTTATCAATAAAAGATGTCATAAGTAAACTGCATAGGGTTAGAGGCAAAAAAAGTAATCATTACTCATTCATAAAATGATCGCATCGATATAAAAGTAGCTATTCATCTTTCTTTTACGGCAACATGTGCTGTGTCATATTGCGGTATTGAGTTATTAAAGATCAGTAATAAGTAGGTCTATTGATTTACTTACTGGTATCGCTAATACGCTCACCAATAATTGATATGATGATAAATTCAGTGAGATTACCTAAAAAAATAGTTAAAATAAGGTGCTTAAAGCAGGGCGTTTATAAGAGCACCTACAGTAACGAATAGCGTCAGCAATGATATGCTGCGGTAGAGGGTAATAAATAATTTATCAAATAAAAATAGCCGCTCGACATGACCCGTCTATAGTAGTAACTTTGCCAAACAGAAGTGACAATAGCGTGCTAACTGTGACAACATGCTAAACTAAAATGCTTGGGTAAATACCCAGTCACTTACAGATTAAGGCAACTATTATAGCATTAGCCACTTAATATAAAAACAGGCGCATAATAGCACATCGTCATAAAAAACCAGTACCGAAATCTGAACGATACCGTTATGATGCGTCTCATCTTGACGGCATCATTTTGCTTCTTTATATACTAGGTTTGTTTGATGCCATTTTGCTCGTCCAACAGAAGGAATAAATATGACCACCAACGCTGCAACAGACGCCTTACTTCACAAAGGCAGTGGTCTACAAGTCGTGGTCGGTTTGGGACAATCTGGGTTATCAGTTGCGCGCTATTTGGCCAATCAAGGCTATCAGGTTGCTGTTACTGATACTCAGGTAACACCTAGCTTAGCAGATCAACTACCCGCTGAGATTAGTATTCGCCAATTTGGTGCGATTGACGCCGAGCTCTTGCAGCAAGCGGCACGTATTGTTATAAGCCCCGGTATCTCTCTTGCTACCGAAGCCGTCGCCGCTGCTCGCCAAGCGAATATTCCAGTGGTTAGTGACATTCAGCTATTTTGTGAGGCTTGTACCGTACCGATAGTGGCGATTACTGGCTCTAATGCCAAGAGCACCGTGACCACCTTGGTCGGGCAAATGGCCGCGGATGCTAGTGTCAATGTTGGTGTCGGCGGTAATATTGGCGTGCCAGCGCTGACCTTGCTTGATAATCCTGATATGGAGCTGGCAGTGCTTGAGCTGTCGAGCTTTCAGTTAGAGACGGTGACCAATTTGGGTGCGCAAGTGGCGACGGTTCTAAATATGTCACCTGACCATCTAGATCGCCATGGCGATATGCTGGGCTACCATCAAGCCAAACATCGTATCTTTCAGGGTGCTAAGTCCGTGGTTATCAATCGCGAAGACGCATTGACGCGCCCGCTCGTGGCTGATAATTTGCCCAGAGTGAGTACCGGTATACATGCTCCTGATAAAGGTCAATATGGTCTTATTACTACTCCTGAAGGCCAGATTTATCTTGCCCACGGTACAGAAAAACTACTGTCGGCAGATAAACTGTTGATTAAAGGTCGTCATAATCTGCTCAATGCACAGGCAGCCTTGGCATTAGGCGAACTTGCTGGTTTGCCATTGGGCAGTATGTTAAATACCTTACAGCAGTTTACTGGACTTGAGCATCGTTGCCAGTATGTGGCAAATGCTGCAGACATTGATTATTTTAATGATTCAAAAGGCACCAATATCGGCTCAACGATGGCAGCTATCGAAGGGCTGGGCGCAGTCTATGCACCAAAGGATGGTAAACTACTATTGATTTTGGGTGGACAAGGTAAGGGTCAACAGTTTGGTGAATTGACGCCGTTTATCAATCAGTATGTTAGCCAAGTACTGTTTATTGGTGAAGATGCGCCGCTGATTGAACAGCATCTGCGCGCGGCTAAGATAAGCGCCGATGTGGCGTTACATCAATGCCAAACTTTAGAAAATGCCTTTACAACCATTCAACAAGTCACGACAAGCAGCCTATCGCAAGTGCAAGCGGTGCTATTGTCACCTGCTTGTGCCAGCTTTGATCAATATAGTGGCTACGCAGCTCGCGGTGAGCATTTCAGTCAGTTGGTTGGTCAATTAGCAACTGAGTCGTCAGATATGATGACTGCGGAATAAAAGGTTTGGTGATTTAAGCATTTGCATGATAAGTGCTTAGCGAATATCAGCATTTAATAAAGAGCTCATGTATTTAATAAAGAATAAGGGCAATGCAATAGGGTTGCCCTGAATTGACTTTTATGATGCGCGCGCATTTTCTGTATAAATGATTGTTTTGCTTATAGATTGCTGCTACTGTCAATCATAGCCAGTCAGCAACATGAATGGTCAGCTTATTTGCTTAGTAATCTGTCTGGTACTGTCTATTTTCTATTTTTTAAACGGTGGCGTTTAATAGACGCCGTGTTTTTTCGTTCGTTAGTGTATATAAAATTATGGCGCTCTCTTCTCTTTTTCGTTCCTCGTCCCAACCGAAGCAAGCATCTGGCTCAGATGGTATTCTTTCTATGCCGTCAGCACGCGCCATTCTCCTATCGAGTGTTGGCTGTATGTTGGTGCTCAGTTTATTGATGGTGGCTTCCGCTTCTATTCCTTTTGCCCTCAGTCGCGGCATGACAGAGCTGCACTTTTTCAAAAACCAGCTGCTGTATATGATGATCGGTTTGACGGTCGCTACGGTTTCTTATTACAGCGTGTCTTTGCGAACACTATATAAGACTGAAACCCAATTTATCCTATTGGGTATCACTGGCATGCTGCTAGTGGCAACCCTATTCAGTACGCCTATTAACGGCTCCAAGCGTTGGCTGAACCTAGGGGTATTTAATTTTCAGGTGGCAGAGTTGGCCAAGTTGGTGATGATTGTCTTTGTCTCTGATTTTGTGGTGCGTCGCTCTTTTGAAGTTCGTAACGGCTTAGACGGTTTTTTACGGATTATGTTGGTGGTGGCACTCATCACCATGCTGCTATTGTCACAGCCTGATTTTGGTTCTTTTGTCGTTATTTTAGGTACCATCTTTGCGATTTTTTATATCGCTGGTGCGCCTTACAAGCACTTTTTAGCACTGGGCGCGGCTGCCATCGGTGGTGCGGTATTGATGGTGACGACAGCGCAGTACCGATTGGTACGTGTGATGTCATTTATGGATCCGTTTGATGATGTGCAAGACACGGATTATCAGCTGGCACGCAGTTTGATTGCCTTTGGTCGTGGACAATTTACAGGCGTTGGTTATGGTGAGAGCGTACAAAAACTGTCGCATTTGCCTGAGGCACATACTGATTTTCTACTAGCCATTACAGGGGAAGAGTTAGGCTTTGTTGGGGTTACTATGGTACTGGTGCTCGAAGCGCTGATTATCGGTAGCGCGATGCGTATCAGTTATAACGCGCTCAAGCGTCGGCAGATGCGTATGAGTTATACCGCCTTTGGTATCGGTGTGGTGTTCATAGCGCAGACAATTATCAATGCGGCGATGAATATGGGCGCGATTCCAACCAAAGGATTGACCATGCCATTCTTCAGTTATGGCGGCTCTTCGATGTTGATTAGTTTGGTGATGGTTGCGTTATTGCTAAAAATTTATAAAGAAAGCCCTGAAATCGAAAAAAGCCAATGCCGTTATTATTGATAGGTTGAGCATTAGTGATAGGCTCGATGCATCATGACTGGCATTATCCAAAGAAGCGTCGCTAAATAGTGGCGCTTTTTGCTAGCTGGCTTTCTTTTATCCACTGTGCATATTTAACTGTTGCTTGCCTTGTAGCGGCGTACTGTCCCATTGAGCAATGGCTTGCTTTAACATACGAGTAGGTGTGTCTCTATCAACGGCTGGTTGCTGTAATAGTTGTAAAGCATCGGCGATAAGTTTACTTGGATCTCGTGTATCAATTGGTTGTGCTAGGTTTTGCTTGGAGAGTTTTTGTCCATCAGCATGACATATCAGTGGCAAGTGATACCAGTGATTGATGGCAGGCAAGCGTGCGGCATCCATGATGCTGATTTGCGCTGTCGTCATGGTTAGGATATCTAGACCGCGCATAATATGTGTCACCTGTTGCAGTCCATCATCAAGGCTGGCAGCCAAAATATAATTGATCATACCATCTTGGCGACGCACCACCATATCACCCAATGTCTGCTGAGGATTATCCCACTGCAATCCTTGAATACCGTCGTTAAAACCAATCTTATAATTCGGTAGCTGTATGCGTAGCTTATGTTGCTCTCTATCAAGGTCAGCGCTGACGCAGCAGCGTGGATAGCGCTTCCTGTTTGGTTGCAATGGCTTAGCATCATAAGCTGGGCTCAGCTCTTCTTGCGCCCAGTATTGCTCTAAATCTTTACGCGAGCACTGACAACCATAAGTGAGCGGATGCAGGGCTGAGTGTAGATAATCATTATAAATATCAATACGCTCAGATTGATAAATGATATCACCGTCCCAGTACAATCCAAGCGCTTCCAAATCAATCAAGATTTGCTCAGTAAATTGCTGATCACAGCGTTCGGTATCAGTGTCTTCAATACGCAGTAGCCATTTACCACCAATGGATTTTATATGGCAAAAGCTGGCAAGCGCGGTCGTCAATGAGCCAAGATGCAGTTCACCAGTCGGTGAGGGAGCAAAACGACCAATTGGCTGTACTGGTATGATTGGAGTGGGCATAGGAATAAGGTTAGTTTTCAAAGTAGGAAATTATCGGTAAAAAAGGTAGAAGATAGAATAATAAATATATCCGTAAAAAGATATTTGTGAAATGAGTCTGTTTTGTTAGCAAATCAATATAAGCAAGCTTAAAGCTCTGTATCAGCCATGATTCATTGACTAAAAACCAGCCAGCTAAAACGCAATAAGCGACCATATTTTGGTCGCTTATGCTTGCATTCTACTATTGAGATGAGTTGTAACTCGTTTAAGCGCCTTGATTTTGGCGTTCTTTAATCTCAGACAGTGTTTTACAATCGATACATTGGGTAGCTGTTGGGCGTGCTTCGAGACGACGCAAACCAATCTCTACGCCACAAGTTTCACAAAATCCATAATCATCATTTTCAATTTCTGACATAGATTTATCAATTTTGCGAATGAGCTTACGTTCACGGTCACGCGTACGCAATGCGAGGGCAAACTCTTCTTCTTGGGTGGCGCGATCATTGATATCTGGCATAGCACTGGACTCGTCTTGGATATAAGTCTTGGTGCGATCCGCTTCGCCAATCAGTTGGCTCTTCCAATCCAATAATATAGCCTTAAAGTGCTCTAACTGCGCATCAGACATGTACTCTTCGTCTTTGGCAGGCACATAAGGAGTAAACTTAGCTTCACTTGGATTCGTGGTCAGGGTGCTCATATGGGTATCCTACTTTTTTCAAATTAATTCAATAAAACGACGTATCAAAAGACAAGACGCTATCAATGTCATAAACGCTATAATTTGTCCCTTTATAAAACGTTTTACCACTTGGTAACACAAGTAACACAGCGGATCTAATAGTACAGTTATCTTGATATGCTTAAAGCAATCTATCAATGGTCAGGTATATGGTTATGCATATTTTTATTTAAATAGCGTTGTCTTAATAATGCGACAAATCACTGACTGTGAAGACTTAGCTGTGATCGATTTAGCCATCCTAGCTATTATAATTCTACCTAATACCAGGCAGTCCTCATTTCGTTTTATACGTTGTATCATTGTTTCTGACAATAATGAAGTCATTTTTCATCATCATGTCGTTTTTACCGTGCCAGTCATTGTATTCTGAACTCGGAAATATCAGTCAATAGCTTGAGATATAAGGGCTCACATCAGTATGGGTGCCAATAAATCTGGGCGTCAAGTATCCAGTCTTTCTACCCAGCTTGCAACCTTTCCATTGTTGGCTAATTGCAACCAACGGTAACCGGGCGGGACGCTTTTATCATAGGAGAAATCATTTTCATAAGGCTTGAACTGGTAGCAAGTAGAAGGCGTACTATAGACCGTGACCCCTTGACGATGGCGGACCTGCTCTTGGTGCGTATGACCACTGATAATGACCTTGAGATGGTCAAATCCTAACAGATGCTGCCAAAAGGCTTCACTATTCTCCGCCATATGCGTGTCAATCCAGTCAGAGTCTACGGGAATGACATGGTGATGTAGAGCAATCAGCGCAGGCTTATCACAAGCATCGAGTCTCTCGCATAACCAGTCAATATCGGTAGACGTTATCTCGCCCGCGACTTTACCCGTGATGGATGAGTCTAATAACAGCAGCTGCCAACGATCAGTCTCAATGACATGCCGGCTTAGCAAGCGCGGGTCGGCAGGTTGAGCAATCAGTTCGCGCTCAAAGAACGGCAAGTCACTGCCTATCTCATCCGTCACATCATGATTGCCTGCGATACAAGCAAAAGGAATATGGGTCGCTTGCAATACCTCAAAAATATGATCGTAAATAGCGGGTTTGACTTCATTGACTAAGTCGCCAGTCACGACAATCAAATCGCAGCGAATGTCGCTACTCAAAGCTTGCTGTAGTACTGTTTCAAAGCACTGCTGACAGACAGTGGCTTCGCTATTGTTAATATCGCCATCAACCCTAGAAGAAACGGGCGTTGATAAATGCAAATCTGTGATTTGTAGTATGTTTACCTGTTCATCTGGTGTGCTAATGTTATTAACAGGATAGCTTAGCATTGGGTCAGTCCCTCATCGAATCGAAACAAGTGATGCTGTTAAAACGAATGATAGATAAATGGATGTCCTGCATCGAGTAGACTAATGAATTTTGGTCTAACCAATATGTTTTTTGGCTTGACGCCGCTAGTATGTCGATGGTATTAGGGCAAGTTTATAACATAAAGTCAATGAAAGCTCTATCATATTGATGAAATAAAGTTGGATAAGAGGATAAAAAAACCAGCGGCTTTATGTGTACGATAATGTGTCTAGCGGCGCGCTGACCAAATTTTTGCAGTACTGAGCTTTGAGAAAATCAGCGCGATAAAAAATAAAATGGCTAATATTAATACGATAGCAAGTCCTGTCTGAATATCTAGCCAGATGCTTCCCCAAACGCCTAGCGTCACGCCAAGCTGTGCGATCAGTAGCGATATAACGACCATTTGTTTTGGCGATGATGACCACAAACGTGCCGTTAATGCTGGTAATACCAATAGACCGCTGATTAGTAAACTACCAACCGCTTGCAGGGCAATCGCACAAAATCCCGCCAATACGCCCATAAAGAACAGCCGCTGGCGTGTCGGATTAACACCTTGAATACGCGCCAGTGCTTCATGAGTGGCAAGCTTAATTTGTGCAGGCCATATATACATGAGTAGACCGAGCCCTACCAGCACGCTACCGGCAAGTAAGGGCAAGTCTGCCCAATCAAGCTCTAGCAAATTACCAAACAAAAACCCCAGTACGTTTGCTTGTTGGTCAGTCAACTGGGTCAAAGCCAATAAACCTAAGCATAACAATGACACCGCCACGACCGCCAAAACCGCATCGACAGGCAGGCGCTCATCATCGATTAATACCAGCCCTAGCACCACCATGACGCTGACCAAGGCAATGCCAATGCCCATAGGTAATTGCCACCATACTGCTAAAGCCACGCCAAGCAAGGTACCATGTGCTAAAGCATCAGCAAAAAAGGCCATGCGTCGCCACAAGACTAAGCAACCTAAAGGCGCTGATAGTAGCGCTAAAATACTGCCAGCGATCCAAGCAGGGGCAATGATGGCTAACCAAGCAGTCATAATAAATATCCGTAAAAGTTTTTATAAAGCTCAACGCTCGATATGTGTTTGATGTATCAAGCTTCGATATATTTTATATTTGTGAATGTTCAACGCGCCTTAATGATTATAGTTCGCTTGGGGCGTGATGCTCACAGGCATGCGGTTGATGGACATAAGGCTGCTCATAATGATGCCCAAATAGCTTTTGAAACTCACTACTAATGGCAAGCTCGCTTGGTTGTCCCTCACAGCAAATATGCTTATTAAGACAAATCACGCGTCGACTGCCTTTCATGACCCAATGCAGATCATGCGATACCACCAGCATGGCACAACGCAAAAACTCCGGCAGCTCATCAATAAACTGATAGAGCCAAACCTCAGTATCAGGGTCCAGTCCTTGCATCGGCTCATCTAAAATCAATAAGTTGGGTTTGTCTAACAGTGCTCGCGCGAGCAAGACCCTTTGTGTCTCACCACCCGACAGGTGCAGCATTTGTCGCGATAATAAGTGCGTTAATGACAAATTATCAAAGATAAATTGACGCTGCTCAGACGTTAAGCGCCTTTTATCCGCTTGTGCCAATAAATCGCAGACTCGTAATGGCAATATCGGCGGTACAGCAAAGCGCTGCGGCACATAGCCAAGCTGTAACTTCTGATGAGAGGTAATGTGCCCTTTAGTTGGCTCAATCAATCCCAAAATAAGTTTAACCAACGTTGACTTACCAGCGCCATTGGGTCCAATAAGACTGACTGTTTCATTAACCGCAATGTCGATATCAATATGTGAGAGTAAGCGTTGATGCCCTATATCGTAGCTGATATCGCTTAGGCTCAGCAGTTTACTCGCAGTGTTAATGGTATTGCCATCAACAGCGGAAAAGTTCGGTTGATTAGACGGTGAGGTAGACAGGCTCATAGTATGACAACCAATAAGTGAATGAGTAATACAAATAAAAAACGGATGACAAAGACTTACGCTTCAGTGGTCAGGGTGTGTTACTGGCACGCTTGGCAACGACCACTCAGCTCAATCACACTGCGTTCCACAATAAAGCCAACGTCTTGCTCAGCAAAACTCATCATTTCCTGTACGGGCACACTGCTACATTCTTGTACACGCTGACACTGACCGCAGATTAAAAATGCTGCGGTATGCTGCGCGCGTGGGTGACAGCAGGGCACATAAGCATTGATAGAGGTCAATTGATGTATCAAGCCTTCACTCAATAGAAACTCCAGACTGCGATAGACAGTGGGTGGCGCGACATTTTTTGGCGCTTGTTTTTTAGAGCTAATTTCTTTAGATGCTGCTTTCATTGGGTGCTGTTGCGAGTTAAGCGCTTCGCTGCTGTCATCATTGTTATCAGGCTCTGATAAGCGCATTTGCTGCAATTGCGTGATCAAATCATATGCACCGATAGGCTTATTGGCTGCCAATACCAATTGATATATTTGCTGGCGCAATGGGGTAAAGCGTGCACCGTTCAGGTGACATTGTTCTTTTGCTGCCATTAGGCGCTCGGTCACATCATGCGGTGTAAAGTCCTGCACATCATGTAAATGATCGCAGACTGATAAACTGGTGGACATGGTGCAAGCTCCTACGAAATAAAATGGCACTGTTATTATAGTAATTTAGTATGTTATAGTATAACATACTAAAAATAAGAGCAGATAGGTGATCTTGGCTTATTTATTGATACCTTAATGATCACTCAGATACAACGGCAATAACGTCTAAATGTTTCCACTTATATTTTATCTTTCATACATTAAAGAATCTATTATGAACTCAGTTTTCAAATATTTTTTAAGCTCAACCATTATACTACAGCGATGGCTCATTACGGGCATAGTTGCATTAGGCATCTTTACTGTGAGTGCACAAGCGGCAACAGTCAGCGTGAGTAACTACCCACTGTTTTTATTGAGTCAAGCAGTGACTGAAGGTTCACCGCCCGCCAAGCAGTTATTGCAGGCCGGGGAGGTAGGTCATCATGGCAGTATCAGCCCAGGCGATATTAAAGCCATTCAGGACAGTAAATTTGTCGTGTGGTTTGGTGAGCCATTAGAAAATAACTTGGCGGCAAGCCTTAATACCGCCCCCAATGCGATTGCCTTATTTGAATTTGATGCCTTTAATCGTCATCCGCTACGTGACGTCCAAGGCAAGCCTATTGCTGGCACCTTGGATCCACATATATGGTTAGATCCTGAAAATGCCAAAGCCATGACTCGTGCCCTTGCCGTGATTCATAGCCATGCCAATCCGCAATATAAAGCACTTTATCACGCCAATGCGCAAAAATTTGCTCAGCGAATGGATAGGGGAGTGGCATCTTTCGTAAAACAAGCTAAAGGCAAGCAGCAAACCCAGCCTTATTGGGCCTATCATGATGCTTATCAATACATTGAATCCAGCACAAACTTAAAGCTTGTTGGCAGTTTAAGCACTGACCACCATTTAGCACCTCGAGCAAGCCAAATACGCTGGCTAAATGAGAAGCGTCCAGCCAAGCAAATGTGTCTGGTTAGCCCAAGTCAACCAGCCAAAGGTCTACTCGCTAAGTTACAGCCTGTAAAAACCACTGTGCAACCTGAAGATATGAGCAATAGTAAAGACTTTGTGATTGGTTGGCAGACGATGGCACAGCAAATCTATCAATGTATATCGTAGGATAACTGATTAACTATAGTGGCTTGCAACGCTTAAGAAGCCATTATGTAGTCATACTTTGGGTATTATCCATTGGTCAGTAACTATGATGTCTATGAGTGATTCAGCTAGGTCACTGATAAAAGGTATATTTTTCTTGCTTAACGGTGGTATGCCCCTTATAATAAGTGGCGTTTTATTTTGGTTAAAAGGTAACACCTGTAGAGTGAGCCGTTCACGGATAAAAGTGTCGCGACGATGTTATATTGCCACCTTATCCCAATGCTGTAAGGCTATAGGATTGCATTACCGATGACCAGGCCTGCCAAACGCACACAAAAAGATAAAATTGGCATCTATATCAAACGCCAAGCTTGGATACTATTTATCCTTATTATTATTGCTTGGGCTTTAGATGCCAGTTGGCTACATAGTGAGCTTACTGTTGCAAAAAGCGCCGCTATTGGTGCGCTACTCAGCTTTGCTACCCAAGCTGTATTTGCTTTTTTTATCTTTTGGTACACTGGATATCGCGCGCGCCAACATATTGTTAGCCAGCTATATCGAGGCCAAATGGCCAAATGGCTATTGACTGTGTTTGGTTTCGCACTAATTTTTATTACCGTACAACCCCTATCTGCGCCTGCGCTGTTTATCGGTTTTATGGTAATGCAAATTAGTCACAGTTGGATGTTGTGGCATATACGCTAGCATTAATAGACGATGACTATATCAATAGTTGAGTGCTTAATAGTGCTAGGCAAGTCACCCTGCCGTCCAGCTTCTCTATGACTGATTTCATAAGAAAGTCAAAACATACAAAACTGTCTAAAGACAGCGCCAATGATTATAAAGACTGTGATATGAGCGTTTAAATGAGTATAGCGTGTGATAATGGAGTCGATAGCCAATTATTAGCTATCAGTATTGCCTCTAATTAAATTCTTACAATTTAATTAATCACGCAAAGCTATGTTAGTAAACGTTAATAGTAGTTAACTTATTCATACAGTGCATAAAAAAGTCATAATTGACTTTACACGAATACAACGCTGCATTAATATAGGCAGCTAAATATTTTGCTTATGAACGCTGTATTAAGCGTCGATCGTGAAAACGCGGCAGTAAGTAAACACAGATATAATAATTTCGCGTACATATACAAGGGCTATTACTGAATCATCATAAGCCCTTTTTTGATAGCTAAAATTTATCTTACGTTATCAAATTGCGCACTAGTAATAGAACTATGGGTTGGATGTTATTGATTACATGAGCGCTTTAGCATGGTTCATCGGCTTGCTAGCAGGTCAAATAGGATCGTTAATACCTCATCAGATGACAACCATATTTTTGGTAGTTGATTAAATCGTTGATTAATAAGAAGCTGACATTATGGCAGGCGAGCAAACAACAACAGACTATATCTCTCACCACTTAACGAACTGGACGTACGGCTATCTGCCGGGCGAAGGCTGGAAAGTTGCCTATACTGCTGAAGAAGCTAGTGCAATGGGCTTTAAAGCCATCCACCTTGATTCTATGCTTTGGTCAATTGGTCTAGGCATTGTTTTCTGCGCCATCTTCTGGATGGTCGCTAGAAAAGTCACTTCAGGCGTGCCGGGTAAAACTCAGGCCGCGGTTGAGATGATCGTTGAGTTCGTTGATAACAACGTTCGTGATTCGTATAGTGGTACCTCAAAGCTGATTGCGCCTTTGGCGTTGACTATCTTTGTATGGATATTCTTAATGAACTTGATGGATTTATTACCCGTCGACTTTATCCCTATGCTTGCCGGACAAGTTGGCGCGCTGATGGGACATGATCCACATCATGTGTTCTTTAAGATCGTGCCAACCACGGATCCTAATATCACGCTTGGCATGTCTTTTTCTGTCTTTATATTGATTCTGTTTTACAGTATCAAAGAAAAAGGTCTAGGCGGCTTTGTTGGCGAGCTGACACTGCATCCGTTTAGTGCCAAAAATCCTATCGTACAAATTATTTTAATACCCATCAACTTTATCTTAGAGTTTGTTACTTTGATAGCCAAGCCTATCTCTTTAGGTTTACGACTATTCGGTAACATGTATGCTGGTGAGTTGATTTTCATACTGATTGCTCTAATGCCGTTTTGGATTCAATGGGCGTTATCAGTACCGTGGGCTATTTTCCACATCTTAATTATTACACTTCAAGCGTTCGTATTTATGATGCTGACGATAGTTTATATGTCACTTGCATCATCAACTGAACATTAATTAGACATTCAATAGGTAAATGAGGATACATCCATGGATCCAGTATTAGGTGGTTACACAGTTATCGCAGTAGCACTACTTATCGGTTTAGGTGCACTAGGTACAGGTATTGGTTTTGCTATTCTAGGTGGTAAATTCCTAGAAGGCGTTGCGCGTCAGCCAGAACTTGGTTCACAGCTGCAAACTCGTATGTTCATCGTAGCAGGTCTTCTTGATGCTATTCCGATGATCGGTGTTGGTATTGCTATGCTATTGTTGTTCGCTAACCCTCTAGCAGGTTAATCAGAAAGCTCAGTTGTAAATGTTTGGTAGTCAAAGTTTGTATCTTAACCATAGCCAAAGTTTGGCTATCAAATATGATCAATGAAACTGATTTTTCATTAACAAAGAGGTGATCACGTGAATATCAATTCTACCCTCATCGGTCAAGCCATTGCTTTTGCAATCTTTGTGATGTTCTGCATGAAATTCGTGTGGCCACCACTTATTGGTGCCATCAATGAGCGTCAGCGTAAAATTGCTGAAGGCCTGAATGCCGCAGAAAAAGCAAAAGCAGATCTGGCGACCGCTGAGCAAGACGTCCAGCAGGAGCTTGATCTTGCAAAGACCAAAGCTGCTGCTTTAATCGAGCAAGCGAACAAGAGTGCCAACCAGCTTGTCGAAGATGCAAAAATGCAGGCCCAAGTGGAAGGCGAGCGCATTCGTCAACAAGCGCAAGCGTCTATCGACCAAGAAATCAATCAAGCGCGTGAATCATTACGTGCCCAAGTTGCTGAACTGGCTGTACTTGGTGCAGAAAAGATTTTGCAAGACAAAGTCGATGTGCAAAAACATGCCAGTATGTTAGACCAACTGGCGGCAAAGCTGTAACTGTGAGGATATAATGGCTGACTTATCAACCTTAGCACGACCCTACGCTAAAGCCGCGTTTGACTATGCCAACGAAAACGGGGCCGTAAACGAGTGGGAAAATTTCTTGTTTGTCGCCAGTGCAATTGTCAATGACAAAGCGTTCCGTACATGGCTAGAAAATCCAGCCGTTACGGCTGAGCATAAGTCAGCTGCTTTGGTTGATCTTTATGACTCACAAGTGGCTGGTGATAGCGACTCTGCTTTTAAACAGCTACTAGGCGAGAGCAAAGGCTCTCGTTATGGTAATAGTATTAGCTATCCTAAAGTGTCACCAGCGCTCAATAATTTTATTAAGCAGTTGGCGCAGCAAGAGCGTCTGGCGCTGCTTCCTGAAGTTTATGAGCATTATCGCCGCCACAAGGCAATAAGCTTAAAGCAGCTTGATGCTTACGTGACCTCTGCCTATCCATTGACTGACGCTCAGCGTGAAATGCTTCAAACGCGCCTTGCTGCATCGTTAAATGCTAGTGTGGTGATTCATGAGTCGGTCGATCCAAGTCTATTGGCAGGCGCTACCATCAAAGTCGGTGACAAAATCATTGATGATTCGATGCGCGGCAAGTTACAACAGTTAAAAACACAGCTAACGGCCTAATGCCATTTACCAGCGCAGTCATCTATGATTTGCGTGAAAGTAAGAGCATTTAAGTCAGTGGGCGGGTTATCATAAATTAAAGGAAACAAGGCAATGCAACAATTGAATCCAGCGGAAATCAGTAACCTGATTAAGCAGCGTATTCAAGACCTTGATGCGGGTGCAACTGCAAAGAATGAAGGCACGATTGTCAAAGTATCTGACGGTATCGTGCAGATTCATGGTCTTGAAGATGCCATGTACGGCGAAATGATTGAGTTTGAAGGCGAAATCTATGGAATGGCGCTTAACTTAGAGCGTGATTCTGTCGGCGCGGTAGTACTTGGTGATTACCTAAAGCTGCAAGAAGGTCAAAAAGCCTATTGTACTGGTCGTATTCTTGAAGTACCAGTAGGTCCTGAGCTGCTAGGCCGTGTTGTTGACGCCTTGGGAAATCCTATTGATGGCAAAGGTCCTATCGATGCCAAAATGACTGATAAAGTCGAAAAAATCGCCCCAGGCGTTATTGATCGTCAGTCAGTAGATCAACCAGTAATGACGGGTTATAAAGCCGTTGATACTATGATTCCAATTGGTCGTGGTCAGCGTGAGCTTATCATTGGTGACCGTCAGACGGGTAAAACCGCGATGGCTATCGATGCGATCATCGCGCAGAAATCATCTGGTATCAAGTGTGTATACGTCGCAATCGGTCAGAAACGTTCTACCATTGCAAACGTCGTACGCAAGCTTGAGCAAACTGGTGCATTAGCATATACCACGGTTGTGGTTGCATCAGCATCAGAGCCTGCCGCACTACAGTATATCGCACCGTATTCAGGTTGTACGATGGGCGAATACTTCCGTGACCGCGGTGAAGATGCACTGATTGTATTTGATGACTTATCAAAACAAGCCGTTGCTTATCGTCAAATTTCACTATTGCTACGTCGTCCGCCAGGTCGTGAAGCGTATCCTGGGGATGTATTCTATTTACATTCACGTTTACTTGAGCGTGCATCACGCGTAAACGCGGCGTACGTAGAAAAGTTCACTAATGGTGAAGTAGTTGGTAAAACCGGTTCTTTAACCGCACTGCCAATTATTGAAACCCAAGCTGGTGACGTATCTGCATTCGTACCGACTAACGTGATTTCAATCACCGATGGTCAGATTTTCTTAGAATCAAGCCTATTCAACTCAGGTATCCGTCCAGCAGTTAACGCTGGTATCTCGGTATCTCGTGTGGGCGGGGCAGCTCAGACTAAGATCATCAAGAAGCTATCTGGTGGTATCCGTACTGCACTGGCTCAGTATCGTGAACTGGCCGCCTTTGCTCAGTTTGCATCAGATCTTGATGACGCGACTCGCGAACAGCTTGATCATGGTGAGCGTGTGACTGAATTGATGAAGCAGAAGCAGTATCAGCCAATGTCAATCTCTGAGCAAGCTGCAGTTATCTATGCATCGAATGAAGGCTTTTTAGCGGACGTTCCTGTCGAAAAAATCGGTTCTTTTGAAGAAGCTTACTTACGCTATATGCATGATGAGCAAAGTGAATTGATGCGTGAGATTGATGATACTGCGAATTATAATGATGATATCGCAGGTCGTTTGAAGTCATCTTTAGAGACCTTTAAACAAAATCACAGTTATTAATTTAACGGGTTAAGCCGAATTGGTTATGGCTGTCTTTGATGGCTAATAAAGTGGCGCATTGTCTTGTATTTTTTTATTAAGACAGTAGCGCCACTGTTCTAACCATTTACGGTATTAGATCGCGTCATGCACAAAATATATAACATTAATCTGTTGGATTGATGTTATATACTAAATTAATTGTCGCATGCGCCAATGCTTTTTAACCCTCTTATATTGGAATCATTATGGCAAGCTTAAAAGAGATACGTGCCAAAGTCACCAGTATTAAAAGCACCCAAAAAATTACTCGTGCTATGCAAATGGTTGCGGCAAGTAAAATGCGCCGTGCCCAAGAGCGCATGGAAGTGGGTCGCCCGTATGCTGATAGTATGCGCCGGGTTATTTCACATTTGGTGCATGCCTCATCAGACTATAAACATCCGTATATGGTCTCGCGTCCAGTCAATAAGGTTGGCTATATTGTCATTACCTCTGATCGCGGTCTGGCGGGTGGTTTGAATATTAACTTATTCAAAGCTTTATCTAAGAGTATCCAGCAGTATCAAGATCAATCTGTACAAACTGAGTTTGCAGTCATTGGCGCTAAAGGTGTGAGTTTTTTCAAAAACTTTGGTGGTAAAGTGACCTCGGCAGTAACCGATTATGGTGATAAGCCAACGTTTGAGCAGATAAACGCACCGGTTCAAGCCATGCTTGACGATTATACTAACGGTAAAATAGACCGCATCTATGTGGTTTATAATAAGTTTGTTAATGCGATGACCCAAAAGCCGACTGTCAATCAGTTGGTACCTTTACCAGACAGTGCGTTTGGTGAAGAAGAGAGCGGCATTCAAACAGAACTGAGCTGGGATTATATCTACGAGCCTGATATCAAAACATTGATTGATGAGTTGCTTGGCCGCTATATTGAGTCGATTGTGTATCAAGCGGTAATGGAAAACATTGCCTCTGAGCAGTCCTCACGTATGGTTGCGATGAAAGCGGCGACAGATAATGCTGGTGACCTAATTAACGATTTACAGTTGGTTTATAACAAGCTGCGTCAAGCGGCGATTACCCGAGAAATCTCGGAAATCGTTGGCGGTGCTGCTGCTGTTTCATAATTGAAACCCCTTATGAAACCCACTATATACAGAAGTTCAAGGAGAACGCAATGAGTAGCGGTCGTATTGTACAGATTATTGGCGCGGTTCTTGACGTTGAGTTCAACCGTAGTGAAGTTCCTCAGATTTATGATGCCTTGCAAGTAGATGGTACCGAAACCACCCTAGAAGTACAGCAACAACTAGGTGATGGCATCGTCCGTACTATCGCAATGGGTTCAACTGAAGGCCTAAAGCGTAACTTAACAGTCACTAACACTGGTGCGCCTATTGCTGTGCCTGTTGGTATTGGTACGCTTGGCCGTATCATGGATGTTCTTGGTCGTCCTATCGATGAAGAAGGTCCTGTAGAGGCTGACGAAAAATGGTCTATCCACCGTGAAGCGCCAAGCTACGCGGATCAGTCAAACAGTACTGAGCTGTTAGAAACTGGTATTAAAGTTATTGATCTACTTTGCCCGTTTGCGAAAGGTGGTAAAGTTGGTCTGTTTGGTGGTGCTGGTGTTGGTAAAACCGTTAACATGATGGAGCTGATCAATAACATCGCTCTAAAACATGAAGGTTTGTCAGTATTTGCTGGTGTTGGTGAGCGTACTCGTGAAGGTAACGATTTCTATCACGAAATGCAAGAAGCTGGCGTTGTAAACACTGAAGACTTTAGCAAATCTAAAGTTGCCATGGTATACGGCCAGATGAATGAGCCACCGGGTAACCGCTTGCGTGTTGCGTTGTCTGGTTTGACCATGGCTGAATACTTCCGTGATACCAAAGATCCTGCCACTGGCAAAGGTCGTGACGTATTGCTGTTTGTTGATAACATCTACCGTTATACACTAGCCGGTACTGAAGTATCAGCACTACTTGGTCGTATGCCATCTGCGGTTGGTTATCAGCCAACACTTGCTGAAGAGATGGGTATGCTGCAAGAGCGTATTACTTCGACTCAGTCTGGCTCTATCACCTCAGTTCAAGCAGTATATGTTCCTGCGGATGATTTGACGGATCCATCACCAGCAACGACGTTCGCGCATTTGGATGCAACGGTTGTATTGAGTCGTGATATTGCTTCACAAGGTATCTATCCTGCGGTTGATCCGCTAGATTCAACCTCGCGTCAGCTAGATCCATTAGTCATTGGCGAAGAGCATTATAACGTTGCTCGTGGCGTGCAAGAAATTTTGCAGCGCTATCGTGAGCTAAAAGACATCATCGCTATCTTGGGTATGGATGAGTTGTCAGAAGAAGATAAACTAGTCGTTTATCGTTCGCGTAAGATTCAGCGCTTCTTGTCACAGCCATTCCACGTTGCTGAAGTCTTTACTGGCGCACCTGGTAAATATGTACCACTACGCGATACCATTGCTAGCTTTAAAGCAATCATCGCGGGTGAATACGATGACCTACCAGAGCAAGCGTTCTATATGGCTGGTGGCATCGACGAAGTTGTTGCTAAAGCAGAAAAAATGAAATCTACTGCAGCGTAAGTTGTGTTAGCATTTGCTAAAGGGCAGATAGGCCATAAAAAGTCTATTTGCCAGTTAGTAACGCCTCGCAGTTTTGATTGTGTTTTGATCGTAAGGAGTTAAGTATGGCAACGTTACAATGTCGCGTCGTAAGTGCTCGTGAAGAGTTGTATTCAGGCGAAATCAGCATGTTAATAGCTACTGGTACCGAAGGCGAGATTGGTGTATTGCCAGGTCACACACCGCTTATTACTTTGTTAAAACCGGGTGCGATGCGAGTGCAAACACCAAACGGTGAAGAAGAAGTGATTTATGTATCAGGCGGTGTTTTAGAAGTACAGCCGAAGATGGTTACCGTATTGGCTGATACAGCGATGCGTGCACATAACCTTGATGAAAGCAAAATTGTCGAAGCACGTAAAAAGGCTGAGCAGATGCTGGTTAATCAATCGGATACTGTACAAACTAATGCAGCTTTAGCATCATTAGCAGAGTCTGTGGCACAGCTACAGACTATCCGTAAGTACAAAAACCGCGCTTAATTTTTTGTGGAAAATTTTAGAGTTTCTTTTTGACTCTTACCACAGACACAAAAAAACAGTCCATCATGGGCTGTTTTTTTATGTTTATTGTTTAATATTCTATGCTTGTTGATCGAGGCTAAATACACGATTTATGATGCAATTTCGATCTCGACAGCCAGTTTTTTAAATATGAGTTTTAACTAACTATGTATACATGAACTATGCATTTACTAAACATGTATCTACTAATTATGTATCGAATGATAGTAGGCAATACTGGGATAATAGATGAAAAAGTCACTGGCAGCAAAGGTGATATGTCGCTATATTAGACGTAACAGGAATACAAGTATCGGTATCAATCAAGTATCCTATCGCTGTGCGCTGCATTAAGATTGGCTGCTTATAGAAACTCAGGTGAGGAAAGGATCGTAAAAAAACATTTCGCTTGCTATTATTTGTATAAAGCTCATAATTTTTGGACGTAAACTAAAGTTTTAATGGGTGTAGTTTATAGGTTTTGTTAACGACTATAAGCTATAGTATAGGAAGCTGTATGTTTAATAGTATACTGTGCTACCAAGTTTGTAACAGCTATACCAACATCAATTGTGCCACTTAATGGTGCTATTAATTTTACCGCTCTTACTTTTACTGCTTTTAAATGAGATGTATTAGAGGATATAACAATGACAACGAATGAAGAAGACAACACCCCCCGAATTTTGATTGTTGAGGATGATGAGCGTCTGGCCATGTTGACTCAAGATTATTTGGTCAAAAATGGTTTAGAAGTCGCTATCGAAACCGATGGTAATCGTGCTATTCGTCGCATCGTCAGTGAACAACCAGATTTGGTCGTACTTGATGTCATGCTTCCTGGTAGCGATGGACTGACGGTATGTCGTGAAGTACGCCCGCATTATCAGAATCCTATTTTGATGCTGACTGCGCGTACTGAAGATATGGATCAGGTACTGGGTCTTGAGATGGGTGCTGATGATTATGTCGCTAAACCTGCTCAGCCACGTGTCTTGCTAGCACGTATTCGTGCGTTATTACGTCGCTCAGAAAATGCCCCATCAGAAGATGTACCACAGCGCCTAGAATTTGGTGAACTGGTCATCGACAATGGCGGTCGTTCAGTGAATTTAGGTGATGAGTTGGTTGATTTCACCAGTGCTGAATATGACTTATTATGGTTGCTTGCTTCTAATGCGGGTCGAATTCTTTCGCGTGAAGATATCTTTGAGCGTCTACGTGGTATTGAATATGACGGTCAAGATCGTTCAATTGACGTTCGTATCTCACGCATTCGTCCAAAAATCGGTGATGATCCAGAAAATCCAAAACGTATCAAAACCGTTCGTAGTAAAGGGTATTTGTTCGTTAAAGAAGGCAACTAAGTCAATTTTGCTCCGGCAACGGCTTATTGCTCATTAGCGTGACCAAAGAAACCAGCGACTAGGCTGGTTTTTTTGTGGCTAAATTTTAATTTTTGAACTTAAATACAGCGTTATGTGGTTTAATTAAGCAATTATTGCGGGTGCTGCCTAAATGTACATGAGGTAAATGGATTTTAGGTGATGCTCAGTTATAAATTAAAATACAGCAGCCAGAATGGTTTTTTATTCAACAGTGTTTGATATCATTTATCACGCAGCGCTTGTTTGCTGAATGATGTCGGCAGTTTTTATTCATTAAGTTGGTTACGGCACGTATGTCATTAGTCTCTTCTTTAAAACACAGTATCTTTGTTCGTATTTATGCTGGGCTACTCATAGTCTGTTTGTGTGTGGCATTGTTTGCTCAACTGTTGATGGATACCATCAATAAAGAGCGCGTCCAATCCTACCGTGAAAACATGGCAACAGGGGCTTTTCATCTGGTGAGTGAAGGTATTGCTCATCAAGAAAGTGAAGAGCAGCGTGAATATTGGTTATCTGATGCCAGTAGTTTATTTGGCTCAGAATTCAAAGTTTTGCCTATTGATGAAGTAGACTTTAATGCCAGTGAACTGCGGCGTTTTGAAAATGGTAATACGGTTGTTCGTTATACCGAGCAACCTGTCTATGCCGATGTTTATTATCGTCTACCGGACAATCAAAGCGTTTTGACCGCCAGAATATCGCAAGTGACTGAGCAGCAAGTACGGGCAATCGCTGTGTTTTTATTAGATGATTTGTCTTACTATGTGACGTTATCTGATAAGCGTGCCCGTTTGGCTGAACTGGAAAAAAAGTTTTCCTTTCCTTTAGAGTTTAAAGCCGTCAACACACTGGATTTGGATACCGATCAGCTTGCACGATTACGCCGAGATGAAGTGGTTATTTCCTTACAAGATACCAATAGCAGCAAAAGTAATTCGGCTATTAGAGTAGTGGTACCTTCTGAAATCAATGACATGGCGATATTGATTGGTCCGGTGCCATTATTCAATTGGTTCCCACTTAATCTGATTATTAGTATGATTCTTATCAGCATGTTTTTGATCAGCTTAGGCGTGTATGCGTTGATTTTTCCGCTTGAGCGTAAATTGCAGTTGATTCAGGTTGGCGTCAATGAGGTGAGTAAAGGTAATCTTGAAAGTCAAGTTCAAGTCATTGGGCAGGATGAAATTGCCCGTTTAGCCGCGACTTTTAATGCCATGACCTCGCATATCAAGCGCCTTATTGAGTCGCAGCGAGAATTAACGCGAGCGGTATCACATGAGCTTCGTACACCGGTGGCTCGTATCCGTTTTGCCGTTGATATGCTGGCTGATACGGATGACGAAGACTCACGTTTTATGCAGCGTGATTTTATTGATGAAGATATAGAAGCGCTTAATGGCTTGATTGATGAGATTTTGACTTATGCTAAGCTCGAAGAAGGCTCGCCAAAGCTGGATTTAGAACCAGTTAATCTTAGAGAGTTATTGGAGCAGATTGAGCGTGAAACCAATGCCTTGGGTAAGCCTATTAAAATAGTGACCAAGCTGCCGAATGCTAAAGTAACCGCTGTCGCAGATAGGCGTTATTTACACCGTGTGATTCAAAATTTGGCGGGCAATGCCTTACGCTATGCAGAGACCACGATTATCATTAGTGCTGGCGTCAGAAAGGGCAATGCTTTTGTTAGTGTTGAGGATGATGGTCATGGTATTCCAGAAGCAGATCGCGAAAAGGTTTTTATTCCATTTTCACGCTTAGATGACAGTCGCACACGCGCCTCAGGCGGCTATGGTTTAGGCTTGTCTATTGTATCGCGCATTGCCTTTTGGTTTAATGGTAGTATGAAAGTCGATGAGAGCCGAGAGCTTGGCGGTGCACGATTTGTCATGACGTGGCCTATCAAGCCACTGACACAAATTTTGGCTGCTGATGAACTGACGCAAGAAAAAAGCGAGCGTGGTTTTGAAGATAAATAATGCCACTGCACCAGATTGTCGTTATTTTTTAGTATAAAAATAGCGGCATCAATTAAGCAGTGTGTGACAAATAAACTGGCTCAATTTCTAAGGAGTGTTCTCAATCTCATCTTTAGAATGAATACACACCTTAGATAGCATTGTCGGTTAATTTTTATTATTAGCGGTTTAAAGATAGCTTTAAATCAGAGGAGGGCAAAGGATGCCATATTTATTTGGTGGTTTGGTGGTACTAAATGCAATAACGTTGGGCTACTATTTATTCTTGCAGCAGCCATCGACGACGCAAACGTTAACAGCAGCGCAAGAAAATATTACTCAGCCATTAGCGTTTACGAATAGCGCCAAATATATTCCACCTATCATTGGAAACAAAGACTAGGGCGTGTCATCAATTAGCACAGTTGTTTTAGAATAAGCTATAGTAACTCTATATTTACTCATATGAGCTTAATCATCATGACAAGACGACA
>NZ_QGGM01000012.1:0-112466 GCF_003148585.1 Psychrobacter immobilis | reverse complement strand
TAGAGCTTATCCACCCAATCGCTATGGACAAAGGTCTTCGCTTCGCTATTCGTGAAGGCGGCCGTACTGTAGGCGCTGGTGTTGTTGCTAACGTACTAAACTAATCTGTCCGTCTCAGTAATGAGCTTATAAATTAGTCATAAAAAAAGCCATCCTTAATCAAGGGTGGCTTTTTTTATTAATAGCTTAATAAGTCAGAGCAATGCTTATCAAGTCAGTGGTTATTCAAATACTAGCTGTATGTTTTAAACTATTAAAGCAGTAACTTCTGTTAGATTTTGGCTTTCATATGTGATTCTAAATAGAGTTTTCTGATTTTTTATCACTAAAAAAGCGATTTATTAAATTATCCAGATAAAATATCGTCTTAAAACTTGCATTCTCATTAAAACCTTGTATAATTATCAGCCTTAACACCCATAGGCGATTGGCTCAATTGGTAGAGCATCGGTCTCCAAAACCGAGGGTTGTAGGTTCGAGTCCTACATCGCCTGCCATCTTCTTATCACATCTTTGTTATACCTCACCATCTCCGAAGCGAGTTCTTTATGAGCAATGATCAAGATAACCTCGAGACTAAGTTATCTGATGCCAAGGCGGGTGCTGGTGGAATGCTGTCTAAAGGTAAGCACATCTCAGCGGGCAATCAAACAACTGCTGTTGAAGTGGCTAAAACAGGCTCAATAAAAGATGTGGTACTGTGGCTACTTGCCGCAGCAGTATTAATCGGGGCGACGTTAGTTAATCAGTATTTACCTGGCTATTGGCAACCTGCCAATGATGTCTGGGTACGTATTGGTATTATCGTTGCCCTTATTGTATTCGCCTTAGTATGCTTGGCATTAACGCATCAAGGCCGCGCTTTTAAAATATTATTAAAAGACGCTGCTGTTGAATTGCGCCGAGTGACATGGCCAGGTAAAGATGAAACGTTTCAATATACCTGGCAGGTCATTGTCATGATTGCCATTGTTGGTTTTCTGGTTTGGTTATTAGATAACTTTTTCAATTGGTTCGTTGGCATCTTTATTGGTTAGTCGCACGTATTAGTGAGTCTTACCCCAAAATTTACTTATAATGATCAGGAGCGTGATATGCGTTGGTATATTGTCCAAGCGTTTTCAGGATATGAAAAGCAAGTACAGCGTTCATTAACTGATCGTATTAATCGTAGTGACTTCGCTGAATCATTCGGTGACGTATTGGTTCCTACTGAAGAAGTCGTCGAAATGAAAGACGGCAAAAAGCGTAAGAGTGAGCGTAAGTTCTTTCCGGGTTATGTATTGATCCAGATGGAAATGAACGACAATACTTGGCACATCGTTAAAGAGTGCCCACGTATTATGGGTTTCATCGGTGGTACACCTGAAACACCAGCGCCAATTACGCAAGTAGAAGCGGATCGTATTTTAAACCGTTTGAATCAGACTGAAACTGACCCACGTCCTAAGACTCTATTTGAGCCGGGCGAAGAGCTGTTAGTTATCGATGGTCCATTTACTGACTTTAAAGGGTTGGTAGAAAAAGTGGATTACGAGAAGTCTAAACTACATTTAACGGTAAACGTATTTAATCGACCGACTCAGGTCGAGCTTGAATTTAGTAAAGTTGAAAAGCTAGACTAAATCAGCAAAAAAGTTCATCAACCGGGGAGCTGTTAGTCAATAAGGTTTATACCACATTGATTTGGCGCTATTACCCATTTAGGAGAAAATCATGGCTAAGAAGATTGATGGTTACATCAAACTACAAGTCCCTGCAGGTAAAGCAAATCCTTCACCACCGATTGGTCCAGCATTGGGTCAAAAAGGCGTGAACATTATGGCGTTCTGTAAAGAATTTAACGCTGCGACCTCAAATCAAGAGCCGGGTCTACCGATTCCTACTGAGATCACTGTATATAGCGATAAGTCTTTTACTTTCATCATGAAGTCACCACCAGCTGCATACTTACTACGTAAGGCTGCTGGTATCGCTAAAGGTTCTGGTACACCAAATACCGCTAAAGTCGGTAAAGTTGACCGTGCACAACTAGAAGACATCGTTAAGACCAAAGATGCAGATTTAACTGCTGCTGATCTTGATGCTGCTGTTCGTACCATCGCTGGTACTGCACGTTCAATGGGTATTACCGTGGAGGGTGTGTAAATGAGCAAGCTAACCAAACGTCAAAAAGAAATTCAAAGCCGTATCGTACATGAAAAGCAGTATACAGTTGAAGAAGCGGTTCAAATCCTAAACGATTTACCACCTCTTAAATTCAAAGAGTCAATTGATATTGCGATTAACTTGGGTGTTGACCCACGTAAATCTGATCAAGTGGTTCGTGGCGCTACCAACCTACCTGCTGGTACTGGTAAAACCAAACGCGTTGCTGTATTTGCTCAAGGTGCTGCTGCTGAAGCCGCCAAAGAAGCTGGTGCAGATATCGTTGGTTTTGAAGACTTAGCAGAATCAATCAAAGCTGGTAACATGGACTTTGATATCGTTATTGCTGCTCCTGATGCAATGCGTGTTGTTGGTCAACTAGGTACTATCCTAGGTCCACGTGGTCTAATGCCTAACCCTAAAGTCGGTACGGTTACGCCTAACGTTGCTGAAGCGGTTACTAACGCTAAAGCCGGTCAAGCACAGTATCGTGTAGACAAAGCAGGTATCATCCACACGACTATCGGTCAAGTTGGTTTTACTGCTGAGCAAGTAATCCAGAATGCTGAAGCACTGATTGCAGATTTAAGACGTGCTAAGCCTGCTACTTCTAAAGGTACTTTCATTAAGAAAATTACCTTGTCTAGCACGATGGGTCCTGGTCTAAGTATTGATCCAGTTCCATATCGCACAGCAAAATAATTAGATATGTGCCTTTATTTGACGATTTTAAATGAAGGCTGCAAAAATATTTTAAAGAATTAGGTCAGCGTAGCAAACGCTATGCTGTCTAAGACCGTAGGTAGAAAGCGGTTTTACGTTTTTATTAATTGTTTTCGGATCATTAGTAATAACAACGAGCTGCTTTTGTTAATCGACGAAAGATGAAAATCTTAGTTGTCCTACGCAGACGGTGACCCACCCAGTTGTTGATAAGAGCCGATAGTTCAATCTATCACTTGATGTCATTCTGATAACGGTGCCGTAATCAGTCGTTATGAGTAAATTTATTTTTAATAAATATGCTGATAACGTGTCGTATCAAGTCAGTCTAAGCGATTCGTTTAATTATTAAATGCCAATGCTTAAAAGCTTAGGTTTAAATGATTAAATATTCAGCTGATTGATAAGATTAAAGGAGTCAACTTATGGCATTAACGCTAGAGCAAAAACAACAAGTTGTGGCTGAAGTGTCTGAAGTTGCTGCTAATGCTTACTCAGCAGTAGCTGCCGAATATCATGGTATTGGTGTTGCAAAGCTTACTAAGCTACGCGAACAAGCCCGTGAAAAAGGCGTCGTTTTGAAAGTGGTAAAAAATACCCTAGCAAAACGTGCGTTTGAAGGCACTAAATTTGAGAGCATGTCAGACCGTATGACTGGTCCATTACTTTTGGCTTTCTCTATGGAAGATTTGGGATCTGCTGCTCGAGTTGTTTTCGAGTTCAGTAAAGATCACAAAGCTTTAGAGACCAAATTGGTATCAGTTGGTGGTGTTGTTTATGGTCCAGAAGAGCTAGAGCGCGTATCGAAGCTACCAACTCGCGACGAAGCAATCTCTATCTTGATGGCTACTATGAATGCACCAGTTACCAAGCTTGTTCAAACTATGAACGCTGTTCCTAGTAAGCTTGTTCGCACGGTAGCAGCAATCAAAGACGCAAAAGAAGCGGCATAATTGCTTGTTTTAACGTAACTTTGACATCGCCGATTGCACTTTACTGCCAACACTATTTGAAAATTTGGCAAGCAATCCAAGCGATTTTAAAATCAATTAATTTTTATCAGATAACGGAGAGTTCTCATGGCACTATCTAAAGATGACGTGTTAAACGCAATCGCTGAAATGTCAGTAATGGATATCGTTGAATTAATCAGCGCTATGGAAGAAAAATTCGGCGTAACAGCTGCTGTTGCTGCTGCACCTGCTGCTGCTGGCCCTGCTGCTGCTGCTGCTGAAGAAAAAGACGAGTTTGACGTAGTTCTTGCCAGCTTTGGCGAGAAGAAAGTTGGCGTAATTAAAGCCGTACGTGAAGCTACTGGTCTTGGCTTGAAAGAAGCGAAAGATTTGGTTGAAAGCGCTCCAGCTCCAATCAAAGAAGGCGTTAACAAAGCTGAAGCTGAAGAGTTGAAAAAGAAACTTGAAGAAGCTGGTGCAACTGTTGAACTAAAATAAGCCTCGCTTATCTTAGTGTTGTACAAAAAAAGCTGGTAATGCCTTGCATTGCCAGCTTTTTTTTACTATAATTCGTAGCTTGACCTTTTGTGTCTGCCAACATACGTATGCAACATCACGGTGGATACCCATCAAAAGGACAGACGATATACATGCAAGCACACATGCCAGTTTTTGAAATCAGTTAATTTAAGCTAAACGTCCATAGATGTTTGGCATTTTTTTGTGTCTGCATGCTTTCCCATTAACACTATAGTTTATACTGATTCTAAAAGTTATAGTTACCCCGATTATTATTAATTCTGAAAAGCTATTAAGTTTAGGTTGTCCGTTTCGCAGAGTATTACTGTCAGTAGTTAGGCTTATAGACGGTACATATCAGCGACGATATTAGTTTTGATAGAATTGTTGGTTTTGAAAGAGCCTGTTTTTCGAAAGAAAAATGACTAAATACAATCAGTTTTGATAGCAGATAACTTAGAAATACCCTTGAACGAGTCATTTTTTCTTACCTCTATGAGTAAGTTTTGCCTAAAAAGTAATATGTTTTAGATGATGTGATATTGAATTTGGTCGTCTGAGTGGTCATATAGACTGACTTAGATACCGATCATAAAATGAAAGTAAGGGTGCTAAGGGTGCTAAGTAAGCACTGATAGCAGAAGTAGTAATTGACAAAAGATATCAACTGAACACGATTACCTGTTTTATATTATCGTTTACGTCGCCAAGTTTGCATCGTATTTATGCACGCTGGCCACGCTTTTAATTTGTTTCCACGTTTACTGTAAGGACTCTCGATGGCATATTCTTATACTGAAAAAAAGCGTATTCGCAAAAGTTTTGCTGAATTGCCCACTGTGATGGACATTCCCTATTTACTGTCTATTCAAGTAGATTCTTACGAGCAATTTTTGCAAGAGCACAAAAAGCCGAAAGCTCGTGAGAATACTGGTTTGCAAGCTGCGTATTCCTCTATTTTCCCAATTGAGAGTCACTCTGGTAACGCAGAGCTACAATTTGTTGAGTACTATTTAGGTACGCCTGAATTTGACGAGCGTGAGTGTATCTTACGTGGTTCAACATTTGCCGCGCCGATGCGTGTCAAAATCCGTTTGATCATCAAAGATAAAGACAGCAAAGACAAAGACAGTAAAGCTGCTATCAAAGATATTCGTGAGCAAAGCGTTTACATGGGCGAGATGCCTTTGATGACAGCTAACGGTACTTTTATTATCAATGGTACTGAGCGTGTTATCGTATCTCAGCTACATCGTTCACCTGGTGTATTCTTTGATCATGATAAAGGCAAGTCACATTCAAGTGGTAAGGTGCTATATAACGCGCGTATTATTCCTTACCGTGGTTCATGGTTAGATTTTGAATTTGATGCCAAAGACTTAGTTTTTGCTCGTATTGACCGTCGTCGTAAGCTATTGGCTTCAATTATTCTACGTGCGCTTGGTCTAACAACGTCTGAAATCTTAGATTTGTTCTTTGATAAAGTAGCCGTATATAAAGGTGAAGAGCAATTCGAGATTGATTTGGTTGCTGATCGCTTGCGCGGTGAGATGGCTCAGTTCGATATCGTATCACCAGAAGGTGATGTAATCGTCGAGCAGGGTAAACGTATCAACGCCCGCCGTATCCGTCAGCTTGAAGAAGCAGGTATGACGAAGATTGCGATACCTGATGAGTATCTCTATGAGCGTATTTTAGCTGAAGATATCGTGGTGAATGACGAAGTTATCGCTAAAGCGAATACATTGATTGACCATGAGTTATTGGTTAAATTAAGCGCATTTGAAGCCAGCGAGTCTATCAAAGAATTCAGCATTCTATTCACCAATGATA
Organism: Psychrobacter immobilis; assembly: GCF_003148585.1. GTDB lineage: Bacteria > Pseudomonadota > Gammaproteobacteria > Pseudomonadales > Moraxellaceae > Psychrobacter > Psychrobacter immobilis. The sequence goes on along the minus strand of NZ_QGGM01000012.1, from coordinate 106,290 downwards.
TCGATCAAGGCAGTTATATTGCCGACACTTTGCGTGCTGATAGTACGTCAAGCCGTGAAGAAGCATTGATTGAAATCTATAAAGTCATGCGTCCAGGTGAGCCACCAACGGTTGAGACCGCTGAAAAACTATTTGACAGTATGTTCTTCAACGCTGATCGTTATGACTTATCGAACGTCGGTCGTATGAAGTTTAACCGTCGTTTAGGGTTAGAGTTTGATAATACTGATGATCCAGACATCCAACGCGCTCGTAGCGTATTGACCAATGCCGATATCGTTAATGTCTTAAAAGAATTGATTGAGATTCGTAACGGTCGCGGTGAAGTCGATGATATCGATCACTTGGGTAACCGTCGTATTCGTTCGGTCGGCGAGATGGCAGAAAACCAATTCCGTGTTGGTCTAGTACGTGTAGAGCGTGCAGTCAAAGAGCGTTTAAGCTCAGCGGAATCTGATAACTTGTCACCACAAGATTTGATTAACTCAAAACCTGTTGCTGCTGCGGTCAAAGAATTCTTTGGTTCAAGCCAGTTATCGCAGTTTATGGATCAGAACAACCCGTTGTCTGAAGTTACCCATAAACGCCGTGTCTCAGCTCTAGGACCTGGTGGTCTGACCCGAGAACGTGCAGGCTTTGAAGTACGTGACGTACATGATACCCATTATGGTCGCGTATGTCCGATTGAGACTCCTGAAGGTCCAAACATTGGTTTGATTAACTCACTAGCGACTTTTGCAAAGACCAACAGCTTTGGCTTCTTAGAAACGCCTTATCGCCGTGTGGTTGATGGTAAAGTAACAGATGTTATTGAGTATTTATCAGCGATTGAAGAAGTCGGTACGGTCATTGCACAGGCTGATTCACCAGTAACCGCAGAAGGCGCGTTATCTGATGAGATGGTCAGTGTGCGTAGCTATGGTGAATTCGTCCGTATGCCGCCAGAAAAAGTGACGCATATGGATGTGTCGCCAAGTCAGGTTGTATCGGTAGCTGCTGGTTTGATTCCGTTCCTAGAGCATGATGATGCTAACCGTGCCTTGATGGGCTCGAACATGCAGCGTCAGGCAGTTCCTACACTACGTGCTGATAAGCCGTTAGTAGGTACGGGTATGGAGCGTCACGTTGCGCGTGACTCAGGTGTTTGTGTGATCGCTAAGCGTGGCGGTGTGATCGAAGACGTTGATGCCTCACGTGTTGTGGTTCGTGTCAATGAAGATGAGATGATTGCTGGTGAAGCTGGTATTGATATCTATAACCTCGTTAAATACACGCGTTCTAACCAAAATACTTGTATCAACCAACGTATTATCGTCAACCAAGGTGATGCTATTGCTGTAGGTGATATCTTGGCTGATGGTCCGTCAACGGATCTGGGTGAGCTTGCATTGGGTCAGAACATTCGCATCGCATTTATGCCGTGGAATGGTTATAACTTCGAAGACTCAATCTTGTTATCTGAAAAAGTCGTGAAAGAAGATCGTTTCACCACGATTCATATTCAAGAATTGACCTGTGTGGCACGTGATACCAAGCTCGGAACCGAAGAGATCACTGCGGATATTCCAAACGTTGGTGAAGCCGCTTTATCAAGTCTTGATGAAGCAGGTATCGTTTATATCGGTGCTGAAGTCGACGCTGGTGATATTCTAGTTGGTAAAGTGACGCCAAAAGGTGAAACGCAACTAACGCCAGAAGAGAAATTGCTCCGGGCTATCTTTGGTGAAAAAGCGGCTGATGTTAAAGACACGTCGCTACGCGTACCAACCTCAAGCAAAGGCACGGTTATTGACGTTCAAGTCTTTACTCGTGATGGCGTGGAAAAAGATGCACGTGCAAGAGCAATTGAAAAATCACAGCTTGATAGCTATCGTAAAGATTTAAAAGAAGAGCTACGTATCTTTGAAGAAGCGGCTCGTGGTCGTATTGGTAACTTGCTTGATGGTCAAAAAGTCAGCGGTGGTTCTGGTTTAAAAGCCGGTACAGTGATGGCATTGGCTGATATGAAAGATATGAGCCTTGAGACTTTACTTGATATTCAGCCTGTTGAAGAAGAAATCTCTGAGCGTCTAACGCAAATCGCTGAGTATTTGGTTGATAAGCAAAAAGATATCGATGTGAAGTTTGCTGAGAAAAAACGCAAATTAACCGCTGGTGATGACTTACAACATGGCGTACAAAAAATCGTTAAGGTATATCTAGCGGTTAAGCGTCGTATTCAGCCTGGTGATAAGATGGCGGGTCGTCATGGTAACAAAGGTGTGGTATCGCGCATTATGCCAGTTGAAGACATGCCTTATGATGAAAATGGTAATACCGTTGACATCGTCTTGAACCCACTTGGTGTACCATCGCGTATGAACATCGGTCAGGTTCTAGAAACGCATTTGGGTATGGCAGCGAAAGGTTTGGGCGAGAAGATCGATGGTATGCTCAAATCGCAAGCAGCGATCAAAGAGCTACGTGACTTCTTAGACAAAATCTATAACCAAGTCGGCGGTGAGCAAGTTGATCTTGATAGCTTGAGTGATGATGACATCATGGCGCTAGCAGATAACTTGCGCGCTGGTGTACCAATGGGCACAGCAGTATTTGATGGCGCAAGAGAAAGCCAAGTTAAAGATTTGCTAGAGCTTGCTGGTATGGATCGCGATGGTCAACAGACGTTATATGATGGTCGTACTGGTCAGAAGTTTGACCGTAAAGTAACCGTTGGTTATATGTACATGCTCAAACTTAACCATTTGGTTGATGACAAAATGCATGCACGTTCTACCGGTTCTTACTCACTAGTGACGCAGCAGCCACTCGGCGGTAAAGCTCAGTTTGGTGGTCAGCGCTTCGGTGAGATGGAAGTCTGGGCACTAGAAGCTTACGGCGCGACTTATACGTTACAAGAGATGCTGACTGTGAAGTCGGATGACGTTGAAGGCCGTACGCGTATGTACAAAAACATCGTTGATGGTGAGCAGTATATGGATCCAGGTATGCCTGAATCGTTTAACGTACTGACCAAAGAAATCAAATCATTGGGTATTAATATTGAGTTAAAACAAACCCATTAAGCACGGCTGATTGAGACTATCGTTAACATGGTCTCAGTTGATTATTATCCTTAGTGGTCAACCTAAAAGCAGTATGCGCATCGCTGCTGCTTTTAGTGATTTGTCTCAACCCTATTCATTGCCTTCATTCATCTTATTTGCGTCAATAATACGCTATCAGATGATTATAAAGATAACGGAGAAGCAACTTGAAAGATTTACTCGATATCATGCAAAGCCCTACCGGCAACGGTAATCAAGAGTTTGATAGCATTCAAATTACTTTAGCCTCACCTGACGTCATTAAGTCATGGTCACATGGCGAAGTGAAAAAGCCTGAAACGATTAACTATCGTACGTTTAAGCCTGAACGTGATGGTCTATTTTGTGCCAAAATCTTTGGTCCAGTAAAAGACTTTGAATGTTTATGTGGTAAATATAAGCGCCGTAAGTTCCAAGGCGTTATCTGTGAAAAATGTGGCGTAGAAGTAACGACTGCGAAAGTACGTCGTGATCGTATGGGTCATATTGACTTAGCCAGCCCAGTGGCGCATATTTGGTTCTTAAAATCATTACCAAGCCGTATCGGTCTATTGCTAGACATGACGCTTCGTGATATCGAACGCGTCCTATATTTTGAAAGCTATATTGTTACTGAGCCAGGTTTGACTTCTCTAGAGAAGTATCAACTGCTTGATGATGAAGATTATTATAAAGCGCTTGAAGAGTTTGGCGATGAATTCACTGCCAAAATGGGTGCTGAAGCGGTTCAAGACCTATTGAAAGATATCGATTTAGATCTTGAAATCGATGATTTGCGCGAAGCGATTCCGCAAACGGGTTCTGAAACCAAGCTTAAAAAGATGTCTAAGCGTCTTAAATTATTAGAAGCCTTCCGTGACTCTAATAACAAGCCTGAGTGGATGGTGATGAACATCTTGCCAGTACTACCACCAGATTTGCGTCCGCTAGTACCACTAGAAGGCGGTCGTTTTGCGACTTCAGATCTAAACGATCTATATCGCCGCGTGATCAACCGTAATAACCGTCTAAAGCGTCTGCTTGAGCTGAGTGCCCCTGATATCATTGTACGTAACGAAAAGCGTATGTTGCAAGAATCAGTTGATGCCTTGCTTGATAACGGTCGTCGCGGTCGTGCCATTACTGGTAGTAACAAGCGTCCATTGAAATCTTTGGCAGATATGATCAAAGGTAAGCAAGGCCGTTTCCGTCAAAACTTACTTGGTAAACGTGTCGATTACTCTGGTCGTTCGGTGATCGTTGTTGGTCCAACGCTACGTCTACATCAGTGCGGTTTACCAAAGAAAATGGCACTTGAATTATTCAAACCATTTACTTATAACAAATTATTGTCTCATGGTTTAGCCACGACAATTAAAGCTGCCAAAAAGATGGTAGAGCGTGAAGAGCCGCAAGTGTGGGATATGCTGGCCATGGTTATTCGTGAGCATCCAGTACTCTTGAACCGTGCACCAACACTTCACCGTTTGGGCTTGCAGGCATTTGAGCCAGTACTAATCGAAGGTAAAGCAATCCAATTGCATCCGCTCGTTTGTACCGCGTTTAACGCCGATTTTGATGGTGACCAAATGGCCGTTCACGTGCCATTGACCCTAGAAGCACAGCTTGAATCACGTGCCTTAATGATGTCTACCAATAACATCTTGTCGCCTGCGAACGGTGATCCAATCATCGTACCGTCACAGGATGTTGTACTGGGTCTATATTACATCAGTCGCTCGTCTATCAATGCCAAAGGCGAGGGCATGATTTTTGCCACCGTTAATGAAGCATTGCGTGCGATTGGTTCAAACGATTTGCATGTAAACGCTAAGATCAAAGTGCGTGTTACTGAGACGCATATTGATGAAGATGGCAATGAGACTAAAGAAATCAGCTTAAAAGAAACGGTTGCAGGTCGTTTATTGATCTGGAACATCATGCCTAAAGGTATGTCTTTTGATGAATGTAACCAAGAGATGACGAAGAAAAACATCTCTCGTTTGATCAACTCTTGCTACCGTAAAGTTGGCGTTAAAGAAAGTGTCATGTTTGCTGACCAATTGATGTATCTTGGTTTTGCCCAAGCGACATTGTCTGGTGTGTCTATCGGTATTGATGACATGGTTATTCCACCACTGAAAAAGCAAATTATCGAAGTGGCAGAAGGCGAAGTTCGCGAAATCGAAGATCAATTCGAGCAAGGTTTTGTGACCGCTGGTGAGCGCTATAACAAAGTAGTTGATATCTGGTCACGTACCAACGACAAAGTCGCTAAAGCGATGATGGACAACTTAGCCACTGATAAAATCATGAACGCCAAAGGTGAAGAAGAAGAGCAGAAGTCATTCAACTCTATCTTTATCATGTCAGATTCGGGTGCTCGTGGTAGTGCGGCTCAGATTCGTCAGTTGGCTGGTATGCGTGGTTTGATGGCTAAGCCAGATGGTTCAATCATTGAAACGCCAATTAAAGCAAACTTCCGTGAAGGCTTGACCGTACTTCAGTACTTTATTTCAACGCATGGTGCACGTAAAGGTCTTGCGGATACGGCACTTAAAACGGCTAACTCAGGTTACTTGACGCGTCGTTTGGTTGATGTGGCACAAGATTTGGTTATTACCAGTGATGACTGTGGTACTGAGCAAGGCTTGCTCATGAAACCACATATTCAAGGTGGTGAAATCATTGAGAAGTTAGGTGAACTAGTGCTAGGTCGTGTGACGGCTCGTGATGTGACTTATAACGATGATGCCGATAAGGTATTGATTCCAGCAGGTACTTTGATCGATGAGCATTGGGTAAACGTGCTTGATAACAATGCGATTGATGACATCTGGGTACGCTCAGTTATTACTTGTAATGTTGAGCATGGTGTTTGTTCACAGTGTTATGGTCGTGATTTGGCTCGTGGTCATAAAGTGAATATCGGCGAATCAGTTGGTGTTATGGCCGCTCAGTCTATCGGTGAGCCTGGTACTCAGTTAACGATGCGTACATTCCACGTGGGCGGGGCAGCAAGCTCAGCATCAGTGGATAACAGCATCTCAGTTCGTAGTGCTGGTCAAGCGCATTTCGAAAACATGAAAACGGTTCAACATACCGATGGTCACTTAGTCATCGTATCGCGTTCAGCTGAAATCGCCTTGACCGATGAGCTTGGTCGTGAGCGTGAGCGCTATAAAGTGCCTTATGGTTCTAGCGTGCTTGTGAAACACGAAGATCAGGTTGATGCTGGTCAAACCATCGCTAAATGGGATCCGCACACGCATCCTATTATCACAGAATTTGCTGGTACTGCACGCTTCAGTGAGATCACTGATGGCTTGACTGCTACCGTAAAAGTTGATGATGCGACTGGTATGAGCTCATTTGAGATTCTTGCTACTCGTGACCGTTCAAGTTCAGCAAAAGACTTACGTCCTGCGATTATCTTGAACACTGATGAAGGTAAAGAAGTGGTTTACTTCTTACCAGCTGAAACCATCATTCGCGTCAGCGATGGTGAAAAAGTAGCAGCCGGTTCGATTTTGGGTCGTGTACCACAAGCCTCTTCAGGTACCAAAGATATTACCGGTGGTCTACCACGTGTTGCTGACTTGTTCGAAGCACGTCGTCCAAAAGATCATGCCATCATGGCAGAAATGACAGGTGTGGTTAGCTTTGGTAAAGAGACTAAAGGTAAAAACCGCTTCATCATCACCAATGAAGATGGTGAGATTCATGAAGAGCTAATCCCGAAATGGCGTCAAATCAACGTCTTTGAAAACGAAACGGTAGCACGTGGTGAAGTGATCGCTGATGGTCCACAGAATCCACATGATATCTTACGTTTGAAAGGTCAGACTGCACTTGCTGATTACATTGTTAACGAAGTACAGGATGTTTATCGCTTGCAGGGTGTAAAAATCAACGATAAGCACATCGAAGTGATTATTCGTCAGATGCTGCGTAAAGTTGAAATCACTGATGGCGGCGATTCAAACCACTTCAAAGGCGATCAAGCAGAGTACTCTGATATCAAAGCATTGAATGCTAAGCTGGAAGCGGAAGATAAATTCCCAGTACAGTTCGAGCGTCAATTACTAGGTATCACCAAAGCAAGTCTGGCAACAGAAAGCTTTATCTCAGCAGCATCGTTCCAGGAGACGACCCGTGTACTAACTGCGGCTGCCGTGACTGGTAAAGTGGATGAGCTACGTGGTCTGAAAGAGAACGTCGTTGTTGGTCGCTTGATTCCTGCTGGTACTGGTCTTGCTTATCATAAAGCACGCAAAGAGAAAGCGGAGCAAAAACTGCTAGATAAAGATCTTAAAGCAGGGTTTGACAATGCAGCATTTGATATGTCAGCGAGCACGGACAGTAAAGACTTTGCAAGCTTTGATGAAGCCTTTGCACAAGAGCTTAATCAGGATAATTAATAGTATTAAGCGTCTTTGATTTATTGTTAATTTGATAAAAAGCCAGCCTAAGTTGCTGGCTTTTTTGTGTGTGCAATAAAGTGAGAAATGCATGGTACTGTTATCTAAAAAAATAGTACACTGGAAAATATGCCCTAATTTACATTTCATATAAGGATAAGTCGCAAATGGCAGGTAAAACCCGTGTTGCCAAATATCAAGCAGATCGTACCAATCAAAAACTGTATTTCTGTCGTCTATCCTGCCAAGCGGCGGGAAGTACCGATGATAAGCAGCTATACCAAGCCCATTGTGAAACTGCTATTTTTCATCTATACGGTGCCTTTCTCGCATTTACCCAAGAGCTAGGTTATTTTTATAGTTTAAACCTGAGCGCACCAACATTGTCAGATATTGAGCAAGCATTGAGCGAGCGTACCCAAGTATCGCCTGAAATTCAACGCTTGCAGCAGTTACAGCAGCAGGGTTTTTTGGCCAATATAGAGCGTGCGTATCAGCGTTGTTTGTACGCCGTGCCGCCAGATACTATTGTAGATCAAACACCAAGCAATACTGCCTCACCTGATCTTATTGTTAACGTTGTGACCTTGTCGAATCAATGGTTGCCAGATGAGACGACCATACGAGAATGGCGTCAGCAGTTTTTAGAGCTGATTGAGCAACTACGTGCTGGTATGGTTGAGTTCTAAAAATAGTTATTAAAATTTATCTCACGCTTATCACCATTTTTAAAATGAAGACATGTCCTAGTTGACTGATGACTGTCCTTTAATAGAGTGGTATTGATCAAAATATTAAGTATAAAAAAGGCTTATTTAGCGAGTGCCAAATAAGCCTTTTTTTACGTCATAAGTTTATATTATTAATGGTTGTCTACTCTGGTATCGGTGGCATGCGCTCAACGGGTGTTACCGATAAAGGGTTTTGCGGCACACTATCATTACTACGACTGTTACTAGGTTTGGCTGCTTGAGAGCTAGTTTGTACTTCAACAGGCTCAGCTGGTGGTGATTTACGCTGTTGAGTCTGCGTCTTAACTGGTTTTTCTGATTCGCTGCTATCCGTATCTTCATCATCGGCCAGAATACCATCATCAGTCATTTCTATAATTCTTTGTTTTTGCTTTTTCGATTTGGCGCGGTTATTGATAGACACCCACTGATGAGGCGTGTCTTTAAGTTGGGCTTTCATAAAATCCATCCAAACGGGTAGAGCTGCCACACCACCATATTCGCGACGACCCATGGTTGATGGTTGATCAAAACCCATCCATACGACAGTTGCATTGGTAGGATGAAAACCTGCAAACCAAGCGTCTTTTGCTTCATTGGTGGTACCAGTCTTGCCACCAATATCATCACGACCTAAAGCCTTGGCTCGTACTGCCGTACCACGCTGTACGACGTCACGTAAGATATCTGCCATCTCAAAAGCGACTCTGGGTTGTAAGATTCGAGGTGCTTGCTTAGCCAGTGCATATTGAACCGCTGGTGCTTTTAAGCGATCGGCCTGTGGGCTAGCATCATAAACCTTTAAATTTAGCGCTTTACCGTTTTGTTCACTATTATCACTGTTTTCTAAGTTTTGTTCTTTAACCGTCACTTCATCATCGATAACACTGTCTTCATTTTCAATTGATTTCTTATAATCTTCGATGAGATTTCTATTGAGGTCTTCAAGTTTTTCATTGAAGCAGGTGGCACACGCTTGGCGTGGGTTTGCCTGAAAAAGGAGGTTATTATTATAATTATAAATTTGTTCGATAAAATACGGCTGTACACGGTGACCGCCATTCGCGAACGTGGCATAGGCTGTTGCCATTTGTAACGGTGTTGCTTGTCCTGCACCTAACGCTAACGACAAAGTCGTCGGTAGCTTTTCTTTATCAAGTCCGAATTCATCTAATAGGTCGCGCGTATCAGAGATACCAATGGCTTGTAAGAGACGAATAGAGACTAAGTTACGAGATAAATATAGTCCACGGCGTAAAGTGATTTCGCCTAAAAAACGTTGATCAGAATTTTTTGGTTTCCAGTCACCCACTTGAATCGGTCGATCCGAAACAATGCTATCTGGGCGATAGCCTTTTTCTAGAGCAGCGGTATAGACAAGCGGTTTAATGGTTGAGCCTGGTTGACGCCAGCCTTGTAGAGCACGATTGAATTTACTGTGATTAAAGTCAAAGCCACCGACTAATGCCTTAACAGCACCAGTTTCTGGATTCAAGGAGACCAGACTTCCTTGTAGTTCGGGGATTTGTCCCAGCTGCCAATTACCATTCGCGGTCGGTATCAAACGAATGATATCGTTTTTATTGACAATTTGGCGGGCGTTGTCAGGAAAGTAACCGATACGATTGGCAGAAATATAATTGCGTGCCCAGCTCATCCCAGACCAACCAACGGTCACATTTTCACCAGAGGGCATTGTCGCCTCAAAACTGCGAGCATTAACCTTGGTGACTTTGGCGGGAGTCATATTACTATAGCGGCGGAAATTTTCTAGCGGTTCATCATTTGCTTCAGCCCCGCGCCAACCATGACGATGTTCGTAAGCCACCAAACCGGTCAGTACCGCTGTTTCCGCATCTGTCTGTGCTTTGCTATCAACGGTAAGACGTACCCGCCATCCACTATGCATCACTTGCTCACCATAGCGATCAACTAAGGTAGAGCGTGTCATTTCTGCCAAATATGGCATATTGACGTCGAGCTTCTCTTTATAGAGGTTAATGCCTACTGGTGAGCTGATCGCTTCGTCGCGTTGTACTTTGCTGATATAGCCTAATTCGTGCATGCGTCCAATGATCCAGTTGCGGCGAGTGAGGGCGCGACTGGGATTGGCAACAGGATTGTATTTAGAAGGGGCTTTTGGTAGGCCCGCCAACATTGCTGTTTCAGCAATAGTGAGGTTTTCTAGGGATTTACTATAATATTTTTTTGCCGCGGCGCGGATACCATAAGCGCCTTCGCCTAGATAGATTTTGTTGACATAAAGCGTCAAGATATCATTTTTACTGAGCTCATCTTCTATTTTACGTGCTAAAAATAGCTCGACCAATTTGCGATTTAAGGTGCGCTCTGGACTTAAGAAGTAGTTTTTGGCAACCTGCATGGTGATGGTAGAGCCGCCCGTTTGGCTGTCGTCATCAGTCACTACTTCTGTCACTGCGCGACCAAGACCTTTAATACTAATACCACTGTGCTGGAAAAAGGACGCATCTTCTGCTGCTAAAAAAGCATGAGTCAAATTTTCAGGAATGTCCTCAAAAGTAATTGGTAAAGACAAACGGTTACCATATTGGCCAATGAGTTTGTCATCACTACTATATATCTGTAATGGCATTTCTAAATTTGCTATTTTAATCTCTTGAATGCTAGGCAGGGTAGGCGATAAATACATCGCCATCCCATAAAAACCAATGGGCACAGCAAGTGCTAAGATAACTGCCAATGCCAAGCAGGCAATAACAAGCCCCACCAAAAAGTGAATGAGACGGGCGGTAGCATTTTTTTTGGTCATAAGAAGACTTATCAATTAAAATTTGCAACAGATAAAACATTATACCTTGAACAAAATCAGCAGGTCATAATAAATGTGTAAGTTGACCTTAATAACCTGTTTAAATGCTTGAATCTATCTGTTAAGTAAAGTATTGTACTGAATTATTACAAATAACTATCAGATTGTACACTTAATATAAGGTATAGAGTTTGTGAGGCTATTTACTTCCAAGAGTCAGAATTTAATTGGTGTGGATATCTGTGCCACTTCAGTAAAGTTGGTTGATATACAGCGCCAACAGGGCATGTTTCATCTAAAATCTTATGGTATTGAAAGACTGCCAGAAGGTATAGTCGTCGATAAACTTCTTGTAGACACCGAAGCGGTTGGTCATATTATTGCTAACTTAGCTAAACGTTGTCATGTCGCTGGTAGTAGTGCTGCAACAGCCGTGTCAGGATCAGCAGTAATCACTAAAATTATTGATATGGATGCTGCGCTAAGCGACGTTGAGCGTGAAGCGCAGATACGTTTAGATGCTGATCAATACATACCTTATCCATTAGAAGACGTCAACTTAGACTTTGAAGTTTTAGGGCCATCTTTAGCAAGTAATGATATGGTGCAAGTCTTACTTGCCGCATCACGCTCGGAGAATGTTGACCAAAGAGTTGATGCCTTAACCTTTGGTGGTCTTCAAACGAAGGTCATGGATATTGAATCACATGCGATAGAACGTGCTTTTGGACTCATGGTAAATAACTTACCAAATGCCCCTGAGTTAGTGGCTTTGATAGATATTGGTCACAATCAAACGACTTTATATATCGCTAAGAACGGTGAGTTTATCTATAGCCGTGAACAATTATTTGGTGGTGTTCAGTTAACAGAAGCGATACAAAACCGTTATGGACTATCTGCTGAAGAAGCGTCTGTTAGTAAGCGTGAGCGTACCTTACCAGATGACTACTATCTTGATGTGCTGACGCCTTTTATCGAAAATGCTATTCAACAAATTACTCGCTCATTGCAATTTTATTTTTCTTCAAGCCAATACAGTAGTATCGATCATGTGGTCCTTGCTGGTGGTAGTAGCTCTATTTCTGGTCTTGCTGGCATGGCACAGCAAAAACTTGGGGTGACTGTCAGTATTGCCAACCCTTTTACCAATATGACTATTGCCCCAAATATCGATAATGAGCAACTGGCCATTGATGCACCAAGTTTAATGGCTGCGTGCGGTCTTGCGTTAAGGAGCTTCGACTAATGGCTCGTATTAACCTATTACCTTGGCGCCAAGAAGAGCGCGAGCGTCGCAATAAAGAATTTCTCACGTTAGTAGTGGCAGTGACTTTGCTTACTTTATTGGCTGCATTTGCTTCATGGAGCTACTTTAACAACGAGCTTGATGAACAACTTGATGCGAACGCATTGATTGAAAAAGAAAATGCGCTTTTAGATACGGCTTTGACTGAAATTGATAGTCTAGAGCAGCGCCGTGAGGATATTATTTCACGTATGCAAGTCATTCAAGACTTGCAGGGTCGACGTCCTGTGCCTGTTCGTTTATGGGATGATCTAGCTAAAGCCATCCCGCCGGCACTCTATTTGAATAACCTCAAACGTGAAGGCGATGTTTTGACGCTGACAGGTCGAGCTGATAATCCAAATATTGTGTCAAGTTTGATTCGTAATCTTGATGATAGTAAATGGATGGGTGATTCAGCCGTTAGTAATATCCAACAAAATATCAGTGCTTATGAATCTGCACCAGTGCTTAATAATACGGTCACCGCTGGTGAACAGCCGCGTCCTATTTATCCTGAAGACAGTTATGTACAGTTTGTGATCACGACCAAAGTACAGTCGGAAACAGCCGCTCCTGTAGAAGGTGCTGACGGTACCACTGTACCTGGAGGTGAGTTATGAAGCTTAACCGTAAAAAAAGCCTGATTAAAACCAAAAAAACAGCATTGAAACCAAAGCAACAGTTTGATTTACAGGAGTTTCGCCGCAGTTTTGAATCGTTAGACTCTGAAAACTACGGCAGCTGGCCATTACCTGTAAAGGTAACGGTAATAGGGCTTATCATTACGCTCATCGCAGCGTTGGCATGGGCTTTACCGATTAGTAGTAAAATCGATGAGATCAATGCTGCTGAGAGCCAGCAACAAACGTTACTTGATAGTTATCGTGAAAAAGAATCACGCGCGCGTCATTTAAAAGCTTACCAAGAGCAAGTTGTCCAAATGGAAGCTGAGTTCAATACCTTACTCGATCAGTTACCAAAAGATACGCGTGTATCAGAGCTGGTTGAGGGCATTAACATGACGGGTGTCGGCAGCAATATACGTTTTCAAGACATTTCAGTAGAGCCTGAGATTGAAAACGAATTTTTTATTGAGCAACCTATCCGCATTGCTGCTTTGGGCGAATATCATCAGTTTGGTAGCTTTATTAGTGGTCTTGCCGCCTTACCACGAATCATTACTATGCATGATTTTGAGGTCAGCAATCCGCAGCCGACATTGGATGTTTTACCGGAGCTTAATTTGGTATTACAAACCAAAACGTATCGTTCAAAAGAAGCTGACCCTGAGGGTGATGAAACGGTTGCTGTCACTGACGCTGCGACCACTGATAATGCAGGAGGCAACTAATGAATATTCAAAAACTGCCTACGCTATTGGTTTTAAGCATGGCTGTATTGTCCATGACAGGGTGTGCGGATCGCATTGGTATGGCAGAGCAATCAATGACCGATATCCGTAATCAGCCAGCTCAACCTATTGAACCACCGCCCAAAGCTGAGCTAGTAGAAGACTTTGTTTATAGTGCCAGCGCCCAGCGCAGTCCATTCTTACCACCGAGTTTAGTCAATGTCCAAGGTCCCACCACCTCCATCGATGGTGTGCGTCCTGACATTACCAGAGTGAAAGAACCTCTTGAGCAATATGAGCTATCGCAACTGATTTTTCGTGGTGTCGTAATTTCACCTGAAGGTCAGCGATATGCGTTGGTACAACGCCCTGATGGTTCAGTCGCGAGTGTGAAAGTAGGTGATTATCTTGGACTAAATGACGGCCGTATTGTTGAAATCACGCCGACCCAGATTAACTTGATTGAAATTGTGCCAGACAGCCGCGCTGGGTTTGTTGAAAAACCCCAGTCGTTGGTTTCACCCATAAGCTAAGTCGGCAGATTTTTTGAGGAATAAATAATGACAGTACGCAATAACAAGGTAACGATGATGAGCAACCGCGTATCTTCTGCTTTTGCCATTTCAGCATTGGCAATCAGCATGGTAGCAGTGAGTAATAGTGCCCATGCCGCACAGCGCATTAACGAAGTTTCTGTGGTACAAACTGCACCAGCAGTGACGCAAATGCGTTTGGGATTTGAAGGTTTACCAGTGTTACCTGCTGCTTATCAACTTGATAACCCTAGCCGTTTGGTATTAGATTTTGAACAAGTGCAAAATGGACTTGCTAGTCGCTTTAATGAATACAATATTGGTATGATTGATAAGGTCACGACTTTAAATAGTGACAGTACCACGCGTCTGATTGTTGAGCTAAAACAGGCAGGTAACTATACGACATCGATTGAGGGTAACGATTTACTATTAACCATTACCGATCCTAACCGTCCAGTAATGACCAATGATCCTATCCAAGACGTACTCAATGACAATAATGCGATCACGAGGACAGCAGTCGTTACACCGATTTTAGAAACCAGTAGTGCACCGGCAGTCAATATAGCCAGTAAAACGGTGGTTAAAAACCAAGTGCCTGCTGATACCATGGTGGTCAGAGTTAACCCATTATTAAGCCCACAACTTGCTGCATCGCAAGTGAGTAAGCAATATAGCTATGATGGTTTGAGTGCCGTCAATTTTGCCGCAGGAAATGATGGTGGTGGCAACGTTAGCATCGCACTTACCAATGAAGCCATTCCCGTTGATGTACAACGTCAAGGTAACAAGTTAGTGGTACGCTTAACGGGTAGCACCGTGCCAAGAAATTTATTGCGCCGTTTGAATATTAATAGTGGTCTGGTTGAAAGTATTGATACTAAAAACCAAGGTCAAAATGGTGTAATTACTATTAATGTCAAAGAAGATTATGAGTATCAGGCTTATCAATCAGGCAATCAGCTGAATATTAATATCAGAAAACCTGAGCTACTACGTGAGCCAACACTTGAAGAAAAAGTCTATAGCGGTGAAGCGCTATCTATGGAGTTTCAAGACGTTGAGATTCGTAGTGTCTTAGATATCCTAGCGCAGTTCACAGAAATGAATATTGTGGCTAGTGATTCAGTCGCGGGCAATATCACCTTACGCCTGATTAATGTCCCATGGGATCAAGCGCTAGATATTATTCTAAAGAGTAAGAATCTTGGTAAGCGTGAGAATGGCAATGTCATTTTGGTTGCGCCTTCCACCGAGCTTGCTGAGCAAGAAGCACGTGAGCTTGAAGCACAGCAAGCAGTTGAGTCTTTTGCGCCATTACGCACAGAATATATTCGTCTTAGCTATGCAAAAGCACCAGATGTTTTGACACTTATTTCTCAAGGCAGTGGCTCATCAGGTGGCAGCAATGCAAATGCTGCTGATAACAATACTTTATTGTCTAATCGTGGAACGGTAACGGTAGATGAGCGTACCAATACCTTAATTATTAAAGATGTGGCTGACAGTATCGAGAATATCCATAAGTTGATTGGTAAAATTGATATTCCAGTCCGTCAGGTTATGATTGAAGCGCGTATTGTGAGTGCTAGTGATAGCTTTAGTAAAGAGATTGGGGTTCGTTGGGGTATCTTGTCAAATGGTGCTGCTAACAACCGTAATTTATTGGTCGGTGGTAGTAATCAAACGTTATGGGATTTAAAAGACTTTGATGTAGAAACGACGACGGTAAATGGTCAAACGGTTTCTTATCCTTCATACGATATTACTCGTCCTGATAACTTAAACGTCGATTTAGGTGTGGCTAACCCCGCGGGTAGTATTGCCTTTGGCTTGCTTAGCATGTCAGATGTAATGCTTGATCTTGAATTGTCAGCACTGCAAGCGGATAATCGCGGTGAAGTGATTTCTACGCCGAAGATTCTGACAGCAGACAAGCAAACGGCGAAAGTCTCTTCAGGGACGCAGATTCCTTATCAAGAAGCGTCTGCCAGTGGAGCAACTACCACTAGCTTTAAAGAAGCAGCATTGAGTTTAGAGGCCACACCAAATATCACCCCAGATGGCAAAATCGGTTTGCAATTGTTAATCACTAACGGTACGCCAACCATTATTAATAATCAGGTTGCTATTGCTGAAGACTCTATTTCAACCAATGTTATTGTTGAAGATGGTCAAACGGTTGTGTTGGGTGGTGTCTTTAAGAATCGTACCAGCAATGGTGTCGATAAAGTACCTTTCTTAGGAGATCTGCCTTATATCGGCCGGGCTTTCCGTAAAGACGTGCGTAGTAATTCGAAAGAAGAGTTATTGATATTTATCACGCCAAAATTAATCAATGATGGTATTAGCCGCTTGGATTAATCATTTATTGATTGGTTTTCGCTCAAAAGAAGCAAGCATCAACGCTTGCTTTTTTTATGGAAAAATTTTCATATTGATTGAATTTTACTAACAATAATCAACGCTCATTACTAGCCAGAATATCAATGACGTTGTATCATAGCTAATTTAGCTGAGTAAGTATTATGGTGGAGGAATTGCCGTCGGTATTTTTAGTAGGGCCGATGGGAGCAGGGAAGACAACCATCGGTAAATTGCTGGCTAAGCAGTTGGGGCGCACCTTTGTAGACAGCGATTGGTACATTGAATCGCAGACAGGGGCTGACATAGCTTGGATATTCGCTAAAGAAGGCGAGGCGGGCTTCCGTGAGCGTGAAACGCGCGCCATCGATGAGTTGACTCAAAAAGACCAAATCGTCTTAGCGACTGGTGGTGGCGCTGTGATGTGTGCTGAAAACAGAGCGTTTTTGCATCAGCGTGGCATCGTGGTTTATTTGAACGCGCCAGTTGATGTGCAAATGGCTCGCACGGCTAAAGACAAATCACGACCACTGTTACAGCAGCCAAATCCTAGAAAAATCTTGCAAGATTTATATAGCACTCGTGATCCCTTATATCGCCAAGTTGCTCATATTATTATGCCAACTGGTCATACTTATCCTCGTCATATGGTCAATCAGCTCTTACAGCAACTAGAGTCATTTACTGACTCGACTGCTATAGCACCAGAAGATAAAGAAAATTAACCATAATGATAAACTTTATCAAGGCGTGTCCTCATTTAAAAATGGCGATAAAAATCAGGACGCGCCCTAGTTAAGCTCAGCTACTTTTACCTCATTCAAAATGCTTAGGGAGTGTTTAATGGCAACGCCACTGTTTCATGACGGTTTAACGGTTCATACGCAAAGCCATGACTATCCAATCGTCATTACTGAAAAAACAGCGATAGATCACAACAGTATGGCAAAGCTGATCACACCTTATATTCGTGGTCGCCAAGTATTGATTGTCACTAATGATACTGTTGCGCCTTTATACCTAAACGCTTTAGAAAAAGAGTTAACAGAGCAGTTCACTGTGCGTGTTTGCGTATTGCCAGATGGTGAGCAATATAAGCATCAGACCAGTATCAATCAAATTTACGATGTATTGATGGCAGCGCATTTCAATCGTGACGTTACGCTTATTGCTTTAGGTGGTGGCGTTGTGGGCGATATGACGGGCTTTGCTGCTGCAAGCTTTATGCGTGGTGTAAATTTTATCCAGATTCCAACCACGCTACTGTCACAAGTGGATTCGAGCGTTGGTGGTAAGACGGGCATCAATCACCCTCAAGGCAAAAACATGATTGGCGCTTTTTGGCAGCCGCAAATGGTACTTGCTGATATGAGTACGCTCAAGACTTTGCCAGCGCGCGAGTTGTCAGCCGGGTTGGCTGAGGTCATTAAATACGCACTCATTATGGATGTCACGTTCTTAGATTGGCTGGAAGTCAATCTGCCAGCGATGATGGATTTGGATTTAGCGGTACTTGGTGATGCCGTAAAACGCTGCTGTCAGTATAAAGCCGATATCGTCGCGCAAGATGAAAGAGAGTCAGGCGTGCGAGCATTGTTAAATTTTGGTCATACTTTTGGTCATGTCATTGAAACCCATGAAGGCTATGGTAATTGGCTACACGGTGAGGCAGTTGCTGCTGGCATGGTACAAGCCGCAGAGTTATCACAGAGAATGGGTTGGTTAACGGCTGAGGACGTTGCTCGTATTAAGCGTATTTTAACCTTAGCAAATTTGCCCATCACCCCGCCACGCATTGATACACAAACGGTGCTAAGCTTGATGGGACATGATAAAAAAGTGAAACACGGACAAATCCGCCTGATTTTGTTAAAATCACTAGGTCAGGCCATATTGACCAATGATTTCGATGAAGATCTTTTGCATGCGGTATTGTCAGAGCACAGCGTATAATGTCTCAAAGCTTTAGTGCTCATGAATACTTACTGAACGCAACGGTTTAAAGCAGACTGGCTCGCCGCCATTCTACTTACTGCGCATCTCTTGAATGCGGTCAACTTTATTTTCACCAAGGATACTCCCATGGCAGCTTCAAGATCGACGCCGCGTACCGCTAGCCAGTCATATCGCCGTCAAGCGTTGATTTGGCTGATAATGACCTTGCTGCTGGGTGTGGTTACGGCTCTGATTTGGATGTTTAGTCAAACGCCAGCGATGGGTGCCAAAATTGAAAATGCTCCCATATCAGCACCGCAACCATTGAGTGCTGAGCTTGAGCAGCCCTTAAAAATAGAGTCGTTACACGAGCTTGATACCGACGTGCAGCCCATTAGTTTTGATACGACGGTACGTGATTTGCGCAATTATCCTGCTGAGTTTAAAGACAAACGTTATTTGTTGGCGAACAAAGGTAAGTGGACAGTGCAGGTGATGAATGTCGCCGAAAACGATGTGATTGTCAGTTATCTAGAAGGCCGCGCAGACCGTAATAAATTTGCTTATTTCCGTTATCTTGATGATGAAAATCAAGTCCGCTATATGTTAACTTATGGGCTCATGAGTAGTCCACAAGAAGCGGTTGGCGCTGCAAAACTGATAGACTTTAAGTTGCCAGCCAATGTGCGCGTGTTGCCAGAAGAGATCAATCGTTATGTCGGTATCATTGATAATTATGAACGCCCTGATCCGGTTAAAGATTTGAGCACCAGACGCACACGTTCTGTTGATCTAAAGCCGACTAAGCGCGAAGTGCCAGTGCGCCAGCCACTGCCAGAAACGAATAATGGGGACAATGCTGGTCGTAGCAGTCAAGAAACTGCCAGTAACGGCGACAATGAAAGTATCCGTCAGTCAGCAGATACCTCTGATACTTTATCGGTCACTGAAGAGCGCATTGTTGGCAATGAAGAGGAAGTATCCTCTGTTACCACGCCTAAAAATGAAGGTAGTGGAACTAAGTCTGAATCAGAGAATAAAAAACCAGTGACATCAGGCACTGAAAATACCACTAAAAACCCCCCAGTAGTCGCAACACCAAAGCCGCCAAGTAGTACCAGTAGCACAAATTCTGGCGCAAACGCTACTAGCAAGAATAGCAATCCTCCTAAGAGCAATAACGACAGCATAAAAACACTGATAGAAGACAAAAGTAATTAGAGTGTGTTTGTCCTTTGAACATATCGTTGATAGTTATGATAACCTCGTTATCACTATGATTGACAAAAGCCCACTGACAAGCTGGTTAGTGGGTTTTTTTGTGGAGCATCATAAAGCATATAATTAGTGCTAAAAATACATTTCCAAAAGAAGTTGATCTTAATTAAGTATCTCAACTAAGCCTTGTCACAGATACTATGTATCAAAATTTGCATAGAACATTTAATCATCCTATAACCAATAGTAATAAGTTCTCTTACAAAATATGGTGGGTGAATGGATAGAAAAGACTAGATTTTTTGTCCGTCATTAACTAATATAACTGTGGGCGACGTTCTGTATAGTTATCGTAAAAATTGTTTTTTAACAATGAATTGGTAAACTTCTATCATTTAAAAGATACGTTACTAAAATTTTTTGTCTCAAGCGTTGTCACTTGCTATCTATAATTAAGCTATCGCAAGTGGCGCAACCTCTCTTATTATCGCTCTCTTTAGAGTGAATGAAGCGCTTGATTACAGAGCGTCAGATATTCAAAATTAATCAAATGCACGGTTATTACATGCGTAGTCAATCAGTCTGGATTGCTAGGCATGGTGTGATAACAAGTGACACTCAAGATAGCGACATTGCGTTATTGATGATTAGGTAACGGGTATACAGGGCTGTATGTCATTGCCAAGGGCGACCGTTTACTATCTTTTAATATGTTAATGATCTATTGAAACATCATTCAATGACTGGGAGTGCCAGAGCTTTCACCTTAGTCTCAAAATGATGTCTATGAGCGTCACACCATTTATTAATTCGGATATACGAATATTAATTATTAGCCCGTTCTGCTTACGGTCTTCAGTTTATGATCTGCATTGGATGCATAAATTGCCCGTTCACCTAAAAGGACTAGCCATGTCAATGATTTCCTCGCAAACCCACCTGGCCACGCCAGATGACTTTTCTGATAACTGTGGTTTTGGTTTGATCGCTCATATTGAGGGACAAGCCAGCCATGATTTGGTAAAAACTGCTATTCATAGTCTAAGCTGTATGACCCATCGCGGCGGTGTTGCTGCTGATGGTAGAACGGGTGATGGTTGTGGTCTACTACTGGCGACGCCTGTTGAGTTTTTTAGAGGTATTGCTGCTGAGCAAGGGTTCGTGATTACTAACAACTTTGCCGTTGGTATGATCTTTGTCAATTTAGATGAGACAAAAGCTCGTGATAGCCAGCAAGTGCTGAGCGATGAGATTGTCGCCCAAGGATTAGAGGTTGCTGGCTGGCGTGATGTGCCGCTTGATTTGAGCATTGTCGGTGACATTGGCCGTGAGACTTTACCTGATTTTAAGCAAGTGTTTGTCAACGCCCCCGATGATTTGGCAGCGGACGACTTTAATCGTAAACTGTTTGTCGCACGCAAAAAAGCAGAGCAGCGCTTAGCTAATGATGAGCTGTTTTATGTGTGCTCATTAAGCTGCCAGACGATTATCTATAAAGGTTTGGTGATGCCATCAGACTTGCCAGCATTTTTCTTGGATCTACAAGATGCGCGTTTGGCATCGCATATCGTGGTATTTCATCAACGTTTCTCCACCAATACCTTGCCGCGTTGGCCCTTGGCGCAGCCGTTTCGTTATCTTGCCCACAATGGCGAGTTGAACACCATCACAGGCAATCGCAACTGGTCTGAGGCACGGACGCCAAAACTAAAATCAGACAAACTGCCCAATTTGAATGAATTGACGCCACTGGTGAACAGTACGGGATCTGACTCATCAAGCTTAGATAATATGCTTGAAGTCCTCATGTCAGGTGGTATGAATCTATTCCATGCGATGTCGATTCTCGTGCCACCTGCTTGGCAGAATGTCGATAGCATGGATATGGATTTGCGCGCCTTTTATGAGTTTTATTCGCAGCACATGGAAGCGTGGGATGGTCCAGCAGGTTTGGTGATTCAAGATGGACGCTATGCGGTCTGTATGCTTGATCGTAACGGTCTGCGCCCATCGCGCTGGGTGACCACTAAAAACGGCTATATCACCGTTGCTTCTGAAGTTGGTGTGTGGGATTACTCGCCAAAAGATGTATTGGCAAAAGGACGCGTTGGCCCTGGTCAAATGCTCGTTATTGATACTTTAACGGGTCAAATCTTAGATACTAAAGCGATTGCGACGTTACTTAAAAAAGCCCATCCGTACCGTAAATGGCTGCGTGAAGAAGCAACCCGTATCCGTGATGATGAGCGCCTTGAAGAAGAGTTAGCAGCACAAACATGCCGTGGTAATGAGCTAAAAACACTGCAAAAAATGTATCACATCACCAATGAAGAGCGTACTGAAATTATCCGCCCCAACGCCGAAAATGGTCAAGAGCCCGTCGGTTCAATGGGTGATGATACGCCTATGGCAGTGCTGTCGCAGCAAATCCGCCATGTCGGTGATTTCTTCCGCCAGCAGTTCGCACAGGTGACCAATCCACCGATTGATCCATTGCGTGAATCTATCGTGATGTCATTGCAGACCTGCCTCGGTGCTGAAACTAACGTGTTTGCGCCATCAGCGCGAGATGCACACCGTATTATCTTATCGTCGCCTGTACTGTCAGCCAGCAAGATGCAGCAGCTTGAGACCTTGGGCGATCCAGCCTTTAAAATGGCGCGTATTGATTTAAACTATGATCGCACCCTTGAGCTATCAGAAGCCATCACGGCTATCTGCGAGCAAGTGGCTAACAGCATCCGAGCTGGTCACACTTTGATTGTGTTGTCTGATAAAGACATCGATGCTGATAAAGTACCAGCCAATGCCATCATGGTGACTGGTGCGGTGCATCATTATTTGATTGGTCAAGGTATTCGAACTGACGCCAATTTAATCATTGAGACTGGTTTGGCGCGCGACTCGCATCAAGTGGCAGTATTGATTGGTTTTGGTGCGACCTGCATTTATCCTTACTTGGCTTATGATGTTATTGATGACTTAGTAGCGACTGGTGAGCTACTTGGTGATCCGATTCAAGCGCGGGTTAATTTCCGTAAAGGCTTGGATAAAGGCTTGCTAAAAATCTTATCAAAAATGGGCATCTCGACCATTGTCTCTTATCGCGGCGCGCAGTTATTTGAAGCAGTGGGTCTCTCTGAAGAGGTGGTGAGCCTGTGTTTCAAAGGCGTGCAGAGTCGTATTAAAGGTGCGACCTTTGCTGACTTAGCTGCCGATCAAGCACAGCTAGCGGCGAATGCTTTTAAGCGCCGCGCGCCACTCGATCAAGGTGGCTTACTGAAGTTTGTCTTCAACAAAGAATATCATGCCTTTAACCCAGACGTGATTAATAGCCTGCATACCGCGGTTCGTACGGGTGATTATGATAATTATCGTCATTATGCTGATTTGGTTAATAGCCGTCCGGTGGCGACCTTGCGTGATTTATTGCAATTAAAAACAGATAACTCTATCGATGTGAATGACGTAGAGGATATCTCATCCATTCTGACGCGCTTTGACTCGGCGGGCATGTCGTTGGGGGCATTGTCACCCGAAGCCCATGAAGCGATTGCCATGGCGATGAATACCATCGGTGGACGTTCAAACTCTGGTGAGGGCGGCGAAGATCCAGTACGTTATGGCACGCTGCGCAACTCAAAGATCAAACAAATTGCCTCGGGTCGTTTTGGCGTCACCCCAGCGTATTTGCGTTCAGCAGAAGTGATGCAAATCAAGGTTGCACAGGGTGCCAAGCCGGGTGAGGGAGGTCAGTTGCCGGGTGGTAAGGTCAATGCTCTGATTGCGCGCTTACGTTATTCTGTACCGGGTGTGACGTTGATTTCACCGCCACCGCATCATGATATCTATTCTATCGAAGATTTGGCGCAGCTGATTTTTGACTTAAAACAAGTCAATCCAGACGCCTTGGTTTCGGTCAAATTGGTCTCACGTCCGGGCGTTGGTACTATTGCTACTGGTGTGGCAAAAGCTTATGCCGACTTGATTACCATCTCAGGTTATGATGGCGGTACGGCAGCCTCTCCGCTATCGTCTATCCATCATGCAGGCTCACCATGGGAGCTAGGACTGGCTGAGACTCATCAATCACTACGAGTAAATGGCTTGCGTCATAAAGTTCGTATTCAAACTGATGGTGGTCTAAAGACAGGACTTGATGTGGTAAAAGCCGCTATCCTTGGGGCAGAAAGCTTTGGCTTTGGTACCACGCCGATGATTGCCGTTGGTTGTAAATACCTACGCATTTGCCATCTTAATAATTGCCCGACTGGGGTTGCGACGCAAAAAGCCAAGCTACGTGATGAGCATTTCATTGGCGAAGCAGAGATGCTCATTAACTTCTTTAAATTTGTAGCAACTGAAACGCGCGAATGGCTTGCCGCCCTTGGTGTGCGTAGTATGGAAGAGTTGGTCGGACGGACTGACTTGCTTGAAGTATTAGAAGGCAACACGGATAAGCAGCGTCATTTGGATTTAACGCCATTATTATTTAGCCATCCGGCCAGTAGTGGTAAAGCCCAAACCTGTCAGGTTGAGCGTAATGAGCCGTTTGATAAAGGCTTACTCGCTGAACAGATGATTAGTGATATGCTGCTCAATATTCGTCAAGGTAATGGCGGCGATTATAGCTATTATGTCGGTAACTGTGATCGCTCTATCGGCGCGCGTATCTCTGGTGAGATTGCGCAGGTCTGGGGCAACCTTGGCATGAGTGATATGCCAATTAAGCTGCATCTGACTGGTACTGCTGGGCAGAGTTTAGGCGTCTGGAATGCAGGTGGTCTAAATATTGAGCTAGAAGGCGATGCCAATGATTATGTCGGCAAAGGCATGGCTGGCGGTGAGATTGTTATTTATCCACCAAAAGACTCAAGCTTTACGGCGCAAGAGACCGCCATCATTGGTAATACTTGCTTATATGGCGCAACGGGCGGCAAACTATATGCAGCTGGTACTGCTGGCGAACGCTTTGGGGTGCGTAACTCTGGCGCGCACGCAGTCATCGAAGGCACAGGCGATCATTGCTGTGAATATATGACAGGCGGTATTGTCACTATTCTTGGGCGTACGGGTCTCAACTTTGGGGCAGGTATGACAGGTGGCTTCGCTTATGTGCTTGATATGGAAGGGGACTTCTTTGACCGTTGTAACCATGAGCTGATCGATCTTAACCGTATCTCAAGTGAGCAAACCGAAGAGCATCGTATCCATTTGCAGCAAGTGATTGAAGCGCATGTTAATAAAACAGGCAGCGCGTGGGGTCAGACGATATTGGCTGACTTTGAGCACTATGTTCGTAAGTTTTATTTGGTGAAGCCTAAAGCGGCAAACATTGCGAGCCTTCTCAAGACCACCATGGCTGACCCACAGTAGCTTTGCTTGGATTATCCAATGTTCCGCTTTTAAAAACCTTTTAACTCAGAGGTTTTCAGCAGGTAAGTGACGGTCACGATATAAATCTCTTAATTTTGCGATAAATGAGACATCGTTGACTGTCACCGCCCACTTTAAAAAAGCTTGATATAAAAAGCCTCATATTAAAGAGACAATACCATGGCAAAACGCTTAGAAAATAGTTTTCAGTTTTTAGATGTACCAAGGCTTGAGCCGACCAAAAAAGACATCGCCACGCGCTCAACGGAATTTGTTGAAATTTATAAACCGTTTGAGAGTGAAGCCGTTGCGCAGCAGTCGCACCGATGTCTGGAGTGTGGTAACCCTTATTGTGAATGGAAGTGCCCTGTACATAACTACATTCCTAACTGGCTCAAATTGGCCACCGAAGGGCAGATATTTCAAGCGGCTGAATTGTGTCACCGCACCAATACGTTGCCTGAGGTCTGCGGCCGCGTCTGTCCACAAGATCGCTTATGTGAAGGCGCTTGTACCTTAAATGATGGCTTTGGCGCTGTAACCATTGGTAATGTCGAAAAGTACATCAACGATACCGCCTTTGCACTTGGCTGGCGTCCGGATATGTCTGATGTGGTTTGGACAGATAAAAAAGTCGCGATCATCGGTGCGGGGCCAGCAGGTTTGGGCTGTGCGGATATACTGGTTAGAAACGGCGTGAAACCAGTTGTGTTTGATAAGCGTCCTGAAATTGGTGGTTTACTGACCTTTGGTATTCCAGAATTTAAAATGGAAAAGGACGTCATGCGTAACCGCCGTGTCATCTTTGAAGGCATGGGCATGGAATTTCGTCTTGAGACAGAAATCGGTACTGATATTAGTATTGATGAACTGTTAAGCGAGTACGATGCGGTATTTATGGGCATGGGTACCTACACTTATATGCGTGGCGGCTTTGCTGGTGAAGAGCTTGTCGGTGTTCATGATGCGCTAGATTACCTGATTGCCAACGTCAATCGCTGCAACGATTGGGAAAAAAATCCTGAAGAATATATCGACTTTAAAGGCAAAAGAGTGGTGGTGCTAGGTGGTGGCGATACTGCGATGGATTGTAACCGTACCAGTATTCGCCAAGGGGCTGAGCAAGTAGTTTGTGCCTATCGCCGTGACGAAGAGAACATGCCAGGTTCGCGCCGCGAAGTGGTCAATGCTCGCGAGGAAGGCGTTGAGTTTCTATTCAATCGTCAACCGACAGAAATCATTGGTTTGAATGGTAAAGTGAATGGCGTGAAAGTCGTTACGACTCACTTGGGTGCGCCAGACAATCGTGGTCGTCAGCGTCCTGAGCCGATTCCTAATTCAGAAGAAATTATCCCATGTGATGCTGTGATTATGGCCTTTGGCTTCCGTCCTAGCCCTGCTGACTGGTTTGAGTCTCAGCAAGTGACAATGGACAGTTCCGGTCGCGTGCTGGCAGCAGAAAAGCAAACCTTTAAATTCCAAACCAAAAACCCCAAGATATTTGCTGGTGGTGATATGGTACGCGGTTCTGATTTGGTTGTGACCGCGATTTGGGAAGGTCGTGAAGCCGCTGAAGGTATTTTGGACTTCTTAGAGGTATAATGGGTTTGGTTGACATCCAATTATTGATAGCTCTATTTCGATCTCAAACGTCTTTTGCCTTTTAACAGGTCAGAGACGTTTTTTTTGATATCAGCAGTACATGATGGTTCGATATTACTTTTCATTGACTATATATTCTTCAATTAATAAGAGTGCCTGTGCGTGAAACCAAAAATTTGGCAACGATTTACTGCACCATTCATTGAACCTTATGCGCGCTATCAGCACGCTGATATCTTGCACGCCATACGTATCGGTGCAGCCATTGTACTTGCGCTGTTAGCCAATCAAATAAGCCATTTTCCACACGGAGAATGGACGACGATCACCGTCTTTATTATTTTAGGATTGCTACAGTATCAAGGCGCTATTTATACCAAAGCCAAAGAGCGAGTACTAGGCACGGTTTTGGGTATTGTCGTGGCATTTGCAATCTTATGGTTCAATAAAGGGACGGGTGCTTGGTTAGGGATAGAGTACCTGCTTATTGGTATCATTAGTGGGATTATTGGTTATTTTTCGGTCAGGCGGCTAGGGTATACTGGATTACTCACTGGCATTACTATGCTGATGATCGTTTCTAATTTGAATCAAGTTAATATGGCGCAAGATGGTGTCTATCGTGCACTCAATATCTTAATCGGTACAGGTATTGCGGTCATGGTGACAGTGGTCTTACCTCTAAAGTCGACGTTGATGTGGCGATTTTTATTGGCAAATAATTTAGAAGCCTGTAGTACTCTTTATGCTGGTGTCGGACATCATATCGATGCTGAAATAGTGGCTCCCAAGTCGCTTGTCTATACTAGAGCGACAAGCTCAGCTAGCCTGTCTTATCCTCAAAATAGCACTACTGCAGATATGCCTGTCAATAAAGCGTTGATAAAATCGCTGCAGCAAATAAACAAGCGACTACTCGCAGTACGTCCACATATCGCTGCAACAGCAAGCGAGTCCGGCATTCATAAAGAGACGATAGAGACGATTCAGCGTACCCATCGCAATATCATCGGTACCATCGATTTATTGCTCAGTGCAGCACCGCGTTTGGCGAATATCGATATCGATGACGATAATCATACGCTACTGATTCACTATCAACACGAGCTCACCCAAGCCATGCAGCATATCGCGGCAGTGCTACGCAGTCCAAGCGATCAGACTTTTCGACCTATTACGCGTATTGCGCTATCAGAATATCCTAGCGTACAGTATGCAACGTTTGAGTGGCAAGGATATTTTTGGTTGACGCAAACGCTGCAAGCACAACTACAACAGTTAAGTGATCTGCTACAAACGACCAAACCGCAGTGGTATGCTGCTTCTGGTCTGCGCTATCAAAAGCGTGAACAGCGTAGAATGAAAGAGCAGGGTGGCGAGTCCGATTTACACTTGTAAATATAGGAGATGCTGGCAAGTATTTGTCAGCACCTTTCAGCGTTACCAATAACCAAATGCGATGTTGTTAGGGTGTTTTTTTGTCGTTATGTGCTAGCATGTTTTGACCTTCAGCGTCTTTTATCTTTTAATAGGTAAAAGGCGTTATTTTTTGATCATGACTTTATCATCGCTTTATCAATAGTTAAGCCAGTAGCTAGAATTTAACCGATTTTTTATTCCTTCACTTATAAGAGATACCCTGCGTGAAACCGACTTTTTGGCAACGATTTACCGCCCCATTTGTAGAGCCTTATGCCCGTTATCAGCATGCAGATGTTTTGCATGCCATACGTTTGGGTCTGGCTATACTTATTGCGCTCTTATTAAATGAGTTTACGCACTTGCCGCATGGTGAGTGGACGACCATTACTGTGTTTGTGATTTTGGGTTTGTTACAATATCAAGGGGCGATTTATACCAAGGCTAAAGAGCGGATATTGGGTACTTTGCTTGGGGTGGTGGTTGGACTTAGCTTCTTATGGCTGATTAAAGATATCGGTGGCTGGCTGTGGCTATATTATGCACTGATTGGCATTATCAGTGGCATCATCGGTTATGTGGCGGTCAAGCAATTAGGCTATATCGGTCTGCTGACAGGTATTACCATGCTGATGATTGTGTCGAGCCCTGACCATAGCAATATTGCCCAAGATGGCTTATATCGCGCGTTCAATATTTTGCTTGGTGCAGGAGTAGCGGTGGCCGCAACGTTAATTTTACCGCTTAAATCGACGTTGATGTGGCGGTTTTTGTTGGCCAGTAATCTTGAGACGTGCAGCAATTTGTATGCAGGGGTTGGCAATCATATTGATGCGGATGTCTTAGTGCCCAAGCCGTTTAAATATAGTAAGGCGACCAGTTCGGCCAGTATTATTTATCCATCGAACAGTTCTATACCAGATACACCCGTCAATAAATCCTTGGTGAAAGCATTACAAAAAATTAATAAGCGTTTGCTTGCCGTGCGTCCGCATATCGCAGCGACAGCAAGTGAATCGGGTATTGAAAAGGAAACACTAGAGACTATTCAGCGTACTCATCGGAATATTATTGGTACGATTGATTTACTGTTAAGTGCCGCACCGCGTTTGGCCAATATTGAAATTGACGATGAAAACCATATTTTGCTTATTCATTATCAGCACGAATTGACGCAAGCGATGCAGCATATGGCGGCGGTATTACGTAGCCCAAATGATGAAGTATTTCGTCCTATTACCCGTATCGCGGTATCAGAATATCCAAGCGTAGAAAACTTAGGCTTTGAGTGGCAAGGCTATTTTTGGCTGACCCAAACCTTACAAGTACAGTTGCAGCGACTTAGTGATTTATTGCAAACGACTAAGCCGCAATGGTTTGCCGCCTCTGGTCTGCGCTATCAACGCCGCGAGCAGCGCCGTATCGAGCATAAAGGTAGTGAAACTGATTTGCACTTATAAATATAGTCAATCCTATATAAATCAGATACGGTGTCAGGCTCGTTTAGTCTACTATTGGTAGTACTTTCGCTCGCCTTCCTTGTATCCAAATTATATTGAACCGACTATAAAAGCTAAATAAAAGCCAATAAAGAATAAATAAAAAACGCTGACTTTATTAAGTCAGCGTTTTTTTTGCGGTAACAGTTGTTAAAAAAGCTATTAAAAATGGCTATTAAAAACAGCTATCAACAAACAATGATTAACGACCAGTTTTTAGTTTATCCCAATACTGCTGATAGACTTGCAATGCTTCATCGCCCACATCTTCTTGGAATTCCGCTTTTGCCAGTACGTCTTTGCTCGGATAGATGGTTGGATTGTTTCTCACCTCTTCTGGCATCATCTCACGCGCAGCCATATTAGGCGAGGCATAACCAATCTCTTCGCTGACGATTTTAGAGTTCTCAGGACGCAGCAAGTAGTCAATAAACTTATGGGCTGCATCGACTTGTTTGGCGTTTTTCGGAATGACAAAGTTATCCATCCACAAGATAGCGCCTTCAGTTGGATATTTATAAACCAAGCTGGTCAAGCCTTCGTTATTGGCGATGATAGCTTCACCATTCCAACTCATACCAACCGTGGTTTCGCCTTCCATATAAGGCATGCGCGAGGCATCCGAGTTAAAGGTCTTCACATTTGGCATCAAGGTCGTGAGCTTCTCATAAGCGGCTTTGATTTCGTCAGGATTTTTACTATTACCTGAATGCCCAAGGGTCAATAGCGCCATGCCAAACACTTCGCGCATATCGTTCATCAGCATCACTTGCCCTTTATACTCAGGACGCCATAAATCGTTCCAGCTATTTACGGTTGCAGGATCGACCTTGTCACCATTAATGGCAAGACCGGTGCTGCCCCACATATAGGGAATCGAATATTTGTTCTCTGGATCAACCTTGGTATTGGTAAAAGACGTATCAAGATTCTTAAAATTGCTCAATTTGGATTTATCGAGCTCTTGCAGCAAGCCTTCTTTGGCCATTTTTTCGACATAATATGTTGATGGGATGGCTAAGTCATATTGGCTAGAGTCATCGAGTAGTTTGAGCTTGGCGTACATAGCTTCGTTAGAATCAAAGGTGGTGTAATTGACCCGAATGCCTGTCTCTTCAGTAAAGCCGTCAAGGATTTCTTGCGGCATATACTCTGACCAGTTATACAGATTGAGCGTTTCAGCACTCGCCGCTGTACCATCAGCCGCCGTATTGTCTGACTTACTACAGCTAGCAAGTGCTAGCCCAACAGCCACGGCTAATAGTGCTTTTGGTAGTATATGAGCGCTACGAGCAATGTTGTGGGGCGATGATGAATGAGTCAAAATATCTCTCCTAAATAAGAATGATGCAAATGAGTAAAAAGTTAAATGATAGATAATGGAAGCTAAGGGCTAAATACTAAGTGCTAAATATAAGGTATCGAGCCAGTTGTGAAACTATTATGGCTATGATTGTTAAGAATTTAAAGGGCAAGAAAGAAGTACGTTCTTCATAATATTGTTAAAAGTGTCGCTGATGAATGGCTGAAGAATCTATAAAAGGAAAAATATGGGATTTACTGCTGAATTTGAGTAAGATAATAAGCGTAAATAATCATGCTATGATGAGAGCTACTTTACCCTTAAGCCATGAGTTTACAACGTGGTTTTTATAAGATGCAAAGAGTACCGATAAAATAAAAACAATCGAATGTTAATTAAATGGTTTGAATTAAAAGAGGCAAAAGATGAATAATCGTAAACGCGCTGGACTGATTACTGCTGTGCTTGGCATCGTCGCCTTTATGACCATGTTTAACGCTGGCTCGCCGACACCTATCGTTAATTGGCCGGTTGAGACGTACATGGGTTTAGCATTTACGATTGGCTGGTTGAGTAATGTGCCTGTTTGGTTGGCCTATGTGCTGGCAGCGGTGGTGCTTATTTTGATTGTTGTCGGATTTTATAAAATCGGTAGTTGGCTTTATAGTTTAATGACGAAGCATGGTTAGATTTATCTGGGACGTGTCCTTATTTTAAAAATGAGGACACGTCCTAGAGAAGTAGCAATTTGCAAAGTCTGATTATTAAGACGCAATATGAAACTGCTCAAGCACCGACTGAATACCGCGCTCCTCAATCGTACCCGTGACAAAGTCTGCACGCGCAATCAATTCTTGCTTTGCATCACCCATCGCCACCGCATAGCCGACCAAGTCAAACATCTCTAAATCATTCATTCCATCACCGAACGCCATACACTCACTGGCATCTACCCCATAATATTGACAAACGTCTTTAATGCCTCGCGCCTTGGATGCCTCTATCGGTAAGATATCTGCGCCGATATGATGCCAATGGACGAGCTTTAACTCGTACTGGGCAAAATCGACGTCTTGCATTTTCTCTTGTTGATTGTTAAAAAATACTGAGCATTGATAGACGGTATTCCCTTTATGATATTCAGGATCAACGATAGAGTTTGGCGTGATGGCATTAAACTCGCGCAAGCGCTCATTTTCACCTGACCAAGCGATATGGGTGGCAGAGTCAAACTTATGAATCAACTCGCTCTGCTGGCACAGCCGCACGATTGTATCCGTTTGCTCAGCGGACAACGGATAGTGGCTAATTCGACCCTTTTTATCAAAACTATACTGTCCATTCATACAAATAATCGCATCTAAGACATCAGCTTTGAGTAAAGCTAAAATATCTGCTGGCAATATGGCTTTGGAGCGTCCCGTTGAAATCACCAGCTTAATATCAGTGCTTGCAAGCTCCTCAAGTGTTGCTTTGTTGTGTTGGGCAATGATGCCATTGCGGCTCAAGGTGTCATCGATGTCAAAAAAGATGATCTTGGGTGTCGGAGTGTTGATAGTCATACTTTCTTTGGCGATTTTGTCTTCGATAAACATGATGATCCTATTGTTTTTTAGTCGTTTCAATACCAATGATTTAGATACTACTACAACACACCCAAAGAGATAAATACCTATAAAGTAACCTGCGATGATGCAAATTTGGCTACTGCTGCGGTATTCGCTTTGCGGGCATTGCGATTGATTTGCGTTTATTCGAAAGGTTAACAAAAACCCTAAACGATATAATTAACTTAATAGTGGCTATTTATTATAAGGTTAAGATTAACGATCAATATCAGTTAACAAAATGATGAACGGTTTTTATCAGTGTATCCGCTATCTAAAGGAGCTAGTATGAAAATTTTTACCTTAAAATCAGTCACCACTTTGACGGCTTTAGCAACATTGGCACTATCTGCCAATGCCTTTGCAATGGATGTTAAGTTTAACGATGCTGCTTGGAATGGCAAAAAAATACCTGAAGGGCAGCAGTGTCTAAACTATGATGGCAAAAATCCAGCCACGCCGAGCATGACGGTCTCAAACATACCGATGGGTGCGGAGAGCTTGGTTTTCGTTTACAACGATGTGAGCAATAAACGTATGCAACATGGTGGACATGGCATTGTAGAGTTTGCCCTACCAGAAGGTGCTACGAGTGCTGAGATTCCACGCGTGTTTGGGCATACTTATGAAGTGCCAGTCGGGATTGAGATGATCGCGGAATATCGTAGCCGTGCAGGGGAAGCGGGAGGGGCGTATAAACCGCCTTGTTCAGGTGGCAAAAACCATCTGTATACGGTAGATGTGCAGGCATGGCAAGGCGATAGTGTGCTTGCTGAGACAACGGTTGAGATGGGTCGGTATTGATGCTTTGGTCGTTTTAATGAGCGTAAAAAAGCCGTCTATACCGTGTATATAGACGGCTTTTTAGTAAGAGTAAGTGATGTTTGCAACGTCTGAGCCATGAGTAAGCGTGGGTCAGTCGTATGTTAGGGTTGAGACTGTGCTATAGGAAGATATAGATTAGGCTTGTTAATTATTAGACTAATGATATCGCAGTCATTGTGCCAAGTTTTATAGTACAATTGTACTCCGAGAAGTGTCAGCGTCCTATCTCATTAGAATTCCAATGCTTATTTCTAGAAATACAACGATGCTAGATGACAAAAAACCACTAAGAAAAAATTTTTTATTGATTATACTTTATCTTAAATTAGATCAGGTTTTTATAAATAAGGTTTCTCATGACTATAGCGACAAGCCATACTCCAGAAAGCAAAAAAATAAATGGCGAGCATATTCTTATCAACATGATATATATCGCCAAAAATGTCGACCTAGATTCGGGAATCGAGCTGACTCGTGCACTTGAGTATTGGCGAAGGTATTTTGAAGAAAACAATATAGCTTCAGCTTTAGT
This sequence comes from Psychrobacter immobilis, assembly GCF_003148585.1. Lineage (GTDB taxonomy): Bacteria > Pseudomonadota > Gammaproteobacteria > Pseudomonadales > Moraxellaceae > Psychrobacter > Psychrobacter immobilis. The sequence continues at coordinate 72,424 of NZ_QGGM01000012.1, read as the reverse complement.
CATTAGTGAAGGTTATTTCGTTCAAAGTTTTCAAGGGACAAGGCCCGCTATCAATATTGCCTTAAAAAAAATACTTGACGAGCATTCAACTATTTTTCCCAATATTGTTAATATAGAGGAAATAGAGTCGCGTCAATGGAATGGGTTTTTAGTGAAACATCTAACATCAAGCGCTGAAGATGAAGAGTATGCCCTCAAAAGCTTCTCAGCAGGTTCTGATTATAATCCCTATCTAATGACAAGTGCTCAGATTAAAAGCTTTTTGACAGCAGTTTTTGAAAATGCTGACTCTAACAAGTCTTAGACGATTTTTCTATTCTGATTGTCGTAAAAAAGCCGTCTATACCGTGTGTATAGGCGGCTTTTTGATGAGAGTAGGTTATGTTTCATATATAGATAAGAGGAAAGCACTTTAAGTCAATTAAAGTATAAATTCTCATTTATAATGAGCCAAACAATATGCTTATTTCTTAAAAAAACCTCATGTTTAAAAATATTAATATTAGACTGTTAATCGCTCTTATTTCAATGATGGCACTACCTTCACTCTATCAAACAATTAGAGTGAATTTTCTAGGTGATTTGCCTAGTGACTCAGGAATAAATATTGCGAGTCAAATACTGTGGCTGAGTTTGATTTATGAGATAGCGCAAGAAGCCTTAATTTTGCCTTTATTCTATCTTTTCGGAAAATCTTTGTCTAATACAGAGGAATTTGAAAATAAAGTTCAGACTGGGTTTATCGTTATCTTGGGTATCACGGCTTGTCTATCTGCGATTTTATTCATTTATTCACAAAATATTGTGATTTTTATGGAGCAATCAGAGCAGATCGTTGAAAGAACGACACAATATATTCGCCTGGAAACCGTAGCAATTATGTTTGCTACGCTAGTTAAATATATGACGGTTACTATTATCAGTTTAAATAAAGATAAGTATATTTATGGCTTTCTAGCGGTGCAGATGATTCTATCTATATTCTTAGATAGCGTGTTTTTTGGACCTTTTGAGTTTAGTCTGAATATGGGTGTTATCGGTATTGCTTGGACGAATATTATTGTCAATGTAGCTATTTTACTAGCCACCTATATCTCTATACGACAATATGGATTGAAGCTTTTATCAGTCAATCAAATGTCATTTACATGGATGAAAGAGTGGTGGACGACAGGTGTATTTTCAGGATTAGAATCGCTAGTCAGAAATATTGCTTTTATAGTCATGATTATAAAAATGATTAACATGGTTGAGGAGCAAGGTAATTATTGGGTAGCTAATAGCTTTATTTGGGGCTGGCTGTTACTACCTGCCTTAGCATTGTCCGAGTTAGTAAAAAGAGACGTTGGTGAAGACGTAAAAAATATTGCCAGAAACACAAAAGGCTATTTCTCACTAGGGCTAATATTTGTCGCTATATGGTGTATTACTATTCCATTCTGGCAAAGCTTTCTTGCTAATGTTATGAATGTTCAGGACATAAAAACGGTGATGTATATTGTTGGAATACAGACAGTATTTTATTTTGTCTTTATATTCAATAATAGTATTTTGGATGCTACCTTATATGGCTTAGGTAAAACGAACTATATGTTCTTTCAGTCACTTTGGATCAATGTCGGCTATTATGGCGCGATGTTTGTCTTATATAAACTAGAGGTATTTACACCGACGCTATTAAGTATATGCCTAATGTTTGGCTTTGGTATATTGATAGACCTTATTCCGACTGTTATCTTATATAAGAAAGCGTTGCGCGAACAAGACATCAAAGTAATATGGTAACTTGAGACAGCTATGCGGTGAAACATGGTTATATAGCATGCCCTATCGATTGGTAGTATTTGACTTTTCAAAAGTGCGTAGAAGAAGGGGTTTATACGTCTGAATGGGGTGGAGCGGATATTGATGGTATTAAGATTGATAGTTAAGGTTTAGTTTTTTGACAGAGTTTGCTGGGCTAAAAGCCCAGCCTACGCTTGCTCGTAATTTTCCAATTCAGAACCTTACCATAGGTTTGATTACTTAATCTTCTTATATTTATGTGTTTTTTCGCTGCACGTTTCATATAGATAAATAGAATCAAAGACTTTTTGAGCTTGCAACTGACTCTTAAAAGCTGGTGATAAAAGATTTTCTATATCATTTATGTCAAAAAATGGATCGAATAAGCCAACAAGAAGTATGCCACCTCCATGTAAATTGGCTAGCTCGATCATTGTGCTTTTAGTTAACTTTTTTTTGATAACTGACTCAACTCGTTCAGAAGTGATTGCATCAGCATCTATAAATAGACCACTTTTAGACGGTTGATGTATTTTATCATGAGCAGCATAAGATGTAATGCTTTTAGCAACATCATCACTGAAAAAAGCGTCTGTAATCTCTATCCAAGTTTTATTATTATCAATTTCAACCAAAGCATCTGGTGGATCAGGCCTATTCTCAACTTTTAAAATTGAACCTTTTTCTTTCATGTAATCCTTAAAAGTGCTTAAAACACTATTTTCGTGAGCATCTTTCAGATCTTTTCGTAATACCATTTCTAATTCCTATGACAACCTAAATAGCAAACGTAAGCTAAGCTATTAACCCAACTTTTCTAGAATCTAAGAACCGAAACTAAATCAACCAACCTCAACACTCGTCACATTCTGAAAGCCTCTTGGCAACTGACTACCACGATTACCACGAACACCCATATAGTTAGCCAAGTCATTTGGTTTTAGCGTCACATGGCGTTTGCCAGCGGTAATAATTAGGCTGTCTTGCTGACTGAGAGGCGTAATGGCGAGCACTTCCTCATTCTCTTTCAATTTAATTAGCTTATTACCTTTACCGCGTGCCTGTTCAGGTAAATCATCGAGGGAAAATATCAGTAAATATCCAGCATTGGTCACGACAGCGATATGGTCAGGCGCTACCTTTGCATGGGTATTGTCACCATCAGCATTGGCAGTCGTTTCTACTGGCGCATCGATACGCGCAACAGGGAGCAATCGACTATCAGCCGCTAGGTTAATGATGTTTTTACCCGCTTTTTGATTGCTATCAAGATTGCCGATGGTGTTGATAAAGCCATAACCTGCGGAGCTAGCGAGAATAATGCGTTGATTGTCAGCACCGGTTAATAGCTGCTCAAAGCTAGCACCTGCTGGTGGCTTTAACACACTGGTCAGAGGATCGCCTTGACCACGAGCCGAAGCAAGGCTATGCGCATCAATACTATAGCTGCGTCCAGTGCTATCGAGCACGTAGATTTTCTCATTGGATTTACCGCGCACGTGCGCTTGATAGCTGTCACCTGAACGATAGCTCATGCCAGCGGCATCGACGTCATGACCTTTGGCAGCACGAATCCAACCTGCCTTTGATAGGATGGCAGTGATCGGTTCGCTCGGTACAAGGTCAGATTCTTTTAATGCTTGCGCTTCTTCGCGCTCTGCCAGTGGTGATACGCGTTCATTGCCATGTTCTTTCATATCGGCTGTTAGCTCGTCAATCATCAGATTGGTCAGACTGTCTGGATTGTCCAGATACTCTTGAATGATGGCGCGTTCGGCAGCCAGTTCATCTTGCTCGCGGCGTAGCTCAATTTCCTCTAACTTTGCTAGCTGACGCAAACGAATATCCAAAATAGCATTGGCTTGAATATCAGTGAGGTCATAATCTTGCATTAACGATAATTTTGGATCGTCCTCTTCGCGAATGATGCGAATGACTTCATCAATATTAAGATAAGCAATCAGCAAACCTGCGAGGATATGTAAGCGCTTGTCGATTTTATCGAGGCGATATTGTAAGCGACGGGTGACCACTGATCGGCGGCAGACCAGCCATTCATCAAGAATTTCTTTTAGGTTTTTGACCTGTGGTTTACCATTTAGGCCAATCATATTCATATTGACGCGATAATTGCTTTCTAGATCCGTACTGGCAAACAGATGGCTCATGACGCGAGCGACATCGACTCGGGTTGATTTTAGCTCAAGTACGATACGGCAAGCATTTTCGTGGTCTGATTCGTCATGAATATCAACAATCCACGGCAGCTTTTTATCCGTCATCAGCTTAGCAACTTGCTCTTGAATTTTATTACCGGATACTTGATAAGGGAGGGCGTTAATGATGACGAGATTTTTTTCTTTCGGGTCAATATGAAAGGTTGCGCGCATTTTATAGCTGCCACGACCAGTCTCGTACATCGCTTGCAAGTCTTTTTTGCTGGTAATGATTTCAGCAGGCGTTGGCAAATCTGGCGCTGGTATTGATTGCGTGAGCTGCTTAACGGACAACTCTGGATTTTTAAGCAAGCGAATCGCTGCACGCACCACCTCATTAAGATTATGCGGTGGAATGTCGGTTGCCATGCCAACCGCGATACCTGTCGTACCATTTAATAAAATATTGGGCAGGCGGGCAGGGAGGGTGGTTGGCTCTTGCATCGTACCATCGAAGTTGTCTTGCCAATCGACCGTGCCTTGTCCGAGTTCTGCAAGCAAAGTATTGGCATAAGCCGACATTTTGGCTTCGGTATAACGCATGGCGGCAAAGGATTTAGGATCATCTGGGCTACCCCAGTTACCTTGGCCCGTGATGAGTGGATAGCGATAGCTGAACGGCTGTGCCATTAGAACCATCGCCTCATAACAAGCACTATCGCCATGTGGATGGTATTTACCTAGCACGTCACCGACGGTACGCGCAGATTTTTTCGCCTTTGCCGTTGATTTTAGCCCCAGCTCGCTCATGGCGTAAACAATGCGGCGCTGGACAGGCTTTAGACCGTCAGCGATATTTGGTAACGCCCGATCCATGATGACGTACATCGCATAGTTGAGATAGGCCTGCTCAGTGAACTCTGCGACTGAGCGAGTATCCATCGGTTCATTAGGAATAATAGGGTCAATCGTATGATCAATAACATCGGACATAAAATAGGGTTCACTTATCAGTTTTAATAGGTATAAATAATTGGTGCAAGCGTACAAATAGGATAGCGCTATCGTAAAGGATATTGGCAAAATTAAAAAGGCATAAGTCAGAATAGACGACAGGTCGTGACGTGCTGGATAATGATAAAAAGGGTACACGACGTAACTTTGTGACCTTAACAGAGCTTGCTACTGCCCTTGATAGTAAAGGTAAAAAATAGTTAACGATAAAACACTATAAACAGTATTAATGAATAAATGTTTGCTAATAAATCGCTGAAAGATTATCGATTATTGCTATTAAGGTTTTGATAACTATGACATTATTGACCGTCAAGACAGTTTGCGAACTCAAGTAGCAATCTTTTATATTGAGTAGTCTGTATAAAGTGTGTATGTTAATGAACAGAGGGCTATTTACCGCTATATTGTTTGCTCATCACCATATGATTGCCTCACAGCCAAGCCTGCCATTACGATGACAAGCCTGCGCTCTGAGCTGTTATATTTTTATCACACTGTGATTCGCATGGGTTGACGGTAGCGTACTATTACTAGGAGAGAAAAGATTATGGAAAATCACAGTAACCTAATTCGTCGTAACGATAAAGTATGGGTCAAAACTTATGAAAAGCTTGGTATTCAATACGACATTGAGATGCCAGCCGCTAATACTTCTTTAATCGATATATTTGAGCAGAATTTTACGAAGCACGCTGGTAAGACAGCGTTTGTCTGTATGGATGCAAAACTCTCCTACGAAGATTTAGATCGTTATAGCAAACAAATTGCTGCCTACTTGCAATCACTTGGGTTAAAAAAAGGCGATAAAGTCGGCGTCATGATGCCAAATATTTTGCAGCTACCAGTTGCCGTATTGGGTGTGCTGCGTGCTGGCATGACCTTGGTTAACGTTAACCCGCTTTACACCTCAAAAGAGCTTGAGCATCAACTAACAGACTCTGATACCAAAGCATTATTTATTTTAGAGAACTTTGCCAAAACGTATGAAGACATTGGTAAAGACTTGGTTGACCATGTCGTCGTGACGTCGATGGGTGATTTGATGAGTCCATTAAAAGGCTTTATCGTTAATATGGTCGTGCGTCACGTGAAGAAGCTTGTACCTGACTATAACCTTAAAACCAGCACCAACTTCAAAACGGCGCTGAATCGCTTCTCAGCCAAAAATTACAAACGTCCAGATAACATCTGCCTTGATGATATTGCTGTTTTGCAATATACCGGCGGTACGACCGGTGTCGCTAAAGGCGCAATGCTCACGCATGGTAATTTAGTCGCCAACCTGATTCAATGTGATACCTATCTTGGCGATGCTTTTGATAAGTTTGAAGGTATGGATGAGCAGCCAGTTATCATGACCGCCTTGCCGCTATATCATATCTTCTCGTTTACCGTTTGCGGCATGTTTGGCTTATATCGTGGTTGTATTGGGTTACTGGTACCAAACCCACGTGATGGCGCAAGCTTAATCAAAGCTTACAAAGATTATCCACCAGCGTTTTTCCCAGCGGTCAATACGCTGTTTAATGCGTTGGCAAATAGTGATCCATTCAAAGCTTTAGATCATAGCAAGCTTGAGATGTCGATGGGCGGTGGCATGGCAGTATTAAAAGACACCGCTGACAAATGGCAAAAAATTACTGGTAATGTGATCGTACAAGGCTATGGTCTGTCAGAGACTTCTCCTGTGGCATCAGCCAATCCACAAGGTACGGGCGAGTTTTCAGGTAACATCGGTCTGCCGATGCCAGCGACAGACATGGCTATCTTGGATGAAGAAGGCAATGAGGTCGCACTGGGTGAGCGCGGCGAGATTTGTGTTCGTGGTCCGCAGGTGATGAAAGGCTACTGGAAACGTGATGATGCTACCGCTGAAGTCATGACGTCTGACGGTTATTTCCGTACGGGTGATATCGGCGTGATGGATGAAGAAGGCTACTTTAAAATCGTTGATCGTAAAAAGAATATGATTTTGGTATCTGGCTTTAACGTATATCCAAACGAAGTCGAAGATGTGATGTCAGGTCATCCAAAGATTTTGGAATGCGGCGTCATTGGTATCGAAGATGAAAAGAGCGGCGAAGTGCCAAAGATTTATGTCGTGCGTAGTGATGACAGTTTGACTAAAGAAGAAGTGCTTGCTTATAGCAAAGAGAATTTAACTGGTTATAAGCGTCCTCGTTATGTTGAGTTCATCGATGAATTACCAAAATCAAATGTCGGTAAGATTTTACATAAAGATTTGCGCGTGCTGGAAGAAAAGAACCGCGTTTAATCAGCTAGCCTTCAGCGCCAGAGTATTTTTATGAGTGTCTGCTACTGCTTGTTAGGCACTCGTAAAGTCATCATGATAAGTCACCACGATACTAATGATAAAAACTAACGCTACAAACTAACGCTACAAACTAACGCTACAAACTAACGCTACGAACTAAATCTGAAAGAAACTATCAGGATGCTAAGTTGTCGTGATAGTGGTGGTTGTGATACTGGGTGTCGTGATCCGAAAATGGTAAGGTTGCTGGTATGCTGCCTTATCATTTTTTGTATTTATTGCTTTTTTTGTCGCTATGAACCAATCAGGTAGAGATAGAGAATTTTTAGCAAAACTGCTATAGTGCTTACCGACATATTCGTCTATTTATCGATGAGATGACGTTGGTTTTGCGCTATATGTCTGATAAAACTATCAGGGATAAAGTGGTTTTTAATTCGTCAATGCCGAGTTATTGTGATATTTATCAAGGACTTAACGTTGCGCTTTGATTGACAAAGCTTGTGAATGATAAACCTTTTTTGTTACCACGTTTTTTATTCACAAGCTTCTGCTGTCACTGAACAATCACAAAAAATAATGGTGTTTTCATTAGATTATTCTACGTTTTTAACGGTAACATTTAGGGAAAATTATGACCGACAGTATCAATAAAGAGACTACAAACGATAACGCTGCAATGAATAATAAAGACAGCGTATTTCCTACTATGCCGACGATAGATAGTGACAGCCCATGGTTGAAAACTTATGAGCGTTATAGCATTGATGCGACTATCGATATGCCTGATGACAATACCTCTTTACTTGATGTGTTTGAGCGTAACTTTAGCCGTTATGGGAAAAAAACGGCCTATATTTGTATGGGTGCATCGATTAGCTTTAAGGAATTGGATTTATACAGTCGCCAAATTGCCAGTTACTTACAATCATTAGGCTTGGTAACAGGTGATAAAGTTGGGGTGATGATGCCCAACCTCCTGCAATATCCAGTGGTTGCTTTGGGGATCATCCGTGCCGGTATGGTGTTGGTCAACGTCAACCCTTTATATACCAGCCGAGAGTTATCGCATCAGCTGCATGATAGTGGCACCAAAGCCCTATTCATTGTAGAGAACTTTGCGAACACCTATCAAGAGGCAGAAGACAAAGGTCAGGTTGAGCATGTCATCGTTTGTAAGATTGGCGATATGCTAGGAACAGTGAAAGGAGCCGTCGTTAACCTCGTTGCGCGCCATGTCAAAAAAATGATTCCGGCTTATAGTCTGCCAAACAGCGTGAGTTTTAAGCACGCTTTAAATGCAGTATCAGCCAGCAAATATAAACGCCCTGATTTGAATTTAAGCGACGTGGCATTATTGCAATATACGGGCGGTACGACAGGGGTTGCCAAAGGTGCAATGCTGTCGCACGGTAACTTAGTTGCCAATATGCTACAGATTAGTGCATTGATGGACAGTGCATTTGATGATGATGTTGATGCCAATGATGTCATCCTGACGGCACTACCGCTATATCATGTATTCTCATTTATGGTCTGCGGCATGTATGGCATGTACCGAGGTTATGCAGGCTTGCTTATCCCAAACCCTCGTGATTTGGATGGTTTGATTAAAGAGATGGCCAAATACAAACCCGCCTTTATCCCTGCGGTGAATACTTTGTTTAACGGTCTAGTACACAAAGACGGCTTTGCAGACTTAGATTTCTCTAACCTAAAAGCGTCTATCGGTGGCGGTATGTCTGTCTTGCCAAGCGTGGCAAAAGAGTGGCATAAAATCACTGGTCTGCCTATCGTTGAAGGTTATGGTTTGTCAGAAACCTCACCAGTGGCTGCTTTTAACCCGATGACCATTGCTGAATTCACGGGTAAAATTGGTATTCCTGCCTCTAGCACCGATATAATACTAATCGATGATGATGAAAATGAAGTCGCATTGGGTGATCGCGGCGAGATTTGTGTCAAAGGTCCGCAGGTGATGATAGGTTATCAAAATCGTCCAGAGGAAACAGCTGAAACGTTTACTGCCAATGGCTTTCTGAAAACTGGCGATATCGGTATCATGGATGAAAAAGGCTTTATCAAAATCGTTGATCGCAAAAAAGATATGATTTTGGTCTCTGGTTTTAACGTTTATCCGAACGAAATTGAAGAAGCCATGAGCGAGCATCCAGCTGTGGTAGAATGCGGCGCTATCGGTATTCCAAACGATGACCGCGGTGAAGAGCCCAAGTTGTTTGTGGTCAAAAAAGGCGATGTGACAGAGCAAGAGTTGCTTGATTTTGGCAAAAAGCAACTGACTGGTTACAAGCGTCCGCGTCACATACAGTTCGTCGATGAATTACCAAAATCAAACGTGGGTAAAATCCTGCGTAAAGAATTGCGTAAGATGGAAGGGTTAGAATAAAGTTGGTGCTATTTCTTTGTTAAGCCAATGACTGGCTCAAGTAGCGGCGCAATAGCTCGAACGAATCTTGCTATTGCGCCGCTGCCACGTTAGGATATCTCAATATTTACGTCTGCTATGGCATCCAATTATTATTTATTTTAGCTTGTTAATAGTTTGCTAGATAAATGACGGTTAGCCACATAATGACAGACACCTCATTTTATGACACCGCCTTTAAAACATTGTACTAGGGATTTTTATGCGTATTGACAATCGTGAGCTTGACCAACTTCGCTCGATCAGCTTTGAGCGCCATTATACTAAGCATGCCGAAGGGTCAGTGTTAGTCAGCTTTGGTGATACCAAAGTATTGTGTACCGCTAGTGTTGAATCTGGCGTACCGCGTTGGCTTAAAGGTAAAGGCAAAGGCTGGATCACTGCTGAATATGGTATGTTGCCACGCGCGACGAATACTCGTAACCAACGTGAAGCGGCACGTGGTAAACAATCAGGTCGTACCCAAGAAATCCAGCGTTTGATTGGTCGTAGCTTACGAGCGATGATTGACTTGAGTAAGCTGGGTGAAAATACCATTTATCTTGATTGTGATGTTTTGCAAGCCGATGGCGGTACTCGTACTGCTAGTGTGACAGGGGCTGCTATTGCGCTTATCGATGCATTAGAGAGTATCCAAAAAAGCAAAAAACTCAAGGCAGATCCACTGATTGGTTTGGTCGCTGCGGTCTCTGTTGGTATGAAAGACGGCAAAGCGTATCTCGATTTGAACTACGAAGAAGATGCCAGCTGTGATACCGATTTGAATGTGGTTATGACCCAAAAAGGCGAATTTATTGAGCTACAAGGAACGGCGGAAGAAAAGCCATTTACTCGTGCTCAAGCCGACGATATGTTGATTCTTGCCGAAAAAGGCATCGCTGAGCTGATTGCTATGCAAAAAACAGCCTTGGGTTGGTAGTCTTATTGATGACTACTTGCTCATCGTATTTTCATTAAACTTTTACTTTCTTATTACTCTGTAACAGGTAGTCATGCATGCTCAAGCTGACCGACGATGGTGCCAAAATCACGCTACAAGATCAGCCAAAAACGACTGATGATGGCATGTTTTGGTTTGGCTCAGCATTATTGGTTGGGGCAGTGGCAGTTGCTTTGGCAATGAGTCTGCTGCCTGAGCGCTTGGCTATAGGGGCATTGGCGCTACTGATTATTGGTAGCTTTATATTTAATCGAAAACGCCAACAACAGAAAAAAGCCATGGCTGGTGTCATCAGCAGCGGCATCTTGTGGCTGCGTGCTGGTGAGCTGGTGCATGACAATCAAGGTAAGCGTCAGCATATTCAGTTGACTGACGGTGATAAAATCATGCTTATTGGTGAGCAATTACAGATTGTTGATTGTGATGATATACGCAAATACCATATTAGCGGCTTTGATAGTATTCAAGAGGCAACCGCTGCCAAAGCTATTTTGCAAGGTCAAGCATTGGGCAAGCGTCATGTTAATATCAAAATGAGTAACGATTAGCTTATTTCTTAGCCGATTATCTACTAGATTGGGCTATAAAAACCTCAGTGACTTTATTTCAGTAATATTTTATTTCAGCAATCTTCTATCTCAGATAATGTTTTATCTGCTCAGCACTCTATCTACGCAGTATTTAATCTAAAACTGCTTATTTTATTTCCTTTTTATTTAGCGCCAGCTCTCCATCGTTTTTCTACGTGCTCCTCTTATCTAACCATTAGTCTGTGTTTTTATACCTTTTATCGGCTATTTGAGCCGAATAATGCTTGCAGCGTCATGTCTAAATGGTTTATAAGTAAGATTAGAACATCCTATTATTATGGTTTATGTTGTCATTTATATTTTATTGACAAGGAGTTGGTCATGTCGCGTTTGCCTGTGTCATTGTCTATGTCGTCGTCGGTTACCGCGTCGTGCAGTCTTTTATTATTTACCGTTGGCCTAGTAGGTCAGGCCCATGCCGATAGTATGAGTGCGCTGATCGCCCAAAAATCTGTGCAATCTGATTTTAGTGCTCGCTATACACCATCATACTCAGCGGTGCCCTCCGCGAAAGTCAGCACGCGTTCTACCATTCAACGTGCAGGAACTTATCGCTCAAATTCTGCCAGTACTCCACCAGTGATTCAGACATCCTATCGTTATCCTGAAGTAGCGCGTCAAGCACCAGCAGTGATGCCCGCTTTTTTATCGGGTAATTATGATAATGTCGATAGCGAGTATTTACCGTTACTGAGCAGTGCGGAGATGCAGAGTAGTTTGGCCGCCCGTGAAGTCGTTAGCACCGCACGCAAGATGGCGCTGAACGAGCGCGCGATCATTCAAGGTGGCTGCTGGGACTATCTCAATGCCGTGTTTAAACGCGCCGGGGTGACACGCGATACCATTCATAAAGGTACTTATGGTCAAGGTCCTTATGCCAATAGCGGCGAGATTGAAGTTGGGGATTGGCTCTATTATATCAATCATGGCTACAATGGCGTCGAGCATAGTGGACTGTTTGTCGGCTGGGTTGATGAGCGTGCAAAGCAAGCACTGATCCTCAGCTATGCGGGCGAAAATCGCCGCGAACCTGCGCGTTACCGTGTTTATGATTTGAGTAATGTCTATCAAATCATGCGCCCTAGTGTTTAAGCTTTCATATTTATGATGTCCTAAAAAAGCGTCCGTTACTTTAATAAGTAATGGACGCTTTTAGTTTAGAGGTATTCAGATATAAAAATCAGTTATGGGCATATTTACTGAATTTTAGAAGGGCTTTACTACTACTAAGATGACGATAATGACCAATGCAAACACTGGTACTTCGTTAAACCAGCGCCAAAATTTATGCGTCTTATAATGCGGATTATCAATTAGCTTTTTACGATAAAAGCCACAAGCACCGTGATAGCCAGAGAGTAGCACCACTAATAAGAGCTTGACGTGTAACCAGCCTTGGGTTTTATACACCTCCCAGCCTAGCCCCAACATCCATAGACCGAAGACCCATGTGGCTATCATCGATGGCGTCATAATACCGCGATAGAGCTTACGCTCCATAATAGCAAAGCGTTCGTGGCTGATGCTGTCGTCACTCATCGCATGATAGACAAACAAGCGTGGCAAATAAAATATCGCAGCAAACCAGCAGACCATCGATATAATATGCGCTGCTTTAATCCAGTTGAAATAATCTGCCATCACATTCTCTCTTACGATTTAATATTTTATTATCAATAATGTCGGCAAGCTTAGCGCAGATTATCCAATAATGGTAGCGATAAAAAACGCTACTCTGCCATCACCACTTGCGATTGATGACCACTCATCGCATCCATCACAGGCAATATTTTGGGCGCTCTTGGCGCGGCAAATTGCTTTGTTAGACCAAGCTCACGCATGAGTCTGTCATCGCCTGATTGGCTTGCATTGCCAGTAGTCAGCAGTTTATCACCATAAAAGAATGAGTTGGCACCTGCCATAAAGGCCAAGGCTTGCTCAGAGTCGGATAGGCTTTCGCGACCAGCAGACAAACGCACATAGCTGGTCGGGCAGCAAATACGTGCTACGGCAATAGTACGAATCCATTCAATCACTGACAGTTGACCTTCTGCCAAGACTTTATCACCAATTGGTGTGCCTTTAATGGGCACAAGCAAGTTGACCGGAATTGACTCTGGTGCTTTGGGCATTTTTAGTAGCTCGTGTACCCAATCGATACGGTCGTCACGGCTTTCACCCATACCGACGATATTGCCACTACAGACATTGATGCCTGAGTTACGCACGTTGTCTATGGTATCTAAGCGCTCGTCATAGCTACGCGTGCTGACGACTTGCTCATAATAACGACGTGAGGTATCTAGGTTATGATTGTAATAATCGAGTCCAGCATCCGCCAGTTGCGTCGCTTGATTGGTATCTAGCATACCAAGGGTCATACAGGTTTCAAGTCCCAAGGCCTTGACTTCTTTGATCAGCTCAACCACATAGGGCATGTCTTTGGCACTTGGATGTTTCCATGCCGCACCCATACAAAAGCGTGACGAGCCACTGGCTTTGGCACGTTTGGCCGCAGCAATGACTTTATCGACTTCTATGCGCTTCTCTGCTTGTAATTTAGTCGTGTCGCGGTGGTGACCTGACTGTGAGCAATAGCCACAATCTTCGGGGCAGTTACCTGTTTTGATCGACAACAAAGTACTGATTTGCACTTCATTGGCAGTGAAATTCGCCCGATGTATCGTTTGCGCTTGCAACAACAAATCCATTAAAGGTAAATCAAACAGTTTGGCGATTTCTTCGCGGCTATGCTTACGGGTCATTTGTTGGCTGGCGGTGGCATCCGTTGTTAAGTTGTTTAAAAAGTCATTGTCCAAGCCGCTGTGGCTGTTATTTTTATTATTGAATGTGTCAGTGGGGCTACTGGCATTAGGCTCTGAGATGTTAAGTAATCCTGCCATCATATAATTCCTTTTATAATAGTTTTTGAAACAATCATTTTTAAGAGAATAGTGGTTAAAAGAGTTGTGTGTAAAGCCATAAAATTTTAGGTAATAAAAAAGGCTGCGATATAGTATACCGCAACCTTTTTAGAAAATCAGAGCACTGCGAAAGAGTAAAGTAACTGAGCGCTAAATAATCGTGATCTGTTTTCTTCATTTACGTCGATCTATTTACGTCATTATTTGCCAAGTTTGTGCTTAGCAACCCCAATCCAATGGTTGGCAAGTTTTTGTGCTTTATAAGCATAAGGCTTGGCTTTTTGGATATAAGGTTTACATTCTTCTGGAATAGCTGGCACGATATGCTTAGCAAGTTTATTGAACCACATCATTAGGCTGTAATCGCCTTCGATGCTGAGGTTGCCTTCTTGTACAGCAGTCATAAAGGCAGGAAGATTGCCTTTGGTCAAAAGCTTAACACCTGTCATCGAATCCTTGAAATTGATGGTGAGGTCTGCTTTTTTAGCATGACCACTGTATTGGCTGAAGCTACCATTATCAAAGACAAAATAACGGGCGATATCCGCTTCAGTGCTGGCAAGCTCAATCGTAACATTGCGATCAGCGAATAGTGCTTTCACATCTTCGTTATCACTATCAGCAAGCATAGACAAACGATAGCCAATCACAGCCAATAGCACATCTAACGGATCAGATTTAATATCTAATACAGGAACAGTAAACATAATCGAACTCCTAAAGAATGAGACGCAAAATAATGCGTACTTTATAACAATTTTTGTGACAAATATATAACTAGATTATAAACGATAGAGAGGTTGCTATTCTTTAGGAGTTACGTAGAGAGCGTTAAGTATCTTGTAACATTCAATGACGTCATCTTGATTAAAATAAGTTGTTAATATTTATAAAAATGACAGTAGAAAAGAGAATAGCAACGAAAATGAATGCTCGCACTACCTATGCTAGATTGAGCGAATTTGACGGCAGGTTAATCGTAATTTTTGTACGAGATACAGTCGGATAAAGATAATGTAATACAGGCTATATAAGAGGTAAGTAAAAGTACTGCAAACAGAAAATGAGTCAACCTAACAGCGTCGCTCGTTGATATAAGCGCGACTCTATCAGTGGAAGCGCGGTTGGTAGTCGTCATCATAAACAGGCGTGTGCTCGATATAACGTGCCGCTTGCAATTGACGCTGCTGCTGAACGGATTGACTGACATCCTCGTAACGTAGTGCCCGATACAGCACCCAGCACGCTAAAGGCAACCAACTGATGCCCATGGCGATGATATAGCTGTGCCATTCTGACAGCTCTGATAGCATAGGACGACCCGCCACAATGCTTTGAATCGCCTCAACCGCTAGCCAATATGCCATACCACCAAATAGATACCAGAGCAGCCAGCGCTGTGAGGATAAGGCAAGCGCTAAAATCAAGCCTGCCAGCAAGCTATAACCAAGCAGTGCCGCCGTGCTCCACGTTTCTATACCAATAACTGAAAATATAGTCAGTAACATCATTCATCTCGCTATTCATAAGGTGAATTCCAATAGAGTCATTATGAAAGTTTGGGGAACAAAGCTAAAGAGGGGATAGGCGACTTTGCGACAACCGTTGACGTTTGGTTTTTTAGCACATTTTGATGGTTTTGTATGGCAAGGTTTAAGCATAAGCGCCGCAAGGATGGGCGCTTATTATTAAGAGTAGAGAGAAAGATTTTTGGGTTTTAAAAAGAGAATGATGCAGGTTTAAGGTAGGATTAAACGCGATTGCTACGAGTGCCCCACCAAGACAATAGTGAGACTAAAATCGCGCCTAGCAGCATCAGTCCTACAGTGGTTAGCCAATGTGGACCAGTAGGATATTGCCATGGCATCACGTTGTGTATCGCGTCACTATTAAGCGCGCCTAACGCATCTACTTTCCATGGCCATACTTTCACAAGCGAGCCTGCGATAAAACCTGTGAGCAAGGCTAAAGTTGCCTGATAGTAGCGAGACAATAGCCATTTAAGTGCGCGAGTAAATAATAACAATCCCGTTGCCATACCCGCAATGACCGTGAAGATTATCGTAAAGTTAAGGCTATGTACGGCTTCTAATACTGCGTCATAAGCACCTAATAGTAATAAGATAAAAGACCCAGATATGCCGGGCAGTATCATGGCACAAATAGCGACTGCTCCTGCAAAAAACAAATAAGGCAAGCTTGGTGTGGTCGTGAGTAATGGTAAGCTGCTAATGACCACAGCGGCAACAAGACCAGTCACGAATAGTGCAGCCCGCCCTATATTCCAACGTTGAATCTCACTCAATAATATAAATACCGTTGCGACAACCAGTCCAAAAAATAACGACCAAATAAATAACGGTTGATTATCTAATAGGTGTTTGATAATACCGGCTAAAGTAGCAAAACTGGTGGCGATTCCCAATAACAAAAATAACAAAAAAGTGGCATCAACTTGTCGCCACACCGAAACCAAACCTTTGATTCCGCCTTCCTGTCGAAATATCTGCCAGAGATTGGGGCCGATGCTACTCAGGGCGTTAATCAAGCGCTCATAAATACCGGCAATCAGCGCAATGGTACCGCCAGAGACACCCGGTACGATATCCGCTGCCCCCATGGCCATTCCTCTGATATAAACCCCAAATAGCTGCTTTGGGCTATCGGAGGATGCAGCAGTGCTGCTCTTATCCAGTGGTTGTGGCGCTGACGGCTCATTTTGCCGCGGTGATGGTGATGCCGTCATGGACAATCCTTTTTTATTTAAAAACACAGTGAAAGTTAATGCGATGCCGCTAAGTATGCTAGGGCAGTGATACGAAAATTGAATGTCGCAATGTCGCAATGTCGCAATGTAATAAGACGTAAAAGCCAGATTAATGTTAAAAACACTAACCTAGCTCCATGATATGGTGTTACGAGTGTAGTCGTTACTCCGTGGGCGCAAGTGCTGGATAACCAAGGGCATAAAATATGCCTTCAAGCCCTGTGACATTGATGGCGGCATCAGCACGTGCTTGGACAATGGGCTTGGCGTGATAGGCGATGCCTAGGTCTGCAATGGCCATCATCGGTAAATCATTGGCACCGTCACCGATACAGACCACTTGTGACATCTCGATGCCTAAACGTTCCGCAGTATGCTCAACGATCGCTGCTTTTTTGGCACCATTGACGATGGGCAGCTGTACGTGACCAGTGACTTCCCCTTCGTCGATATCTAGGGCGTTGGCGTGAACTTCGTCAATGCCTAATTGCTCAGCGATGTAGCGCGCAAAGTAGGTAAAGCCGCCTGATACCAGTACGGTATGGTAGCCCAAAGCTTTTAGTGCACTGATGGTAGTGCGAGCGCCCATTGATAGCGTTAGGCGGCTGCAGATATCATCCAGCACATCGGTCGAGATGCCTTTTAGTAACGCCACACGCTGGGCAAAAGATTCATCAAAATCCATTTCACCGCGCATTGCCGCTTCCGTAATGGCTTCGACTTCTTCGCCGATGCCCGCTGTTTTTGCCAA
Organism: Psychrobacter immobilis; assembly: GCF_003148585.1. Taxonomy (GTDB): domain Bacteria; phylum Pseudomonadota; class Gammaproteobacteria; order Pseudomonadales; family Moraxellaceae; genus Psychrobacter; species Psychrobacter immobilis. The sequence continues at coordinate 54,773 of NZ_QGGM01000012.1, read as the reverse complement.
CTCAACGATAACTTCTTGCTCGATTAAGGTGGAATCCATATCAAAGCAGGCAAGTTTGTGGGTACGTAGCATATGACCGACTGATAAAATATGGCAATCGACAATATCCAAGCGTTCAGTACTGCTCGCTTGACGAGTATCGTTATAAGCTTCGGTCAAGTCATGACGCAAGCGCGTGGTCAGCTGATCATCAATGATGTGAGCTGCTGCAGTCTTTTTGCCAGGATGCATGAGCGTATCAGTGACTGGAACCAACAAATAGCGGAATACTTGTGCTTGAGTAAAAGGCAAGCGCTGTGCGTTTGCTGCCGTTGGCTCTGTATCAGAAACGGTAATATTGACAAAACTGGCATCAGTATCTTCAGCGACGGTGACCAAATGCCAGCTTGGCTGTTCATCGACCCATGATTGCACATACTGGTGGATATCAAGCGTCGATATTTTGGTCGGTAGCACAACAATAAGAGCAAAAACTGGCAGGGACTGTAGCGCATCAAAATCTTGTAAGTTCGTGTTATCTGGTAACAGTGACGCAATAGAGTCAACGGCTTGTTGCCATGCTTTGCTGTCTTTTGGTAACGAGTAAGATGTATTGTGTGGCATGGCTCAATGGTCCCTTGTATGCTCATATAAGATTGGGAATAATAGCAGCTTTACTCGGCAGCGCCTATAGATGACGCGCAAAGTATCACCGTCGATTAAAGATGGCAGCAATCGTTGAAAAATCATTTGAAATTGGATGTGATTATTATGATAAATTTATAAATCTACTAACGCTATAAGACTTATTATGGTGATATAGTAGATAAGATAAGCGGACTGTATTGATGATGATATTCACAATAATGCTCTCAGTCGCCGCTTACCAAATGTGCCGTAGATTATCCTGAGTATTAGTATTTGAGACAGCAGTTTTTAATTAACCAAATCTTGTTGTAAATGTTATTTTAGGCAACAACAGACGTGTCGGGTTATGGTACTTAAATTCAATACATACTTGTTAAGATGCGTACTATTATAGTTTTTTTAAATTCGCCAAAAAATGAGGGATAGCCTTGTTTTTTTTAATTTCTCTTATCCAAAAAAGTTTACCATATCATGACGTATTTAGCGCCGCGGCAAGGGTTGTTTGCCATTATTCTTCTGGTTAGTTTTTGTTTGCAGACGTTGTTATTGGTCATCAGTACCGATCAACAGCTGAGCAAAAGTCGTGCGTTAAAAGGCGAGCAGATGGTCGCCCAGCTGATTGATGAAGCCAGGTTGTCTTTAGAAAATAAAGACCGTGTCAGCTTAAGTGTCATTGCCAATCGCTATACCAGCGAGCAAGACGTGACGCGCATATTGATTAAAGACAATAACGACGACATCTTGGTGCCTGTTGGCAATGCGCCCATGCAGCAAGGTGATACCATTCGGCAGATTGCTACTAATGGCGATTCGGTGATTGGCAGCGTGTCGTTGACATTAAAGGATATTAGCAAAGGCGAGATTATCGCTATGCAATGGCCGTTTGTCATCGGTACGATGCTGCTGCATTTGTTGCTTTGGCTGGTTTATGGTTACCTTGCTCGTCCAACCAAAGAGCAAATTAACGCGCTTAGCCGCGATATTCAAGATTTGCATCGTGAGCAGTATATGCAAATCGATCAGCGCAGTTATGATCGGGAGTTTGAACGCCGTGCCAAGGATACGGATAGAGAAACATCGGAGCATTCTGTAGAGAGTGCAACGGACGGTCAGCCGACCAATGCACACAAATTGGATGTACATAGTGAAGTAAACCAGTATTTAAGAACGCAACAGAATCAAGCGGCGACTGATACCACTGGCTCTAATAGTCAGCCTATCGATAGTACGACTGAAGAGCGAGCAGAGCATGACGCAGCAAATGGTGCTACCCAAGATGAGATAAGCCGCGCTCCTAAATCTGGGAGCGCCTCTCGGTTGTCTGCCACCCGCTCATTTGATAGTGTGAGAGTGCAGATTGTATTCCATGACGAGTTCAATATGCTTGAGCGTCTGGCACCGGCTCAGCGTTTACCTTATTTGGCATTATGTACGCAGCTATTGAACCAAGCGGTGACTGAGTTACTTAAGCAGCCATTGTTGTTGGGTGTCAGCGCGATGAACGAGCCACGTTTCGATGACACGGGTGCTAGCGTGTTGTTAAAGGCGGACAATAGCCATGCCAAAGTGGCGTTAGCAGGTGTAATGCTTGGCAAGCTGTATTTGATGCTCAACAAAATCATCCATGACAAGCACATTGAGCTAAGTCGCTTTGCACTACCTGCTAAAGCAGGTGTCAGCGATGATGCACAGGCGCAAGCAATGACGCAATTATTACACAGCGTCGGCAAAAAAGAGCAAATGCTGATTTTGTTACCCAATGCAGGTCTCAAGCAAATCAGCCACCATGTGCAGGTGCAGAGTATCATGCGCCCAACCACGGTTTATGAGCGTGAATGTGCGGTGTTCGATGGTGGTAATGATTCGATGATTCAACGCTTAGCAGATGTGCGCAATGCGGTATTGATAATTGAAAGCGAAGATGAGTCGGCTATTTAATGCTGCTTATATTCGCTTATTACTATACAATTGTCTGAGATATTGTCTCTGTCGTTATCTTTAAACAGCCTAAAAATAGGGCAGTAATAATAAAAAGCATTGACAACGTGAAGTAGAGACTTTATAAGGCATATATATATTAATGTATTCTTAATACCCTTGCTAAAAATGATAGGAGTTTGTCATGAGTGACGCTGATATTGACGACGATTTTGATGATGATTTTGTCGACGATGATGATGCAAAGATGGTGGAAGAGGCCGAGACGAGCGTGCGTACGCGCTTAAGTAGTCTTGAGAAGCGTCGACTGATCGATAATCTGCTAGAAGAGAAGCGTTTGGCCAAAGAGCTAAAGGATGATCTAGATGATATAGACAATTTCGATGAAGATGGCGATGATTGGGATGATGACGATCTTTAGTTTTTAAACTTAAGTCATAGCCTAATGTGAAAGTGCTCAGTCATTTCAGCCGACTAAAGCCTTTTAATAACGGCATATTAGCTGACAGTGTAATGCTAATGATATCGCGATCGTTACTTTTTGACGGTTGCTCGCCACCCGCTCTATGCAATGATTCTTATTTTATAAAGATGGTTTGGGTGCTTTACCGAAACCATTTTTACCTTCAAATTATCCACTATTCTGCACTTAACCGATTGTTTATGGCGACTGCCGCACTCTATCTTTCAAGGACAATTACATCATGAGTAACCAACTAAGCTTCGATGAATTATTAGACTATTTGGACAATCAAGAGAGCCCGTTTGTGCTTGATAGTGTCGCCGCGCATGGTTTTTTGACAGCGACAGTTATTGGGCGTCCATTACCGAATTGGCTGGATGCACTGTTTGAAGGTCATGTTAGCGAAATCCCAGAAAATGTCATCGACGGTATCCAGCGCTGGCGCGATTCTATTATCGCTGAGCTAAAAAACGAGACACCTATTGAGCTACCGTTTGGTGAAGATGCGGGTGATGAAGAAGTGGCCGTTGATTTTTCAGATGAATCAGATATCGTTGCTTGGTCAATTGGCTTTGTCGATGCGATGTATGGCGACGAAGCCAGCGATTGGTTTGAAGATGAAGAAACGGCTGAAGATGTGGCTGTCTTGACTTTACCAATGATTTTGCTAAGCGGTATTGATGATGAAGATCCAGAGCTTGCAGAGATGCGTAAAGATGAAGACAAGCTGGCACAAATGGCCAATAGCATCGAAGGCAATTTGACCGAGTTATTTTTATTGTTCCATACCAACGATTAGCCTTTTTTATCAATATAGGGACAGCGTGGTTTGGTCTATATCCAAGTTGACGCTGTCTATATAACGTCACCGATAAGGTCGTATTATGACTGTGCAACTCTCCAATCTTGAGCATTTGCCCAACTACCAAATCACCGAGCGTTTAGATGTGGTGTACGGCAGTACCGTACGCTCAAAACACGTCGGCAAAGACTTGTTTGCTGGACTAAAAAATATCGTCGGTGGTGAGTTAACGGCTTATACCGAGCTGTTAGAAGAGTCACGCCAAGAGGCGATCGATCGGATGATTGTCAAAGCAGAAGCTTTGGGTGCAGATGCGGTGGTGGGGTTGCGTTTTTCGACCTCTAGCATCGCGCAGGGAGCCTCTGAATTGTTTGTCTATGGCACTGCTGTCAAAGCCATACCGATGCCGCAGCAAGTCTACCAAACCCCACCAAGCGACTCTTATCATCAGTCTGGTCAACAGCCAAATCTACAAAATTCTGCACCGACAGCGACCGATGACTTGCCACGTTTCAACCCTTTTGGTTAGCTAACCAAATCTTAAAGCATCGATGCTTTTTTATGATAAGTTTATGACAAGAGACGTGCCATGAATAACTCCCTTACCCAAATGCTTATCAATTACGCACCGTTTATTTTACTATTCGCTGCTGGTTGGTTTTTTGGGTCGCGTCATGAGCGCCAACATCTCGCGCAGTTAAGCATTGCAGAGCAGGAATTAAGCCATATTATGGTCTCAAGCGAGCGCTTTTATGTGCCAAAACTTGTTGCCCATACTGAGGGCGAGCTGGTACTTGGTAGTGTGGTTATTGCCCAAGATTATTTCAAAATGATTATCGCTCGGGTATTGAGCATTTTTGGCAAAAACTTGACCACTTACGAGACCTTACTCGACCGTGCCCGCCGCGAGGCTCTTGTACGTATGCGTACCGAAGCACAAGCCAAAGGCTATAACCATATCTATGGCTTACGTCTAGAAGTTAGCAATATCAATCAATTGGGCAGCATGGTTGAAGCCATCGCTTATGGCACTGCAGTGAAAAGCCGTGAGTAACTCTAAAGCGCAATGAATCACTCAGAATTAATATAATCAATATCTATGATTGAATGCTAGTCATGCGTTTTGATTGTCCCTCATCTATACCGTTTCTTACTTACCTCACCTGTTATTTATAAAGAATAAACCATGCTTCTTCTACAGATTATCGCTGGATTTATAATCCTTTATATCGTCATAAAAGTCGCCAGTTGGTTTGGAAGTAGCGACAATTCGCCAGTTTCTTTGGATTCTTCTTGGGATCAGGATAATCTTGACGATAGCGATGGTAGTGATTCAAGCAGCAGCGACTCAAGTAGCAGTGATTCAGGTGGTGGTGATTCAGGTGGTGGTGATTGAAGGTTGCTGTTCAATGATATTTCATTGTTTTCTAAACCCAAAAACCATATTTGACTGATGAGTCGTTGAATAAAGCAAATAAGGGCGACTTTACCCCTATATACTTGCTTTCATCGCGTCTTATTTTTTGCTGTTTTTTAATTGATTGTCGGTGTTTAACGGCTATTGATTATGAGGACACACCTTAGCAAGGATTGCTAATCAGGCGTCAGTTAATCAGCATACTCGGTCTATAAAATTCATCTATAAAATGAACCTATAAACAGCTCTTATCTACAAGGATGTAGTTATGGAAGGTCTTGCCATAGTCACGTTAGTCAATTCAGTTATCATTCCTATTTGTCTGTTTTTAATCATGATGGGCATGGGTCTGACCCTCGTCACCAACGATTTTAAACGGGTTTTAAAATACCCAAAAGCAGTCGGCATTGGCTTGACCAATCAGTTGATACTGTTACCTATCATTGGCTTTGCGTTAGCCAATATCATGCCATTACGCCCAGAGTATGCCGTCGGGGTTATGCTCCTCGTATTGTGTCCGGGCGGCACTACCTCAAACTTATTTACCTATTTAGCCAAAGGCGATGTGGCGCTGTCGGTGACGATGACCGCGATTGCGAGCGTGATTACCGTCTTTACCATTCCCATTGTGCTGAGCTTTTCATTGATTTATTTTATGGGCAGCGGTAGTGAGTTTGAGTTACCAGTAGTAAAAACGATGCTGACTTTGGTGGTACTGACGATAGTGCCTATTAGTGTCGGTATGCTGATTAAACGCTATGCACCAACCGTTGCCGATCGCTCACAAGTCTATGTGTCTCGATTTGGAGTGATATTTTTAACGTTTTTAGTGCTGTTTTTGGGCTATGTGCAACGCGATATCATTGTCGACGCCTTTATCGCTACGGGTCCCGTATCGGTATTATTAAATCTCTCAACCATGGCGCTCGGTTATTATAGTAGTAAATGGTTCGGTCTCAACTTAGCACAACGCACCTCGGTGACGCTAGAAGTCGGTTTACAGAATAGTACCTTGTCGATATTTATGGCATTGACACTATTATCTAACTACGACATGTCGATGATGCCAGCCATTTATACTTTGGTGATGTTCTTAAGCGCGGGGATTTTGGTGCGTATATTTAGCGCTCAACACGATAAGCTGAGAAAATCTGAAATAGAAAATAGCGTGTTGGCAGCGCGTATGCTGTAGATGCTGAAAACCCGTAACAGGTTTAAATATTGAACCTTGTTATGGGTAATAGGTGAATTATCTATTTATAGCATTTAGCATTTAGCATTTAGCATTAACCAATACCAATCAAGTCAAGGTCGGCGGGTATTTATACTGCTTCTAGCTTCCGCTTGTTCACTAGCCGTTTGTTCTTTTACTTTTTCGATTTGAAATAAGAAGGTACGGTTTTTGAGTACCGCCACAAACACCACGCCGCCGACGGTATTGCCCACCAATATCACTACTAAAAACAGTAAATAACGCCCCAAGCTGACGGTATTGCCGTATAGCAAGGCAGAAAAAATCTCAATGTTGCCCACGATACTGTGATGCAATCCTAAAAAACCAATACTGCCAGTAATAAGCGTCACCAAAACGATGCGGCTAAGGGTGTCGCGTGCTGAGGTCACAAGCCAAGCGGTGACGCCCATCATCCAGCCTGCCAAGATGGCACTACCAAATATGACCCACCACCTAAACCCTAAAATGTGTTCGGCATAAGTGTCGATGTCGCTCACGCTAAACAGCTGCATATTTAAACCCAACCCTATCATCAATGCGGCAAACAAACAGCCGCCAACGATGTTGCCAGCGATGACAATGCCCCAAAGGCGTAGTAATTTATGCAACGGTTCAATCTTGTTAAGCACAGGTAGGCTTAATAATGAGGTTTGTTCGGTGAATAATAGCGACTGACCAATGACGACGATGATAAATCCAATTGGATAAAGTAGGGAGGCGAGCACGATTGCATATTGGCTTGGTAGTACGCCACTCAACAGCGCAAAAGCCGATAAAATCATAAAGAAGCTAATACCAATCTCAAGCCCAGCGGTAAAGGCACTGGTAAATAGCGAGCCAAGCGAACGCTCAAAGGTTTCTTTGGCATCCATCACTTGCTCAACCAAGATACTGGCATAGCTCTTTGCTTGACTCAAGTTGTCATCATTGGCGACTTTTTTGATGGTTTCCTTATCTGCTTCGCTCATATCTTCAGAGAAATCTTCGTCTTCTAAACTTTCTGTCGCCTCGGTATCATCTGGAATCGCAGTCTTGCTAACGTCTTTATCTTCAGTAACAGATGGTTGATAAGCGCTATCATCAATCAAGCGCTTATCGTCTATTGCATTAGCGTCAGATTCATCAGCTTGAGAGTGGCTGCTATTGTTATAGGTGTGCTCGGTATCTTTGGACACGGTCGGCTCGCTGTTTATAAGATCATGATTTTAGGATAAAGACGCCATTTATATGCTAGTGATGTTATAAAATATATCTCATAGCATGACCCATATTTTATAACATCACTAGCACTTATTTTGTGGGATTCTCATTCGATTGGGGACGTTTATGGGCTTTTGCGCTTATTAATGGGGCAATGCCACTCTGCAAGTCTGATAAATTGCCTTAGCATCTAACAAAATCTGGCCATCTGCGTTAAAATCACTCTATTCATGATTTTCCTAATTTTTATATTCGCTTTAATCACATTCAATCAATAAAAGATAATGCCATTATGAGTAACCACAACCTCACTACATCTATTCAAGCGGCCCTAAGCCAGTTAGAGAATGCTTACAATCCTGCAGAAGTTGAAGCAGGCATGTATCAAGGCTGGGAAGAAAGCGGCTATTTTCAGCCGACGTTTGATAAAGACGAGTCGTTCTCTATCGCACTACCACCGCCGAACGTCACTGGCTCGCTACATATGGGTCATGGTTTTAACAACGCAATCATGGATGCGCTCACGCGTTATCACCGCATGGATGGTGACAATACGCTGTGGCAACCGGGTACGGATCATGCTGGTATCGCGACCCAAATGGTCGTTGAGCGTCGTTTGGAGGCGCAAGGTATTAAGCGCCGTGACATGACGCGTGAAGATTTCGTCGATAAAGTGTGGGAATGGAAAGAAGAGTCGGGCGGCAATATCACCAGCCAAATCCGCCGTTTGGGCAGCTCGGTTGATTGGTCGCGTGAGCGCTTTACCATGGATGATGGTCTGTCTAACGCGGTAAAAGAAGTGTTCGTACGCCTATTCGATGATGGTTTGATATATCGTGGTAAGCGTTTGGTCAACTGGGATCCAAAGTTCCAAACCGCGCTGTCTGATCTAGAAGTAGAAAACCATGATGAAAAAGGCAGCTTGTGGCATTTCCGTTATCATTTCACGGACAAAGAGCTGCTGACTCAAGATGGTAAAAACTATCTAGTGGTAGCAACCACACGTCCTGAAACACTCCTTGGTGATACTGCTGTTGCAGTTAATCCTAGCGATGAGCGTTATGCACATTTGGTTGGCAAAACGATTACCTTGCCAATTACTGGTCGTGTCGTGCCTATCGTCGCTGATGATTATGTCGAAAAAGACTTCGGTACGGGCTGCGTAAAAATCACCCCAGCGCACGATTTCAACGATTATGAGTTGGGTCGTCGTCATAGCTTGCCATTGATTAACATCCTCGATGAGCGCGCCAATATTTTGCCAGCGATGGAAGTTTATCCTGACTTGCAAACGCGTGAGCCAGAATTAGAAACCACACCTAGCGAGTATGCTGGACTTGAGCGCTTCGCAGCCCGTAAGTTCCTTGTAGAGCAAGCAGGCGAGCAGGGCTGGCTAGAAGATATCGAAGACTACGCACTCAAAGCTCCGCGTGCTGAGCGTGGCGGCACGATCGTTGAGCCGTGGTTGACCGATCAGTGGTATGTCGCTGTTAAAGAGCTTGCCAAGCCTGCGATTGATGCGGTACAAGACGGCAGCATTGAGTTTGTCCCTGCGCAGTACAAAAATATGTATATGTCATGGATGACCGATCTACAAGATTGGTGTATCAGCCGTCAGTTGTGGTGGGGACATCGTATCCCTGCATGGTATGACGATGCGACTGGTGAAGTCTATGTCGCCCGTGACGAAGCGGAAGTGCGTAGTAAATACAGCCTTGGCGATGACGTAATCTTGCGCCAAGATGATGACGTACTTGATACGTGGTTCAGCTCTGGTCTATGGACGTTTAGTACGCTTGATTGGGCAGACGTCAACGCCGACCCACGCGTGATGGACACCTTTCACCCAACCAGCGTGCTCGTGACAGGTTTTGACATTATTTTCTTTTGGGTGGCCCGCATGATCATGATGACCATGCACTTCGTGAAAAACGAAGACGGCACGCCGCAAGTACCGTTTAAGACCGTCTATGTGCATGGTCTGGTGCGTGATGGCAATGGTCAAAAAATGTCAAAATCGAAAGGTAACGTCTTAGATCCGATTGACCTCATCGACGGTATTGATCTGGAAGCATTGGTAGAAAAACGCACCAGCAATATGATGAATCCAAAAGACGCGGCTAAAATCGAAAAGCAAACGCGGAAAGAGTTTCCAGAAGGCATTCCAGCCTTTGGTACGGATGCACTGCGCTTTACTTTTACCTCGTTAGCCAGTACCGGTCGCGATATCAACTTTGATCTAAAGCGTGTCGAGGGCTATCGTAACTTCTGTAATAAAATCTGGAACGCCAGCCGTTTTGTACTCATGAACTGCGTCGATAGCGAAGGCAATGCCAAGCCTATCGACCAAGCGGCAAATCCTGACGTATGGGAATTGCCAGAAAAATGGATCATGAGTCGCCTGAACTCTACCATTGCCGACATCCATCAGCATTTCGCTCAGTATCGTCTCGATATGGTCAGCCAAGATATCTATGAGTTTATCTGGAATGAGTACTGTGATTGGTACGTTGAGCTTGCCAAAGCCAGTCTAAATGATGACTCGGTATCTGACGAACGTAAAGCGCAAATCCGTTATGTACTACTGCATGTGCTAGAGACGGCACTACGCTTTAGCCATCCAATCATGCCGTATCTGACCGAGCAAATCTGGCAGACGGTCGCACCGCTACTGGGTCGCAAAAATACCGACAGCATCGTGGTCGCTGACTATCCAAAAACGGACGACGCACAAATCAGTGAGCAAGTTGAGGCGGATATGGCGTGGCTACAAGAGCTAATCGCTAGCGTGCGTAACATCCGTGGTGAGATGAAACTGGGTAATGCGGTACGTCTGCCAGTGCTACTACAAAATATCTCTGCTGATGAAGATGCGCGTCTGTCACGTATCAAAAACCAGTTCAAAGCGCTTGCCAAAGTTGAGAGCTTAACCATCGTCAAAGAAGGCGATGAGGTGCCACTCTCATCATCAAGCATGGTTGGTCAGCTGCGCATACTCGTACCGATGAAAGGTCTGATCGATCCAACGGCTGAGCTGGCACGTTTAGGTAAGTCATATGATAAGTTGAAAGGTCAAGCTGAAGGTATCGCGCGTAAGCTAGGTAATGAAGGCTTTGTCAGTAAAGCTCCTGCGGAAGTGGTCGATGCTGAGAAAGCGAAACTGGCTGAGCTAGAAGGGCAGTTGACCGCGATGACGGCACAGATGGAGCAGTTGAAAGCGTTGTAAATAAAGCGTAAATATCTATAGTAATAAAGAACGCTGTCACAATTGTGATGGCGTTTTTTATTGTCTACTGGTTGGTTCTTTACTTAACCTTTAGTTTTACCATATGGCTAGATATTTGTATGGTATTATCTTTTCAGGAAGCTTGCAGAATTTTAAATAGGTTGGCTCTGTAGTAATAATTTTTTAATTTTATTAGAAATAATATTAATGTTAATAGGTTTTTAAATATGTCATCGTCTACTAAAGAACCAACTCATAAAGAATGTGGTAAATTTGAAATGTGTAAAAATCCCGTTTTTGAAAATACTGGTGCCTGTGCATTACACTGTCTGGATGAAAAAATTGAAAATACAAATAGTTATTTGTCAGAGTTTCATAATTTATTTATGGGTTATTTATTTGAAAAAATAAAAAATATTAATTCTATTAAAAGTAGTAATGACTATCAGAAACTTATTAAGACTACTGCCTTATCTAGTATTAGGTTAGAGGGTTTACGTTTTGGTAGTTTTAAGGATAATAACGATCTTAAAAGCGTTATTAATGATAGTGATTTACTTATAGAGGATATTTTTTTCCCTGAAAGTATAAATGGTTATATAATAAAAGAATTTCAAAAAGTTTATTTCAAAAACTGTATTTTTAGAGAAAATTTAGCTTTTGATAAAAGTTGTATTTTTTATTCATCTTGTATATTTTATGAAAAGATAGAGATAAAGGCAGATACGGAGTACCTTTATACTAAGGATAAAAAAGATATAGGTTATAGTCCTGTCATTTCTTCACCAAATGAAGATGAATATAAATACAAAGAGTGTGTATTTGAAAGTGATGTTAGTATAATAGGGCAGAAAAAAATCAATTATATATATTATAGGCTATTTAGGAATTGTGATTTTAAGAAAAATATAAATATTGATAATGTTAAAGTAAGAAGTTATTTTATTACTATTTCAGATATATTTGAATATATAAAAATTATTGATGGTAAGTATGGTTATGAAGATTTGATTTGTAAATATAAAAATATTTACTCTTTCAACGATCTTTCGATAAAAAATTGTAATTTTGATAGTAGTTTTAAAATAAATGGTATAGATATAGATTATATAGAAAAAAATAAAAAAATTATGGATAATTACAATAAAGGCCTGTCAAATGAAATTAAGGGAATTTTTAGTATAAATAGTCTAATAATTGAAGAGACTAAGTTTGATGAAAAGTTTGAATTAAAAAATTGCATAGTGAAAAATATTAATTTCGAGGATTCAAATATAAAGGGTATTTTCGATGTATATAAGAGTTCGTTTATAAAAGCTAAATTCTATAAAAGTATTTTTGAAGAATTTGCTGCATTCGAGTATGTGATTTTTGGTGACAGTCTTATAGAAAATAGAACGGATTTTATTTATGTGACTTTTAAGGATTTCTCTAATTTTAGGGACACACATTTTAAATCAGGTTTGAGTTTTTCACGGGCAAATCTGAAACAGGAACCTAATTTTTTAAACACTAAAATCAATACAGAGTATACTGATAGAGAAACATTTAGAATTATTAAGAACTCATTTGATGATGTAGGAAACAAGCTTGAGGCAAATAAATTCTTTGCTGAGGAAATGAAGGCTTACAAGAAAGAACTTGATGAAATAAAACTCAAGGAAATTGAATATATTAAAAGTATAAAAGAAAATGACAGAGATATAAAATATAAAAAAAACGAAAAATATAAAGAGTCTAGAAGATCTAGATGGGTTTTTAATGCTAATAATTTTATTTCTGAATTTGGTGAGAACTACCTCAGACCGATTTTTATTTTAACTATCTCAGTTGTTGTATATACGGTAATAACTTTATGGAACAAATATTATTTTAAAAAGAATCCGTATTTTACATCATGGGATTGGCTCAACAATGCTTCATGGAGTAAATGGTATTTCGAAAGTCATGAATATTTTTTATCCTGCGAAGGATTTGATATTTTTTCAGGATTTTGGAACGAATTGGCAATAAACATACTTCCTTTTAGGGTGTTTATCAAAGATAGAAATGGAATTGAGTTCATAAGCTTGTTTTTCTATATCTGGTTTGCAATATTAATTTGGCAGATAATCATAGCGGTTAAAAGACACACTCAACGTTAAGGAACACCATGAACCATCTCACTGTCGGACAACGCGCGCCTCTAAGTAACTTTGCTATTGACGATACCGCACCCATCACACTCAAATTCACTCGCCAAAGCCCGATAGAGATGGACATCAGCTGCTTTGCCTTAGATGCAGCGGGCAAACTGATCAACGATGATTACATGGTGTTTTACAATCAGCCGACCTCACCTTGTGGGCAAATCAAGCTCACCCATTACGAATCACAGCCAACGGCGAATAAAGGCATCCAAGCCGAGTTTGAAGTGAATTTATCCAAACTGGCAACTAATATAGACAGCTTGTTTTTTGTGTTATCAGCCGACACACCGCTCAATCAAATTCAATCGTTAGAGATTGGCATTTGGCAGCAATCACAAAAGGCACAGGCAGAATATCAAGCAGCAGACTTTGCCCAGCAGCAAGCCAGTATGCTGATGCAGCTGTATCGTAAGAGTGGCGTTTGGCGGGTATCTAACGTCGCGCAAGGCTTTAATGGTGGACTTGCCGCCATCGTGCAGCATTTCGGTGGTGATGTAGAAGAGGGCAGCTCGACAGCAACAGAGACGACCGCAACGCCAGTGCAAGCAAAACCGTCGTTAGAGAAGGTCATGCTAGACAAAGCCCCAAAACTGGTCAATTTGGCCAAAAAAGCCACGATATCGCTTGAGAAACGCCAATTGCAGCAATTAACTGCAAAAGTGGCGTTGGTGCTAGATGCCTCAGGTTCAATGAACAGACAGTACAAAAAAGGCCGCGTACAAGAGGTGGTCAACCGCTTATTGCCATTGGCAGTGAGCTTCGATGACGACCAAGCATTAGATTGCTGGGCATTCGCCCGAGATCCGCAGTATTTGGGTGAGATTGGGCTGAGCAACTATGACGGTTTCATTGATAATGCTCATGGCGGCTGGCGCAAATGGGCACTTGGCCCACGTGTGAATAACGAAGCAGAAGTCATGAAAGCCGTGACGGAGTTTTATCAAAAGGACGGCTTAGATGTGCCTGTATACGTGCTATTTATCAGTGATGGCGGGGTGAATGACAATCGCGGTATCACGAGAGTCATGACGGAAGCCGCGAAACTGCCGATATTTTGGCAGTTTGTGGGCTTGGGTGGTCGTGGTTATGGCATCCTAAAAAAACTAGACGACATGACAGGGCGCGTGATTGATAATTGCGACTTTTTTGAACTCGATGATTTGGATGATATCAGCGAAGAAGCCCTGTATGAAAACATGTTAGAAGAGTTTCCAAGCTGGTTAAAAGAGGCACGCGAGATAGGATTGATAGCGAAATAAACCAATCAGACACTTGTCACTAAAACTAAAAAACGCTCATAGCTAGACTATGAGCGGTTTTTTATTGCTAAAAATTCAGTCAAAGGCTGTGAGCTCACTTACCCAACCACTAACCAAACATACCTATTGATAGCAAAAACCTCGTAAAAATAGCCTTGTACCATTTTGAGTGATATTGCATGCTTAGCTACCTATATAGGTAGGCAGTTCTATAAATGATTATCCGGTTTAACAATTTAGCTGTCTAACCTTCATTAAATATTAGCCACTCCATATCATTCAATGACAGTATTTTTATGAGCCAACACAAAAAAGCCTTTTATTATCGACCCAAAACCAATCAGCATAACAGCCCAACGGTGCGTTGGACGTTTGTCATACTGGGCTGGCTATTTTTTGTATTAGGGATTATCGGCGTGTTACTGCCAGTCATGCCGACTGCGCCTTTTATATTACTAGCGGCAGGTTGCTGGGCACGTAGTTCGCGGCGCTTTCATTTCTGGTTGATTAATCATAAATACTTTGGGAAATTTGTCCGCGATTGGGAAAATAATCATGCCGTGCCACTCTATGCTAAGTGGTTAGCGACAATAATGATGACTATTTCAACAACGATGTTATTTTTTAATATTCCCGCCGATATGATATGGATGGCATGGCTGGTAGCCGTGGTCTGTACTGGGGTAGCGGTCTATTTGTTCCGTCTGCCAAATGCCTAAAATGCGTTGATTTTCAGGTCAAAAATCGTAATAAATGGGCTTTAGTTACATGAAAGCTAAGATAAGACTTGCGAAATCAGGATGTTCCCCCTATAATACGTCCAAGCTTAAGAGCAGTTCTGCACCAAATCATTACCTCGTAGTATTAGTTATAATCCTTCGTTTTAATATTTATCGTTCAGTAGCTATTTGCAAGCGTTATCGGTCACTAGGCCATTAATAAATTTAAAAGTAGGATTATATTATGTCAGACGTTCAAAAAGGTACAGTTAAGTGGTTCAACGAAGCTAAAGGCTTTGGTTTTATCGCTCCAGAAACTGGCGCAGACGTTTTTGCTCATTACAGCGAAATCACTGGTTCAGGCTTCAAAACTTTAGCTGAAGGCCAAGAAGTTGAGTTCACTGTAACTCAAGGTCAAAAAGGCCCACAAGCCCATAACATCGTTGCTATCTAATTTGTCTTTATAGACACTTAGAGCAAGATGAAAAAAAAGCGAACCTTCGGGTTCGCTTTTTTTCGTCTAAAATTTGGTGTAGATTACTTATAAAAAAGCCTACTTACTATGTTAATAGTCGTAGGCTTCGTTGATTCTGCATAAACTTATAGTGGACAAGCTATCATAGGAATGAGCGTCTTATAAAAAACTGATACCAATATTAATCAATCCACCGCCAACGATCAACCAAGCAAACATAATCGCCCCCAAGATAAGAGGTTTAACGCCAGCTTGTTTAATAGCGCCCAAATGCGTGGTTAGACCAAGCGCAAACATCGCCATGGTGAGCAGCACATCGTCTAGCATCACCATGCTACGCTCAAAGCTTGCGCTCATCGGCACCCAAGTGTGCAGTAAGACGATGGCAATGAATATGAAGGCAAACCAAGGCACTTTGACTTGTTGAATGCGATTTATAAACGATGGTTTTTTACCATTGTCGCTGCTACCTTTGGTTAAGGCAAACGATAAAATAAGTAAAAAAGGGGCAAGCATCATGACGCGTATCATCTTGGTGACAACCGCTGTGTCACCCACTTCGGGACTGACGGCGTTACCAGCGACGACGACTTGCGCCACTTCATGAATGGTGGAACCCGTATAAATCCCGTACTGCTGAGCATTTAGCCAAGGTTGCAACCAACCAAGATGGTATAAAAACGGATAGAGCAACATCGCAACCGTACCAAAGACCACCACTGTCGCCACGGCAATAGTGACTTTGTGGGCTTCCGCTTTGACCACTGGCTCGGCGGCAATCACCGCGGCGGCACCGCAAATACTCGCGCCTGACCCAATCAATAGCGTCGTTTGTTTATCGACTTTTAACCATCGGGTACCTATCCAATAGGTGAGTAAAAAGGTCGATGTTAATACCAACGCATCGCTCATCACCGCAGACAGTCCGACACTTGATACTTGCGTTAAGGTCAGCTTAAAGCCATAAAACATGATGGCGAGGCGCAATATTTGACCTTTGGCAAATGCCACGCCGACACTTAAGCGCTCAGCAAGGCTGGGATAGACCGTATTGCCCAATACCATACCAAGGAGAATGGCTAGAGTGAGAGAAGATAAGCCAACGATACGTCCATTTGTCCATGTGTTTACACTAGTATTGAGCCACAAACAAAATAAGCTGCCAATCAGCACGACGATAAGCCCTGCTAAATGGCGGCTGCGCGGGAGATAGTTATTTACTGATTGGGTCAAGGCGTACATGACTGACTGTCCTATTATGTATTATCTATAATCGAAATAAGCATAAGCTTATGAATAGACATTATAAGGCAGACCAATCTATAATAAAAACAGATTAATTGGATAAAAACTATCGATTTTTTAGGTTAATAAAAGTCTTTGGGCTAAAAAGATGGTTTTTTAGATAATAAAGGGTTTTTAAAATAACAGGTGGTTTTTAGATTGTATCAATAAGATGGGGTATCAGAGAAATTATGAAAAAAGCCATGCAGGTATTACCAAAGATTACCCTCAAGCAATTATCGGTGTTTGTCAGTATTTATCAAACGGGTAGTACTAGCCGTGCCAGTGAAGCGCTGCATTTATCGCAGTCGGCGGTCAGTAGTGCGCTGACAGAATTAGAAGCAAGGCTGCAAATGCCACTGTTTGAGCGGGTCGGACGTAGGCTCAATCAGCACCCCAACGCCCATCCTATTTATATACAGGCACAAGCTATCCTAGGGCAGGCCTTAACTCTAGAGCATTATCATAAGCATCAAGCAGGGCAGATTCATATCGGTGCCAGTACCACGATTGGAAATTATGTGCTGCCGCCGCTGCTTGCCAAGCTATATGCGACGCTACCCGATGCCCATATCGATATGTATATCGCCAATACTCAAGAAGTGGTCAGCGAAGTTGAGCAATTAAATATTGATATTGCGCTCGTAGAGGGTATGCCACGCCCCACAGATATGAAAGTCATTGAGCAGCGTGCGTGGCGGACAGATACCTTGATGATCTTTACCAAGCGTGATAGCAAATGGTTGACAGACATGGCAGCGTATAACGATGCGGATAATTGCTACGAACTTAGCATTGCACAACTGGCTAAGCTGCCGCTATTGGTACGAGAGGCAGGGTCAGGTACACGGCAAATTATCGACGAGCAGCTGCTCAAGCATTTGCCTGATGCAGAAATCGTGATGGCGATTCAGCAGTCGGAAGCTATTAAGCATATGGTGAGTGCAGATATTGGTCTTGGCTGTTTATCACAGCATGTCATTCAGGCAGAGCTGACAGCAGGAGCGCTGGTACAGGTGAAAGTCGCGGGCATCGATTTGTCACGAACTTGGTGGCTAGTGTGGCATAAAGCCCGCCATCAAAGCCCGATTTGGCAAAGCTTTATTGATATTTTGACAGAAAATTAATTTTAGTAGTAAATATAGAGGTATTGGTAAGAATGTTTACTATTTTAATTAGTAATAAAAAAGCGCAAAGTTATCCGATGCGCTATTTTTGATAGCTTTAACTAATTTAGATACAGCGTTAAGTCTTTTTTAAACTATTTATTAACGGGTTTATCCAGTCTTACGACCAAGCTGTCGCATGGGACGTTAGGCAAGATATTATCTGCCGTCGCGCCACTGAGCCAAGCTGCGATACCATGGCGTTCATGACGACCGATGACCAGCAAATCAACGTCATGCTTGTGGCAATAGTTGACGATGCCTTCACTGTTAGAGATGGCAGTGGTCACTTCAGAATTCACTGCATGTAGGTCATTACGGTCCAAAAACTGTGCCAGTTTGGCACGCGCTTCTTGACAGCGTTCATCGTCAATCTCATCGTATAAGCTGGAGGCTGGCACCAGCTCATAGCCAAAACCAACCATGGTATCTTTGACGATATGTAATACCGATAACTTGGCGTTAGGACGATTCTCGACGATACGTTTGGCCTTTTGGGCGACCACATCAGCATCGGACATTAAGTCGGTGACCAATAAAATATGTTCGTAACTCATGAGCGGCTCCTTGTGACAGATGATTTTAACTATAGCACTACTGATGGCTGCTGTTAAGTACGCTTTGAGTTCGCTTTGTGAAAATCCGACATTCTGCCATATTGGTCATCTTTATTACTACAGTATCTTGACTTATGAAGGTGCGAACCCCATCTAATTCCGTTAGGCAAATTCTTTTTAATTTATACCGGTGCATTGCTGTCATTTAAAATGATGCACGGGTACATGCCATTAAATTTGAATATTACTCATAAGTTAATCACAATAATACTCACAATATTTTTATATAAATATCATATAAAAAACACCCTACGATAAGTACTAAATACACTATTTATCTATTGTTTACTCTGATTCTATTTTATCGCCACTGGCTAGATTTAGTCATTAATCGCATATTATTCTAAATAAAATTAGAGCAATCCATAAGGAAAATTATGACCGACACATTATCTACTACTGATCTAACTTTGCATCCTGCCTTTGAGCTGATTGAGCACCGCCATATCGATGCATTATCGATGGACGTATTGATAAGCCAACACGTCAAAACAGGCGCGATGCATTACCATTTGGCACATCCGAGTGACGAAAATGCCTTTTTGGTGGGCTTTCGAACTCAGCCAATGGATTCAAAAGGCGAAGCGCATATTTTAGAGCACGTGGCTTTATGTGGCTCTGAGAAGTTCCCCGTTCGTGACCCGTTTTTCTCCATGATTAAACGCTCATTAAACACGTTTATGAATGCGATGACCGCTGCCGATTGGACGGCGTATCCGTATGCGACGCAAAATAAAAATGACTACTTTAATTTGCTAGCCGTTTATCTGGATGCCTCGTTTTTTCCGAATATTCATCCGCTGGATTTTGCCCAAGAAGGCATCCGTGTTGAGTTAGACGAAAATGACAAGCCGCAATTTAAGGGTATCGTTTTTAATGAAATGAAAGGCGCAATGAGTGGTGAGATTGACCAGTTGTATCATACGGTCGCCCATCATTTATTCCCAACGACGACGTATCACTATAATTCGGGCGGCGATCCTGCCGATATTCCTGACTTGACCCATACTGAGCTGGTTGAATTTCATCAGAGCCATTATCATCCGTCAAACAGTGTGATTATGAGCTTTGGTAATATTCCAGTCGCTGAAACCCAAGCCAAAATCCATGAAGATGCCTTGATTCAGTTTGAAGCAGGTAAAAAACACGTCTCACGTCCAGAGCAGCGTTTGTCTGCACCGATTAGCGCAATTGATACTTATACGGCTGACGAAGCAGGTCCTGACCAAACCCATCACGTGATTGCGTGGTTATTACCATCGATTACTGATCCCAAGCAGCGTTTGGCATTGCGTTTATTAGAAGGCGTGTTGGTTGAGCATGCTGGTTCGCCGCTGCGTGCGTATCTAGATAGCCATCCACTCGGTAAAGCGCCAAGTCCACTACTAGGGCTGGATGACAGTCATTATGAAATGGTCTTTTATACCGGTCTGCGCGGTTCAAACCCTGAACATGCCGAAGCGGTAGAGCAAGGCATTATTGATTTGCTTACACAAGTGGCGAGCAAGCCGATTGATGATGAAACGATCGAAACCATCTTGCATCAAATCGAGATTGATCAGCGCCATATCGGCGGCGATAGCATGCCCTATGGTCTAAATCTCATGCTAGAAGGCTTTAGTACTGCTATTCATGACGGTAATCCTATCGATGTCTGGGAAGTTGATGAGCACCTAAAATGGCTACGTGAGCAAGTAAAAGATGCGCAATGGTTACCGAATTTAATCAAGCAGCATTTGCTTGATAATCAGCATCGTGTCCGCGTCACAATGACGCCTGACAGCGAAAAAACTGCCCGTTTGGCGGCAGCTGAGCAGACCCGTCTTGATACCATCGAGATGGATTTGACCGCTGATGATAAAGCTATCTTAAAACAACAAGCGCTTGATTTGGCAGCGCGCCAAGCAGCGCCTGATGATTTAAGCTTATTACCAAAAGTGGGTTTAGAAGACGTACCGACCGATATCAGCTTTAAACAAGGCACGCAAAAGCAGATTAATTTAAGTGGTAAAGAAAGCACCTTATTTGAATATGAAGCGGGCACCAATGGCTTATATTATTATCAAATAATTGTACCGTTGACTGATGCGATTGGTAATGAGGATACAAGCGAGCTACCCGTTAATGAAGTCATTAATCATCCGTTATTGCCTATCTATTTAAGCTTGTTATCAGAGCTAGGTACAGATTCTCTAAGTGCCCATGAAATGCAGGCTAAACAAGCGGCGCATTCATCAGGGGTGACTGCTAGAATTAGCCAACGTACCAATGTCGATGACAGCCAAGCGATTAGCAGCTACTTTGTGGTGGCAACGCGCGCGCTGAATCGTAAACCTGAAGCGATTGATTTGCTCAAAGAAGTCATGGAACACAGTATCTTTAGTGAGCATGACCGTATCAAAGAAATCTTGCAGCAGCGTCAAGCAGGCTGGCAGTCAAACCTTGCTGGTTCAGGGCATTCTTATGCGATGCAAACCGCCAGTCGCGGCATGAGTCGCCAAGCGCAATTAGAATATGTACGCAGTGGTCTGCCAGCATTGAACGCGCTAAAAGACTTCTTAACTCATGCCAGTAGCGATGATGCACAGTGGGATAAACTAGCAACCAGTTTGATGGACTTACATCAACGTCTAATCAGTTTACCTAAGCATGCCGTCATCATCTGCGAAGCGGAGCAAACTGAACGCTTAAGCAATTTAATCGTTGATAGCTGGAAAGACAGTCAAGCGCCAAAGATTGCAGCGCAGTTAAAAAATACCGATGCGAGTATCGACGCCAATATTCCAAGCGAGTTTGCCGAATTGCAACTTGATGCGGCGTTAAATGGTGATAAAGACGCGGTCGAAGCGCTAGAAAGTGATGTGGTGCTCGATGTTG
Organism: Psychrobacter immobilis; assembly: GCF_003148585.1. GTDB lineage: Bacteria > Pseudomonadota > Gammaproteobacteria > Pseudomonadales > Moraxellaceae > Psychrobacter > Psychrobacter immobilis. The sequence continues at coordinate 33,280 of NZ_QGGM01000012.1, read as the reverse complement.
AAGACTTGGCGTGGCTAGTGCCAACCAACGTTTATCATAATGCCAGTGCTTATACCGTGCCAGCGGCTGATCATCCAGATACGGCAGCCTTAATGGTACTCGCGCCTTATCTACGCAATGGTTATCTGCATAGCGCTATTCGTGAGCGCGGCGGTGCTTATGGCGGCGGTGCGGGCTACGATGCTAATGCCTGTGCCTTTAAGTTCTTTAGCTACCGTGATCCGCAGTGCGCTGAGACCTTTGCGCACTTCGATGCCAGTATCGAGTGGCTATTTAATGAGCCGCAAACGGACGAGCAGTTAGAAGAGGCCATCTTAGGTATTATCTCAGGAATGGATAAGCCAGGCTCTCCAGCAGGAGAGGCGGTTAAAGCCTGCTTTGCAGATTTGCATCATCGCGGTGTAGAGTGGCAGCGTAAAATGCGCGCGGCAATCTTAGCCGTGACCGTGGCAGACTTGCAGCGTGTTGCTAAGCAATATCTACAAGGACAAAAGCACGTACGGGCAGTACTCGCGCCTTATGATAAAGAAGTAGCGGTAAAAGAATTGGGCTTTAACGTTTGTAAAATTAAAAGTTAATCTTCTTCAAGTCTACTGATTTAATTGTTATAAAAAAACCGCCGCTTTCAGTATTTATATTGAAAGCGGCGGTTTTTATTTTGGGTGAGTCTTTTAAAGCGCTATTTCTTAGAGACTGGTTTTTTAAAGGCTTACTTTTTGATTAAGTAATTTGCCACCGCTTTATAAGCTGGTAGCGAGGTAGGGTCGATTTTACCGTTACTAGCATCCGGATATGACGCAAAACGAACGATGACCATATCAGCTGCTGGATCCACATAGACAGTTTGACCGTGGACGCCGCGTGCTGCATAGATGGGCGTGGGGTTATTAAATAACCACCACATGCTTGTGTAGCTGCCGTTAGTCAGCTGCTTATAATCGGCTTTCGCAAAAGCCTCTTTATCGCCACCCGCTTCGATATTATCAACGACCGCAGCTGGGAATAAGCGCTCACCATTAATCTCGCCTTTATTGAGCATCAAGCTACCAATGCGTGCCATATCATGCAAACCTGCACTAAGACCGCCGCCGGCAAACGGCGTACCTTTAGCATCGACCGTCATATAGGCGCTTTGTTCAGCACCGATTTTTTGCCAGATGCGTTCCGAGAGTAATTCATTCACCGCTTTACCAGTCGTACGCGAAATAATCCAACCTAGGGCGTCGCTATTAATGGTTCGATAGTTGAAAGCTTCCCCATGTTCGCCATTCTTCTTAACTGTTTGCAGGTACTCAAAGTAACCATTGGGTCCTTTATAGTCTTTCGGTTTTGGTAGTGGGCTTGCCGCTTCTGAATACTTCCAGATATCGGCATTAGGATCGGCATAGTCTTCACTATAATCGAGCGCTGTGGTCATATCCATGACTTGGCGTACGGTTGCATCACCAAAACCACTGTTTTTGAGCTCTGGAATGATAGACGCTACCAAGGCTTTATCGTCAAGCTTACCTTCGGTCACGAGGATTTCTGCTAACAGCCCAGTCATTGATTTGGTCATCGACATCGCCGCATGATTGCCCAGTTCATTGAGGCAGCCGTTTTGGCGCTCGTATACTACCTTGCCATGATGCATGACCATAATGCCGTCAGTATAATTGGCATCCAGTGATTGCTTCCACGTCATTAGGCGCTTACTGTTAGTAGGCATAAAGGTGATGGCATCGATGTTTTTATCTAACGCATAGCTGAGCTTAGAAGGCGCGCCGATACCGCGACTGACGTCAGTAGTGGGCATCAATTCACGGATATGACAGACCGTCCAACGCAGCTTGGGAAAACTAAAAAAATTAGAGGAAGGTTGAGTAATCAGTTTATCGGCAGGCGGCGGAAAACCTTGCATCCAGCCAAGCGTTTGTGGGTCGGATTGTTTGGCGGTTAACCGTGCATCTTCCGCATGGCTGGTGATACTTATACTGGTTAGAGTCATGGCGATGGTCAGTGGTAGTAGCGGTAAAGAGCGTTGCAATAAAGTCAGCATAATATTCTCGCAAGTCGGCTTAAACGATTAACTTCAGACAATAAAAAACCATTGATAAGTGGCTATATTCAAAACTTAGCATAAGACTTATCAATGGTTTTTACCAACCACTTTTGTAAAGCAGTCGATTTTTTATAAGGTTATTTTTGATAACTCTATTCTTTATATGCTTAGGGCTAGTAGCGCTTGATCGCTTGGTCTTTACCGATGATATCCTGATGAATAGGGAAATTTTCATGGTTATCGTATTGCTTGCGGTCAGCAAAGTAACTTTTTAGGGTGCGACGTACCGCTTCAAAGGCAAGTTTGTCCCATGGAATGTCTTCTTCGGTAAATAATGCACAATCAAGACTTTCAGAGCCGATGCCATAAGCGCCGTCTTTTAGCTCAGTGATATAGATGCTATAGATTTGCCCGATATCAGGAATATCATATAAGCAATATAAATGCGGATTGATGACGACCGCTTCTGCTTCTTCAAAGCTTTCACGAGCGGCCCCTTCTGCCATGGTTTCGCCATTTTCCATAAAGCCAGCTGGCAGTGTCCATAAGCCATACTGTGGCTCGATCGCGCGGCGACATAGCAGTACCCGATGCTTATGCACAACGAGTGAGCCACAAATCACTTTTGGATTTTCATAGTGAATATAGTGGCAATTGGGGCATACCAAGCGTGGGATATTATCCGTGGCTGGTATTTTGCGTTCCGCTTCATGACCGCATTGTAAACAATAGCGCATATCAACTGCCTTATTTAATGATAAATATATATGATAAATAGAAATGAGAAAAAGGGTTGTCGTTCTTTGAAGAATTATGATTCTTATTTTATAAAATAGTATGACTTTAGCTTATCAGATGTTATGTGATCATAGCTGCTAATCCTAAGATAACACAAATTCTCATCACACTGGCAGTGATAATAACAAGCACACAGGTTTGCGCAACTGCTTACGGCTACGGTTGCTATTAATGAATGCATCAGCAGGCAGAGCAGGACAGTCACATAAAGTATATGCAGTCACGATAAGATTGCGCTAGGCTAGACTCACGCTAACTATTGAATGATAGCTTTACCAATAACGAGAGTAATGGCTGCCGCGACTGGTGTCGTTGTAAATAAGGGCAACCAGCAAAGCGCGCGCATTTATCAGAGTAGGGGGTATTAAAAAATGCCACTTTACGTCGCCAAGCATGACGATGAATGAATGGAGGCCAGCATATAGATGCGATATGCGTAGCAATAACACTGGCGCAAGCGTTGTACACATTGCGAGAGATAAGCTCCACCATCCGATGCTTAATTCTAATAAAAATATAGGGCAATAATCATGTTACTTCCCCCGCAGTCGCTACGTTTTGATGAATTTTCAGTCGCTGTGCCGGACTTTATTCGTTATCCCACTATTAGAACGCTGGCGGAACGGGTGCAGCATGAGACCTTAAATGCCGTCACCAGTCCTGCGTTGTATGAGGCTAGCACTTCTCGTAGCACTCGCATTCTAGATAGCTTGTATCAAACACCCATTGCCGATGCCTCGGTATTGGTTGCCATTACCCATGAACGCCATCCCAAACTGCTACTGACACGCCGCGCTGCGCACATGAACAGCCATGCTGGCGAGGTCTCTTGCGTTGGTGGTAAACATGACGCAGGCGACGGTAATAATGTCGTCACCGCTTTGCGTGAAGCCTGTGAAGAGACCGCACTACCACCTAATAAAGTCCAGCTAATTGGTCAATTGCCCATTCAAACCTCCAAAAGCGGTATGAGTGTGCGTCCTATTGTGGCGCTGATTGCGCCTGATTTATTATTGGTCCCTGAGCTTGGCGAAATCTCGCGCATCTTTTGGGCAGATTTTGAAACCTTGCTGACTCAGCCTACTGTCGAGTATGCGGTAGAATATGCAATGCAAGATAAGATCGCGACCATTCTCACGCCTAGCTGGCAAGTGGATGGTGAAACGGTTTGGGGTCTGACAGGACGAGTCATTGCCAGTCTGTTAGAAACAGGCTTTGATCGCCAGCTTGAGTGGTATTATCGTATCCAAAATACGCGAAATTAATCCGTAAGGCGACTGACATCTAATCATTATCCTTTTCTTTTATCTACTATGCTTTATTTATAATTGCTTACTTATAATATTCGTCATTTTTCTTTAGCCACCAGTTCATATTATCTTGGCGTTTGGCACGGAAGGCTTCTAGTTTTTCAGCCACACTTTGATTGTGCTGACGTGCCGTATCAAGGGCAAAGAGAAGCGGCACCGATGATAAGACACCAAAGCGGATTTTTGATTTTGGTAAATCTAGCCCATCGCCGATATCATCGCCGACCAAAGTACGGGTCACGCTAGCATTGACCATCTCAACGAAACGCCCCCGCCGATTGTCTTCGCCCATCAGCTGACGTGGCAAATCATGCAGAGCCTTGGCTAATGGTTGCCCCATTTTAAAATCAAGTTGCTGAATTGACAAATAGGTATAGAGCCATTCCCAACAGGCGGTTTCATCTTTTGGCAGGCGATCTAAGTCAACCCCCATCCAATAACTGGCAAGATTCCATAGATGCAGAATACCTGCCGCTTCTTCAGTGCTGATGCGTGCGCCAAGCAGCCGTAACCCGCGCATAATCAATAATGAAAACTGCAAATGAGTAGCAATCATATCGGTTTGATTGATAGGAAGACCCCAATAATCAGTATTCCAGCTGCCATCTGGGTTGTGATGTTGGTCGGCATCTGGTATGACGCCTTTAGCAGCATTGCCTTTACCTTTGAGCAAGTTTTGCCGTACTAGGGTATGAATTTGCCGCACCTTGATTGATTGCCGCCAACCTTCTGAGCCAATCGCCAATACTTGCTCGATAGACTGACGTTGATTATGGGCGCTTGTATTTGGCTTATGTAATGGGGGATGTTCAGAGACGGCTAAGATATAGGCATACGTACGCATCAGGCGGGGCAAGGCATCGTGCATCAATGCGCCTGTCTGAATGAGCGGCAGGGAGAGGGCAGGAATGCTGTAGCCTGCCATCAAGGCGACATTACGTAGTAGCCAAATCAGCATCAGCGGATAGCGTCGATAGGCAACCGCACCGATTTGGGCAAGCTTGGGATCGAACCAAGTGGGATGATGGCTAAATTGTTCAGCTAAGGCGTTAAATGCAGAATTATTTGCGAGATCCGCGTCGAAGTTATTGCTGCTATCACTAATAATAAATTGCTGTAGGGGCTTGGCAAAACGAATGCCGTCAGCGGCCAACGTATCTGCCAGTGAATCGCCAATATCGTAGCCCGCGACTATTTCATTTAATAAATCTTGCGAGATAACGAAGTCTTTTGGCAATAAATAACGCTTGATGCGCTTTAATACTTGCAAGTCGCTATGGTCATCAATCGCGGTCGTCCGTCCGTGACGCTGATAAGGTTTTATTAAGGGTTGTTGGTGATTCAAAGTATCAGCCGTCTGTTTATCAGTTATGTTGATTGAATCCATATTTATTAAATGCCTCTTTACCAAATGCTTTCTTACCAAATATTTTCCTATTAGATCATTTCACAAGGCCAATAGTATTAATAGCTATTTGACTGGTTTAGAGCTTCTAATTGTCTTTGCGTGGTGTTCATACGGCGTTTGGCTTTACGCAGCTCGTCGGCTAATGACAGTAGACGCGCGCGTGCTTCTTTTTCATTAGCAAAGTTTAACATCGCCCCACTTTCTAGCTTATCAAATTCTTCTTGGTAGGTTTCTATGAGGCGCTTGTCTTTGTCTAACTGACTGTCTAAGGCGTAATAGTCTAAGCCTTTTTGATTAGCAGTTTGCAGTGTATTCGCCAAGGTTAAGGGGCAGACATTATTGAGCTGACGTCCGCGCCGACCGACATTGTAAGCATTACTGGTCGTGCAGTATTGCTTAAGCCCCAGCTGGCGACCGCGCTCCCATGCCAGATAGTTGGGGGCAACACTGGCCTTGGCACAGGCTTTGGCATGTGAAGCGAGGCGGTCTGATTGGTAACCTGCCACGCCATCGTTGTAGCCAATAGCCTGCCAGTCACCAACGAGGCACTCCTGCTTAGAGAGCGTGGCACAGCTTGATAGTAAAACAATGCTACCAAGGAGCGCTAAGCTTAACGAAGGCCGCAGTACAAACTGTCGCATGATTCTCTCTTCTAAGGCTAATGAAAAATACTTTTAATGAACCATGCTCGGCTGCCAAAGTACATGAACTATAAAATAATAAGCCACCGATAAGCTAAATCGCCTTTAAGTGGCTTATCTTCTTATTAATGAGGGCGAGTCAGATCGACTGAGGTGCCGCTTACATTGTCTTTTAAGCTGACTTTGAGCATGAGGTAACCTGCGATACCAGAGACGATTGAGCCCATAATAATGCCTAAGCGCTCATCAAATAAGGCTGTTTCACCAGCAAATGCCAGACCGCCAATGAACAGACTCATGGTAAAACCAACACCACAGAGTAAGGCTGCACCGTAAATCTGCTTATAATTCATGCCTCTTGGCATGGTTGAGATACCAAGCTTAAAGATTAACCAGCACATAACCATTACACCAATTTGCTTACCGATGAATAGACCAGCCGCAATACCAAGCGGTACCGAATGGAACAGCTCAGCGAAGCCTGCACCTTTGAGGGATATGCCTGAGTTGGCAAATGCGAATAATGGCAAGATACCGAAGGCAACGGTGTTATGTAGATCGTGCTCTAGCTCTTCTAGTGGTGAGTGCTCAGGATCAGTACGGTCAAACATAGGAATAAATAGTGCTAAGACCACGCCAGCCAAGGTGGCGTGGATGCCAGATTTGAGTACCGCAATCCACATGATCACACCGATCAGCAGATAAGGCGTGATGCTGGTGACGTTGCGACGATTGAGAAGGTATAAGAACGGCAGACATAGACCTGCCACTGCCAATGACTCTAATGACAAATCACTGGTATAAAATAAAGCGATGATTAAAATGGCGCCAATATCATCAAAAATAGCAATCGATACTAAAAATACTTTTAAAGAGTTGGGAACGCGGTTGCCTAACAAACTCAAAATACCTAGGGCAAAAGCAATATCAGTCGCCGCTGGAATCGCCCATCCTTTCCAAAACTCAGGCTCGTTATAGTTAAAGAGCAGATAGACAATCGCTGGCATAATCATGCCACCGAGCGCCGCACCAGCTGGCAGGATGATTTGCTTAACGTTAGACAGCTCACCGATCAACACTTCACGCTTTAGCTCAAGTCCCACTAAGAAAAAGAAAATCGCCATCAAACCGTCATTGATCCAGTGATGAGCGTCTTTAGCGATAGCAAACTCACCGATTTGAATGGCAACGGGTGCGTGAATAAAGCCCTCATACCACACATTGAGAGGGGAGTTGGCAATAATCATTGCAGCAATGGCAGCCAATGCTAGGACGATACCGCCCGCTGCCTCAAATTCAAAAAATGCTTTAATCCTGCGTATTGCCATATCATCCTCATTTGCTAAACACGAATTACAAATTAATCCAATAACCTCAAATATCTATGACACGACTCATAAAGACATGATAGACAGCAACAGTTTCTCATACTCTTATTGATATAGACAACAAAATACGTCAACCAAAAGTTATAAGTGCCGCTTGTCACATTAATAATAGCGATATTATAAAGTCGATAGAGCAGACAAAAGCGTGATAAGTCGTTACATACTTTTAATCAATCGCTGTTTATTTTAGATACTTATTAAGCCGTTAGACAAATCTAGCAGACTTTTTTACGTTTTTGGCTTTTTTTAGCGTTTTATCTTTATAATGATTGGCATTTTGTGATGTTCTGTCACAGCTTTAATACATATCAGCAGTACTATCAGCTAATGAATAGCAAATTTGATAGCAACATTGCTACTAATATTTTATTTCCAGTTCTTAAAGCCAGTTTTTAGGACTTACTCATTTTCCATCATAAAATTTACAGGTCAGCGTCATGGACTTATCGCTTTCGTTAGAGGTTATATTAATGCTCACCGCTGTGGCAGCGTTGGCAGGCTTTATTGATGCCATCGCTGGTGGTGGCGGTTTATTGACCATCCCTGCTATGTTACTTGCCAATATCCCACCAGTGCTAACGCTCGGTACCAATAAGCTACAAGCCGCTTCAGGTGCGCTAGCAGCCTCTATTACGATGATTAGAAAAGGGGTGGTCAAACCGCAACGTATCAAAGTAGCTATTATTGGCGCCTTTATCGGTTCTGTTCTCGGCACTATTGCTGTACAGATGTCGCCGCCGGATCTGCTTGAGACACTGATTCCGTTTTTGATTGCGGCTATCGGGATTTATACTTTGTTTGCGCCTCGACTTGGCGAAGTAGAAGCTGCGCCGCGTATCTCAGAAGGCAAATGGCAAAAAGTGGTTGCACCATTAATTGGTTTTTATGATGGTTATATTGGACCAGGCACAGGGATGTTTTTTGCGCTCGGCAACGTGGCGTTGCGCGGTCGGCAAATCATCGAAGCGACAGGCGCAGCAAAGGTATTGAATTTATCGACCAATATTGGCTCGTTAATATTCTTTATTTTGGGTGGTAATGTCTTGTGGAAGGTAGGGCTTGCCATGATGGTGGGACAAACAATAGGCGCGTATTTTGGCTCTCATATGGTGGTCAAGGGCGGTAGTAAGCTGATTCGTCCGATGATTGTAGTGGTATGCTTGGCGATGGTAACCAAATACGTTTTTGGTTGATTGATTTTCATCAAATAAATGTATTTATTAAAGCAAAAAACCTCAGCCAATATGACTGAGGTTTTTTATGTATCGTGAATAAATTATCAAAATCTATTCAATGCCTAGCGGCGACGATCGATATCATCGTACTCACTGCCCATGATCCCATCACTAAAGACTTCAGAGAATTCACGCTCATTGTCTTCATCAATGTGACCATCGAACACGTCTTTTGCACCAGCGTTAGGATCGTTATAAATAGCCAAATCCATTTTGCCTTCTGATTTTGCCACAATAGCCGTCACAGCGGCATCGCCACCGACGTTCACTGCGGTACGTAACATATCAAGGATACGATCCACACCTAAGATAAGACCGATGCCTTCGATAGGTAGACCGACTTGGGCAAATACCATTGATAGCATAATCAGACCAACACCCGGTACACCAGCGGTACCCACGGAAGCCAAAACGGACATTAGAATGACAGTCAGATACTCAGTCACGCCCAAGTCAATGCCATAAATATTGGCAATGAAAATGGTCGCCGTACCTTGCATAATGGCGGTACCATCCATATTGATGGTCGCACCAAATGGAACAGTAAATGAAGCAACTGAGTTATTGACACCCATGCGCTTAGTGACCGTACGCAAGGTAATAGGAATCGTCGCGTTCGAACTTGACGTACTAAAAGCAAAAATCTGAACTTCACGCATTTTTGCCAAAAAGGTTTTGATGGATAAACCCGAAGAGACTTTGAGTACAATCATCATAGTGACAAAGAAATGGAATGCCAATGAGCCGACCAATACCGCCACATAACCCAGCAGTGACCAAATCAAGTCTAAACCCAGCTCTGCCATTGCTTTGGTCAATAGCGCAAATACACCATAAGGTGCAAGATTCATAATGATGGTCACCATTTTTAAGATGACTTCATTGATTAATTCTAAGCTCTGCACTAAGCCTTTGGCAGGTTTACCCACCATCAAGATACTAACACCGATCAAAATAGCAAAGAAAATAATTGATAACATATCACCATTTGCCATCGCGCTGATGGGGTTTGATGGGATAATATTAGAGAACACATCAAGCAGTGGCGGTGCTGATGCTGCTTCAAATGCCGCTTCGGTTTCGATATTCATGCCTTTACCGATACCAAATAGCACGCCAAGCCCAATCGCTGTTGCGATAGCCAGAGCTGTTGTCATCATATAAATAAGAAATGTCTTGGTGCCGATACGACCAAGCAAACGAATATCCCCAATACCGCAAACACCGCAAATCAGTGAGATCAGCACCAAAGGCACGACTAGCATTTTGAGTGAGTTGACAAATAGCTTGCCGACAATGGCGAGGAAGCCATTGGTAATGTACGTATGAATGAAACCGCCTTCAGCGTTCAGTCCTGAATAGTTTATAAACAATCCCAGTATGATACCGAGTACCATAGCGACAATAATCTTGCCGGTCAGTCCCATATTTTTCCACATAACTTATATCCTTTGTGTACGTGCCCCAGTAGCGAATAGATAGGCTGCTCACATCAATGTGATTGTTGCCATTATTATCACCGCTCTTGCTACGTCTATTAAATTCTTTCAACTTCCACTTAGTGTCACGTTTTCGGGGCACAATATAAAATAATTGTTAAGGATACTGCAACGTTTTTTTATGACTAAGGTAATATAAATCAATAGTTAAGTTGTCTGCGCCGAATTTTTCGCGAGTAAAGTAGGTAAATAACAAGGCATATTGACCAATATTAGCGCATGTTGAACATTCAAAAATAGATACTGCTGATCGCTAAAACTGTTCCAGACAAAGCATAAAATGAGGATAATGCTCATGCCTGAATTAGTTTTATAACATATTTTTTATATGGAGCTGGGAGAATTTAGTATTATTTCCAATATTAAGAGAGGGAGACAGGGCTGTTTTTTGCCATTTCATTGTTAAAAGTAGACGCTTAGAATGACTAAGCTGACTGTTTTTAATGTTGAGCTGCCTAAAAAGCAGTCTCTGTCAGTGCCATGGTTGAATCATCAAACACGCCTTAATGGTTAAAAATGGCGATTCATAACTAAAAAAAGACTGCTTAAATGGGGCAGTCTTTTCTAAGTGAATGGTCAGAATGTATCGTGCAAGGCTTCTAGCAGCCTTAACACCTATTGTTTTTTAAATATTTTAAGCCTGATTCTTTTGTGCCTTGCTATTTCAAAGCCTATTGTTTCAAAGCTTGTCATTTCAAGAATTATCAAAGCTTTTGATTTTAGACTTTGTCACTTTCATCACGGCGTAGACCATCCTGCCATTTAGGATCAGTAGCGGCAGGTTTGTCTATATTATCCTTCACATTTTCTGCATCTTCAGATATTTCAGAACGCTCTAGGTCGTCAGCATTATGTTGATTCAGACGATGGTTGTTACTCATGCGTTCACTTAAGTGTGACTCTGCATCACGGTGGCGATGATCTAGTGCTTCTACCTCAGGCTCAGACTCATCAAAGTCGGTCTGTGCACGTACCTCCTCAATGGTATCTTGCTCTTTGACCATTTCTACATCACCGTTATTCTCATAACCATGATTGGGGTTGGCATCGCCAGTTGGTTTGTCTGTACTGACGGGCGTACCCAAATCATTAGAGTCGACATCATTTTCAGCTGTCATGTTTGTGGCAATACCATTTCTGGCTTGCGCGTCATTTTTCAATTGTGCATAGTCCGTTAATTGCTGTACGGCATTATCGAGGCTGTGTGGATTGGTGCGCTCTTGGGCATGCAATAAATGTTTATCGAACACATCGGTCAATAATGAGTCAAAGCGTATGGCATTATACTGAATAAGCACTTCAGCTTCTTCTTCGGTAATATTGCCGTTTTGGCTGGCATATACCACATGATCCTCAAAAGTAAGCCCTTCAAAACTGTCTTTGTGTTCAGCCTTTTTAAACCTCTGCCATAATGGCTCGATGCTCAGTAGCGTTTGATAAGCGTGTTCCATACGTCCAGTGACATCATCGGCTTCAGTATTATAATAAACCATGGTTTTGAGATAATCACGGAACGGGTTGGCTTCAAAGTCATCCATAAAAGCATCGCCCAACTTGCGTTTGAGCTCATCGCTTGGCGGCGTAAAGATAGAGCCGCTGGGAAAAGTCACAAAACTGACCAAACTGGCCGCCATACGATTAGGGAAGTTTGCAAAAAAGGCTTCAAAAGCTTCTTGAATGGTATATAAGCTATTTTGTAAGGCAACCTCAGCATGCAAGCGTTCGGACGCTGATTTAGTACCATGCTTATAAAACTGCAAAATAGCAGTGCTAATGAATAAATGGCTATGAATATCAGCTAAGCGTCCAGACAGCATCTCTTTACGTTTTAAATCGCCAGCGAGCAACCCTAACGCCATATCAGCCGTTAAGGCAAAGCTTGCGCTCAGGCGGTTGATGTGTTTGTAGTAGGGACGAGTAAAGCTGTCCGCAAAGCTTGGTGCATGATTACTGCCACCGACATAACCTGCGACAAATGCCTTTGCGCCGCGATTAAAGGTATAACCCAAATGTTTAAAAAACAGTGTGTCGAACTGTTTGAGTGCGCCTTCTTTATCTTCGCTTTGCAGCAATTGCAGCTCATCAAAGAGATAAGGATGGCAACGCATCGCACCTTGACCAAATATCATGAGTGAGCGCGTCAAGATATTTGCGCCTTCAACCGTGATAGATACTGGAATTGCCTGATAAGGGGTGGCCAAAAAGTTACGTGGACCCATCTGTACCGCGCGACCACCAACCACATCCATACCGTCGTTAACCACACTGCGCATGGTTTCAGTCGCATAGTATTTTGCCATTGCCGTCATCACTGATGGTGTGCCGCCTTGGTTCAGACCGCAGGTGACGAGGTGACGAAATGCCTCTAGCATATAAGTGTTACTTGCCATGCGGCTGGTAGCGTCTTGGACGCCTTCAAACTTGCCAACAGAGATTTTAAACTGTTCGCGTACTTTGGCAAAAGCACCGACAGACAGATACGTCATTTCACTGGCTGAGGTTGATAAAGCTGGTAAAGAGATGCCGCGACCAACGCCCAAGCACTCCATCAGCATACGCCAACCACGACCCGCATTTTCGACGCCACCGATGATGTAATCTAGTGGAATAAAGACGTCTTTACCATCGACTGTACCATTCATAAATGGCGAGCCAATTGGATTATGGCGTGGTCCTATGATAACGCCTTCATGGCTGGCAGGCACAAGCGCACAAGTGATACCGTAATCGGTCTTATCAGGATTGCCAAGCAAACCTTCAGGATCATGCATCTTGAATGCTAAACCCACGACCGTGGCGATAGGTGCGAGGGTAATCCAGCGCTTAGAAAAGTTCATACGCAAACCGAGCACTTGCTCGCCCTCGTGCGTACCATAACAAACCACCCCTGTATCTGGAATCGCACCAGCATCGGAGCCTGCTTCTGGGCCCGTCAAACCAAAGCAAGGTACCTCGTCACCTTTGGCAAGACCGGGTAGCCAACGCTGTTTTTGTTCGTCTGTACCGTAATGCATCAACAGCTCACCAGGGCCGAGCGAGTTTGGCACCATACAGGTAACCGCAGCGGTCGGCGAGCGCGAAGCGATTTTACTCATGATACGGCTTTGTGCATAAGAGCTAAAATCTAAACCGCCAAACTCTTTTGGAATGATTAAGCCTAAAAATCCATTGGCTTTGATAAATTGCCACGCTTCAGGCGACAGCTCTTTGTCTTCATGCTGAATTTTCCATTCATCAAGCATGGCGCATAGTACTTCTACTTCATTATCAATAAAGCTTTGCTCTTTTGCCGACAGCTCTGGATAGGGATATTGAGCAAAAGTATCCCAGTTAGGCGCACCCATGAATAGCTCTTTTTCCCACCAGCTGGTACCCGCATCGAGTGCTTCGCGCTCGGTATCGCTCATGCTCGGCATTGCCCCGCCCAAAGTCTTGTAAACAGGTCTGGTAATCAGTGACTGACGAATAGGAGCGACGAGCAAAACGATGCAAAGTAAAGCGATTGGTATGCCCAAAATGAGCGACCAAGGACTGATAAAGGCGGTGACAAGGACGGTAACTAGGGCAACAATACTGCCTGTGACTCGTGATAGGGACAATAAAAAGATGGCCAAAACCATGGCTAATTGAATAATGATTGCCAAAATAAATAAGCCAATTGCCATGACTGTCTCCTTTTATAACGCTAAACCAAAAGCGCGAAAAATGTGTGTGTATTAAAGTATTTGAATAAATCTTGTTGTTATTTTTGCTGATGTTTAAGGGTCTGGTGACCAAATTAAACCAATGAGCCGTTATGGATTTTGTAGCATATTTTATAATCAATTTTAATTTTTTGAGCATTTTACAAAAGTGGCTTTGATAACTGTCTAACCAGTGACAGACAAATAAAAGACAAATTTAGCCATCAATATGAAACAGTTGCCGATAACTATCAATAGCTAAAATGCTACGCTGTGTCGATTATATGTATCAAGATTTTCTCATATAGGCAAAAACAACAGTCGTAATTAATTATCCAAAAGGCGCTAAGCCGCTTTCTGCATAAGATAATGTCTCATTGCGTCCAACAATGATATGGTCTACCAAGGATAAATCGATTAAATCGCAGGCCTTCTTTAGCTCGTAAGTTAATAAATTGTCTGCCGTTGAAGGGGTCGCATCGGTATGCGGATGATTGTGTGCGACGATGAGTTGGCTGGCGGCGTGACTCAAGGCATGACGCAGAACGTGTTTGATACAGACGGAGCAAGAGGAGATGCCGCCAGTAAACAGTATCTCAAAATTAATGAGATTTAACGCATTGTCTAAGCAAAGTACCGCAAAGACTTCGCGATGCTCCCCGCGCAGCTGAGTGCTGATATAGTCTTTGACCATTTGCGAGCGCCCAAGTGCGTGACCAGTTTTAAGCTGACTGTCCAAATAACGCGTGCCCATCTCAAGTGAGGCCAATATCTGCGCGTATTTAGCAGGACCAATACCATGACAAGCAAGAACCATCTGTTGCGGCGCTGCTAATAATTCTGCCAAGCTACCAAATTGCTCGATCAAATGACGCGCCAGCTCGATAGCTGACTGTGACTGCGTACCTGTGCGCAGAAATATCGCTAATATCTCGGCATCAGATAAATGCGCTGCCCCAAATTTTAGTAGTTTTTCACGTGGTCTATCATCTTCATGCCAGTCTTTAATCGCCATTGTCACTCCTTGAGAATGGATTGCTGCCAGATATATTGAGTAAATACGGAAATTCTTACCCAACTTATCTCATAATTGTTACTATAAGCGCAATTTTATCTTTCAACTTTTTATTGATGCCATGCTTATGTCCAATATTGTGCTTGCTATCACTGGCGGTATCGCCGCTTATAAATCTGCTATCTTTGCCCGCCTATTAATCAAGGCAGGCTTTGAGGTGCGTGTCATTATGACCACAGGCGCACAAGCCTTCATTACGCCACTGACCCTGCAAGCTTTGACTGGCAATGAGGTGCATATCTCATTACTCGATGAAAAAGCAGAAGCTGGCATGGGTCATATTGAGCTGGCGAAATGGGCAGATTTAATCATCATTGCGCCAGCCTCTGCCAATACGCTGGCGCGTCTCGCGATGGGCATGGCTGATGATTTATTGACAACCGTATGCCTTGCAACGGCGGCACCAGTCATCATTGCACCAGCCATGAATCAGCAGATGTGGGCGCACCCTGCGGTCAATCTCAATGTACAGACCCTGCGCGATATGAATTATCAGATTATTCAACCTGCTAGCGGTGAGCAAGCCTGCGGTGATGTGGGAGCAGGGCGTTTGCCTGAACCTGAGCAGCTCTTGGCAGAAGTGTTATTATTTAACGCCATGCAAACTACGCCTCAATTATTGGCAGGTAAACGAGTGGTGATTACTGCAGGACCGACGGTAGAAGCTATCGATCCGGTGCGCTACTTGTCCAATCACTCTACTGGCAAGATGGGATTTGCATTAGCACGTGCGTGCGTGGCTGCTGGTGCAGACGTTATCTTGATTGCGGGCGGCAAAGTGGCACTACCGACACCGCTGAATGTCACACGTATTGATGTATTGTCGGCTAAAGAGATGCTGATGGCGGCGCAGCAGTGCGTGGATGGTACGCACAGTGCGCTACAGTATGTGCCTGAAGATGAGCACGACCATTCTCACGATCACGATCATAGCCATCAACATGAACATCATGGCGAGTGTGATTGCGGCGATGATCATAGCCACAGTCATAACCACAGCCATGAGATTGATGATGAGGAGCATGCTCATAGCGAGAATCAAAATGTAATGGCGGATATCTTTATCGCCACGGCTGCTGTCGCTGATTATCGTACTGAAGAAGCTGCCCCGCAAAAAATTAAAAAAACCCAAGATGCTATGACGCTGAGTTTGGTCAAAAATCCTGATATCTTAGCGACGATTTCGCTTGCGCATCCAGTGCTGTTTGTCGTTGGTTTTGCAGCAGAAACGCAAGATATCGAGCGCTATGCTCGTGGCAAACTGGTGTCTAAAGATTTAGATTTGATCGCGTGTAATGATGTTTCACGAGCAGACATTGGTTTTGCCAGCGATGACAATGCCATGCAGGTATTTTTCTCAGAGCGTTATGAGCACGATAGCGTCACACTTGAGAAGGCGAGCAAAGATAAAATTGCCGAGCAGTTGGTTGGCATCATTGGTGAGACAATATGGCAACGCCACAATGCCTAGCTATGTCACTATTAATCCAGATATTAGGTCTTAATATTTATGGCTAATATGATGGATGGTGATAGCACTCAGACGTTGTTATTGATGGTAATCTTTGCGCTGGCATCGTTGCTACACGGTATCAGTGGGCTGGGTGTGACGTTGGTGACGACCACTGCGCTTGCTAGTATCTACCCGTTACCACATGCTATTGTATTGGTCATTTTTCCGTCATTATTGCTTAATGCCATGACTTGGCTCGCGGGTGGCGGGCGCACAATCTGGCAAAATTTTATCTATTACGGCAGGCGCTATTGGTTACTGGCATTGACCAGCTTACTCGGTAGTATTCTAGGCGCGAAGCTCTTACTATGGGTCGATAGCGCCTATATTTTATTACTATTGGCAGCGGTTATTGGTTTTTATGTCATAAGCAGCTTGCTTGGTAAGCAACTCCGTCTACCTGCTACCAAGCCTGTGTTAATCATCGTTGGCTTTAGTGCAGGGGTGATTGGCGGCTCGACCAATGCCATGTCGACCATATTGATGATGTATCTACTGTCTGCCAGCGATGATAAAAACACCATCGCCAAAGTCGGCAACATGTGCTATTTTTTGGGTAAAATCGCCCAAATTATCGTATTACGTGAGCCTATTATGGCGCTCAGCAGTGGTGAATGGCAGCTGATTACTTTGCTTAGTGTACTATCGATTGCTGCGCTTTTAGTTGGCATCCGCTTGCGTCGCTATTTGCCTCAAGCGCGCTTTCGTCAGCTTATTTTATTGATACTTACCGTGCTTGGTATTCGTGTCGGCTGGCAGGGAGTTATGGCATTTTTATAAGATAGCTCGCGAGGCAGCTGGCTGTTTAGATGCTATTTTATGCGCGCGTTATTTTGTTATTTCATTAAAAAATATCTGTTGCGCCAAACGAAAGGTATTACAGTGCGCCTCAACCACATCGTCGATATCTTCTGAATAGCCACCACCCATCACGATAGCGATAGGAATTTTAGCGGCTTTTGCTTGGCGTAATACATATTCATCACGCGCTTTACAACCCTCTATCGTCAGCCCTAACTTTCCTAATTTATCAGTTGCCAGCACATCGACGGCAGATTGATAGAAAATCATATCGGGCGCAACGTCGCTAATCAAACGTGGTAATGTCGCCTCTAGTAACTGCAAATATTCCACATCGCCAGTATCATTGTCTAGCTCAATATCCAAATCTGATACTTGCTTTCGAAATGGATAGTTCTTTGCGCCATGCATGCTAAACACAAAAACGCGTGTCTCACCTGCCATAATACTGGCATTGCCATTGCCCTGATGGACGTCTAAATCAACCACCAAAATCTTTTGCGCTTGTCCACGATTTAATAATAAATTACTCGCGATACAAACATCATTAAACACGCAAAACCCTTCGCCATGATCAGCAAACGCATGATGCGTGCCACCTGCGACATTCATCGCCGCGCCATATTGCTGCGCATATAATGCACACTCATAAGTGCCATGAGCAATATAACGCCCACGTTCTACCAGCTCAGGTGTCATTTCAAAGCCAATGGCTCGCGCTTCCTTTCGTGGTAGCGTTTGGGTTTTCAGCTGATACCAGTAGTCCGCAGTATGCGTGGTCAAAATCTCATCTTCGCTCAAACGTGCAGGGGCAAAAAAGTTGTCGGTACTGATAGTGCCTTCAGCCAATAGCCGCTCGGGAATCATGGTGTATTTTTGCATAGGAAAGCGGTGTTTTTCCGGCACAGAATATCGAAAAATATCAGAGTAAGCAATTTTTAGCATAGTGTTAGAGGATGTCTTTTTTGAAAAGTATTTTAAGGATAAATAGGTTTAAGCGCTTTGAAAGTAAGGTACAGATGAGACATTGTAAAAGCTATGGATAGCTATGGATAGCTATGGTAGTCAGTTCATTACTGCACAAATTGCGTTGGCAAAAAGAAGGTTCTAGAATCTGATTGTTGACGTAGCTCGGTCAGCAATGTCGGTAAGTCTTCCGCAGGGTTTTGATTATCGATCAAATCACTAAATATCTCATTCGCGACCGTGGTCATCGCGATGACACTTTGCAATAAATGCTCGATAATATCATTACCGATGCCTACCGCTTCGACATCGATAGCGTGTTTGTAGCGTATCTCGCCATCATTGACATCCATTTCTAGATTGCCGATTAGCAAGTCATAATTTATTTGAGTAATCAGTAGCATCGCCGCGCTTTGGTGACTCTCTGGTATCAAAAATGGCAAAATCCCATAGACTGCCAGCAGCTTGTTTTTTTCTTGCACGCGAAACAAATAGCCGCAATCGAGACTTTTATTGCGCATTCTAAGCGATAAGTGATGCGATTGCTGACGGTCATTGTTTTTGTTGCCACTACTTTTAGGTCGATAGTGAGTATAGTGCCACTGCTTATCATTAAAGTACTGTTTCAGAAAATCGATAATGGGCGTGTCGCTAGTTTCGTGTTGACTGGCACTCGAGTTAAAGGCGTCAGTTTCTGAATGTTTGCTTTTATTTTTGACATCAGGTTGAGAATCAATTTTGGTAGCATCATGAGCGTCACTAGTATCCTCATCATCTGTATCACTACTATATGTATCACTACTATACATGTTATGAGGCTCTGTTTGTATCATATCAATTTCATCAGCCTGCGCTACTGAACCAGTCAGTAACTGTTTGAGTTTTTGCCACAAGCTGAGTGTATTACGTTGACTCATAAGTATGGTGCTATCAAATAAATGAATGAGATGGAAAATTGAGACAAATACATCAAGACAGTAAATTATTGAGCATTAAGTGCTAAACCTTCTTTGATATTCGGTTGCTCATAAAACGCTTGTAACATTTCACGAGTATGTGCCGTCAACCACTCGCTTTCAATGGCATCGTGCACTATAGGTAATAGCGCTGTACTGAATTGAGTCATGGCCCGCTCATCAATATGAAGACTCGAAACTACTGTCGCAATAGTATCTGACTGATGATTACCATACCAAGTATCGATGCTCGCTGCCACAAGGCTGTGTAAATAAGGTGACTGGCGCAGGCGGTTATAGCTTTGCTGCATGCTGGCTTCGATATGATCGATACTGCTGTTGTCAGGTTCATCACGCAGATAAGTCTGTAGATGACTGACAGGCTGGTCTTTGATTCGCGCCCAACCAGTGATTAATAATCGCGCGACTTCGTCATTTGATAAATGCTCTTGCGCATTGGCTTCTGCGCGGCGTGCTAAATCTTTAATATTACGATGCAAATACGCCTGCAGTTTTTCGTCAAGGTTTCTATTGGTCGCCTTTTCAAAAGAGCTGCGCCCAAATTTCATCAGTTTACCAGCAGCGCCTGCTTTATCCAGCGTGGTTTCCATAAAGTCATTAATGGCATGATATAGCGTTTGGGTTAGCAAATCGGCAAAAGTCTCGTTGCCGACCAGGGTGTGAATCAAGATATTGCGT
Organism: Psychrobacter immobilis; assembly: GCF_003148585.1. Taxonomy (GTDB): domain Bacteria; phylum Pseudomonadota; class Gammaproteobacteria; order Pseudomonadales; family Moraxellaceae; genus Psychrobacter; species Psychrobacter immobilis. The sequence continues at coordinate 13,267 of NZ_QGGM01000012.1, read as the reverse complement.
TGCTGATCGTGGCTACCGACATAGTTGGCAAGGGTTTCAACTTGAGTGTCATCCACCAGCTCAGACAACGGCACGTTATCATTGACTGGATGATAAATAATCGTATGCAAGATATCGCGAATATCTTTACGCATCATATCCGTCATCGGTTGATTGAGTAGCCAGTCATTACTCAGCTGTTGCAAATCATCGGCGCTGACATATTTATTTAATGGCTGTGCAGCAAACCATTGCCATGCCTGCATAGACAGCGGTTCAGCTTGCATGCGTAGCCATTGCTGCATAAAGGCAACTTGTGCCTCGATTAAGCCATCTATGGTTAGCGCTGGCGTATCTAGATTTTGGTTATCTTTTGAAGTCTGCATAGGTTTTGAGGTCATAATAATCGACAATTTGTTATACTGTGTGGGTGGGGTAAGCATAAAGTATTATGCCATGAACGTCATCTGTGTTTGTGATGAATATTGACTGCTGCTTAATAAATAATGAGAGGTTTTGATGACAGCTCTGAATACCGCCTTACTTGCGCTTGATGAGCTGACCGTTCAGCGCGGCGAAACCCCTCTATGTGAAGGCGTTGCGCTCGATTTACCGGCAGGTAGTATTTGCCATTTAATTGGTGCCAATGGTACTGGTAAGACCACTTTACTGATGCAGCTAGCTGGGTTATTGCCAGTGTTAAGCGGTGAGGTTTATTATCAAGGAGTAGCAAGTTTACCTATTCAGCCTTTGTATGTGTCGCACCAGTTAGGTATACATCCAAATCTAACGGTCGCGCAAAACCTGACCTTTTTGCTGAATTTATATGGGATTAGCCCAAGCGTTACTGATATTGATGACGCCTTGGCTTGGGTCGGATTACAAGGCTTTGAGACGATTAGCTCAAGCCATTTATCTGCTGGGCAAACCCGCCGCATTACCCTTGCACGGTTATATTTATTGACCCCTGAGGTGACACCATTATGGCTACTCGATGAGCCTTTTACTGCCCTTGATGTGGATATGGTAGCGCGAATGGAAGACAGATTGCGCGATTTTGCCCATGAAGGCGGCGCTATATTAATGACCAGTCATCAGGCCGTTGGTGTTGCCAATCAAGTGCTCGATTTGTCCGATTATATGGTTTGAATACTAGTTTGCATACTCTCAGTATAAGTGTCACAAGCATCCGTAGAAGAGCAAATAAATGATAGAAATAGACGGTCCAGTACAAACAGTGAATAAAAGCTCAAATACTGACTTAGCTGCGGTGCGCGGTATCAGCTTTATGCAGTTATGGCGGCGCGAGTGGCAAGTCAAACAGCAAGGCGCCGTGCAGTGGCTTTATCCGCTAGTGCTGTTTTTGGTCATTATCACCTTATTTCCGCTAGCAGTGGGTAGCGAGCCTGCGCTATTGCAACGCCTTGGCGTGTCGGCGGTTTGGATTGCCGCTCTATTGTCACTGGTCATGGGTGTCGATGGCTTGTTTAAGCCTGCCCTTGATAATGGCACGTTGGCGCAATTGGTCGTTGCCAAAGCATCATTGCCCTTATGGGTGTTGATTCGTTTGGTTATCCATTGGATTTTTAGTAGTGGTATTGTGGCAGCGCTTAGTTTACTTGCCGTGCCTTTGTTTCAGCTTAGTTGGTTTGAGGCGTGGATATTGATGGCTTCTATTGTTACGGGCAGTCCGATGTTGTTGATGCTGTCAGCGGTCGCGAGTAGTTTGACGCTGTCATTAAAGAATGGTGCGGTGCTAGTGCCTTTGATTGCTTTGCCGATGCAGTTACCAGTGTTAATTTTTGCCACAGGAGCGGTTGATTTATTTGCCACTGGTCTCAATGGTTTACCGATACTGGCTTTATTACTAGCAGGCAGTATTATCTCGGTTTTGGTGACGCCATGGGTGATTGCCATGACGTTAAAAATGGCGTGGCTGAATTAGAAACGATATAAGTTATGTACAACTCTCTGTATTGAGAGTTTGTAATAAAAACCCCTATAAAAAACCTTTGTATTAACAGCATGTTGAAAACTGGCAATTTTGCTATAATAGTCAGTTAACTAAGCAAACAATCACTTGTAGATTCTATCCAGTGTTTAACGCCAGCAGGTTAGCAGGTAGTCGCGCCCATGATGCGCTATATCGGTTACAACCAATACGCTGTGCCAATAGGTTTATTCCCATGCCCAACTTGAATAACGTCTCATCTCCTAGCTTGTGGCAGCGCATCTGGCAAGGCTTTTTGACCACTGTGGGTACCAAGCAGTTTTTTCGCATTTTTTCGCCTTGGGTCAAGTGGTTAGCCATATTAGCCAGTATTTGCCTATTGATCGGTAGTATCTGGGGTCTCGCTTTTGCGCCGCCTGATTATCTGCAGGGCAATAGCTACCGCATTATCTTTATTCACGTACCCGCTGCCAGTATCGCTATTTCCATCTATTTTGCCTTAGCAGTGCTCGGGGTCATTTTTTTAGTTTGGAAAATCAAGACCGCCAGTCTGGTGGCACAGGCGCTTGCTCCGCTAGGATTCTTGCTCTGTGTGATTAGCTTAATCACGGGTTCTATTTGGGCGAAACCCACTTGGGGTACTTACTGGGTTTGGGATGCACGTTTGACCTCTATGCTCATTTTGGCGTTTCTGTATGCGGGCGTGATGGCGTTATTTGCCGCGTTTGAGCATACTGCCAATCGTGGTAAAGCCGCGGCCATTTTGTCTATTGTTGGCGCAGTAAATCTGCCCATTATCAAGTATTCGGTACAGTGGTGGAACACCTTGCATCAAGGCTCGACCTTTACTTTGACCGCCGCCCCCAAGATGTCAGCAGATATGTGGATGCCCTTATTACTGATGATTATTGGTAGTTATTTATTAGTGGCAACATTAGCGATTTATCGTACCAATACCCTTATTTTGTATCGTGATCAAGGCAAAGCGTGGGTCAAAGAATACATTCGCAGGCAAGCTAAATGACGGTCATGACTGTCGCCAAAAAAAATCACGGCTAGGAAAATATTATGCAGCCTTACTTTTATAGCGTATCTGAATTTCTTGCCATGGGTAAGCATGGTGTTTTTGTTTGGTCGTGCTGGGCAATTACCGTTGGCATGATGCTGGCTTTTGTTATTTATAGTCGTAGACAACGACAGGCTTTAATCAAACAGTTGACCATTCAGCAAGCGCGGCAAGCACAGCGTACTGCTAAAACAACCATGCCTGTCACCAAACAGCCTCATTAGCTAGTAGGCTCGTCCTATCTAGCGTTAGCCGTTAATTTTTAGCCACTCAATCTGCAATTAGCACCTGATAAAGAGGTGACTGCCACAGAGGTTATAGGGCTTATTGATTTGTCCGAAAAATGCTACCATATAGCCATTAGAAGAGTACGATTAGAAAGACATTTTTAGAACGTTTTTCTAATGGTAGTTTCTTCAAATTTTTCTGTTTTATATATTTGTATGGCATTGACTATAATTTATAAAACAGTGACTCATCAATGAGGTAGTGGTATGAACGCAGTTCGTCGCAAAAAACTGATGTGGGTTATGTTTACGCTTGCAGGGGCGGCGATAGCCGTGGTATTGGTTCTTTATGCCATTGGGCAACAGACCGATTACTACTTTGATGCTACCGCGATTGCACAAGGTGAAGCACCACAAGATAAGCGTATTCGAGCAGGCGGTATGGTCGTTGCGGGTAGTGTCCAGCGCGCAGAAGACAATCCACTAAACGTTGAGTTTGCCATTACGGACTTTCAATCGACCGTACCTGTGACTTATCAAGGTATTTTGCCAGATTTATTTGCTGAAAACTCAGGTGTCGTCGCGACAGGTAAGATGCAGGGTGATACTTTTGTCGCTGGAGAAGTCTTGGCGAAGCATGATGAAAACTACATGCCGCCAGAAGTGGCCAAATCAATGAAAGAAAACAACCGAAGCGGTGTAGTGCCTCCTTCTGAGCAATATAATCCTGCTGAAAAGGTGCATGAGACGGATACTCTACAGCAGTAATTATATAGTCCATACCATAGTAAAAGAGCCGCTAATAATATATTAGCGGCTCTTTTTTTACATGAATTTTGGTACTAATAAGTTTTGGTGGTTTTTTACAAGAACTTAGTCGTCCCATTCAGGTGAGTAATCTGGATGCTTAATTTTGCGTCCATCAGCACGTGCTAAGCTGCTGATTTTCTCAATATCATCCGCACTTAATTGTACTTTTATAGCGTCTAAGTTGCCTTGCAAATGATCAGGGTTAGACGTTTTCGGAATAGCGATACGATGCTTGTCTGCCAGAATCCAAGCCAATGATATCTGTGCTGGCGTGACATTATGTTTGTCAGCGATTTCTTTAATAATCTCATTATCGAATACATCCCCGCGTGCAAGTGGTGAATAAGCTTCGAGTAGAATGTGGTGATTGTTCAAAAAAGTCTGCAAGGTTTTTTGCTTGATGAACGGATGAAACTCAACCTGATTGACCACAATCGGTACATCAGCATATTTCTCAGCTTCAATGATATTGGCAATATTAAAGTTAGAGACCCCGATATGGCGTGTCAAACCTTGTTTCTGTAGTTCGCACAAGGCAGGAATGGTTTCAGATAAAGGAACACGGTCATCCGGCCAGTGCAATAGTAGCAAATCAACATAATCAGTATCTAAGTCTGCTAAAGAGCGCTTGGCGGCGGCAATCAATTTCTCAGGCTCAAACTTCATGTCATCAGGAAAAATCTTTGTGGTCAAAAAGAACTTATCCCGAGATACCCCTGATTGTTTAATACCTTGAGCAACTTCTTTTTCATTACCATAAGCTTGAGCGGTATCGATGTGCTCGTAACCCATTTTCAACGCTTGACTGACGACATCAACACAATCTTGACCAGTCGATTGCCATGTTCCAAGCCCTAGTACAGGAATATTTGCTTGTCCAGCGGTACGAATATTATAAGTTTTAGCACGCATCTTATTATCCTTGTTATTTATGTATTTATTGATAGAGCATCGAATCATCAATATTCTGATCACCCTCTCTATCTGACCTACCCACTATAGAAAAAATTGGCAGCAAGTAAAAGGGCACGTGACGCTTTCCTACAAAGGACAAACAGGCTGTAACGTCATTTTTAGTAACTGATAGACAGCAGCGCGCGGTTAAAAAATAAAAATCGTAAAATCGAGTCCATAAAAAACGCCCATCACTATCTAGCAATGGGCGTTTACAATCGGGACGAAGACGATATTTAAGTGTTTTGGATTTAAGTGCTTTTGGCTTATGAGCTTATTGAGCAGCAGCTTCTATAGGTGCAGGTTTTGTTGCGGTATCCGTGTGCGCACTGTGATCAGAGCCCCAGATTTTTGGGTACTTATAACCAGGGAAAGTTTCATGAGCATACTTTTTAAAGGCTTCTGAATTATATGCATTGGTCACATCTTCGACCCATTTTTTGCCAGCATCTGCTGATTTGATGGCTGACCAGTTGACATAAGCAAAGCTAGGTTCTTGAAATAGTGCTTCAGTCAGCTTGATGCCAGCATCCGTGGCATAGTTGCCATTGATAACTGCAAAGTCGACTTCATCACGAGCACGTGGCAATTGAGCGGCTTCTAGCTCAATGATTTCAATGTCGTATTTGCTGTTATCAGCGATGTCAGTTTTTGATGCCGTTAGCGGATCAATATTGTCTTTTAGCGTGATCCAGCCAAGATCATCCATCATTACCAGCGCACGAGCAAAGTTACTTGGATCATTTGGTGCAGAGACTCTCATGCCTTTATAAACATCATCAAGCGTGGTCTTTTTACCTGAGTAAATGCCAAGTGGGGCAGTAGGTACTTGGAAAACTTCTACCAGATCAAGATTGTTTTCTTTTTTGAAGGTATCAAGATAAGGCTTATGCTGGAAGATGTTGATGTCCAAATCACCTTCAGCCAAGGCAAGGTTTGGGCGTACATAGTCAGTAAAAGCAATCAGCTCAACTTCGTAACCTTGCGCTTCCAGTGAGCTTTTCACTTGGTTACGCACCATATCAGCGAAGTCACCTTCGGTGGTACCGATGACGATTTTGGTATGCTCAGGATCGATATCGCTAGCGGCAGTCTCTGCTGTTGAGCCTTCGGTAACAGGCTCTTTAGTCGCTTCTGGTGCTGATGAGTTGTTGCAACCAACCAAGACTAGGCTTGATACGCCAACGGCAGCAAATGCAGTTGCTAACTGACGGCTGATATCTGTTAATTTCATGGAGCTTCCTTAATAAGAGGGATGGGATGGAGGGCAAACGCTGGCCATTAAAAAAGCAACATTAGGGATAGTAATGCTGCTAAGTTAACGACTGTTAAGTTAGTATCAAAATTAAAGGGTCTCAGTAACAAAGTCAAGCATTTTGCTTAGGATGAATCGGCATTAAACCCTGAGTATTATTCATATTAGCATTAACTGACTTTGTCTCAGTCTTTTTTCTATCGTTTATCCAAACGGTTAGCCAACCAATTACCTGATGCTTGAATGGAGACGACCATTACTGATAGGACAATAACGATAAAAATCATCACCTCCGTTTGATAACGATAGTAGCCATAACGAATGGCCAAATCTCCCAGACCACCGCCGCCAATCATACCCGCCGCCGCTGAATAAGAGAGCAGGCTGATACAGAGAATCGTCACGGACAATACCAGTCCTGAGCGTGCTTCATTGAGTAGGACTTTAATAATGGTCAAGGGACGTGCGCCCATAGACTCGGTCGCCTCAATGATACCGCGTGGCACTTCACGTAAGTTTTGCTCGACCAAACGGGCAAAATAAAACGAACCTGCAATGGCGAGTACCAATGAGGCCGCAATCGGTCCAATACCTGTGCCAACGATAGCCTTCGTAAATGGGCTCATGGCAATCATCAAAATGACAAATGGAAAGGCGCGCATAAAGTTGGTGATGCCACCAAGCAGACCATACAATGTTTTGTTTTGCAAAAACTGTCGATCACTGGATAAAAACAAAAATATGCCAAACAACCCACCGATGACAATGGCCACCGTCGTTGAGATGCCAAGCATAATAAATGTATCAATAAACGCGTTCACAATCTCTTTGCGCAGGGCAAACAGCTTGTCTATCGAGGCGGACAATTCACTACCAGTTAACATATTTATTTCTCCTGCCTCATTAGTCTTCGTGCACTAAGCCTTTGCCAATCGGGGTGGTCGCTTGAATCAGACCGTCTCTCACATCCGCAACTTCCAAGAGTTGACCTTGATGCAGTAATGCGGCGCGATCACACAGCCTACGGATGACACTCATCTCATGAGTCACAATCACAATGGTGACGCCAAGTTGTTCGTTGATATCACGTAGACAAGTCAACAAGCTGCGAGTCGTCGCAGGATCAAGCGCACTGGTTGGCTCATCAGCCAATAATACTTTAGGACTGGGGGCAATCGCTCTGGCAATACCGACACGCTGTTTTTGTCCGCCTGACAGCTGCGCAGGGTAGTGACCAGCGCGGTCTGTTAGATCAACAATCTCTAGGCAATCCATCACTCGTTTATGAATGTCGCGGCTCGGATATCCTGAAACGGTTAAATTAAAGGCCACGTTGTCAAAAACAGTACGATTGGACATCAGATTAAATTGCTGAAAAATCATACCAATATTATGCCGAGCGATACGCAATTCACTGGCAGACAAAGTGGTCAAGTCAGTGCCATCGACGATGACTTGACCAGCATCTGGACGCTCAAGCATATTGATTAGGCGTAGCAAAGTAGACTTACCGGCACCCGAGTATCCCATTAGGCCGAAGATTTCGCCTTGCTGGACAGATAACGAGGTCGGTTCAACGGCAGTAAACCAATGTGGTTTGCCATCTTTGTCTTTGATTGATCGGTCGCTTAAAAAACTCTTGGTCACATTGTTTAAGACAATCATGTCATTCATGGAGGGCTCAAAATTCAATAATTTTTTTAATAGTCACAAACGCGCTGTCGGGCCTCTTTAACAATGTAAGAAGCCAATTAAGAAACAACCGTTAATAACCCTATAATAAGGGGCGCTAATATAGCATATTATCGAGCACTTTGGATATGAACATCCGTGACAGGCTTATGATTAATAGCTATTAGTAAGAGGGGTTTTGTAGAATGTGAGTCGAGACGATCGAGTAGAATGAAGTGTCTGTTCATAGCACCTTATATAGTCATTCCACTATAAAAGTATTACGGCGTTAACTTCGCTTGAAGTATTAAATATACATCTACACTCGGTTGCCTTGTACTACTTTTAAATTGAATCGACTATAGCATCGCTGACTTGGTCGTGTCCTCATTTTAAAAATAGTGATAAAAATGAGATAAATTGCCGTCAAACAAGGAAAGTAGCGCAAATAATATCGAGATATTGATACGCTATTTGACGATGTTTGGCAAAATTTAGCCATTTTTAGTCCATTCTAGTCATGCTGGTGATAATGTGGGTCGTGCTTGACTGGTATAACAACTAAAAACCTAGTATGTCCATTCAACGTATCAGTAATGATGCGCCCTTGATGTGCGGTAACGATTTGTGATACTAGCGATAAGCCTAGTCCAGAGCCTTTATTTTTTTGTTGCAACCGCACAAATGGACTAAATACTTCTTCACGTTTGTCTTCTGGAATACCCGTGCCTTCATCAATCACTGCCAATACTGCATATTTCGGTAATGGGCGTACAGGATCGGTCTTGGCTTTTTTTAGATGCTTGGCAAACAAGCCTTCTTTACGCGGTGTACTGAGTATTTCTGTAGAATTTTGAGTGTTGTTTTGAGCATCACCCTTGTCGCGTGTATTGCCACCTTTATTTATTATGGCGCCTTTGGATTTAGGAGTTGCATCATTCAAGGCAGTACTCTTAGCGTCATTGATAACTGCAGACGGCTCTTCAGTGTCAGGAACTGCTTTCCAAACCATCTTTTTAATTTTGTCAGTCAAATCATTGGTAAAGTTATGATAATTAGCAATCAATGAGGATGCACTGGTGCTTCCAACGGTATCGTTACTGTTGACTGAGTTTGCCGAAGTACTTGCGTCAGTTTGAACACTATTCGCATCAGTAGATTCTGTTGTCGCACAGGTCTCAATAGAGTCAATGTCTCCGTTGATATTATTAATATCAGCCTTATCTATTTTAGTCTCTATCTTTACATTGGTATCGGTATCAATATCGGAATTGAGATCATGCTCAACCGCAATATTTTCTCCGTTTCTATATATCGGTGGTGCTGGCAACACGATAATAGCATCCGTTGCTTCAGATTTAACTTTACCAGTACTATGAGAAGAATCGTTTGAGTGTGTATGACTATGCGTAATATTACTATGCGCAATATGATTATGCGTATTGTCTTCATTAACCTCGATTGGTTCGTGATAGGAGTCAAAATCAGAGCTATTATAATCGGCAAAGCTACTGCAGAGTATCGTTTGTAGCAGGTAATTAGGTATGGTATCTGCTTCATCAATAGTTTGCACACCATACAATAGTACCGTCACGGGTGGCTTGCCGTGTAGCATGGCATTGGTTAACAAGTTGCGAATCAAATGGGTCAACATTGATGATTGACCATCGATCACAATATGTTCACCAATGAGCGTCGCTTCAGGATAATGTTGCCGTTCTTGATTCACCAGATCGTATAAATCTAAACTTTCAACTTGCTGCAAGGCATGACCGGCGTCTAAACGACTCACCAGTAAGATACTCTCTACCAAATCATTGAGTCCTGACAAATCGCGGTTAATCGCTTGCGCACGTTTATCAAATTTTGCTTTGGTATCAGCTGGTAGCGCTCCTGCGAGCATATCCATCATCTCAATCTGTAAGCGGATACGAGTAATGGGGGTACGTAGCTCATGAGAAGCATGCGCTAAGAGCAGGTTATTGGCATCGATAAGGTGTTCAATTTTTTGTGCTGCTTGATTAAATCCACGCGCTAGTGAGGCGATCTCATCGTTACCACGAGCATTCACCCGTACGGTAAAATCACCATCACCCAGTTGCGCCATCTGCTGGCTCATCTGATTGATGCGCCAAGTGATGGTACGAGCAATCCACCATAGGACACCTGCCATAATAAGTAACAGTAGTAGTGTGCCAGTAAATAAATTCAGCGCAGAAGAGAGTACTGGTTTTTTAGGCGGTAAGCGTGATTCATACAAAAGCGTATAGCCGGTGCTGCTATAAACCTGAGCTTGCTTGGTAGGGGAGGTGTCTGCGAGAGAGGGGAAAACGCGTGAAAATAAAGAGGGCGGTGCGGGCAACTCCAATGGCAAATCGCTGTTATCCGTTTGCATTAGCAATCGACCTTCGCTGTCATACAAGCCCATCTTTGCCTGTAATGACTCATCAAAGATATCAAAGCTCTTTTTGACCACTGCTAGCATAAAGCGCGCTTGCAAGCGATTGTCCTCGCTAACAGAGATATTCAGCTCATGCAAGAAGGGGTCTATTTGTCCTAAAATCTGAGTGGCCAATACTTCTGATCGAATACTTGCATCTTTATCGTGCACAAGTTGCGTCAACAGCACCATCGCCACTGCAAATAAGATAAGTGCCAGCATGACACTGGCAAATAATTTGGCAAATACCGAACGAAATCCCAACTGCTGCATCAACCCATCTCTACTATCAGCCGTTTATATCGACTCATACTTCTAATTTGCATAAACAAATCAAAAGTATGGTTTTTATCGATTAATTTGCCGCTTTTGTGATCAAACCTGATCAGTGGCAAATTGATAACCAACACCGCGTACGGTAATAATACGTTTTGGCTGGCGTGGGTTGTCTTCAATTAAAGCACGCAGACGCGAGATATGAACATCAATGGCGCGATCGATATTATCTGAGCTGTCATCATTGGGCATGGCTTGCCACAGTTGCTCGCGATTCAATACTTTACCAGAATGGGTGGCAAAGTAATGCAATAATTGAAACTGATGCGTCGTTAAACGAACAGGCTCATCGTCGATGGTCACTTCATGGCTGTCAGGAAAGACACTCAAACGACCAAAGGTCAAGCTATCAGACTGGCTATCTGCTTGATTGGGCTGCTCATGGCGGCGAATAACAGCACGGATTCGAGCGAGAAGCTCACGTGGCTCAAAAGGCTTAGATATATAATCGTCAGCACCCATCTCAAGACCTAGCACGCGATCGGTGGTATCACCTTTCGCGGTCAACATGATAATTGGCACTTTATTGGTCATGTTGTTTTTATTGCCGCGAATTTTTTGACAAACTTGCATACCATCCATATCAGGCAGCATTAAGTCAAGTACGACCAAATCAATGTCACGCTCTTTAGCATCCAACAAATCAAGCCCTTCTTGACCAAGCCCTGCATGATGGACGTCATAATAATTCATGGTCAGGTAATCGCTGATTAACTCAGCTAGATCAGGATCGTCTTCGATTAATAAAATCTGCTTGCTCATGGGTTATCCTCTAGTTGTTGTTATGGTTGGCCAAACGTTTCATCTGTTTTGATATTTTGTATCACGATAAATACATCGCTGATTTTAGGATCTTAAACAGTTAAACGATTAAGCCTCTAGGTTCTCAAACTTTCTAAGATTTCTCAAACTTTCAAGATATTGAGTCATTTAATACCAATGATTCAGAATACTCGGTTAATGCTATATATTGTACGGTCATATTGCCTAATTACGCAGTTACAAAACAAGAGAGGCTTTGTTAATGTTTCTACACAATGTAACTGTCGGCATGCATAGCTATGAGACATTGACTTTTTTACCTTTAGCATCAGCCGGTAAATCAGCCAAACAAATCAAACTGTCGTTGCTAATACCCGCAATTAAATATTGCTTTGTGATAGGGTCATATTCGACTACTTCAATAGGCTGGCGTGTCAGGCGCTGATCCTGTCCAATAATCCACACGTTAGCAGTCAACGGTGACAGAGGCTTATATGGTGACGTTTGTAATTCTGTCAAGTCAACATCGTGCAACGCGCGCTTAGGTACGATAGTGCCCACATCTATTTGACCATAATTAACCCGCCCCGTGACTTTCATATCTGGCAATAACTTGTCTCGACTTGCTTCATTATCAATGACGTTAACATAGACCAACAGCTTTTTCGGCTGGCTGGTCGCGGTCAGTTTACTGACTTGTCCTGTGAACTGTTCCGACATACCTTCAGCTGTAAAATTGACAGTCTGACCAACCGAAAGTTGTGGTTCTGCTTGAATAGGTAGGGTCGCGATAAAGTGTAATTTAGTTTCATCGCTAATCTGTAATAAAGGCGTGCGCGCCTCTAGTCTTTGACCTGCTTTGGCATATAAGTTTTTTACATGGCCAGAAAAACTGGCACGCACAGTGACCAAATTATACTGACTCTGCTGCGGTTTTGAGCTTGCCGTGCTATTAGCGCTGGTTTGGTCATTGTTTTTAGGATTGCCGACTGCGTTTTTAGGAGCGCCCACTGTGGCTTTTGCTGCTGCCTCTTCTTTGTGAGCAATTGGGTCGTTTTTAGTGGTTGTTGCACCATTTTCTACTGTAGGTTGATTGGGTTTTGAGCTAGCGTCTGTTTTTTGTGAGTGTGTTTGCTTTACATCAACCGCATCGTTCGTCATCTCAGAATCTGGGGCAACGCTGTTCGATGCCGAAGATTTTTTCTTGGCTGGGTTGGATGCATCTGCTGTTTTGCTTTCTGATTGCAGGCGTCGAACAATAAGCAGCGGCATATCTTTTTCTACCCATTGACCCTCAGTAACCAGTATTTCTTCGACGTTAATGGGGTATGCAGCGATAAGCTTAGTCTGTTTGATAGGTTCGATCTTACCTTGTAAACCAAGACTGGGCTGATAACGTGAAGGTTTTATGCTCAATATATGATCTGGCGTCATGGTCACACTATCGTCGGTAATGACAATAGGGGTATCTACAGTCTCACTGTTTTCTGCAGTCACAGGCTCATTGGTAGGCGGTGAAGGCTGACAGGCAGCAAGAAGAAAAGCACTCAGTAGATAGGTGCTATTTTTTAAAAATTTAGAAGCCGTCATAGCAGTCACCGTAGTAGTCATCGTTTTATTATATAGTGAATTGCAACTGGGTGAAATAAGCGCAAAAAACTTAATAAACCGCTGACATTAAGGCTACTAAATCCAGTCATTAGCTAAGGTAGGAGTGACAGCTAGGGCGTGTCATCAATTAGCACAGTTGTTTTAGAATAAGCTATAGTAACTCTATATTTACTCATATGAGCTTAATCATCATGACAAGACGACA
>NZ_QGGM01000011.1:0-113773 GCF_003148585.1 Psychrobacter immobilis | reverse complement strand
CGATTGCTACTCGCTATGACAAGTTAGCCTGTCATTTCCTCAGTGCGATTCATTTAGTTTCTTGTGTCATTTGGCTTAATTGATGACACGCCCTAGTCTGAACGGATTTTTATATTACTGACCAGTTCGAATATTGGCTCATTCATAACTGGAAATTAGTCGATAACTGTGCTAAAACAAACATAACAAAATACAATGATACATTTTTATCACAAAAGAAAATTATTCAGCAATGTGCCAAGCGTTTCTATATAATGCAGAAATATCATAAGGTTGATGGTTCTTCTACTCCGAGCTTATCTCTTTTATCGTCAAGGTCATCAGTAATAAAAGGTACTTTACCTTGTTTTAGACCAAATACGGTTGCAGTGGACGATAATAAAAGCAAAATAAGTCGTCTAAAAAGCCATAGATTTGGCGCAATTTAGTAAGCTTATTAATTAGAAAGTGCGTATAGTAGCCCATGTTGACGCTCTGTTTGACAGGCAGATACTGGCAGCTGATATGTCGACTGTCATAACATATGGTAATGCAAATTTAGCGTCTCATATCAGTCCAATAATGAATGATATGACAGTTTGAAATAATCGTTAAATTTTTGCATTGATGGATGGTATTAAGAATAAATAGTCGTTTATAGGACACTGATAATGGAAAATAATTTTGATGGTTTAAAAGTAATGGTGATTGATGATTCAAAAACCATTCGCCGTACCGCAGAGACTTTATTACAAAAAGCGGGTTGCGAAGTTGTGACCGCCATTGATGGTTTTGATGCTTTAGCAAAAATTGTCGATAACAATCCAGATATTATTTTTGTCGACATCATGATGCCGCGTTTGGATGGCTATCAGACTTGTGCGCTAATAAAAAATAACCCTGATTATGCCAGCAAACCTGTGATTATGTTGTCGTCTAAAGATGGCTTGTTTGATAAAGCGCGTGGTCGTATCGTGGGTTCAGATGAGTATCTGACCAAGCCATTTAGTAAAGATGAGCTGTTCGAGGCAATTAATCAGTACCGCTAATATAAATAAGTCCACTTATAGACATATCGTTAAATATCGTCTTACAGGTTGGTATGATTTATGCATAGCTATGCTTTATACAGAGTCAGATAAATTAGGCTGGGCATTACGGTTAAGAGATTTAGTATTGATAAAATATTACTAATAACGGCTCAATATTTAATCGAAACTGTTAAGAGAGTTGCCCTGCCATTCATGGTTGGCGTGCTACTTTCAGTCGGATTGTCTCAATAATATAACAACATATCCTTATGGATACTTTCGAAAATAAAGGAAATTCCTATGACTACAGTTTTAGTCATTGACGACTCACCATCTGAGATGGCGAAATTTCGCGACATGCTTGCCAGACATAATTTTAAAGTATTAGAGGCGATAAATGGTGAGCAAGGTTGCCAGATGGCTATTGATCACTTACCAGATGTCATTTTAATGGACGTGGTTATGCCTGAGATGAACGGTTTTCAGGCCACTCGCAAAATTACTCGAGGTAAAACCACCGCGCATATTCCAGTGATTATGATCAGTACCAAAAATCAGGAAACCGATCGAGTTTGGGGAAAACGCCAAGGCGCTAAAGAATATATGGCTAAGCCCGTTGACGAAAATGGATTGGTTAATATCATTCGTAAAGTAATGGAGTAGATTGTGGCTTCCAGAGGGTTTATTGAGCTTCTGCGTTTAGCAGACTTGGCACGCGCGCGCAAAAGTGGTCGCCGCGGTGGACAAGAGTATGACTGGCAAGGTGTGGTATTCGAGATTGGCGGACAGCGGTTAGTTGCACCGATGGGTCAAGTATCAGAAGTATTGGCCATGCCAGAGTATACCAGCTTGCCTCTAGTGAAGCCTTGGATGCTAGGCATCGCCAATATCCGCGGACGCCTATTGCCAATCACCGATTTGTCTCAGTTTCTACAGGTCCCTAGTCGTTTAACACAAATGAGCCAACGAAAAGTCATTGTCATTGAACATGACAATCTCTTTTCAGGACTGTTAGTGGATCAAGTTATTGGGATTGAACAATTTACGCATGATCAATACCGTGCAGAAGCTATAGAGCCTAATTCGCCCTTTGCTCCTTATAATCACGGTAAGTTCTTTAAAAATGAGCAAGATTGGTATGTTTTTATGCCAAGCCTGCTCGCACAAGACTTGCAGTATACCGATGCTGCAATATAGCAGTCGATAACAGCTATCTGGCTGCTATAACGATGACGAAATAATAGCGAATGACATGATACGGTTGGGTGTCAGTATTCATACAGGCTTTGCTAATCACTGTTGTTTTTATAACAATAAGATTGTCAAAGTCAGTCACGATGAGACTTTGATGATTGTTTGAAAGGAATACGTACGATGAGTGATGTTATAAAGAAACCTGTAGCTGGTACGACCAATACAACAGATGGCAAGGACGCTAATAGCAAGTGGAAGTTATTGTTAGGGTTTTTTGTGCTAATAAGTGTGGCCTGCCTGATTTGGCTGGTCAATTCGTTATCGTCAGTAAGTCAGTACTTGGCTGATTTTAATCAATCCGTTACTTTACCAGCGATTATATTTGTCGTAGGGGTATTAGGCATCCTCTTTGCTCTGTATCAGTTACTGAAGCAGCGTGGGGGATCAGAGCGTCTACTCATTGAAAAAGAAACCTTGCGTCGTCGTCAGGAAGCAGAAGCGGAATCTGAGCGAGCGCGTCAAATTCAAGAAGAAAACGAACGTAACCAGATTGCTATTCTACGTTTACTTGATGAATTGGGTGATTTAGCAGAAGGTGATTTGACGGTTAATGCCACCGTATCAGAAGATTTTACTGGGGCAATTGCTGACTCAGTTAACTTTGCGATTGACCAATTACGTCAATTGGTTTTGGTTATTAACAACACGGCTGACCGCGTTTCGCAGTCTTCAGACCAAACACAGATGAATGCAGTCGAACTTGCTGAAGCATCTGAGCACCAAGCACAAGAAATTGCTGGTGTATCAGCGGCTATTAATGAGATGACAGTATCGATTGACCAAGTTTCGAACAACGCTTCAGAATCAGCGACCGTTGCTCAGCGCTCAGTAGCTATCTCTCATAATGGAGCGGAAGTTGTACAGCGCTCTATTGAAGGTATGAACGTGATTCGTGATCAGATTCAAGAGACCTCAAAACGTATTAAGCGTCTGGGTGAGTCTTCGCAAGAAATTGGTGATATCGTTGGTTTGATTAATGATATTGCTGACCAGACCAACGTTTTGGCATTGAATGCTGCTATTCAGGCATCGATGGCAGGTGAGGCTGGTCGAGGCTTTGCAGTCGTTGCTGATGAAGTCCAACGTCTTGCTGAGCGTTCAGCTAACGCTACCAAACAGATTGAAACCTTGGTAAAAACCATTCAGGCAGATACCAACGAAGCAGTTATGTCAATGGAATCGACGACCTCTGAAGTTGTGCGCGGTGCACGTTTGGCAAAAGATGCTGGTGAAGCCCTAGAAGAAGTGCAGAGCGTTTCTAGTACCTTGGCTGACTTGATTCAAAACATCTCAAACGCCGCTTTGCAGCAGGCAGAATCTGCTGGTCACATCTCTCATACGATGAATATTATTCAAGATATTACCTCACAAACCTCTTCTGGCACAATGGCAACCGCGCGCTCTATTGGTGAGCTGAGCGAAATGGCTGCAGCATTGCAAGAGTCAGTCACTGGTTTTAAAGTATCAAACGATGATGAGCTACTAGAAAATGAGATGTTGGATACCGAAGAAGCGTTATCAGCAAATGTGTAATGACAAGTGTTAACGTCAAGTAGGTGTTAGACCACTGACCGTTTTTAAATTAATGTGTTAATAATATACTGTGCAGATACGATGATTTGCAGCAGTGACTATAGCAGGTGACGTGAATAATTTTACTCAACCAGACAGCAATTCTATCAAAGCAGTCAAACCCTCGTTGATTAAGGGTTTGCTGCAGGCAGACAGTTTTGATGTGCAGCAGTGGCAGCGATATATAGAACAAGAGATTGGTTTCGTTCTACCCAATGTCCAGCTGCAATGGTTGATAAATGCGATTGAACACACGGCATTATCATATGGATTGACAGTTGAAAAGCTGTGGTGTCAACTATCAAAAAACGATGAAGTACGCCAACAGTTATTGGATAAAGTACTGATTCACGAAAGTCGTTTTTTTCGTCATATGCCTTCTATCGAGTTTGTCACAAAGTGTGCATTACAGCATCAGCGCCAGCAGCTTACTGCCACTAGTACTGATCGTGGTCACGACAATGATGCTAATGATTTATTTCGCATTTGGAGTGTTGGTTGTGCCAGTGGACAAGAAACATGGTCATTGGCGATGAGCTTGGCTTCTGAACAATTGATTAATTATACGATATTGGGTACAGATGTCAGCCAACAAGCCATTACAAAAGCACGACTAGGGCAGTATGATAAGCGGCAGCAGTCGTTAATTCCAGACCTGTACCAGCAGTTCGTTCAGCCATTGCGGACTAAGTGTGATATCAGTCAATCGCATTTTTATAAGGTGTCTACCGCAAAAAAGGCGATGACTGGCACTCAGGCAGACTGGCAGATTGCGCCAACGTTACGACGCTATGTTAGCTTCGCTTTACACAATATTATTGAGCAAAAACCACCCACTTCGCACCTTCAGCATGTCATTATCTGTCAAAATATGCTGCTATATTTTCGCAAGTTTGATCAGCGTGATATTTTGGCAAGGCTATCAGAGCAGTGTGCGTTAGGTGGATATATTATATTGGCTCCAGGTGAGGCGTTGTTTTGGCGTCCTTCAAATATGCGCCGTATTGCGCACCCACAGGTTAATGTGTGGCAAAAAATTAATGCCTAGATTAGTGCCTAGACAAGTTAGGATAACCCTATGAAAAACCAGCCCAATGACATAGTGACGCTTGAGTGGTTATTACCACTGTTTAATCAGCAATTATCACAGATATCTGATGGCTGGCAGTTAGACGCTGATAGCACTGATTACGATCAGATGGTGCAACATTATCATCAGGTTGGCGGCGCGCTAACGATGATTCGCCTTAATTTATTAGCAGATCTTGCCAATAAACTGAGCTTGCTGGCAGACGTTAGCAGTCGCGATAGTATTTCTGCTAACGACCGCCACATTGGTCAGTTTTCTCATCGCTTACTACAGCGTGAGTTGAATCAATACGCACGTATGGGTAATCACAACACCGTTTTAATTGATAATGCTGCTGACGAGCTTACTCAAGCACTATCGAAACTGGGGGTAGCGTCAGATATCTCGGTCAGCTTGGCGAATACTCAGCATAAGAATCTAAATAGTCATGCTATCGATGATCATATTATCGATGGTATCAATAGCATCGAAGTGATGATGCCGGCGAATAGAACGGCGACGCATTTAGCTGATTATCACTATCAACAATTATTACTGGTTTGGCGACAGCAAGTACAAGCGTTATTGAGTGCCAATACCAATCAACCGTCCTCATTGACTACACTAGAAAGAGTCAGCCAATACTTATGGCAGACCACTCAACATGATGACTTACAACGCCTTTGGTACTTAACGGAACTGTGGCTAAATGACCTTGCTCATAATGATACCCCATTACCTGAGTATTATGCGTCATTGCTAAGTCAGCTGGATCAAGTAATAGAGTCTCGCACTCAGCAAGCTGAGTTGTCATCAAGCGTTATTCGAAGCTTAATCGTAAGGGTGTATATCGAACTAAATAGCCTTGCTCAAAGTAGCAAGCGCACTCAGTCACTTCTAAATGATTTGTCACAAACGTCGTCAACGGGATCACGCTTTTTACCACGTATACTCAGTGAGCTTGAGACACTTATCTTTACTCTGGATAAGCCAGACACGCTTCTCGTTCCTTTACAGAAAATACAAAGTCAACTCGAAGGTCGAGGTTGGACTTATTACGTGTCGCAAATACATGCAATTGTTACAGACATAGAGCAGGCTCTATCATCAGAAACAGGATTTGCACAAGAGCAATGGCAGATTGAGCGTCAGCTTCAAGAGCTATATAACGCTATCTATCATACTGAACAGACGATATCTCTCAAGATAGGGGACGCCGCTTCTTTTACGACATTGTCTGCAACGTTTGAAGCTATTGAGACGCAGTCGGAAACAAGTCCTGAGACGGCTTCCGTTGGTGGAAGTTTACGTGAGCTGCGCATCGCGGTAGAAGATGTCAAACAAAGCTTCCATGAATATGTACAGCGTCAAGATATTGACTTACTGCCCATTGCTGCTGATTTTACCTATATTGGTGATGCTTTTGTCGACATGGGATTGCCATCAATTCGCCAAACCATGAGTGATATGGCAAGCATATTTACACAATTGACCATCCATGAGATTGACGTACTCAGTTGGGATGTGACTCAGGCATTGGCTGAAGGACTAACGTCTATTGAATTGTTGCTTGATTACCTTGCACAGCAGGTTTTTGACCAGCAGCTGTTAATGCGGGCAAATGAGTATACTGCGACTGCCGCCCAACTTCTTACTCATTATATTGCATCGCCAGAGACGATCAACGACACTTTCCTTACCCGAAAATCTGTAGCGACCAACGTATTGCGTTACGATGATAGTGGCGAGATTGCTCCTGCTAATAGTCAAAATGATGTTGCTAACCAAGCTTTGACTGATGTAGATAATGAGCGTGTGGTAGGGCAAGATACGGCTGATGACGATAGTACGGAGAGTGACGCATTAACGCGTGCTCGTGAGCAAGTTAAGCTTGATAATTTTGAGATGGACGCAGAGATTCGTGACATCTTTATCGAAGAGGTGACGGAAGTCATTGCTGATTTAGAAGACTTTTTACCTATTTGGCAGCAAGATTCAAAGGATTTAACCCCACTCACTGAAGTGCGTAGAGGGTTCCATACCTTAAAAGGCTCAGGACGTATGGTTGGGGCTTTTAGCATCAGCGAGATGGCATGGTCAATCGAAAATCTGCTCAATCGTCTTTTAGATAAGACGCTGCCTGTCACAGATGACGTCGTAAATCTGGTAATGGATACGGCAAAACGGCTACCAGCATTAGTGGTAGATTTTGAAGCGCAACAATCTCCAAGCTTTGATCCTGCTGTCACTATTCTACAAAGCAATAATCTCATGACACAGCAACCTATCAATGCTGGGCTGACTATATTAGATGCTGTCACTGCTGATTCAGACTCAGCATTAGAACTATCGCCTCCATTCGATGATGATGCTGAATTGCTAACTGCTCTCGACATGAGCAATGAGTCAAACGAGACAACTGCTGATAGTACAAAGAGCACTGCTGTTGCTTCCTTATCTGCCATTGATATTCCAGCGATACTCAAACCCTTTATGCAAGAAACCGAGCAGCTATCGGCAGATGCTCATGATGCCGATCCTGATATTAAAGAGATATTTTTAGAAGAAGCTGATGAAGTATTGGCTGAGATTGTACCTTTATATGAAGATTGGCGATTACTGCCAGCTGACTTAAGCGGATTGGTGGATATTCGTCGTGGGTTCCATACCTTAAAAGGTTCCGGTCGTATGGTCGGTGCAAATTATACGGCTGAGCTGGCTTGGGCTATAGAAAATATGCTTAATCGCATTTTGGATCATAGTGTGACTGTCTCAGCAGATATGCGTCAGCTTATTGCTGATGTGCTAGCTGCCTATCCTGCGATGCTAACAGTATTTGAAAATGACAGCCAAAACTATCCAGTGATGGTGCCTTTATGGATCGCATGCGCCAATGCCTACAGCAAACAGCAAGGGGACGAATTTAGCTATTCTGCCTTGTATGAGCAAGCATCAAATAGTTCTGAGGATGAGACCATCCAAGCGTCAGTACTGTCGCCTGCTATTGATGAGCATAGCCCTACCCAAGATAATCTTAATACAGCGATAGATACCACGCTGCAGACGATTAATTCTGTCAATGAAATGATAGCAGAAGCGCCTATTTATTTAGCACCGCAAAGCGAAGAAGAAAAAATGTTTTGTGAGATTTTTATCGACGAAGCAGAAGGGCTATTGCAAGATATTGACCAATTCGTTGATGAGCATCAAGATCAGTCTTATATTGAAGTAACGGATGAGATTGTACGCGCATTCCATACCTTGCGAGGGGCTTCAGGTTCTAGTGCTTTAGCAGCGATCAGCGAGGTTAGCGCAACGATAGAGCATAGCTTAGAGCTACTGCAGCAGCAAGATACTGCCATGAATGCTCAACATCTAGAAGCATTGGCGAAGTCTGCTACGCTAATGGACGGTTATTTAAACAACTACAAGCAAAACGTTCAGCCGCAAAATATATCGATCGAAGATGCGCAAAGTCAGCAAGATATAGCCTCATTGCAAGCCATGCTTGGTGAGCAATACGTCATTAGCGATGATAAGGTCACGGCTGATAACAAACCAACGATAGAGCAGTTGTTAGACAATAATATTGATGAACTATTGGATGCTGAGTGGGAATTAGATGACGCACTTAATCACTCTGAGACAGCACATGTTCAGGGCTATATATCGCAGCAAATATCGCAAATAGCTTACTTAGCCAATAAAGCAGAAGCGTTTCCAAAATTCACCTCTATTCTCAATGAGTTGGGTCACGCTTATGCCTATTTGAAAGATAATATTGATACAGCAAGAAAGATCGATACCCAAGCGGTTTTACACGCTGGTCATGCTCAATTGGTTGGTTTGTTCGACGCATTGGCTGGTAGCACGTCATTGAAGATTGACCAACAAGTTATTGAAGATCTACAACGTATTTACCAAAACGATGATAGCAATGGTAATGAGGGTATCTTTGTTGTGAGAGCCGTTGCAGCACCTGAGCTACAGCTTGAATCTATTGATACTGATGCTGAGCTATTAGAGATATTTTTAGAAGAAGCTCAAGAGCTCGATGCCGCGCTGGATGAGAGTTTTAATAAGTGGCGTGCTGATATCAGCAATATTAATGCGTTAAAAGTTTTACAGCGCCATCTGCACACTATCAAAGGTGGTGCGCGAATGGCAGGTATTCGTAGTATTGGTGATCTGACCCATGAAGCTGAAAGTGTCTATGAAGCATTCGTAGAAAATAGAAGAATACCGACAGCACAATGGCTTGAAATAATGCAAATAGTGCAAGACACAATGTCGTTGCAAGTACTGCATATCATAAATCATAAAAAATCATTTTTTGCCTCAGCGCTGATTGAGCAACTACAACAGTTTGTAAAAGCCCAAGCCTTGCCAGAAACGGTAGAGCTAATCATACCTATTCCGAAAACCCACTTCGAACCTGAAGCACAAAGTAGGGTGGCTAACAACGCTCACCTCAGCGCTAACGTATCGGATACCTTGAGCCTAGACATGATGATTAAACAGTCATGGGCGAATGGTTTGCCAGATCCTGATATATTGTCGGTGTTTTTAGAAGAAGCTGAAGAGCTAACCAATCGTAATAAGTATCTGCAACTGTTCTTAAAAGATACCAATAATACGACAGCATTACAGGCATTGCAGCGTGATTTGCATACCATCAAAGGTGGCGCACGAATGGTCACCGCAGCTGGTATCGCTGATCTGGCACATGAAATGGAATCGGTTTATACAGATTTTGTAGATAATCGTCGTCCTGCTACCAAAAAAGTATTGGAGTTGCTGGTTGCTAGTCATGACTGGCTTGCTGATGCGATCTCTATCCTTAGACAACATGTCAATCCACCGACGCCTGCGCTATTGATTGAGGCATTGCAGCAATTTAGTAAAAATCCTGACAGCCTAAAGCAAATTCCTAAAGAATCCCTACAATCGCAGCATGAAGCGCTCTTTATTGCTAGAGAACAGCAAGACTCACAGTATCTGGCAAAAGATATTAGTGAGATGCCTTCTATGCTCAGCAGTACGGGTGAGGAAGATCAGAGTGCCAATAATAATGAGATGATTCGTATCTCAGGTGGTTTGATCGAGCATATGATTAACCTGTCTGGTGAGTCAGCCATCAACCGTGCTCGTATCGATATGGGCATGAGTAGCTTGACCAATAGTATCGAAGATATGGGTATTACGGTACAGCGCTTGGCTGATCAGTTACGCCGAATGGAAATCGAGCTTGAGGCGCAGATCTTGTCGCAGATAGACGATGAGCTGATTAATCACGAAGGGTTTGATCCTCTAGAGATGGATCAATATTCTTCTTTAAATCAGTTGTCCAAATCTTTGACAGAGTCAGCCTCAGATTTGATTGATATTAATCATACTTTATTAGAAAAAACACGAGACAGTGAAAGCCTTTTATTACAGCTGTCTCGTACACAGACCGAGTTACAAGATGGGCTTATGAATTCGCGCATGGTGCCGTTTACGCGCTTAACGCCACGTCTTGAGCGTATCGTACGACAAACTGCCAATGAGCTGAATAAATCTGTTGAATTAACGATCATCAATGCCGATGATGAGATGGATAGAACCATTCTAGAGCGCATCACTTCACCGCTTGAACATATGCTCCGTAACGCCGTCGATCATGGTATCGAAAATACCTCAACGCGTTTAAAAGCAGGTAAAGAGCGTAGTGGTCGCATTACTCTTGAGGTAAATCGAGAAGGTAGTGAGATTGTCATTCAGTTAATAGATGACGGTCGCGGCATCGATGTAGAAGCCGTTCGTAATAAAGCCATTTCTCAAGGCTTGATTGATGCAAATGATAACAGCCTAACAGATCTTGATATCATGCAGTATATTTTCCATGCTGGATTGAGTACCAGTAAGCAAGTAACGCAGATTTCTGGACGTGGCGTGGGCATGGACGTGGTCATCAGCGAGATTCGCCAATTAGGTGGCGCTGTATCAGTTGTCTCAGAGCTGGGTAAAGGCTCACGCTTTACGATGCGCTTACCGCTGACGGTTGCGGTATCTGATGCATTGGTTGTGCGTGCCGCGGATCGCTATTATGCGATACCTTTGGTACAGATTGAGCGTGTGGTACGGATTAATCCAGAAAAGCTTTATGACTATTATCAGTCAGGCGATGCAACGTTGAACTTTGAAGATGTTGATTATCGAGTGCGTTATTTAAATGAGATTTTGTCAGGCAACGAACTGAATGAGCTGGTCGTTAATACCAATACCAGTTTGCCACTTATTATCATTAAGAATCGTAGCGGACAAAATATTGCATTGCAGGTTGATCAGATTGCAGGGTCACGTATTGAAGTCGTGGTCAAACCTCTAGGACAACAGTTATCGAATCTACCAGGTATTTCAGCAGCGACTATCATGGGCGATGGTTCAGTAATGCTTATCTTAGACCTGATTGCTTTGATGCGTAATGCGCAGTTGGTCAAAAATATCTCGCAATCTGCTGATTCTAAACGGAGTCGTTTAGAGTTCAAGTCTACTATTTTAGTGGTTGATGACTCTGTTACCGTACGTAAAGTGACGTCACGTTTCTTAGAGCGCCAAGGATTTACTGTGGCGGTGGCAAAAGATGGTATCGATGCGATTGAGATATTACAAGACATGATACCAGACATGATATTGCTCGACATTGAGATGCCACGCATGGATGGTTTCGAGGTGGCTACTCAAGTGAGACACAGCAAGCGCTTACAGCATATCCCAATCATCATGATCACATCACGTACAGGTGAAAAGCATCGTGAGCGTGCACTAGAGATTGGTGTGAATGATTACATGGGTAAGCCATTCCAAGAACAAGAGCTACTTAATAAAATCCAGCACATACTGGGTCAAAAAGTCAGCGTAACTTATGACGGATAATGCAGGTGTTTTGGCGCTAAGAGGAAAAAACAAGGACGATATTAAGGTGATGGTAGTGGCAGAAGACCATCATCAGCGTATGGCCTTTTCAGATACTGTACGCAGTTGTGGTTTTAGCCTTGTTGGCTGTATGTCACGGGCGCAACTGCAAGAAAAACAGGGGCGCTCTGATACCTCGATTGACATCTGGCTAATAGATAGTGATTACGACGACAGTGTGGTAGCCGCGACCACGGCATCTAAACCTGCTGCGGTGTTGGTGGGTTTTAGTCAAGCACCTTATCTAAATGAAGCGCCGCAATATGCCAAATGGCAGCGCAAATTAAAGCGTAAGCTGGCACATATGCTGGCATTACCCGTTTTAATGGATGCACCCGTGCACAAACCTGATAATGCTGATGCAGACTGGCGCTACGTAGTATTTTTGGGTGCTTCTATGGGCGGGCCGAGTGCTATAAAAGAATTTTTGGATAACTTGTCGGCGACGCTACCAGTATGTATTTTACTAGCGCACCATTTTAATAAAACGATGATTGGCACACTGCCACGCATCCTGAATCGCCATAATGGCTGGCATTGTCAGGTGATTACTTCTTCGCAGCGTTTAAGAGCAGGCCAGTGTCTTATAGCTCCTATTGATAAACAGATTGTTTGTGACTCTACCGGTCGAGTCATATTGCTAGAGCAAGCTTGGGAGGGTGAGTATAAGCCCGCGATTGGTCAGATTCTTAAAAACACCAGCGACGTTTATGGTAGCGAGCTTATCAATATTATATTTTCTGGTATGGGTAATGATGGTTCGCAGTATCTGGATCTCATTCAAGAAAATAACAGTCAATTGTGGGTACAAGATCCCAGCTTAAGCGCTTGCCCAAGTCAACCTCAGGCGATTATTGATTCAGGGTATTGTGGTTTTATTGGCAGTCCAGCGGATTTAGCACAAAAACTAACAGATTATATTGATGAAAGATTAGTAGTAGCCTCTTTGCATTAACTGATTGTGAGCGATGTATGAAACAAATTTTGAAACATTCGTTTGAGGCAGTGAGTTTACTGACCACAAATAACGGTATGCTTGATGTCACTATTGTGCCAGCATTTGACCAACCTGACTGGCTTATTCCAAGCAGCCTGATTTTGAGTGTGGATGATTATAATGAGCGCACGGCAACCTATGAATGGCAGCAGCAAAAGGTAGTGGTATGTCATCTGCTACCACAGGATCAAATGCCAGATACCATGATTGTATTAGAGGGCAATACTGCCGATCATCGCTTAGCTTTACAAACGGCAGGCGAGCTGCACCACCGACAAGTGCGTATTTCTGAGGTCAAAGATATTGACGTTCCTGAGCAATTTAACAGCCCTAAGCATGCCGATAATATAGACAGCGACAAAACAGCCCTACCTTTTGATGAAAACGTTATGCTATCCTATCTTTTCCAAACGGTTATGATTGATGATAAGGCTTATTTGGTGCCCGACTTAGACAAAATTGCGCATCAATTGGTCGATTTAGACAGTTAGCTTCTCGCTTATATCAGGGTTATTTTTCACTATCAGAGAAATAGGGTTACCCAATTACTTTGATGATTGCTAATCGTTGAATGAGTGGTTGTTTTGTCAATAACATTGATGATAGATAATTAGTGATGAGGGTAATAGGACAGCTCATGAATAGTACCAATTCAAATGTGTCAAAGTGGCCAGTCAGCAGCCGGATATTTCACTGGATCAGTGCAGTTTTACTGTTGGTTACGTGGATAATGATTCTGTTGTACGATAATCTGGATAACAATCTTTATATTGGGTTGCATAAAGCGTTTGGTATTAGTTTGTTATGTTGGATGATAGCACGGGTGCTTAATCGTGTATTTATTAAGGCGCCGCCACCTGTACCGATGCCAAAGTGGCAGTTATTAGCCTCTAAACTGTCGCATTTTGGCTTATATGCCTTATTAATTGCAATGCCAATAGCTGGTTTGCTGATGTCCGTTTATGGTGGACGCCCCGTCGATATTTTTGGCTTGTTTCAAATCCCTGTATTTGTCACACCAGATAGAGGACTGGCACGCTTTTATAATGACCTGCATACTGATATTATTTGGCCGACCATTATTGCCTTTACACTTATTCATATCGGTGCTGCTCTATATCATCAGTTTGTCAAAAAAGACAATTTGATAGCGCGTATAAAATAATGGTATCAAAATAGTCGTAGGCTGCTATAGGTAAACCTACTATTTTATGCCATATAAAAAAGCCCTAAGTCATGATACTTAGGGCTTTTTTGTTTTTCTAAGACAGCGCTTATTTTTTGTGTTCAGGTAGACTGATATTCATCTCTAGTACGTCTAGACTGTCCTCAGAACGATGATTGATATTCACATCATCAATCTGTACGCCATTGACATATTTGTTGACCACTTCTAAAATCTCACGTTTCATTTTTTCGATACGATCAGCTGTTAAGCGGTTGTTTAAGCGATTTTCGCTCGCAACGATAACCTTAAGACGCTCAGTAGCCATATTAGCGCTACCTGCGCTACCACTGTCGTCAGTACCAAATAGGCTACTCCAAAATCCTTTTTTCTTCGTCATCATTGACCTCCAAACCAGCGCTGTAATAGACTCTTTTTCTTCACGTCAATATGACGTAGTGGGCGTTCTTCACCTAAGAAGCGGGCGACGATGTCATCATAACATTGACCAGCAACTGAATCGGTATAATGAATAACTGGCTCACCGTGGTTAGATGCTTCAAGCACTGAGTGACTTTCAGGAACAACCCCAAGTAATGGAACTTTTAGGATATCATTTGAAATGGTATCAATGTCCATCATCTCGTTAGCGGCTGCGCGCTCGGCATTATAACGAGTAATAATCAAATGCTCACGTACAGAGCCTTGGTTTTCTTCAACCTTTTTGGTCTGGCTTTGCAAGATACCGATAATACGGTCTGAGTCACGCACTGAAGAAATCTCAGGGTTGGTGACGATGATCGCTTCATCAGCATGATACATGGCGAGTTGTGCACCGCGCTCAATACCAGCTGGTGAATCACAGATAATATAGTCGAACTGTTTAGACAGCTCAGACATAACCTCTGCCACCCCTTCGTCTGTCAGGGCGTCTTTATCACGCGTTTGACTGGCGGGTAGGATATACAAGTTTTCAAGCTGTTTGTCTTTGACCAGTGCTTGCGACAAGCGTGCGCTACCGGTGATGACATCAACAAAATCATAAACAATTCGGTTTTCACAACCCATGATTAAGTCTAGATTACGTAGACCCACATCAAAATCGATAACGACTGTCTTATAGCCACGCAATGCTAAACCTGCGGCAAAAGAGGCACTTGTCGTGGTTTTGCCCACACCGCCTTTACCTGAAGTGATTACAACTATCTTCGCCACAATGGCACACTCCTATGAATCAATGGGATATCTTTTATATAAAAAAATAGCGCAATTGCACATTATTCACATGCTATATATACACTACCTGCGAAGGTAGCCTAGCATAAATAAACAAAAATTTATAGCACGTCCATAGTAAAGCAGAAAAACAGCTTATATATGGATCACAAAGCGGTGCTACCTAGAATTTGCTGGTCAATATTGCCTATTGTGAATAATAAAATAGACGCTGACGAGTAGTGTAGATAGTGGCAGAGCTAGCGATTCATCATAGAACAGTTTTGTTAAATAAACTTACTATAATATTAAATGCGCTGTTTAAACGTCTACTGTTGAGATTTTCTAATAAACGTTTTTTGATAAGCGTCATGTATGATGAAAATCGGCTTAGCCTGTTTACATTTATAAAAATCACGGACGCATCTATTGTTCTTAATGGTAAAAGATTTAAGCGTCATCCATTACCGTAAATACTAAGCCTTCACCTTCTACAAATCTTACTTGTACAGATTTGTCAATCACGTGCTCAGGTAAGTTGTCTCGTAAGCAATAAGTTCCCGCTACTGACACCAAAGAAGGATTGAAAACTTGACAAAAAATACGAGCATCTTTGTCACCAGTAGCGCCAGCAACCAAGCGACCTTGGGCACGACCGTAAACGTGCAAGCTATTATCGGTAATCGCTTCCGCCCCGCTATTGACACTATTGGTCAAAATCAAATCACCGCCCACGTGATTCAGGCTTTGTCCTGAGCGTAGCATTTGATCGTAAATTAGGCTGGTAATATGCTCAGCGCTCACCAATGTCTCTGCTGTGGTGGTTGCTATGGTTGTTTCTGTGTTTGACTCGCTGATGGCTGCAGTATCATTGTTACTGTCTGAATTGGTACTGGTTGAATTGGTACTGGCTGATTCTGTATGTTTATCATCGGGAGCTTTACTCACTTGAGGTGCAGCTTTCTTGCTAGGTAAAATACGCTCAATACGTTTGCCATCAGCAGGGAAGATGGCCAATCGCTGCTCTCGGGCTTGCGCATCTAGTGTACCGGTCACGACGCCAATAGGCTGTAAGCCCCAAGAACATAAAAGCTCTACCAATGCTGAGAGATCTTGTTCAACCTCGCTATCGATAAGGATGGGGATATTGCTAGATTTATTACTAAGCGTTGCGGCAAGCTGGGCGTCTATCTCGCTTAAATCATCTGTGCTAAATTGCAAACGTGAAAAAGTCAGCATCTTGCCATAAAATGCCAATGCTGGTAATGCTGGTAATGCTGGTAATGCTGGTGCGGCGCTCGAGCCTTGGCTGTCATTATCTGAAACTGTCATATATAAATCCTCAAGAGATAATTCTGTCGCTGTATCCACGGTGTTGTTTTTATTATCGAGTCATACCATTCATTTGCTTGCCAAGCCTAATGTTTTGTAGGCAGGGCGTGCTATTAGCAGTATGAATTATAGATGAAGCATCTCTTGATGCTTCCACTGCTGCACTTTTACCTGCGCTTCAAATTCAGTCAAACTGTCATCAATGATACTCGAAATCAAGGTATCTAACGCAGTATTATCCGTATCGATACTGGCAATGCCGTTGGCAATCGCTACCATCAATGAATCGAGGCGTTCAGGGTCTAGAAGGCGTTTATTGAGTGCGTAAACGACGTTTTCGCCTATATTGTGCCCGACGTGTTGCAGCTGTGATTCAATCAAGCTACCGGCAATCGGTATCATGCGTAGGTAGCGACGCAGCTCAGGCGTATTGGCTAAACCCTCTTCAATAGCATTGCCCATCTCGCTGGCTAATATACTGCCGCCACCTGATGATGCCGTCAACTCCTGTAGTTTTGGTGCTAGCTCTGTGCGCAGTATCGACAGCACCGCTGCCTCAATCTCGTTACGATTACGAGTTATCGTTGATTCAATAAAAGATTTATGCGTTTTAGGATCGGTCAGTTGCTGCCGAAAGTTTTGGATAGTCGTCAATATGACGCGGTCGGATAGCTCTTCTAATAATAAGTCGATATAGAACCTAATCCGATTGATCCATGGCTGCGGCAGCACTTGGTAACCAAGCTGGTATAAGCGTCGCCCAATGATGACCGCTCGGAATAAACGTAAGGCACGCAGCTGCGGAAAGCACCCCAATACCTCATACCAATGGACAAAAGGAAAAAAGAACCAGCGATAGTAGACGTTTTGTTTAATCGCAATCGCCCAACGTAGCAGTAGCTCAAAGATCAAAAATAGGGTAAAAAATCCACCAGCGGTACGCAAAGGCTCATGTAAGGTATTTTGATACCAATTGAGAGCATCGCTAATACTGAGCCATCCTGCGGCATTGCTACTAAAGCTACTCATCAAGATAGCATCAATACTAATCAATAATAAATCGATACTGATGGCAATAATCATCACGATATCGTAAGTGAGTTTTAAGCGATTTGGCGTTGGTCGGTTTGGCGGTGGCAGCGTATTATCCGGCGGCTGATTGGATACAGGCGCTGAGTCTAGAGGCAGGCTAGTAGAAGAGGAAGCGGGCACAGTCAAACCTTATAAATGATAAATAGCATGAAAAACAAGCGGCTCAAATAGTACAGGGCTATCAAGTCACTAACGGTCAAAAAGTCATGGGCTCATGACTATTCACATTATCAATGAATAGAGCCAAAAAACAACCCATCTTTCATTATAATTACGCATTATCATTTATGAGTTGGGGTTTACAGTCAGCATTTACGAATCGGCATTTACAAATTGACATTTAGCATTAGCATTTTAAACAACAGCGCTCAATCGTAGTTTTAAAACGACTTAAAGTAATTCACCGTTGTATGCCGTTGCTCTGTTAACGATGTCTCTAAGCATTCGGAGCTTTAGGGTTCGTTTCAAACTCAGCCAACATATCAGTAATACGCTGATCTTTTTGCTGCCAAATTTGCTCTACCCAATCAAACATTTGAGATTTTACCGCGTCATCATTTTCGTAACCACCATTTTTAATACCGTTAAATAATGCATCAGGCATCTCAATATAACGCACATCGACGCCCAAACGCTTGATGTTGCCTTTCCACAAATCACTATAACTCGGCACACCATCAGGGTAAACGATGGTCATATCTAGCATGCCATCGATGTCTTCGCCTAGCGCGTTAATGGCTAAAGATAGGCCGCCTGCCCGTGGCTTCAATAAATGAGTATAAGGAGACTGTTGCTTTGCATGTTTGGCTTTGGTGAAACGCGTGCCCTCTAAGTAATTCAATAAAGTAAAAGGTTTGTCTTTTAACAGGGCACAGGCGCGTTTGGCTTCTTCGATGTCTTTGCCTTGTAGAGCAGGGTTTTTAGCGACGGCTTCTTTAGAATGCCGACGCATCATTGGGAAGTCTAAAAAGTAAAAGGCTTGACCCACAATCGGAATGTAAATCAGTTCAAATTTGGTGAAAAACCGTGTCAATGGCAAGCGTTTTTCACTAATGTACTGCACGATACTGGTATCGACCCAAGACTGATGGTTGCTGACCAGCAAATATTTGCCATTGATGTGAACGTCATCGGGTAAGCTGATGCGCCAATCTTTACGTGGCAACATGTCATCGATCAAAGCACTGTTGCTACTGATCCAATAAGTCGCGATTTTGATGACCGCTTTGTCTGCGATAGGAGCACCAGTGATGACTTTGCCGACACCCATTAACCATAAGGGAATACTACCACCGAAGCTGTTGGCTGCAATAACCCCAGTCGCTGTCGCAAGTGAAACGGCTTTGCCTAATTTAGGGTTGCGTTCGTGTATTTTTCGAATAGTAGATGTCAATCGCATGCTAAATCCTTTTCGGTCAGTCTTATTAGTATATAAATGATTCATTGCCAGTTTTATTGCACAATTTTAGCAGAAACGGTTCAGAGTGTACGAGTGTAAACGTGACTTGTGATAACACCTTGCGCTAATGGGTAGTTAACAGTGAGAACACAAACGTATCCAATCATTGTGAAAGTCTCATTAAATCATTCTGCACTTCTCATACACAGGTGTGACAAAATATTACACATGATTAGATTGTAATTGCCATAATAATGACGAGTGTATATTAAGCATGTAGATGGAATTAACAGAAAATATTTATAAAAAGCACACTTTGTCTATAATTTTTTAAACTTAAGAGGAAATATTATGCGTAATACATTAATGATTGCAGCAGTAGCGTCAGGTCTAGCTCTTAGCGGTTGTGCTACTGATCCAAACACTGGACAACAACGCTTGAACAAAACTGCTATTGGTACATTGGCAGGTGCTCTAGGCGGCGGCGCAATTTCAAAAGCAACAGGTGGTGATAACACAGGTCGTGATGCCGCGATTGGCGCAGCTTTGGGTGCTGGTGTTGGTTACTACATGGAGCGTCAAGCCAAGCAGCTTGAGCAGCAAATGGCTGGTACAGGTGTAACCGTTACGCCAAATGCGAACGGTAATATTGACCTAGTAATGCCAGGCAACATCACGTTCTCATTTGATGATGCGTCTTTAAACCCATCATTTAGACCAACGCTTGATAAGCTTGCATCAACGCTAAATGAATATAACCAAAACACGATAACGGTTGCTGGTCATACTGATAGCAAAGGTTCTGATGCTTATAACATGAAACTGTCACGCGATCGTGCTTATGCAGTAGCCAACTATTTAAGCGCACGCGGTGTGGCTTCTAGCCGTATCAATGTCGTCGCTTATGGTGAATCTCGTCCAGTTGCGGATAACAGCACCGAGTATGGTCGTCAGCAAAACCGCCGTGTTGAATTAACCATCAATGCGCCAAACAACGTACGTTAATTCATACGATGGTTTAGCTGTCATTATAGTGTTGAAAAAGGTCAGTGATAAACTGGCCTTTTTTTATGCCTGATATTTAGATTTCAAATTCAAAATGATTTTAGGTATCAGGATTCCGTTAGCTTCGAATCAATATAGAATATTTCTGATGCTTTCATTTATAAAACAATCGTTAGCTAAATGGTAATATTAATTAAATATTGATAATGATTATCAATAACACTATAATTTACAAAGCTTTGTTATTGTGGCGATACTAGGGTAGGTTGTCAGTTCATTTGATGCTGTTCTAAATGGACTAAAAATAGCTAAACTTTGTCTAATAGTATCAAATTCTGGTCAATATTTTGATATTATGTGTGCTGTTTTTCTCATTTGACTGTCATTCATCTCATTTTTATCAGCATTATTTAAAATGAAGATATGCCCTAATGCTCTTTATTCAAAGCCCAT
Organism: Psychrobacter immobilis; assembly: GCF_003148585.1. GTDB lineage: Bacteria > Pseudomonadota > Gammaproteobacteria > Pseudomonadales > Moraxellaceae > Psychrobacter > Psychrobacter immobilis. Next base: position 93,253 of record NZ_QGGM01000011.1, on the reverse strand, counting down.
TTTTCTTTTGCGATACTTTTTGAGGATATGTATGACGATTACCACAGTAACGAGCCGTAAGATTTTACCAACTACTTTAGCTGCTGCGCTTGCAGGGTTGTTAATGGTGTCGGGTTGTACCAAGCAAGCCAAGGAAGACACGGACACTACCGCCGATACGCAAACAGCGGTGCAAGACACAACCGCTGCAGATACGACGAAACTATCAGCGGTTGATCAAGCTTATACCGATAGACTGATGATCAGCTATGCAAACATGGCGCATGCGGCTTATAAAGATTCGCTAGATACTGCTAAAGCCTTGCAAACGGCAGTAGAGACATATGTGACAACACCAACCCAAGCAAACCTTGATGCGGCAAAAGCGGCGTATAAAGCCGCGCGCCAGCCGTATTCGCAAACTGAGATTTTCCGTTTTGATGAAGGCTTTGTGACAGCCAACGATAAACGAGCACTCGGTAGTATCGATGGTTGGGAAGGACAGGTAAATGCTTGGCCACTTGATGAGGCGCTGATTGATTACGTTAGTGATGGCTATGAAGGTGAATACAATAGCCAAGACAATATCATCAATAGCGATAGCATTACGGTCGGTAGTATCAAACAAGATACCAGCACGATCACGCCTGAGCTATTAGCAGAAATGAATGAGATTGGTGGCAGTGAAGCCAATGTGACGACCGGCTACCATGCGATTGAGTTTATGCTATGGGGACAAGATAACAACGGTGTTGGCGAAGGTGCAGGCAATCGTCCAGTGACTGATTATGCGACTGAAGCGGGTCAATGTACCAGCGGTGAGACGGTCAATGAAGATGCTGGTATATGTGAGCGTCGTGGCGCGTTCTTAAAAGCAGCGACTCAATTATTGGTTGATGATTTGACTGCAATGGAAGCTGAGTGGCAGCCTGAGAGTGAGAATACCTTACGTAGCGACCTGATGGCTCGCAAATACGATAATGGTCTACGCCAAATCATGTATCAGATGGGCAGCCTAGCATTGGGTGAGCTTGCTTCTGAGCGTATACAGGTTGCGTTTGTAACGGGCTCTACCGAAGATGAGCACGAATGCTTCAGTGATTTGACCCATCTAAGCTATGCCAACAATGCCCGTGGTATCCAAAATGTCTTTAACGGCAACTATAAGACAGTCGCTGGTAAGAGCGTTGGTGGTTATGGTGTTAAAAACTACCTCGTCGATACCAACAACAAAGAAGCGGCTGATAAATTGGCGACTGACTTTGCTAAGGTAGAAGCCGCCTTTAATGTGATTGTTGAAAAAGGTGAAAAAGAAGGTATCAAAGTTGATCAAATGATTGCCACCGCTGGTCAAGTAAGTAAACAAGGTATTTCAGCTGAAGAGCAAAATACTCGTCGTAGCTGGATTGAAAATAGTATCACTAGCCTACAAGAGCTGACTGCTGGTATCGAAAATGCGGCAAAAGCGGTCGGTATTGACAATTTAGATGCTGACGCAGGTTCGCAGTTTTAACCGATCACGAATTTACTGGCTTAACAGCAAGCATAGCAGTGATTGACATAGCATTATCGACATAACATTGATCGATAATGCCTGACAAGTCGTTATAAGCTAATGAGAATTATTTTCATGGAAAAATGATTTAGGTATAATACACACGTTGTCGACTACCGTTGGCAGCGTGTTTTTTTACCATATTAAAATAGCCTGATAGGTCAGTACATCGCTGTACCTCATCGACTAGAAGTGAAACACTTTATAGCATGCGATTTTAATGGTTCTAGATTAGAACTAAGGTACTCTTTATGAACACCACGATGAACACCACAAATATCTTTAAAGCTAAAACCCCTGCCTCTTTTTATGCGTCTTTTGTCAGCAAAACCACCCTGTTAAAGCCAACGCTTGGTATTCTATGTGTGCTATCCCTTAGTGCTTGTCAGCCGACGGACAGTGTGTCTGATGATATTTCTGAAAACGAAAAATCTGCCATTAATAATGGTGACAACCCAACGCTAACACCTGAACGCCTCCAAACCATCGAAACGCTCGCTGGCGTACCAATGCAGCAATTGGCAAGCTTTGATCCGCAAGAGGTCAAGCAAGGTGGCGATACAGGAATCAGTATTAGCAGCGCTGAGAGTTACTCTAAACCTTCATCAAACTTGACGGCATCACGAAAAGGGCATTTTTTTATTGGTAATGCGTTCTTTCGGCAGCCGTGGGTGATTGCCCCTGCGAGCACTGACAGCCGCGATGGTCTGGGCGCATTGTTCAATGTTGCTGCCTGTCAGTCGTGCCATGTCAAGGACGGTCGTGGTCATGCGCCTATGACCAGTGATGACGATGCCGATAGCTTGCTTGTTCGCCTTGCGATGCCAGCGACCACCGATGAGCAGCGTCAGCAACTGCAAAACTCACTTATCGAAAAAGTCGTTCATCCTATGTATGGTGGTCAGCTACAAGATCGAGGTATCCAAGGTGTGCCTGCTGAAGCCAGAATTGCGGTGCAGTGGACAGACAAGCCTGTTACTTTTGCGGATGGTCATGTCGAAACATTGCGTGCGCCCACCTTTAATTTAACCAAACCGGGTTATGGGGCATTTGATGATGATTTGATGGTGTCGCCGCGAGTGGCTTTACCGATGATTGGGCTTGGGTTACTCGAGCAAATACCGGATGAAGCGATTAAAAAACAAGCGGTTGATAATAAAAACAGTACGAATGGCGATATCAGTGGTAAGTTCAACTGGGTGATGGATCCACAGACTGGCAAGCATGCCCTTGGACGCTTTGGTTGGAAAGCAGGGCAAACCAAGCTTATCACCCAAAACCAAAGTGCTTTTAATGAAGACATGGGCTTGACCTCAAATATCCGTCCTCATGAATCCTGTATGCCGACACAGACGGCTTGTATGAATGCGACGACTGGGGCTGATGAGCAAGGCAATGGTAAGTCGCCCGTCGAAGTCAATGATGAAGTGGCTAAGTTTGTGGAGTTTTATACGCGAAATTTGGCAGTACCGCATCGGCGTGATGCTGACGATACGCTAGTGCTAGCGGGCAAAAAACGCTTTTATGATATGGGTTGCCAAAGTTGCCATACACCAAGATATCAGTTGCCAAAAACTGACGATGACCATCTTGAGCAGCATGGACAAGTGATTTATCCTTATACGGATTTGCTATTACATGACATGGGTGATGATCTTGCCGATCGCACGATTGCTGGAAAATTACCCGCAAAAAATATCCAAGTTGAGTTTTTAGCCAATTCTTATGAATGGCGTACGCCTGCTTTATGGGGCATTGGTCTGGCGCAAACGGTCGATCCACAAGCAACATTTTTGCATGATGGTCGCGCCCGTACGTTGATGGAAGCGGTGTTATGGCACGGCGGTGAAGCCCAGAAGCAACAGCAAAAAGTACTCAAACTCGACAAACAAGGTCGTTCTGAATTGAATGCGTTCTTACAGTCATTATAGAGATAAGGTCATTTATCTATGCTAAATGACTGGGTAATAACTGAGAAAGTAAGTGTTGATAAGGTTATCCGCCCAATCAAACACTAGAGACTAGAGCTTGTAAAGAGTAGAATTTAAACCATTATTGATAATAATATTGAGAAATTTATGAAAATAAACCATGCTTTAGCGATGGCCTTATCGGCCTTAAGCGCAGGCTTGCTGATCAGCTGTGTTAAACCGGCTGATGACAATAAAGCGCCAGAAGTAGATAGCCAAAAAGTTGCGCAAGACAGTGCGGCATCTACCAGCGCTGCAGAAAAAGATAGTAGTGGAGATAAAATTACCGCTGTCGATATTAGTGCCGAGACCGAAAAGACCTATTTGACCCATGTGGCAAATGACATTGTCATTCCAGCCTATGCGGATGCCGCAAAACAGAGTGATTTATTGCATGATTTGGCACAAAAGCATTGTCAGCAAGCACCAGTCAGCGGTGATGAGCTGCAAGCACTGCGCGATCAATGGCTAGTGCTTGCACAAGCATGGGCAGGCGCTGAGATGATTAACTTTGGTCCAGCGACCGCCAGCATGAGTAATTTATATATTAATTACTATCCTGATGAGCGCGGTCTGGTACACAGTGGCGTTGCCGATCTAATCGCTGCCAATCCTAAGCTCACCGCCGAGCAATTGGCTAACGAGAGTGCCATCGTGCAAGGGGTGCCAGGATTAGAAGAAGCGTTATATGCCAATGACAGTCTGGATGCTGCTCAATGTGCTTATGTGATGAGTGCAAGCAGTGCTTTGAGCACACGCCTAAAAGATATTGAGAAAAACTGGCAGCGAAATGCCACTAATCTATTAGCCATTGATAAAACGGCTGACAGCGATCAAGGGTTGAATCAATGGTTTAATTCTTTACTCTCGTTGGTTGAGACCATGAAGTCTAATGCCATCGATCAACCGTTAGGCTTAACAGGAAAGGCAAAAGGTCATTTGCCAGCCGCTACCGCAGAGCAAAGCCGTGCCATTATCAATGCTAAATTGGCGGCATTGAATGAAGCACTGACAGATCCCGTTTTGACAGCTATCTTAGGTAGCAATAATGAAAATGAAGTCGCGGATAACTTATCGACCGCGCTTGCTGATGCCACTACACTATTAGCGCAAATGCCAGAAGATTTAGGGACTGCCGATAAAGCCACTCAACAAGAGCTGTATGATCACCTCACGACTATTACACGTATCATTAAGCGTCAATTGATTCCGACGCTGGGTATCCGTGTGGGCTTTAACAGTACTGATGGCGATTAAAAAATGCACTCTATCGATACTAAGACAGCAAGTAAATTACCGCCGCAGCCAGAAGATCAGCAGTCTAATAATGAGCTGCTGGCAACATCAGCATTGACGATGCTTTCTACTATAATGGGTACCGTAGCGTTTGTCGGTATTCATCATCGTTATCGCAAGCAGCGTCAGCCTGATGCCCGCTTACAAGATTATGTCATAGGCATACGTTCGCAGTTGCAGTCGTTAACCTCTACACCAACACCCCAGCTAGCACGGTTTAGTTACGCTTGTCAGCAAGCCGCTACTGCATGGCAACACGCTTATCATTTATCGCTAGATGATAAGAATAATACCAACCATCATAGTGTCGCTGACTTTAGCGCGGCACATACCACCACCGTATTGACGCGACCCATTTGTTGGGTTAGCGGTGTCGCCTCTATGCCAAAAAATAGCGCCTTAGCAAATGATGATCAGCATACTGACAATGATTTTGGTGTGGTCGGTATTGATGCTGATCGACAAATCGTTTGGCAAACGACCATGCCTGAACGTGTCCATGATATTGTCGTTCAGCCTGTGCTTAGTGATCAAGATAGTACGATGAAGAATCATAGCAGTCGTGACGTCGTGGTGATGGGGCGCCGTCCGAGCGAAAAATTCTGGGTGCTTGATACTGCGACAGGACAAGTAAAATTCGCCATTAACGCTGCAAACAACCGTCATTTTTATGGACACGCTTGTTATAGCCTAGACGGTGAATTGCTGTATGTGACCGAGAATGACACCATAAGTTTGGATGGTAAAATCGGTATCTACGATGCTTACGATAATTATAAAAAAATAGCAGAGTATGACTCGCATGGTATCGGTCCGCACGAGCTGATTATGCATCCTGATGGCGAGACGTTAGTGATCGCTAACGGCGGTATCAAAACCGAGCAAGCGTCGCGTGAAGAGCTCAATTTAGACAGCATGTGTCCTTCATTGGTTTACGTTAATCGTCATACTGGTGCTTTAATTGAGCAGATTATGCCTGAGCACAATCAAATGAGCGTGCGTCACCTAGCCATGCATGACGATGGAACGGTGATGATAGGCATTCAATTCCAAGGCGAAAAGCATATCAATGTGCCGTTAGTATTGACCCATAAGCGTGGTGATACGGATTTTAAACCCCTTATTATGCCAAATGATCAATGGCAGCGCTTTCATCAGTATATCGCCAGTGTAGCGGTCGATAGTGCGCGTAACCTACTATGCGTGACCACACCAATTGGCGGTTGTGCAGCGATTTACGATTTAAATACTCGTACATTGATTGATGATGTTAGCCTGCCAGATTGTGCAGGTGCAGCAGTATTGTCTAATAATAATACTGAAAAAGCAGAAGATAATAATGAGCAATCAGGTTTTATCGTTAGTGATGGTCAAGGTCAGTTAGCGGCGTTAACTGTTAATAGCTTGGCAGCTGCTGAACTTGCTACTATAGATCAAGGTGAGCGTATTTTTATCAACAGTAAATATCATATGATGTCGTTTGATAATCACTTGCAAGCGCTCTGAGCATGAATGTACCGCCAGCAAATCATTCGTTTTTATTAGACAGCGCTAAACATTGTTTGGCGCAAGCAGGTATTGAGCTACATATCAGCAAAAAGCGGGTTAAAAATATCAATTTCCGCTTAAAGCCACATCAATTACTGGTATCTGTACCACTATTTATTAGCCCAGCCCAAGCTGCGCAGGCTGTGATGAAACGCGTGTCATGGGCGATAGCAAACCATCCGCAAGTATTAGAGCAGTATAAACGACAACAACTTCCTTTAGCGCAAGCTTTAACTGCTGATAGTACCTTGTCATTGTGGGGTGTAGAGCAATCATTCACCCTAAACCATGATGAAAAACTTGCCTATTATCGGCAACATCTCGCCGAAGCGATACCTGCATTATTTGCAAAGTGGCAACCGATTGTCGGTGCGACAGCCAATGAGATACGCCTTAAAAAAATGCATACGCGTTGGGGCAGTTGTAATACGCGTGCGCGCCGAATTTGGTTGTCTGTGTATCTGCCTGCTTATCCTATTGAATGCACAGAATACGTCATCGTCCATGAGCTGTGTCATTTGCACCATGCCAATCATAGCCGTGCCTTTTGGCAAATGGTGGCAACTGCAATGCCTGATTATCAGCATTGGCACGATATGCTGGCAGGGAAGACAGGAAAATTAGATTAAACGATTCATTTAAATAATATCCATAATCGTAAGGCATGTCCTCATTTTCATCACCATCTTTAAAGTGAGACACGCTCTAATAAGCCTGATATGATAAGACATAACGATATAAACCGTGTCGTTTAAATAATAAGTTTGTCTACAGGGATGTCATATGGAAAACGTCAATCAAGCGGAATTTTGGCAGCAGCGTTATGAGCAAGACAGTATAGGTTGGGATATGGGGCAGGTATCGCCACCGCTCAAAGCTTATATTGACCAACTGCCCGAATCTGCCAAAGAGCAAGCGATTCTGGTGCCGGGTGCGGGTAATGCTTACGAGGTAGGTTATCTACATGAGCAAGGGTTTTCCAATGTCACCTTGGTTGATTTTGCCCCTGCGCCGATTGCAGCATTTGCTGAGCGTTATCCTGACTTTCCAGTGGAGCATTTAATCTGTGCCGACTTTTTTGAGTTATCGCCTGAGCAGTATCAGTTTGATTGGGTGCTTGAGCAGACGTTTTTTTGTGCGATAAACCCATCACGCCGTGACGAGTATATGCAGCAGATGGCAGCGTTACTGAAACCGAATGGTAAGCTGATTGGTTTGCTCTTTGATAAAGACTTTGGACGAGAAGAACCACCGTTTGGTGGCACAAAAGCTGAATATCAGCGGCGTTTTGAGCAGCGTTTTGATATTGAAATCATGGAGCCAAGCTATAATTCACATCCTGCACGGCAGGGCAGTGAGCTGTTTATTAAGATGCGTGTAAAAGCGTAATTTCGTGCTCAATATTTTTTCGCGCCTGTTTTTCTAACCGTTCATAGTAATAATCTGTCAGATAAAGCGTTGGATGCGCCAGTAATTCTTTTAATACTGCCATGCGTCCGACGCGATAATCGTCATCTGAGACATGCGCATACTCTTGGCGTACAGCGTGAGCATAGTGTTCATACTCCGACCAAGATACCCCTAAAATACTTAAGTCCATATCTAGTAAATAAGCGGCATCGCTGTATTTTTCTCTCTCTTTAGCTTTGTTTGACCATTTGTCAATTTGATGACTAGCCGTCATCATAATCAACGCGTAGATATGTTGGCATTGCTCCGCATTTAAATAACCAGTTAATGACTCTACTGCATATTCTGCACTTTTAAGCTCGTTATCTGAGCGCGTCGGTTCATATATCACATCATGATACAACAGTGCTAACGCAATGATATGCGGCTCATGCAAATTATCCTTAACCTGATCAAACTGCCCAAACAACTGCTGAATATGTTGCAAGCTATGATAAGCACGCTGTGGCTCGTTATATCGTATGGCGATATTCTGCCAAAGTATGCTCACTTGCTCTAGCGTGATATGGCTACTTATAGCGGATAAATTCCACGTGAAAATCGTAACAAGCTCAGTATTTAGTTGCGACAAATCGTCCATCGTTAACCTTCATTTGATAACTGCTGGCAATTTACAACCAACAGATTATTCTTTATTAGCAGTATCTTCAAAGGCTTGCTTAAACACTTTACCCAATAAATTGACATCATCGACGCGGGCGTAGTTCAAACGGGTGACAAAGGCAATATGACGATGCGGTCCTTTCTCAGCGAGTGGTATCGCGACGGCATTTTGATTCTGCAGATGCAGCTGATCCAATGCCATTTCTGGCACCAATGTCGTTCCCATATTGGCAAGTGCCATCTGTATAAGGGTATTCAGACTGGCATCTGAAAAGCTTGACTTCATCTGTGCACGGTCAAAATGACAGACAGAAAGGGTTTGATCGGTCAAGCAATGCCCTTCGCCGAGCAGCATAAGATTAGCGGTAGCCAGCTCATCAGCGTTGATGGTTTCAAGTTTGGCATGCACATCATCTTTTGGGAATACGGCAAAGAAATCCTCGCTCCAAAACTCAAAGCTGTGCAAACCATCGACCGCATAAGGCAGCGCAATAATAGCCGTATCAATATGACCGTAACGCACTTGCTCTAGCAAACGCTCCGTTTGTTGCTCAACGATGGTCATACGAAATTCTGGATAATTTGCTCGCAGGGCAGGTAAGACTTTTGGCAGCAGATAAGGCGCAATCGTTGGAATGATACCGACAGTCATCGGATACGCCAGCGGCGATTGATGGCTATGGGCGCGTGTGGTCAAATCATTGACTTCAGAAAAAACTCGCTGCGCCCGTGTTAAAATGTCTTCACCGATAGGGGTAATCAATACTTGCTTATTATTACGCTCAAAAATCTGCGTATCCAGTTGCTTTTCTAACTCGGCGATACCCAAGCTCAGTGCCGATTGCGAGATATTACAGTCTTCTGCTGCACGTTTGAAGTGACGGTGCTTGGCCACTGCTAAAGCAAACTCAAGTTGACGTAAAGTAATCATAAAACCTCTCTATTAATGGGTTTTTAACGTGATATATTATGCTGATACATTTGGTGTACCAATTCGATATCCAAACTCGATGTCATCTTAACGTAACCTAACGGCTGTATAGTGACTGACGCATGCTCTATAGTGGCTGATGCATAATGCACTGATGATAAAAAGTAGAGAGAATAGTTTAACAAGTTTAATAAAACAAAACATCACATTAAAAACTTTTAACTGGATTAACGATAGAATTCGCGTATAGTTTGTCAGGTAGCCCAAAGCAGTAAAGGCTTAATAGAAACAATCATACCAAGAAATTTCAATCAACTTAACTATCAATCAACTATAAAGGAGCCAATCATGGCGTCTATTATTAATCAAGAAATCCCAGAATTTTCAGCTGATGCGTACGTTAATGGTGAATTCAAAACCATCACTTCAGAAGATGTAAAAGGCAACTGGGCAATCTTTTTATTCTACCCAGCTGACTTTACCTTTGTTTGCCCAACTGAACTTGAAGACATGGCGGCTCATTATGACGAGCTTAAAGGTTTGGGCGTAGAAGTATACTCAGTATCTACTGATACTCATTTCACGCATAAAGCATGGCATGATTCTTCAGAAGCGATCGGTAAAGTACAATACCCAATGATCGGTGATCCTACTGGCCGTATCACTCGTGGCTTTAACGTCATGATCGAAGAAGCAGGTTTGGCTGAACGCGGTACGTTCCTAGTTGATCCAGACGGTTTGATTCAAGTTGCTGAGATTCATGCTGGTGGTATTGGCCGTAGTGCAAAAGACATGCTACGTAAAGTAAAAGCAGCTCAATATGTTCGTGAAAACGATGGCGAAGTTTGCCCTGCCGCTTGGGAAGCTGGTCAAGAAACGCTAAAACCAAGTCTTGATCTTGTTGGTAAAATCTAAATCTTGATTTAACGAACTGGCTCAATACTTTAGATATTTGTAGTGCTGTATATCCTACTTTGAGTTAAATCAGCATTATAAATGAAGACCCCATCAGCATAAGTTGATGGGGTCTTTTTATGTTATTTATCAATAAGTGTTCTTATTCATGCATCGTGATAATAAGTGAAGCGCTAAGCATGAGATTGTAGTTTATTTTTATCAATTATCTTATAAATCTCATCTTTTAAATGCAGTTTTCGTCGTTTCATCAGTTCAATTTCTTCATCGCGACTGGTGTGTGTCACCAAGTTTTTATCCAACTGATTAATCTGCTGATCTAGCTGGGTATGCTCATCAAAGATCGTCGCAAAATGACTGTCTTTTAGCTTAAGCTCAGCAATAATGTCTTTGTTATCTTGCCATGTATCAGTCTTTCTCATGTTGTCATCCTTGTTATGAAGCGCAAGTTTGCAGTAAGCATCCGCGCATGGTCGTAAGATTGTTTTGATGAATTGCTATGATTTTGAGACTTGATTTTATTAAGCCAAAACACTATTTAGCTCAATATGGATAAGACCTAATAGTAGCAGAAAGCTTCTTTGATAAACTTGCATAAAAGACAATCTGCAACGAGGGAAATAAGAGTTTTTCCTATTAACCTCATTTGATTGTAGCGAAAAAACAGCCTTGTTACCACGAGAATAATTTAGATTTGTATTGAAATTTAATTTTAAATAATAATTAATGATTGGTTTTATAAAACATAAGGTTTGAGTTTCTCAGCTTGCCGAAACCCTCAGAACCTATGATAATAGAGACATCAAAGGGCATAAACTTATGGCCTATAATATTTTAGATAAAATTATTAATACCAAATAGTCTATATTTGAACGAGCAACATGACAGTTGCCGTTACATATCCAGTAATGATGAGGAACAAACATGATAGATAAAAGTTTATTAGATGCCATCAAAAGTTACAGCGAAAAAATGACTCGTCCAATTACCTTTGTATTGGGTAGTGGCGAACATAGTAAGCGTGCTGAGTTGATTGATTTTTTGACTAAAATCGCTGGCACCACAGATAAAATCAATTTTGATGCAACAGCAGCTGATGATAGCTTACCAAGTCCAATTAGCTTTAAAGTGGTCAGTCATGTCGATGGTGAATTGACTGATACGGGTATCGTCTTTAGTGGTATTCCCGGTGGTCATGAGTTTACCTCGCTGATTTTGGCTATTTTGCAAGCCGGTGGTCATACGCTAAAATTGGATGAAAGTATTCAAAAGCTGATTAAGCGTTTTAATAAGCCACTACAGTTTCAAACTTACGTATCGCTATCTTGCCACAGTTGCCCAGAAGTGGTACAAGCGCTCAACCAGTTTGCACTATTGAACGATGGTATTAGCAACGAGATGATTGATGGTGCCTTGTTCCAAGAGCAGGTTGATGCTAATAACATCCAAGGTGTACCAGCGGTATTCTTAAATGGTAAACCGTTTGCCAATGGTCTCATCGACACGGCAAAATTGATTGGAAAGTTGCAAGAGCAGTTTCCTGACTTGTTAGCAGAAGCTGATGACGATGCTGAGCAGTTAGAGCAGCAAGATGTGACGATTATTGGTGCAGGTCCAGCTGGCGTTGCCGCTGCGATTTATACCGCTCGTAAAGGCTTAAAAGTCACCATGGTTGCTGATCGTATCGGCGGACAGGTGAAAGACACGCAGGATATCGAAAACTTGATTTCTGTGCCTTTAACCACGGGTACTGAGCTATCAGCGAACTTTGAAAAACATTTACGCGAATACGATATTACTTTAAAAGAGCATGTCAGCGTCAAAGAAATCAGTGAGACAGAAGATGAAAACTATCGCATTCATCTAAACACGGGTGAGACGTTTGAGACACGCAGTATTATCTTAGCGACGGGTGCTCAGTGGCGTAAGCTTGGTGTTCCGGGTGAAGAAGAGAACATCGGTAAAGGCGTGGCTTTCTGTGCTCACTGTGATGGCCCATTCTTCAAGGGTAAAGACATTGCTGTCGTTGGTGGTGGTAACTCTGGTATCGAAGCGGCATTAGATCTTGCTGGTATCGTGAAGCATGTGACTGTGCTTGAGTTCGCGGATGATTTAAAAGCGGATCAGGTATTGATTAACAAAGCCAAAGAAAAAGCCAATATCGAATTTATCACTGGCGCAGCGACGCAAGAAATTAAAGCGACTGATGGTAAAGTGACTTCGATCGTGTATCAAGATCGCAGTACAGGTGATACTCATGAGCGTGACTTGGCAGGGGTGTTTGTACAGATTGGTCTAGTACCGAACTCTGCGTTTGTTAAAGGCTTTGTTGATTTGAACCGTTTTGGTGAAATTGAGATTGATGAGCGCTGCCGTACTGATCGTAAAGGTATCTTTGCTTGTGGTGACGTGACTACTGTGCCATTTAAGCAAATTAATATTGCGATGGGTGAAGGTAGCAAAGCGGCATTATCAGCGTTTGAATACTTGGTAATGCAGTAAGTTATTTCACGCTAAAGTCAGTCTAACAAGCCACCTCTTTTGAGGTGGTTTTTTATGGGTGCTGATATACTACTTGTAAAAATTTATAAATTAACTTATGTTCGTTAATATTTTATGAGAACCTTAATAGTGAAAAATAAATATGCAATTCGCAAAAATAATCATTGGGTTAAATGTCTAGTTTTTATATCGTTTATATTTAGTGTAACCAATGCTTATGCAGGGCAAACCGTCAATGAGATTCTGAATGAATACTATCCCATCTATAATGAGACAAAGCAGTGTCGAGGTATTATGGCTAATAACGGTTCATCAGATGGCGAAGGCACACTTTATCAAAACGGTTACTGTATTAAAATTGATAGACAATTAAAGGTACAAGCCAAGCAGGGTACAAGGTTATATATATCGGTCATTGGCGACATCGGTTTTAATGAAGATGGTAGCGAAGCGTATGGAGCACACGTCTTTTCTGGTCTAGTAGGCATGTTTGTTCTAAAGCCACGAGGTTCAGGCTGGGAAGTAGAATCTGCCAATCCAGCGATGAATGCAGGTGCTTTTGGTAAAGGGCTAAAAGGCTGGAAGCTGATACAAGTTGCCCCTGATAAGTGGGGATTTATTAATATGCATAGTGACTCGCATTGGGTTCATTCAGGCTCGGCTTTTGTGTTACTTACGCCAGACAAGAGTAATATTAGAAGAAGCTGGGTAGAAGCCAAGTATGAACATTCTAATGGAGGATCTGGGTCAGCAGGAGGTTGTAGCAATCCTGATGCCAGTACTTGTACACTTTTAAAGGCTAAGCTAGGCGTTGATAAGAAGACGATAATTAATAGTTTTTATCCATTAGAGATTACGCTAAACGGTTTTGAAGATGATAAGGTATATAAAAATCAAGTCTATCTTATTAAATATCAGCCCCGATTAGGGTATCAAGTACCTAATGATTATCCAATGAAAGATGTCAGTTTTTAAGTGTCGACTTTATTGTTTATATCGTAATGTACATCACGCTGCAGCTGTCGCAAAAAATAACTGTTAAGCGTTTAGGGAAAGATAAAGTATGACAAACTTCAAACTATCACAAATAGCTTTAAGCGTTGTTGGTGCGATTACGCTTATGAGCTTATCAAATGTTGCATCGGCAAAAAGCGTTAATGAGATTCTGAATGAATACTATCCTATCTATAATGAGGCTAAGCAGTGTCGAGGTATCATTGCTAATAATGGTTCATCATCTGGCGAAGAAACACCGCATCAAAGCGGATATTGCATTGAGATTGATAGACAACTGGAGGTACGAACCAAGCAAGGTAAACGGTTATACATATCAGTCATTGGTGACGTCGCTTTTCATGAAGATGGTAGCGAAGCGTATGGAGCACACGTCTTTTCTGGTCTAGTAGGCATGTTTGTTCTAAAGCCACAAGGTTCAGGCTGGGAAGTAGAATCTGCCAATCCAGCGATGAATGCAGGCAGCTCTGGTAAAGCTCTAAAAGACTGGAAGCTGATACAAGTTGCCCCTGATAAGTGGGGATTTATTAATATTCATAGTGACTCGCACTACAATCAATCTTTTTCTGAATATATCCTCATGACACCAGACTCTAAATCGAGAAAGATTATAGACAGTCACATAGCAGCGGAAGTTGAGTACTATAATGAATCGACAGCGCCTTCAGGTTGCAGTAAAGATAGAAAGGTAGAATATTGCACATTGCTTAAAGCCAAGCTCAATATCGATAAAACGGCGCTGATAAATGGGTTTTACCCGCTAGAAATTACAGTCAACGATCATGAGTATAACTATGATGCCTCAAAAAAGAATACCTATAACAATCAGGTCTATACAATAAAATACGAGCCAAAAAAAGGGTATCAAGCACCTAAAGATTATCCACTACAATGATGTTATCTACAGCTAGTTAGGTGTTTCATTGAGAACTACCGGCTCATCATGATTCTTATTGATGACGTAGCAACTCACTGTATATGGAATTGTGCTAATGACCTAAAACGCCATTTAAAGATAAAATCTCACCTGCTTCATCTTCTTTGATTACACGTGTCTCTTTTAACGCTGAATTGATCCAAGCTTGTATATGAAGGTTGTTTAACATCGTCTCACAATACTGTTTGGTCGTTGATTTCAACACTATACCAGAGGCATCGGCATACGTTTGCAAACGTAGAATAACTGGTGCGAAAAAAGTATCAGCAGCAGTGAAATGACCAAATAGATAACTGCCTGTTGAGCGCTCTTTCAGGCAATCTTCGAATATTTTTTCTATACGCGCGATATCATTTAAGCAGGCATTGCTGGGTTGTATTTTTGCTTTAGCTCGAATGTTCATCGGCATCTCGCTACGAATGCCTATGAACCCTGAGTGCATTTCCGCAATGATGCTTTGGCAATAAGCGCTATTTATTCTATTTCTAGTATTGGTCTCATCATCGGACTTCTTCAATCCTGTCCAAAGATCTAATTCTGTCAAATAATCATTGGCATGAATGGCAATCGCTAAAGTATCCCAGACTGTGACTTTTTCATCACCTTGACCATAAACCAGAACCGGTACTTTGCCTGTTGGCGCATGCTCATTGAGAATGGGTATCGCGGATGGATGAAACAGTTCAATCAGTTGCTCATCAAAATCAATATTGAAAGCTTTGAGTAATAGCCAAGCTCGTAATGACCATGACGAATAGTTTTTATTGCCGATGATGAGTAGCGGTTTTTGCATCATAAAATCCTAGTGAGCTGTATAAGTAGTATTTTATTATGTGCTCAATATTAAAAATTAACCAGTCTATAGTTCAGTAATTTCAATAAAAAACGCCCATCCAAAATTTGGACGGGCGTTTTTTCAGCAGTAGCGATTATATTTAAATCACTATCAATCGTCTAATAAATCCATACGCTTTGCCGCTTCATAAATACCTGTTGAGCGGTTGCCAGTACGGCAAAAGATCAGCATTGGCTGTTCAGCTTGATTAAAGAAATCAGCAAATTCTTCGACATGATTTTGATTAAGCTCACTACCAGCGAAAGACACTTCTTTATAAGCAAGACCTGCTTTTTTAGCAGCGACCTCAATCTCAGCGCTGGTCGGTTGATTCGGCTCTTCACCGTCTGGACGGTTGTTAATAATGGTTTTAAAACCATTTTCAGCAATCATAGGTACTTGATCAGGGGTGATTTGTCCGGTAATACTAATTTGATGGCTCATAAGAGCTCCTTTTTATTTTTCATATTAAATCAAGTGTGTGGTGTAAGATACAGAATCTTAGCCTAATCTGAATAGGCAACTTTCTAAAGAGACCGTATGTAAGCATTATCGATTTCTTATAGTAACGGTTATAACAAACCTTGCATCAATGCGCTTTGATACAACAATTTAGCACGTGCACCTGTTCCGCAAAACATCAATATTGGTTTAGGCATCGAGCGATAAAACGCCGCAAACTGCTCGACAGTCGCCATGCTCAAACGCTCATCATCAAACGGTAAATGATGATAAGTAAGGTTGGCTTTTGCCGTCGCACTGGTAAAGTCGCCGCTATTGGGCTGCGTTTCTGTCTCGGCATCAGGACGAATATTGAGCACGGAGCGGTAGCCAAGCTCAGCAATCTTGGTGCATTGGCTTGGATAAATTTGCTTATAAATGGTTAAATTATCGGTCATAAGTAGCTTCGGTCGCGTATATTAAAAGACGTTTGGAGGTATCGTATTGTAGCTAAGCGCCATTTTATAAAGGCTGTACTTTAGGTATCTCTTCTAAAGGCTGTATTTTTTAAGGGCTTATACCAATTTAGCATAACACAGCTTTTATCATATCTATATTTTGTCACAGCATAATAATAATTATGCTTGATTGAGCAACATATGTCTCACAGACCGATTAGATATCTTTTAGCGCATTTACCGCATCCATCGTGCTTAAATAAACTTGACCTGAGAGGGTGGTAATGACCGGAGTATGCTCGATGATGTCCATTACTGGCCCTTTAATAAAGCTAAAGTTTAAATGTTTATTTTGGTTCAACAGCTCTTGATTAAGACTGATAAGCATCTCTTGTCCGGTCAAGTCAATGTGATTGACCGCTGACATAATAAGAATAATCTCATGCGCTTCTGGATATTGCTGAGTGGCTTGTATGACCCTGCGATGGACGGATTCACTATTGCCAAAAAATAAGCTCTCATCGATACGCAGCATCAATAAATTGCTAAAGGTCACCACATCGTGACGGTTTATATTGCGAAAATGCCCTGTGCCAGCTAGCTGACCAACAACAGCGACGTGCGGTTTACTCGATTGCCAAATGAGGCTAGCAAACGACACCATCAAACCAATCACCAAGCCAGTATTTAATCCAAATATCAATACGCCGATGAATGCCGCCAAAAAGCTGGCCGCATCTAGGCGGTCGCGTTGCCATGCCGATTTCAAGGTTGCTATATCAATGAGACCGATGATCGATGCCATGATGGTTGCACCCAATAAAGCGTAGGGCAGTGGTGCGAGTACATTGCCAAAAGCGATTAAAGCAGCAATCATGACCAGCACGGTTACTAAACTTGCCACTGGTGTTTTGGCACCTGAGTCGGCATTGATAGCGGTGCGCGAAAAGCCGCCAGCGACGGTAAAGCCTTGAAAAAAGCCACCCGCCATATTGGCAAGTCCCAGTCCAGTCAGCTCACTATTGGCGTTAAAAGCCTCACCGCGCAGGCGTGCATAGTTGCTGGCGACGGAGCTGCTAGAGACAAAGATAATCAATGCCATCAAACCTGCGCTAGGTAATAGATTCAGCGCCTCATCGAAGTCTGGTACATAGGGCAGGGTAAAGGTTGGTAAGCCTTGTGGAATACTCCCAATCGTGGCCACGCCGTTCGTAGTCCAGTGTAAGCTGATGCTCAAAACAATCGCAATACCGAGCAAAATAAGCGGAAATAGTCGCTCAGTCCATTTGGCATAAGACACTGATAACCAAGATTTCCATAGCCATTTGCTACCGTAGCGATTGGCCACCAACAGTGCAAAAGCAATGACGCCAATAACTAAGGTTAGCGGATGTAGCTGGCGTGCATACATTTGCATACTTGATAGATAACCGATTAAGTTATTTCCAGCAATAGGAATCGCGGTCAGATATTTAAGTTGACTGATAAAAATTAATACGGCTGCACCACTGATAAAGCCTGCTGAAACGCCGCGACTGATAAACTGCATAATCCAGCCAAGCTTGAGCCGCCCTGCTAGCCATAACATCGTACCAACCATCAATGACAGCAAACTTGCCATCAATATATACTGCTGAGTACCCTCTGTAGCATAAGGATGCAGGCTGCTGGCTGTCATAATCGCTGTAATAGCGACAGGCCCTACTGCTTGCACATTACTCGATCCTATCCATGCATAGACCAACACGGGGACGATGGCCGCGTAGAGTCCATAGACGGGTGGTAATCCTGCCAATACCGCATAACCTAAGCTTTGCGGAATGACGAGCACCCCAACCACCAACCCAGCAACAACGTCAGTTGGCAGGGCAGACAGCTGGTATTGACGCAACCAAGCAGGAATCAGACGAGCGGCGATAGAAGGCATAGCAATATGTCATCACAATATATAGTCAATCCTATATAAATCAGATACGGTATCAGGCTCGCTTAGTCTACTATTGGTAGTACTTTCGCTTGCTTTCCTTGTATCTAAACTATATTGAACCGACTATAGTAGAAAAAATTGAATAAAAGAAAAGGTTAAATACAGCCAAGCGCTAAATTTATAAAGTTATGCTGAAAAATGACGCTAACAAGGGATGCTAAAAACGCAAGCCAACAAACTAGCTATCAGTTTTGGCACAAAAGCGTTCATACAATAAATGTAACACCGCCAAGGCATCGTCGCTGGCAATACTATAATAAATTTGCTTGCCTTCGCGGCGGGTCGTCACCAGCGCATCTTTGCGTAGAATACCAAGCTGCTGTGACAAGCTTGGCTGACCAACACCGACTAAGCTTTCGAGCTCGCTGACGCAATATTCTCCTTGAGTCAACTGACATAAGAGTAATAAGCGATCAGGATGTGAAAGCGACTTTAATAGTTGGCTGGCTTGCATGGACGCTTGCTGCATTTGCTCAGCAAGGTCTTTAGGTGCAAAGTCTGCTACGCTAGATGACGCATCATCAATGCTAGTAGTCGAGGTGCTCAATGCTGAAGTAGAAGTAGTCAGAGCAAGCTCCTTATATAAGACATAATAAAAAATTTAGGATTAATAGCTAAGATAAGATTAATTATCAATGATATTGCCACGGATAGCAAGTTATCATTATTTACATTATATAAATTGATAAAATGTTAAATCGTTGCTATATTGGTATGCATCGTTGATAAATATGTGGCGGTCAATACGATAAGTAGAAGCCGGTGCATATTATACTGAACAATTTATCAAAAAATAAAATATTCATCTAAAAGCAAAGAGGTAGCCATGCAAGTTCATTCATTCTTACATAGCGACACAGAAACTTATACTCACGTACTCGCGGACGTTCAACAACAAGTCTGTGCCATCATCGATCCTGTGTTGGATTTTGATGCTAAGTCAGGGCGCACGAGTACTACTAGCGTCGATGAGGTGATAGAGTTCGTCCGCGAGCATGGTTGGGAGCTGGTTTACATCATAGAGACTCATGCACATGCTGACCATATATCTGCCGCGATACATGTCAAAGATACACTCGGTGGGCAGTTGGTAATCGGTCAACATATCACCGAAGTGCAAAAAATATTTAAGCAAATATTCAACTTTGATACCAGCTTTCGCACCGATGCCAGCCAGTTCGATATTCTAACGGATGAGGGCGATACTTTGGCGCTTGGCAATATTACTATTACGGTCATGTATGTACCGGGTCATACGCCGGCAGATATGGCCTATATTGCTACTGATGATGAAAAGACCGTGGTCTTTGTTGGTGATACTTTATTTGCTCCTGATGTCGGGACGGCTCGCTGTGACTTTCCAGGTGGGGATGCCAAGACGCTGTACCACTCAATCAAGAAGCTCCTTGCGCTCCCTGAAGATACGATAATATATCTGTGCCATGATTATCCAAGCAAGGGTCGTCAGCACTGTCCAACCACGACTGTCGCTGCACAAAAACTGGGCAATATCCATGTCAAAGATGGCATCAATGAAGCAGAGTTTGTGCAAATGCGTGAGCGCCGCGATGCCACTCTTGACATGCCGCGTCTAATTATTCCATCGGTACAAGTAAACATCGATGCAGGTCATTTCCCAGAGCCAGAAGACAATGGTACCCGTTATCTCAAAGTACCGATTAATGTACTTGGGCAATAAGACAGATATCAGGATAAGTAGACATCAGAAGAAGCAAACATTATAAACATGCCTAACGTTACGTAAGCACAATACGAGTATAAGCCATCATAATGCTAGTCTTTACCGTAAACACATGGCTATATTACTCCTCTACCATTAAGCCTTCACACTTAAGGATTGAACCATGGAAATTAATATCGGCAGTACTGAGCGTTTACTACGTATCATCGCGGGTGTTGTGATTATCGGCTTGGGTTTGTATTTTCAAAGCTGGTGGGGCGTGATTGGCTTAGTGCCTTTACTCACAGGACTCTTCCGCTTTTGTCCTTTGTATAAAATGCTTGGGATGAATACCTGCAAGCGTTAAACGGTCGCTAGATTTATTGTCATAAATACATAATCAAGCATGGGTATTGGATACTTTGATCGACCAACACCCATGCTACTTGCATAGGAGTCTTATAATGAGTGAGCAAAACTCTCATCTGATCTGCCCACATTGTCAGGCAACCAATCGCATACCAGCAGCCAAACTTAGTGCTGCGCCAAATTGTGGCAAATGTGGTCAGCCGTTATTAACGGGGAGTCCTCATGAACTAAATGCCCAAACGGTTCGTAAAGTCATTCAAAAAAATGAGGTCTTGACCATCGTTGATTTTTGGGCGAGTTGGTGTCAGCCGTGTCTAATGATGGCACCGCAGTTCAAAGCCGCAGCGGCGCAACTGCCAAAAGTAGTGTTTGCCAAAATACAGACCGATAAATATGAGCAAGCGGCGGCACCTTATAATATTCGCAGTTTGCCAACCATGGTGGCTTTTAAAAATGGTAGAGAGATAGCACGGCAGTCAGGTGCTTTACCTAGCGATCAAATTGTTCAGTGGGTACAAAGCTTATATTCTTGAGTTTTAACGGATTATGATTATAAAAAAGCCAGTATGCTTATTGCATGCTGGCTTTTATATAACAAATACTATCTAAAGTCATCAAAGAATTGAGCAGTTAAATATTACTTATCAAACTTAACTTATTAAATATAATCTATTAAACATAACCTATCACGCATTACTCGCCATAAATCTTAACACCATTGGCAAAGCTACAACGTTGAATGCGGGCGGATTGAATGATAGCATCACGCTCGCCGTAGAGCCGTGATAACTTTGCATCGCGCGCCTTGGTATTGTTGCTTTTGCCAACGCCAAAACTGATATTAGGGGAGATGCCCCAACGCCCTGCAGAAACCCCAACCCCGACACCTGAGGTGGATAAAGTTGATTGCTCATTGTGTGCCGCGTCGACATAGCGATTGACGCGGGTATATTCTTGACTAAGGGCTTGGCAATCGTAACTTTGATACGTACTTGGTGGCACATATTGTGGCGTGACATTACCCGTCGAGGCACAGCCTGAGAGACCAAAAATGCCAGCTGTCGCCAGTAGTGTCGCTGCAATAAGAGTTTTCATAGTGGCTCCATCAGGCTAGGTTGAGGCGATTGTATTTATGTAAGATAGCAAAAATAATGGGATTAAGATATTGAAAATATGGCACTTATTAAATATTTTCAATGCTAGTAATATAAGTATTTGTGCAATCAAAATGTGATATGTTTATTAAAATAAGTTACCAGGTTTAGCAAAGGCTAGTACCACAATGCCCACATATGCCGCTCCAGCAATAAGAATACCGGTCTTTCTTTGGCTAGATGTGGCGTTATTATTAAACGCTTTAATACTGGCACTGATAGCCGCAACGAGTAAGATTACTTTTGCAAATACCCACTGTATGGGTGCATTGGCACTCATCAGCTGCATTAGCATGACTGCCCCTGACACAATAATGAGGGTATAGAGAATGTGCGAAGAGATTTTGACCACGCGTGGCGCTTGCTTGTTTGAGCTTAATACCAAATAGCTCTGATATAAAAACAGGGCAATGAGCAATACAGCCATGAGCATGTGTAGATGTTTCATGAGATATTATTTCCTTTAAAGGTGCAGTTTCAGCGCTTACTGGTTACATATGATTATGGTATGGAAAACACTACCTTCGCAATAGTTCGTTATTAGCCCTTGTTTTGTCCAGCACATAACGGACTATCAGGGCTTTGACCTTGCCATTCTATTGGGGTATAAGCATGAATCGCTAAAGCATGGATTTGACCGCCTTGCGAGGTTAATAAGGAGTTTGCCAGTCTATATACAAGCTGATGGCGTGCGACCAATCTTTTGCCTTCAAAAGCATCACTAACAATCGTAAGCTTAAAATGGCTTTCTTTGCCATCAAAATAACCAGAATGATTCATTGATTCATTCAACAATTCTATATGTTGCGGCTGCAACGCTTGTAGCTCAGCATTGAGGGCATCAGCAGTCGGTGTTTTACTCATAATAATCTTTCCATATATTTTGCCTAATAGTACTTGGCGGTATCATACTTAGCAATTTGTGAATTGCAAATAATGCCCATTATAGCAGACGCTATTAGCGGTAAAACCTGCTATTAAGTGGCGTGTGCCTGTAAGCAATTAAACTTTTGAGCAATCCTGTTTCTAAAAAATATAGCAATGAAAGATATTCTTTTTAACATACTGTCTTAATGACGATAAATAATAGCCAGTCATGGCAAGTAGAGGTATCTGTTAGCTATCAGCATAAAAAAGCAGAGCACAATTGATAGCCTGTACTCTGCTTTTATAAGTAACAACCATTTATTCAAAGCATGAAATCAAACAATCTCGTTAGCGACGCGCTTTTTGATAAAGTGGCATCACTTTAGGCATTAATGATTGCAATTGAGCAATACGATTGCTGCTGGTCGGGTGAGTGCTTAAGAACTGCGGTGGCTCACCTTGGCTAGCGCTTTGCATTTTTTGCCATAAGGTAACCGCTGCTTGCGGATTATAGCCAGCACGTGCCATTAACTCTAGACCAATTTGATCGGCTTCAGCTTCTTGTGTGCGACTATGCGGACGGCTCAGTCCCAAATCACCAGCGACGTTGGCAAGCTCAGCTTGACCTTGTGACAGTCCAAATATACTAGCAGCCACGCCGATACCAGTCTGTGTGGCATATTGACGTGAGAGACGTTCACGTGAGTGCTCACGCAGCGCATGTGACATCTCATGACCCATAATAGCCGCAATCTCGTCATCCGTGAGATTCAGGCGGTCAATGATACCCGAGTAAAACATGATTTTACCACCCGGTACCACAAAGGCATTCAGCTCATTAGATTTGATCGTATGCACTTCCCATTGCCATTTCGCCGCATCTGGACGGTAGACGCCGACCTGACCGACCAAACGATTAGCGATGTTCTTTAAGCGATTAAGCTGAACATTATTGGTATCTAACACGCCGCGCGATTTTGCTTCTTGCAACGTTTTGGCATAACTCTGTGCAGACAGCTGCAAAACTTGCTCACTAGAAACCAGTAATAGCTGCTGACGGTCAACGCCAACGGCCCCAGTACTGGTGGTGCTGGTACAGCCTGTCAGGGCTAGTGCCGACAATGAAGCGGCCATTACGGTGCTGGTCAGTAATTTTTTCATAATAAACATCCTCGCTGTAAATGATAAAAAGTAAAATAGAACAAAGTGGCGGTTAATAACAAAGCAGCTGTTATCAAAGCGGCTATTAATAGCAAAGCGACTATCGTTGAAACAATTATCGTTCAAATGAATCGTATTAAATTTTTTGTGGCATAAAAAGTTAAAGCAGCAAATAAGGCAATTTTTTATTAATGTTCCACCTATGCTTGCTATGTGACCTGAACAGTGAAATTTTACCCGAACTGTCATTAGGCATAAGTATAATAATGTTACTAAGGCAAAACCAATGCAGGAAAAGTAACAATACAGCGTAGGATTGTAAATGAGAGGGACGTTGACACCAACAAATCTATTTTTCGCTATTAACGTCTATAAACTTGATAGGCGGCATAAATCTCAGTCAAAAAATAGTCTCATAGGCAATGAGATACTACCTACAAGGACAGAGCTTCAGATTTCTAACATTATTCTGAAAAATAACTGATATTATTTTAAATAAATAATTATCGCTAAATCAATTGTTTATGATAATTACATCAATAAATAGCGAGTTAAAGACATAATATTGAAAATAAACGTTAAAAATAAGGTTGACAGTACTAGAATATCTGATAGAATAGCCAGCCTATCGAGACGGAGTTGTTGTTAACAACACCACAATTCGATAATCAGCGGGAATAGCTCAGTGGTAGAGCATAACCTTGCCAAGGTTGGGGTCGAGAGTTCGAATCTCTTTTCCCGCTCCAAATATGGCTTGAAAAAGCATCAAAGCCTCACTTTATTGTGAGGCTTTTTTTTGTCCTGATTTTAAGGGTTGTCATTGTTTCTTAAGAATATTTCGATGATACTCCAAGTTACTATCGACGGAATTCACGACATAGATTACTAAAAGTTGTAGCGCCAAAACTAAGTTACAAAAGGTGGTCAATTTGACACATTAGCCTCAGTTTAATCACGCATAATTATATAGATCGTTTAAACGAATATAACAACAAATAATCCATCTATAGACCATGATGATAATAAGGAATAATTATGCAAGAATTCAAACATAGAGCATTTAATGAATTATTTGATCTGTCAGGAAAAACCGCAATTGTGACGGGTGGTGCAAATGGTATTGGTAAAGCAACGGCGTTACGTCTAGCACAAGCTGGGGCAAATATCGCTGTTGCTGATTTAAAATTAGAAGATGCAAAGGCTGCGGTCAAGGATATCGAAGCTTATGGTGTAAAAGGCTTGGCAGTCGAGTGTAATATCTTAAAAGATGAAGATTTGGTCGCTATGGTAGACAAGGTCGTCGCTGAATTTGGCACTGTCAATATTTTAATCAATAATGCTGGCGGCGGCGGCGGCGGTCGTGAAAACCCAGCCACCGCATCGGTCGATGATATTCGCCGTGACTTTGAGTTAAATGTGTTTAGTGGCTGGCGCTTGTCTCAATTATGCGTGCCACACATGAAAGCGTCGGGTTATGGTTCGATTGTATTTACCACTTCGATGTCGAGTATCAATAAAAGCCCGAACATGAGTGGTTATGCAGGATCAAAAGCGGCTGTCAATCATATGGTGGCGAACTTGGCACATGATTTTGGCCCTGAGGTACGCGTCAATGCGGTTGGCCCTGGTGCCACGCGTACTGATGCGTTAAAAACTGTACTAACACCAGAAATCGAAAAGAAAATGCTAGAACATACGCCGATTCAACGTTTGGGTGAAGCCGATGATATCGCTGGTGCTATGCTGTATTTTGCCGCACCACTATCTGAGTGGGTCAGTGGTCAAACCATATTTGTGAATGGCGGCGGTGTGCAAACCTTAGACTAAGCTTATCTATTTAGACAGTTGGTTTTTTCATTTGTGCTGCTTGAATGATGGTATTAAACCATGATGTTAAAGCTATAGTAAATAGTAAAAAAACCGTTATGAAAAGCGTCATTCAACGTATAGTTGGGTGACGCTTTTATCGTTTTAGGCCTATGTTTCATGATAAAGGTGCTGGCGCATTTATAGGCTGTATCTTTCAATTGACTGAATGTGCTCAATTGATGATATTCAAGTTATTAAAAGCAAATATGAGCGACCTCATTGCAAAAGGTTTGCTTGCCATTTTTGAAGCCTGCGATGGCTTGCGAATTGATTCTAATCGCTTCTACCGCATCTTTCGCTTCTAATATGACCAGGGTAGCCGGTGCTCCTACTTTAATCTCCGTTTGCCGTGACAAAAGCTTCGCTGCATTTTTGCTAATCATGTCGAATACCTCCGCTATCTGCTCATCTTTTGCTAATTGAGTGATATTGGCATACATATTTGCCATTCTAATCAGTGAGGCATCACCGTAAGGCGTGAAAGCATTTAAAATATTATTACTAGAAATAGTCGTATTGATGCCCATTGCTAATAGCTCATTGGCGTTGACCATACCTCTAGGAATGAGCGCATCATAATCACGCCCATTCAAAAATATGTCGGTGGCTGGTAACACCGTCAAGGTAATGTCAGCGAATTTAAGTAACGCAGCCATTTCCATACGTTTGTCTTTGTCCATCGCCGATAGTTTGGTCACATGACCAATAGACACGCGACCTTGATAATGGCGCTTGATGGTTTCTTCAACCAATTTTGGAATGCTTGAGCCTTGTGGATCCAGATCAAAATCCAGATGAAAATCAACATCGACGTCAAACTGCTCAGCCAAGTCAAACACCATTTCAATATGCTTGTGAGGATTCTCATCTTTGTATGGACAGCCGCCAACCAAATCAGCGCCTTGTGACAATGCCAGTTTGAGTAGCTCATGAGTATGCAGGTCATTGGTCAATCCTGATTGCGCAAAGGCGCAAATCTCTATATCGATGGCAAATGTATAGGTATCGCGGGCTTTTTTGATGGCATTAAAGGCACGCATCTCTGTTTTTGAATCTGTTTCAACAAAGGTACGCAGACCAACGGTGCCTTTTTTAATCGCCATCTCAATCACTCGTGCAGCACGATTAAACACATCTACTTCCGTAAAATCCTTTTTAGCCTTACCTGTTTCTTCAACAGCCTCGTTTAAATCACCTTGCTCTATAGTACAGCGATCAAGGATGCAGGCTTTATCAAGGTGAATGTGGCTCTCATAGAATCCTGCACAGACAAAGTAACCTTTAGCATCGTAAATTGCTTTTGGCGCATCATCATGTTCAGTTTTTTCCGCCACGTCGTCAATGCTCTCAATATAAGCGCCGTTTATACTGATATTAACCAAGTTTTTATGATTGGGTAATTGGGCATTCTTTATAAGTAAATCGGGCATCGTTTTTCCTTAACTATTTGCTTGGAATGACTCAACGGTTAATGGCGTTTTAGTGTCAAGAGTGGGGGTTTTAAACTTTAAATTCGCATAATTATTCGACGTTTTTATTTTTTCCTACCCAACGGTCGTTTTTTGTTCATGAGTGGTTAGGGGCAAGCGTCATCGAGTCTAATATATGGAATATAATGACCACCGCTACGGTATGTAGACTTTGTTTATAAATAGACTATATCGTTTTTACCAAAAAACATACTTAGTTATTGATATTTTATTGTTATAATTATCTTATAATTTTTAAGCGTATGTTAAGATATACTAATAACAAAAAGAGTAAATAATAAGCTAAATTTAGCTTCATACCTTGAAACTACGAAGGCATTTCTGTGATGGAATGACTTCATTTGAATACAATCAGATAAATAGGAAAAAGTATGTCAAATATCGATGAGTCGTTACAAGAATTAATGAATCTTGATGGTGCAATGGGTGGCTGTATCGTCGACTATATGTCAGGCATGGTACTTGGTATGGCTGGCGGCGGCGTTGACTTAGAACTTGCAGCAGCAGGTAACTCGCAAGTGGTAAAGGCGAAGGTAGCAACGATGAAATCATTAGATATCAAAGGTGAAATCGAAGATATGTTGATCACCTTGGAGTCTCAATTGCACATCATTCGTCCTACAGCCAAGCATGAAGACTTGTTTATTTATTTGGTGCTTGATAAATCAAAAGCCAATCTTGCATTAGCCCGCCGTAAGGTACAAGCCGTAGAAAATAAACTAGAAATATAATTCGATTGGTCGTGTTCAAAAAATGAGTGATTTATCAAACTCTCCTTGTTGCTTATCGCGCCTTAAATAAGACAAGACTGGCAACAAGGTCAAATTCGCTATGTACGTACTGTACATAGCGAATTATTATTTTATAGGCAGTGGTAACAACTTAACGAGCGTGAGCCGTTTTATCAAGTGGTGGCAAAATGAAGTGTATTGCGTACGTCAGTAGAGTGCCCATCAGTAATCGTACTATTCGAATGCCTACTGGGTTATCAGACATCGTTAGCGTCTCTCGTAAGCATAATCCAAAATCGCAAATTACGGGTATCATCTCTTACCGTGACGGTCAGTATCTGCAAGTGCTAGAAGGCCCTTATCTGGAAGTAGACAAGTTAATGAGTAAGATAGCTTCTGATCCTAGACATGAAGATCTTTGGGTGTTTCTGGATGTGCGCGTGATCAAACGCAGCTTTAATAATTGGGCTGTGAGCGTGTTTGATTTTGTGGATCAAGGCAACTTTTTTAATGCGTTCATTGAGAATAATAGCGCTGTGTTAAACAGCTTTAATGAGTCTCAACAAAGACGTATTCAACCGTTTATTGATATAAAAAAATCTGATACGGTGCCTGAAAAGTATTATGAAGGTAAGGATTTAAGATTGCTGGCATGGCCTGATCTCAACAATGAAAGCCAGCCGCAGATGATTATGAACCTGTGTATCAAATTGACTAAAAAGCCTTATTCGTTTAATGCACTAGCGGACAGTGGTGAGTTTGGCAGCCATCATCAAGTCACACAGATTATCAGAGAGTTTGATCGTTTAGGTTTATTGAGTGTCACAGAGCCAGCACCGATACATGAGCAAACCGTAAATGAGAAAAAGCCTAACAAATTTTATGGTGCGATCAAAAAATTCTTAGGAATGAGGTAAAAAATTGAATTATCAGAAACTAGCAATCATTGGTGAAGTAGGTGCTGGAAAGACTCGGTTGGTCAAAACCCTAAGCGAGATAAGCCCCATCGAAACAGAAGCAAAATCTAGTATCGATATCGGTAAAGAGTACACGACGGTCGGCATCGATTATGGGCGCATTACTCTGTCTGACGATATGGCGCTAGGTATTTACGGTGTGCCAGGTCAAGAGCGATTTTCTTTTTTATGGGAGTTTGTCAATCAGTCGCTATGGGGATTGCTCATTTTGATTAGATATGGCGAGACACCTGATTATGCCAATTTAGATAAGCTATTACACTTTTTTGCACCAGAAAAAAATCAGACCACGTGTATCATTGGTATCACTCATTGCGAGGATGCTGACAAAGATAGCCTTTCAGCACTGGGACAAGAAATAAGAGTGATGTTGATGCAGCATAATGTGGTGGCACCTGTGCTCCATACAGATCCTAGAAATAGAGAGTCCGCCGTGTCTCTGTTGTCATTATTTAATACCCTTAATAATCAAGACTAATGCCAGATATGACTATGTTAAAAGAAAAATTAGACGAAAAATCACCAGCAAAAATAGCGTTATTAAGCCACATGAAAGCATTGTGTGATGCCAATAGAGAAGTCATATTGGTTAGCTTATGCACCACAGATGGCTTTCCCATTAGTTGCTTTTCGATCAGTGAATTGAGCAATCAAACGGACAAGTTTGCGGCGATGAGTAGCACGCTATCAGCGCTGAGCGATTCATCCGTGAGTCAAATGAAGCAGGGCAAGTGCGACATCACTATTGTCGAAGCCACTGCTGGGAATATGCTATTTGTCAAAACTGACTATATCGGTAAGCCGTGTGTATTGACCGTGGTAGCGCAGAATAAGATGGCACTAGCAGAAGCAAGATATAAGACCAAAAAACTGATTGGTGTCATTTCTGCTATCACTGAGTAAGGCGCATAAGTAACTAAGATTGCTGGATCCGGTAGGGCTATAAGCGATAATTCGACTGTGATAGACATGTGATATTATTTGCGTGAGCAAATATCGACACTGTATTCAGATATTGACCTTGTATAAAGGTAATGCCCTGACCTTTGACGGCCATATCTACCAAAAACTCAGCATTAGCGGCATTAATTTTGGCATGAATCCTGTGCTTATGCTTTCTCCCCTCTTCATCGGTCAGCTATAGGTTGCTTCTTTTGCCAAAACCATCTTGTAAAAACTCATGATTTCCCAAATCTGCTAGCGTCTCAAGTAATCCCATTCTGCTCAGATAATCGGGACTGGCACAGAGCGAATAACGAATCAGCGCCAGCCGTTTTGTTTGGTCGCTGGAATCTTGCAGCTCTTAATACTCGACCAACTCATACCCTTCTTCGATCAAATCAATGTGTCGATCAGAAAAATCCAACTCAACGTTTAGGACGGGACAGCCAGTGCTGCATCTGCCTGTGATGACGCGTAATGAAGAATTTCTACAGTACATTGCGTAAAGGCTTATCGCGTATTAACTATCGGGCGAATAGGCTGAATTTGTGCTGTTGGCTCTATTCTAAAATGAATGGTTCTATTTTGAAGTAAACGGTTCTGCTGTGGCTATTTGACGCTATATTTACAGTGTTATTGTTCTGAAAGTTAGAGTAATTAATTACAGTAAATAATTTTTTTTGATAGCTTATTTTTCATAACTTGTTCTTTGATAGCTTAATATACAAAGCACCACTTAACGGATTGTTGAGCGGTGCTTCTTTGGGTAAAAATATCAATTTTAGATAGTGGTTTTTTAGGTACTAAGCTTAAATATACTATCAAAAATAAATAGTTAGGCTTGGATTTTTTTACGACCCATCAAGCTATTAGCTACCCATGCTGGACCAATTAACAAGAATTGTAAGTCTTCAAAAAATGAGGGTTTTTTGCCTTCAATTTTATGACCAATGAACTGTCCAATCCAAGCAACCACAAAAACAGCTGCCCAAACCTTAAAGCCCCATGGTAATAATGCCATTGCTGACAAACAAATAAGAATAAACATTCCCATCGCCAAGAATAACGGCGTGGATAGACGCATATAAAATAACAATACCAACGCGCTAAGTACTAAGGTAAACCAGACTGATAGCGACATGCCCATGCCTAACAGGCTGACAAATATCGTGGGAACGCATAGCCAATGGATTTTTTTATTGACTAGGTTTTGATGACTGACAGAATATTCACTAAGCCATTGCTCAAGTGTACGTTTAGACAGGCGTTTTTGCTGAGTACGAGACATACTAACCTCCATGTTAGTAGATAAATTGAAAAATCTCTCCTATCAGTTGTAGCACTAATTGAGCCAGTCCACCACACTATCTGATAGACGGCACAGTCAAAACCTATAGCGCTATCAACATATTTGCCAATATCTGCGAGCTCTTCGATTTTATTCTTTTGAGATATCAGCGCTTATGACCATACAAGATAACCGTTAACCTTGTTCACTGCGCTGCCATTCATACAAACCAATGAAGGCGTTTATTTGATATATCATGGTTTGAATGGCAAAAATGTAATTGCCTGACATTAGATTGACGATGAGCCAGACAAAGTTAACGATAATCCATAACCACCAGTTAAATGAATAGCGCAAAATCATCGCGGCTTGTGCAGTAATGGAGAGGACAAAAGCAATGACGTTGATCCAAAAGAAGGAGATAAATCCTAGGAATTTACTATTATCATCTTCAACCACTGCATAGCCATAGCTGGCTAGTAAATTATTTACCGTGGGAAAAAGTGCGAGACCAATAATAATAAAGGCGGCGGTAATCAACCAAACCGCTTTGCTCGCCGCCTTTGGTATCATGTCGCCATCAGGATCGGTATGTTTTGACCAATAAAAAATACCGTAGACATGGGTGAAAAAGTTAAAGAGCGGCGCGAGCATCAAACCGACTGCACCAGACGTCGCCTGCACGACGACTTCTCCCGCAGTCGCTGCCATTCCCAACCCGTTGCCCATGACGTTTTTGCGAAATGATAGCGAAACCACACAGACCAAACCAACGAAAGACACGCCCAAATAAAACATATCAAGTGTGGTGTGTTCTGTCGTGAGCCAAAAACCTGCGGATAATGCTATCACCCCGCAAATGAACCAAGTGACAATCCATTGCATCGCCCACTTTCCAGTAATATTATCTAATAGCTGAATACGCATAAAGCCTTTTTCCTTAAAGTATTAAAACTACAATGGGTGCTTATCTTATTTTTTAATATCCTATTATTTTTGTATTCTTGCCATCGCTATTTTTACCATCTCCTCTATCTGCCATAAACATACTGATCGATAAGCAGCAGCGCTTGCTGATAGCGCGCATCGTAATCTGGCTGATCAACCATGTGCGGTTTGATATCATGACGAGCAAAAATATCGACGAGACGTCGCTCAAAGCGTCCACGCGCCTCAGGCGTGCCCAATGAGCGCATGCCATCATCAATCCACGGCGTATTGTTATCCAGCATAATGGTATGATCTAAGCGAAACTCATCGATGCAAGCCGCCACAAAAGGATGGCTGCAACCTTCATATTCTTCACAAAATGCTTGCGTGGTCACAAAATCGGTATCAACGATGGTGACAGGAGCGGTCGCATTAGCCGCCGCATCTCTTATAGCTTGAGCATGCTGAAGGGCAATCGGACCATAGTCATTGTATTGTAGACCGACTTCACTACCGCCCAAATCAGTGCCGACATATAAGCGTCCCATCTCTAAAGC
The DNA here is from genome assembly GCF_003148585.1 of Psychrobacter immobilis. Lineage (GTDB taxonomy): Bacteria > Pseudomonadota > Gammaproteobacteria > Pseudomonadales > Moraxellaceae > Psychrobacter > Psychrobacter immobilis. The sequence continues at coordinate 60,796 of NZ_QGGM01000011.1, read as the reverse complement.
AAAGCTAGCGCCATAATAATTGGCCAGTTTATGCACCAATGTGGTCTTACCTGAGCTTTCACCGCCAACAATCGCCACCGTTTTGGTATAGTCGCCGCGCGCTTGCGGGTGAATAGCTGACCAATGTGCGACTGGATTACGAGCGATGGCATAAGAATCAAACTCAGGCTGTAGCGGGGTCGTGATGACTGGCATCGATAATCGCTCATAGACATCACTCTGCGCCAATGGATGGTTTTCTGCGACAAACAAGACTGTATCTGCTGGTAAGTCGAGCGCTGTCGTCAAACGTTGTAGTTTGGCATTGCTGGCGGGAATGTCGATTGTCACATCGACGAAGCTATCATGTAGCGGTAGTTCAATCTCATGAGTGGTATGAATCTGGATAAATGGCAAATCAGCACACGCCATCTGTAGCCAACGTGCTTTGTCTTGCAAAGTAATGTCAAAGTCTGGATGCGGTGCTGGGTGCGCCATAATGATAATATGCAAGGTTTTCGCTTGTCCTGCCGCAGCCAATATACTGCGCATTTGACCTAAATGTAGTGGCTCAAAATGTCCAATCATCAATCCTGACTCGTACATAGCTTTCCTTAATTTTTATTCATGCTTCATCGCACTAATTTTATCGATAGACTGCTGGAATATCTGTTATTTACCAGCATGTTATAAAGGTTTAAGGCGATTTACAGGTAGGTTATTGTAAAGGGATGTTTTTTTATATGACTTTTTTCTGATAAAAATATGACCAAGTTATTAATTTAACTGTGATTGTTTGACTATCTCACCATTTCTGAAGCTCCATCCACACAATATCTATGTGCTGAAAATGGCTAAATATTGGATTTGTAACAAAATGTGTAATATGGCAGCAATAAAGCTAATCGTGAAATATTTTGAAATAACTATTTAAAATCAGCAGTTTATGAGGTTTTATGACAGATTAGGGCAAGCTTGGTTAGCATAAACTCACAAAGTACGTCTATACGTTCAACAGATAAATGTTAAATAGTTGCTATACTTATTCATAAGTTAAGAGGGCTAAGCAGCTTCCTGACTAAAATCGGAAACATAAAAATAGAAGAAAAAAAGCAAAAAGCAGAAGTTCAAATAACAATAGAAATGATAGAGAGGTATTTGATTTGGCTAAACTAGCAAAACTACATCGCTCACAGAACAATCGCATGATAGCAGGTGTGATGGGCGGCATTGCCGAATACGTTGGCTGGTCACCAACTTGGGTGAGAGTATTATTCGTGATTATCTCATCCTTGAGTGCAGCAGTACCTGGCATTTTAATTTATATAATTTTATGGATAATTATGCCAAAAGCGACTAATGCCTCTTACCAGTAAGGTTATTTCATATTTACTCTTATCTTTTTAATCGCTTAATAGAAGTACCGTTTTAATAGCATTACTATCGAGATTAGTTCAGATAGATTTTTACCAAAACAAGAGAATAGCAGTTCGACTAAAAAACAAAAAGCCTGACTCATCAGGATACCAAAGACATACCTTTCCTCCTGCCCAGATGCTCGCGCATTTGGGTATTTTTTTTATCTGCTACTTTTGTGCCTCCTATATTGCAGCAGTTTGATTATGAATGAGCCCTATAACGACTCGTTTAGGTCTGCAGCATAAATTTAATTGATGTAAATATAGATAAAATGGTCAATTTTTAGTAAGGTGAGCAGGCAAATAGAGTCGTTGCCGAATAGGCTATACGAGTGCTATCAAAACTTTATTTATAAATATCCATTCCACAGTGGCTTTACTATGAAAACCCAAACTATGACATCCCAAGCGACAACTCCGATGATAGAAAATACAGACCCTCAACCGATGACGTTTCAGGATTTAATTCTAACCCTACAGAATTATTGGGCCGATAAGGGCTGTGTTATCTTGCAGCCTTATGATATGGAAGTCGGCGCGGGTACTTTTCACACCGCGACATTTTTACGCTCGTTAGGTCCTGAGCGTTGGAATGCTGCCTATGTGCAGCCATCACGTCGTCCAACCGATGGTCGCTACGGTGACAACCCCAACCGCTTGCAGCATTACTATCAGTTTCAAGTGGTGCTTAAGCCAAATCCACCCAATATCCAAGAGCTGTATTTGGACTCGCTAAGAGCCATTGGTATTGATCCATTGGTGCACGATGTGCGTTTCGTTGAAGATAACTGGGAGTCGCCAACGCTGGGTGCGTGGGGACTAGGCTGGGAGATTTGGCTCAACGGCATGGAAGTGACGCAGTTTACGTACTTCCAGCAAGTAGGCGGTCTTGAGTGCTTTCCGGTGACTGGTGAAATCACTTATGGACTTGAGCGCTTGGCAATGTATGTGCAAGGCGTCGATAGCGTTTATGATTTGGTGTGGGCAGATGGCGAATTTGGCCGCGTCACTTATGGCGATGTCTTCCATCAAAACGAAGTTGAGCAGTCGACTTATAACTTTGAGCACGCTGATGTGCCAATGATGGGTCAGATGTTTGATTTTTATGAGCAGCAAGCAGATAGATTGGTTGTCGAAGGTTTGCCATTACCTGCTTATGAGATGGTACTAAAAGCCTCACATGCTTTTAATTTACTCGACGCTCGTGGTGCGATTTCAGTGACCGAACGTCAGCGTTTTATCCTACGTGTGCGTACGCTTGCCCGTAAGGTTGCCATTGGTTACGTTGAAGCACGCGCAAAATTGGGTTTTCCATTGGCAGACGAAGCACATCGTCAAGCGGCGCTCGATAAGTATTTGCCAAAAGAACAAGGTGAAGATAAGTAGTTTTCGTTCTAAATATTAATTTTAGGCACTCGATCATGTTCAGATACCATTGCATTGAGTGCTTTAAGTTTAGTAATAGAGATTTGGAACTGACCGTTACTAGGCCGTTTTTTATTTTTAAATTGCTCCCATACAAGCGAACCTGAGCCATTATATATTTCTTCAAATGTACCATTTGGCATTATTTTAATAATAATTGCATGTTCAGGTTCACTTCGAAAGGCAACAGATTTAGATTGAGTGGCTTTTATCTCAACTTTCAAACCGTCTTTCGTTATAGCGTCGTAGCCTTTGTTACTTGCAGCTAATAGTTCTAGCTCGTAAGCATCTGCTACCAAGCATTCACCTAAGCTACCTACTAAATGACCGTCTGGAGTAAAGTGTCGACCGGGAAACATGTTTTCCAATTCGTTGACGGTGTTGTAAAGCTGTTTGACTAGAGTTTGCAGCTTTTCATGATCTATCATAAATGGTTCCGAAACATAAAAAATAGTGTTCCACAATAATATGATCAACTGTTGATTACCATGATTTTGTTATAATCTACTCAATTTTTAAATATATAAAAAATTCTTAATAAACCGAGATTCCCATGAGTACTATTCTATTTGAACTGGGGTGTGAAGAGCTACCTCCAAAAAGCCTAAAACCTCTACGTGATGCGCTACAAGCGAGTGTCACCGAACAATTAAATGAAGCTGAAATTGGCTTCGATAGTATCAAAGCCTTTGCTGCCCCACGTCGTTTGGCGCTTCAAATTCAAGGTATTAGCGACAAGCAACCTGATCGTAGCGAGCAAAAACGTGGCCCTGCGATTAAAGCGGCATTTGATGCAGAGGGCAATCCAACTCGCGCGGCAATGGGTTTTGCAAAAGGCTTAGGTATTGAAGCCAGCGAGTTGATAACGATTAACACCGACAAAGGTGATTATGTCGGTTATGAGCAAGTCATTCATGGTCAAGCAACTACTGAACTGTTAGCTGCCATTTTTCAGACTGCACTAGACAATCTACCGATTGCTAAGCGTATGCGTTCAGGTGCCAGCCGCAATGAATTTGTGCGTCCAGTACAGTGGGCGGTATTGATGCAAGATAGTACTGTCATTGATGCGACTATCCAAGGCCATCAGACAGGCACGCAAACTCGTGGCCACCGCTTCCATAGTCCTAACTATCATGAGATTGCGCACGCCAATGACTACGAAGAATTACTAGGCAGTTTAAAAGTCGTGGCTGATTTTGATAAGCGTCAAATGCTGATCAAAAACCAAGTCAAAGCGCTAGCAGATGAAGTCAATGCTGATGCTATCGTGCCGCAAGATTTGTTGGATGAAGTCACCGCATTGGTTGATTTCCCGATTGCACTGCGAGCAAGCTTTGAGCCGCGTTTTTTACAGGTGCCGCAAGAAGCGCTTATCTCTACCATGCAAGCCGATCAAAAGTATTTTTGCTTAACTGATAAAGCAGGCAAGTTGCAGCCGTACTTTATTTTTATTACCAACATTGAGTCAAAAGATCCCAATCAAATTATCGAAGGTAATGAGAAAGTCGTGCGTCCGCGTTTGGCCGATGCCGAGTTTTTCTTCTTACAAGACCAAAAACAGCCATTATTTGCGTTGACAGAAAGCTTGAAAGCTCGCGTCTTCCAAGACAAGCTGGGTACGATTTGGGAAAAATCTGAGCGTATTGCCAAGCTTGCCGCCTTTATTGCCGCCTTGATGCAACAGCAAGGTCAGCAGATTGATATCGATGAAACGGTGCGTGCGGGTATTTTGTCAAAAGCCGATTTGGCAAGCTCGTTGGTCGGTGAATATCCTGAATTACAAGGTATTGCAGGCACTTATTATGCGCGTTTGAATAATGAGCCTGAAGCAGTCGCGGCAAGTTTAAAAGAGCAATATTTACCCAAGTTCAGTGGTGACGTATTACCACAGACGCCAATTGGCATTTGCTTAGCATTAGCCGACCGTTTAGATACGCTGGTCGGTATTTTTGCCATTGACCAAGCACCGACAGGGTCAAAAGATCCGTTCAGCCTACGTCGCTCAGCCATCGGTATCTTGCGTATTTTGATCGAAAAGCAATTGCCAATTAATCTGGTTGCACTTGTCGAAGAAACTATTAAAAACTATGGCAAACAGAATGCGATAAAGCTTATCAATGATGAAAAGACTATGGATTTGAGTATTAGCGATACCTTCACTCAGGTCATGGCATTCTTAAACTCGCGCTATCGTGCGATGTATACCGAACAGGGCGTGAGCGTTGATACTATCCAAGCAGTGCAAGCGATTAACCCGCATATGCCGCTTGATTTTGATCAGCGTATTCGCGCGGTACAAGCCTTTAGCGAATTGTCACAAGCCTCAATGCTTGCTGATTCAAACAAGCGTGTCGCCAATATATTAGCCAAGTCGGAAGTGAGTGTCGCTGATACTGTGGATGAAGCGCTATTGTCTGAGCCTGCGGAGCAAAGCTTATATGCAAGTGTGCTGCAAGCGCAGACGGCGGTTAAACCGATGCTAGAACAAGCGGATTACACACAAGTGTTGCAAACGCTTGCCAGCTTAGATGAGCCGTTGACGCAATTCTTTGATAATGTGATGGTCAACAGTGAAGACGCCGCCCTTAAAAACAACCGCTTAGCGCTGCTTAAGCAAGTACGCGCATTGTTTTTAACCGTCGCTGATATCAGTGAGTTGCAGCTATAGTTTCGCTAATATAGATCGCTCACTTTATTTTCTGTTTAATACAAAAACTGGCCCGCTATGGCCAGTTTTTTACACCGTATCATGGCATTTATTGATAAATTACCATGATAAATGGATGGACAATTAACTCGCTAAAGCATAGCACTATCGTCAGTATTGCTGGTTAAGTTATACTGCCTAGACGTATTGAATAATCCGCCAAGCGGCTTTTATCAGTCATAGCGCTTACTCATATTTAAAGGAGCATTGCCGTGTTTGCTGTTATCATTATCATCATCGTTATTTGGATAGTAATGTGGGGGTTTTATAAATTTATGTACCCGCGTGCGCCCAAAAGCATGATGCCAAAAAAAGGGGATGTGATTACACCGCGTCAGTGCAATTTTTGTGGCAACAGCTTGGCTGAATACCGCGGAGTCCTTGAAACCAAGCCCAACTTGGCTGCAAATAGTGAGAGTGCCATTGGCGAAAACCAAACATTGTTTTTTTGCAATTATGAGCATCAAGCAGATTTTCATGCAGGTAAGGTTTATAACCCTGACGTATAAATAATTAGATTATGGCTTGGGCATAAAAAAGCGCTTGGCTCATCAGAGCGAAGCGCTTATTGTTTCGTCGCGTAATATGCGCTTATAAAACAGACTGTGCGTCTTTCATAATTTTATTTAATAGCGCTTCAGATTGTTTGTCTTGCTGTAGTCGATCTTCATCGCTTCTTTGATTGGTGTGTATTTTTTCATACAAATTCAAGCAGCACAGTACTAAGATACTTTCTTGACTGAGGCTTGGCGCATCTCGTTTGAGATCTAGTGCATGGTTATTGATATACGAGACAGCTGAGAGCAGCTCTTCTTGTTCGTGTACTGGGCAATAAATAGGATAAGTGACACCCGCAATTGCAATATCAACCTTTTTGATTTGTGGTTCAGGGATAGTGGTTTTCACAGTAGCACTCGACGTATTTGAACCAGTTGCAGCGACTGGTTGTGGTTTAGAAGAAATATTCTGCTGTTGGCCATTTTGTGGCTTTTTTTCTATAGAGTTTTTGTGGTCATCGGTCATGATAAATCCTACAATGTCTGGTCAGTAAAATGAGTAATATAAGATATTACCGTTTTGATTTTGTCAGTTCATTAGCAAGTAGTGATGATCGGTCATCGTTTATTGCCATCCCTGATCAGCCTTCTACTTGGTCGATGTGGGTTAAGCGTTTTAATACAACTTGTGTACGCTCAGCTGCCAATTGATTCTTTTTCTGCAGCTCACTGTTTTGCTGTTTAATATCGCTATATTGCTGCTTTAATTCATTATTTTGTTGCTGTAACTGGCTGTTTTGTTGTTGCAATTGGCTGACCTGTTTTTGCAGTTTGTCTTGCTCTTCGCCTATCATATGATGCGCTTCAGCCAAGCTTTGGTAGCGCTTGTCGAGATCGTTCAATTGTTTTTTGGCACCGTCGCGTTCGCTATGACTAGTGTTGAGCTTGGTCGTTAATGCTGCAAGCTCTTGAGGGTCGCTAACAGGATGCTGTTTGAGGCTGCTAAGTTCAGCACTGACAAGCTGATACTGTTTTTTTATGTCGAGTATCATTTTTTCTAATATTCTAAGTTGATCATACATAGTCAGTTTTTATCCTTAACAAGTAAGCGTGAATGAATTTAGTTCTCTGCGTTTAATAATGCCATAGGTGACCGCATAATATCTATATCAACAAAGTAATTACCTATATTAGGTGTTGTTTGTTTATTTTTATTAGCCATGGTTTGATTGATAATATCAAGCGATGTCTCACACCTATTTTATTCGTCTATTTTTATTTTTTAAGCAATATTTTTTAAGCAATATTTTTTAAGCAATAATCAATCACTAGGATCTTTATTATGAATGACAATATATCTGGCTGGAATACATGGCTGACTGCTTTTGATGACTGGACTGACGTGTCTATCAGCGAAGTGCACGGCTTGATGACAGGGCTTATGACTGCCTGTAATGCGCCTGATGAGCAAGTATGGGCTAAGGTATTTGAGGAGCTCAGTTTTGCGCCTTTACCTGACGAGGCATTGACACTGTTAACAGAAGAAGCGGAAGACACTGTTTTTCAGCTTAAAGACAAAGACGATGCTTATTCTTACACGCCATTAGTACCAGATGATGAACATGATTTGTACGAGCGCGTGATGGCATTGAAACAGTGGGCAAATGGTTTTATGACGGGTTTTGGGATTACCGACTGTGGTCTCAGTGGTGACGAAAATGAGATGCTGTCTGATTTGGCTAAAATCGGTGGTATTCGACTAGAGGATGACGAAAATTTTGAAGGTGGCGAAGAGTCTTATCTGCATATTTATGAGTTTGCGCGCATGGTGCCAGTGAGCTTTGCGACCCGTAAGCGTAAAGCGGTGAAAGATATCGCCTTGATTGCTGGACTGGCTATCGATGCCAAAACCACCAAAGAGCTACAAGCAGAAGGGAAGTTGCCAAAACCGATGCCGCCAGTCGTTGATGCGATGAATCAAAACCGTCCTTCATAATAAAGACGCTATCGTAAATGCTTTGATATGAGTTGATATTCAACACGTCCTAGTATGAAGTGATAAAAGGAGATGGAGATGATAACTGACAATGATATGATTCATTTACGCCGCTCTATTGAGCTTGCTACTGAAGCTTTAGAGGCGGGCGATGAGCCATTTGGTAGCGTATTGGTCGACGGCGACGGTCATGTGCTGCATGAAGATCGCAATCGTGCCAATACGGTCGATGCTACTTATCATCCTGAAATTGCCGTTGCTAAATGGGCAGCAGCAAATATGACAGCGGAGGCGCGCGCTAACGCTGTGGTTTATACCTCGGGCGAGCATTGTGCCATGTGTTCGGCCGCGCATGCGTGGGCAGGGCTTGGTCGTATCGTTTATGTCAGCTCATCAAAACAGTTGGATGAATGGATGCAGGAGATGGGCGTAAAATCCTCATCACCAATCAATTCATTAAGTATTCAAGAAGTGGCTCCGAACATACCAGTACAAGGTCCGATTGCTGGATTAGATGCAGAAGTAAAGGCGCTGCAACAGCGCGCATTTCAAAGACGCTAACACTTTCTATTTTTACCATTCCAGAAATTACAGTAGCGAAAAACGAGTGCGAGTACTACATCTAGTAGGCTTGGAAAATTTAACATCGCTAACCGTATTTCTAAAATTGGTATTATATCGTGATAAGGATATTTCATGACTTCGAACAATAATAATCAGCTCAAAAATACGTCTTACCCTGCGCATAGTATCGATTGGCTCACACGCTTGATTGCTTTTGATACGGTCAGTCGCCATTCTAATCTGGCTTTGATTGAAGATGTGCAAGCATACTGTGAACAATTAGGTTTGATAATAGATTTGACTTTTAATGAAGCCAAAAACAAAGCCAATCTATTCGTTACTGTGCCAGCAGGGGCAAACGCTGACGAAGTCAATCACGGTCTGGTGCTTTCTGGTCATACTGACGTCGTGCCAGTCGACGGGCAAGCATGGACGTCAGATCCATTCACTGCGACGATACGTGGTGATAAGCTATACGGACGCGGTGCGTGTGATATGAAAGGCTTTATCGCTTGTGCATTGACGTTATTACCACGCGCTGTGCAGTTATCCAATGAAGGTCAGTTGCGTCGCCCGCTGCACTTGGCGCTGTCATTCGATGAAGAAGTGGGCTGCTTGGGTGCGCCATTGATACTGGCAGATTTGAAAGCGCGTGGTATTACCCCTGATTATTGTATCGTCGGTGAGCCAACCAATATGACGATGGTTGTGGCACATAAAGGCATTGCCGTTTATCGTTGCCGCGTCCATGGTAAGTCTGCGCATTCGTCATTGACCGCCCAAGGTGTCAATGCTATCAGCTATGCCAGTCGTTTGATTGGTTATGTTGATGAGTTGGCAGAAGAGATTAGTCATCGCAGTGATAATGATGCGCTGTTCGATGTGCCTTATTCGACATTGTCTGTAGGCACGATAAAAGGTGGCACGGCGACCAATATTGTCCCCAATCTATGTGAGTTTACCTTTGACTATCGTAACCTGCCGCATATGACACAAGAGGATATTCTTGCACCGATTCAAGCGAAAGTGACAGAATTAAATGCCCAGATGCAAGCACGTGCTGCCGATACCGGTATTGAGTTGATGCAGGAAGAAAGCGTACCGGCAATGACTGATAACGACAGTGCTAAATTGCAATCGTTAATAGCCGCACTGACTGGAGATAACGAGCGTCATAAAGTGGCTTATGCGACTGAGGGCGGGCAATTTACCAATGCTGGCATCCCAACGATTATCTGCGGTCCCGGTAGTATTGAGCAAGCACATAAAGCCGATGAATATGTCGAGCTGAGTGAAATTGAGCGCTGTGATGGTTTTTTACAGAAGTTATTAGACAGCTGTACTGTTAATTAGTCTATTAGATGGCAGACCGTTTGTTTTTGATATGAATGAGCATAAAATACACCGTCGTTATGGCGGTGTTTATTTTTTAGCAGTTCGGCATTATTACGATAAATTTTTTATAAATAACAAAGTAGGGGTTGGTCGATGTCTTGGCATCTGTTTGCAGTATTCTTTGCAAGTACGTTTTTTATCTCAGCGACCCCAGGTCCCAATATGCTGCTGGCATTTCAGTATGGCATGAACTATGGCGTAAAGCGCACATTGTGGACGCTAGCAGGACTGAGCCTTGGGTTGTTTATTTTGCTGCTATCGACACTACTTGGACTCGATGTGATTAGTCGCCAGTCGCCTTGGTTGTTGACAGTCATTAAAGTAGTGGGTGCGGCGTATTTAATCTATCTAGGTATTAGCTCTTGGTGCGATGCAGGCGATGGCAGCTTGATGAGTGATGCTCGTGAAATGAGCGAAGAAGTCGCGGCTGAATATCCTGCGTCTGACAATGACAGTGAAAGCACGGCTAATACACCGCAGCCGCGTTCGCTCTCAAGCGCAGCGGTGAGAATCTCGCCAAGCAATGTGACCTTGTTTCGTACAGGTGTTTGGGTATCGCTATCTAACCCCAAAGCCATCTTATTTTTTGCCGCTTTCTTCCCCAAATTTATCAATTTTAGTGCGCCGTTATGGCCACAATATGTTTTATTAACGATAGGGTTGTTCTTAAGTGAAACAATTTGGCAAATCGTTTATACCTTGGGTGGTACAAAGCTGGCAAGTTGGCTCGATGTTGGCAATCGTTTAGCGTGGCTCAATCGTGGTTGCGGCGTCATATTTATCATCATTGCTGCAGCCCTATTAGCTGAAGTATTAAATAGCTTTATGGTTTAAAGAACGAATCTAGCAGGTTACGTTTTATCGGCGCTTTCTACGTGAGTTTGACAAAAGTAGTTCACCATGTACACTGAGACAGGTAGCTTAGTTTGATCTATTAGGTATTTTATGATTGGGCAGATGATCGTATGTTAAATATTGAGATAAAAATTTTAAGTGTTAATGAGCTTAACGATTTCAGAACTATCAGACTTTCAGCTCTAGAAAAATCTCCAAGAATTTTTGGATCCACATATGTAGCAGAAGTAGCAAAACCTCCAATTTTTTTTGAAAATTGCTTATCAAGTTCAACTGTATTTGGCGCCTATCATAAAAATAAAATCATAGGTTTAGCCACCTTCACACAAGAGACTGGAATAAAGTTTTCTCATAAAGCGTATCTATCCAGTGTATTCATTGAACCTGAATTCCGAGAAAAAGGCATAGCAAGTCAATTGCTTAGGGAAGTTATGGAGTATAGTAAAAAATATGTGGAACAAATTTTACTTACTGTAGCTGATAATAATAAGCCTGCTATTAATTTCTATAAAAATTTTGGTTTTCAAGCTTATGGGTTAGAACCAATGGCATTGAAAGATAATGAGGAATATATTAACGAGATCTTAATGAAGTGTTTTGTGTTATAGCACTTTTACTGTGTTCAAAAGTCAATATCTCAATATGTCTTTACAGCAATCATTTAGAAAGTTAAGTATCGTTTGCACTCTCTTTGAGAGCTTGATAAAACTAACCCACTTTATCAATAAAAAAGCCGCTCACTATTTATAGTGAACGGCTTTTTCTTATTTTTACTCAGACTTAAAAATTAACAGTTACGCCAATACTTCGATTAGCTCACCTTTTACCATGTGCGGGCTGACGAAATCAGTAATACGTACGCTCACGAGTTTACCCAACATCTCATCCATTTTGTCTTCGTCATAAGGGAACATGACCGTACGGGTATTATCCGCTGTGCCGATTAAGCAATCAGGATGGCGGTTGGCAACTTGTTCCACCAACACACGTGTCGTGGTACCGACCATCTCATGGGTTTTGGCAAGCGTTGAATCAATGATGACTTTTTGGAATTCTGCCAAGCGCTCTTTTTTAGTTTTGAAGCTCACATCATCTGGCAATTCAGCCGCTGGCGTGCCCGGACGCTTAGAGTAGATAAAGCTATAAGAGTGATCGAAGTTCAATTCTTTGGCTAGATTTAAAGTATCTTGGAAATCTTGATCGGTCTCGCCAGGGAAGCCAATGATAAAGTCGCTTGATAAGTGAATGTCAGGACGAATGGCTTTAAGTTTATTAATCTGATTGATATACACATCAATCGTGTGATTGCGTTTCATCGCTGCCAAGATAGCATTTGAGCCACTCTGCACAGGTAGATGCAAGTGTGATACCAGCTCTGGCAATTGTGCATAGGCATCAATGATGTCATCTGTGAATTCTAGCGGATGGCTGGTCGTGTAGCGAATACGCTCGACACCATCAACATGCGAGACATAATGCAACAGCTCAGCGAAACGACAAATGCTGCCATCGTCTTTTTCACCGCGATAGCCGTTGACGTTTTGACCCAATAGGTTGATTTCACGCACGCCTTGCGCTGCTAAGCTATCAATCTCAGCCAATACATCATCGAGTGGGCGAGATAATTCTTCGCCGCGAGTATAAGGAACCACGCAAAATGAGCAATACTTTGAGCAGCCTTCCATGATCGAGACAAACGCTTTAAATCCTTCTACTCTCGGCTCAGGCAAAAAGTCAAACTTTTCAATACTTGGGAATGACACATCAATCGTACCGATACGGTTCTTAGGCGCGATTTCACGTTGCTCGTTTGATTGATCATACAATTCTGGCAAACGGTGTAGTGTCTGTGGGCCAAATACCATATCGACATAAGGCGCGCGCTTTTGAATGTTATCGCCTTCTTGAGAGGCTACGCAACCACCGACACCAATGACGAGATCAGGGCGCTTTTCTTTTAGCTTGCGCCAGCGACCCAATTCTGAAAACACTTTTTCTTGCGCTTTTTCACGGATAGAGCAGGTATTCATCAGCAGCACATCGGCTTCATCGATATCATGCGTGACTTCCATACCGTGTGAATCACCGAGCACGTCCAGCATTTTGCCAGAGTCATAGACATTCATCTGACAGCCCTGCGTGGTGACAAAGACTTTCTTAGTCGCTGATTTGACAGGTGCTTGGGCTGAACTTGATTCTTTGAGTGCAGTGACAGCAGGCGCAGTAGCGGTTGTTTCAGCGACAGCAGTGTCATCGATGCGGGGATTAAATACAGTAACACTCATAAGGATAAGTCCATGATTGACTAAAAATATAGCGTGATAGGTGATTAACAGGTGGCGTATTTTATCACAACCCTATGACAATGTGAAAAATTAGCAGGGTCAATTGTTGGTCGTTATGATAAATTATTTATAATAGTATCAATTGTTTACTGCTTCTAATAACGCGTTTGGCAAAAACTATAGCTTGCTATCACTTCTATGTTACACCGTGCTATCGTATTTATTAACAAAAGGTAAAGGTGATGGTTGAAAGTGCAACGAGTATAGTATGATGAATGCGACCATATTAGCGCGATTGATTAAATCGCGATTTACGCCGTTTTGGCATTGTTATGCTAAATATATTATTTAGCCAAATCATTTGGACACATTACAAAGAGAGTCAGTATGACAAAGCCGCAGGTTGCTCATAGCATCAAGGATAGAGAATCTATTAAGCAAAATGAAGATGCAAAACGAATGAAAGCAAGGACGCTACGAGTCAGTGCGTTAAGTTTGGCGACAGCAATGAGTGCGCTAGGATTGTCACAGGTGGCTTGTGCTGAGCTGACGTGGGGCGAAGAGGACAGCTATCAGCAAGAAGGCAGCTATCAACAAAACAGTGGCTATCAGTCGGACAATGGTGTGAGCTCATTTACAGCAGCGGCAATTGCGGCAGAACGCGGTGATGTCAGTGCTTTATACAATTATGAGCAAGCAATGAGCGGCGGTTTGTTTGCCATGTATCCCACTTATTGGCGGATGAATTTAGATCTTAATTCGCAAAGTTCGGCGGCAGTGTCACAGTTTGTGCGTCAATATCCAAATACGGTAATGGCAGAAAAGCTGGTGGCCGATTTTGCTGAGACCAAAGCAGGCTCCAATGATTACGCCTCAGTACGCCAAGTTGCGAATTTGATTACCAATGCGGATGCCAGTGAGCGCTGTGCGGTTGCGCTTGGGTTCAATAATGGCGGCGATACTATGCGGGCTATGGCAGCCAAGTCTGAAGTTTGGTTGACGACCAAAAAGCAGCCCGCCTTGTGTGACCAGCTCGCGATGGAGATGAATAATAACGCGCTGATTAGCAATGAGGATCGTGCGGCTCGGCTCAAGCGTATGCTACGTAAAGGCAAAACGGGTGACATTATGGCATTGTCATCACGTTTAGGAACGCCTATTGCTTATTCAGCATTGAGTGAGATTCAACTGAATCCGTCTGCTTTTTTTAGCCGTTTTAGTCGAGAACCTGCCAGTCAAAACAATCAATACCTATATCTATATGCCATAGGACGCGTTGCTGACAAGTCTTACCGTGAAGCTGCATTACAGTTAGATTTTGATGTTAAGCAAGACAATCAGCGTTCAGTTAAATTGTTGAATGCGGAGACTCGTCGCTATGCGTATCGCATCCTTGGGGTGCAACGTATGAATCATAATACGGATGATGGTTTTAATGCTGAGGCGGTTGACTGGTTCCGCAATAGCCTAGACGAAGATTTTAATTTTGAAGAAGCCGAAGATTATGCCATGGCAGCGATTCGCTTTAGCCGCTGGGATGATGTGGTCGAAGCCATCTCAAAAATGGAGGCTGAAACCCAAAAAAGTGACCAGTGGCAATATTGGCTGGCTCGCGCTTACGAGCAATCAAGCGATGCTAACAAGCGTAATACTGCTAAAAAAATGTATCAAAACTTGGCAAAAAATAATGACTATTATGGCTTAATGGCAAAGGATAAAGTGGGTCAGCGCTTTGATGCCAGTCGTTTGGGTGGTAATAACTTACCAAATGTCAGTACCGCTGATCGCGCACGTGTCATGCAAGATGCCAACTTTGCGCGTGCTTTTGCTCTATATAATGCTGACGCCAGCCGTGCCTATGCCAATCGTGAATGGAACTGGGCGGTAAAGCAGGCGCGCGACAAGCGTGATGATAACTTGATTATTGCCGCTGCTCGTCAAGCCTATGATATGGGCTGGCTCGACCGAGCAATTTATGCCGTTGATAATACTGATAGAGTAGACAGCTTAGCGTTATCACATCCGATGCCGCATCAAGATGCAGTCGTACGTTATAGTCAGTCTGCTGGTATCGATCCTGCTTGGGCTTATGGCATCATGCGTCAAGAAAGTCGCTTTGTTGCATCAGCACGCTCAAACGTTGGTGCCAGTGGTTTGATGCAGGTGATGCCTGACACGGCAAAATACATTGCTCGCAATTTAGGTGAGACCTATAGCGCCAGCCGTGCCAATAGTGGCGATACCAATATTCGTTACGGCACATGGTATATGGGTGATATTTTCGGTAAGCTAAACCGTCAACCTGTGTTGGCAACGGCTGGCTATAATGCGGGTCCGAACAATGCCAAGCGTTGGCAACCAGTATATGGTTCGCTCGCAGCCGACCAGTACGTCGAGTCGATTGCCTTTCCTGAAACCCGTAATTACGTTAAACACGTGATGGAAAACGCCACCATTTATAGCAGTCTATTAGGTCGTAGTCAGCCTATTAGCCAGCGTATGGGCACGATACCTGCCGCGCTCTAAAATGCTAATGTATAAACCAAAAAAACCATTCGTGAGCAATCATTAATGGTTTTTTCATGTCACTTTATGTCACTTTTTATCGTGCAATCAAAGCTAGCTTTGTCTTGACGCGATGCCTAATTCGACGCCCAACCTCGCTGATTATGACATGCTAACGTTGCGATATTTTTGTACTATTGATGCTATCATTAGCTTATGTTTACGTTTCTGCTATAGATTAAAAAAAACGTTTTGCTACCATTGCATCAATTAGTGTCTTTTATACGTGCTTATAACTTTTATACGTGCTTATAATAAGTGCTTATCAATCAACGCACACATTTTTGTTAGCTCTATTCTTAGTTTTATCAGTGTTTATACGTCGAACACTATGAGCTAAACGATAGCCCATGTTTTTATCATTGCTAGATGCCTTCAGCCCCTATGATCAAAAAATATTTCAATCTGTCCCTGTTATTAAAAGTTAGGCATCAGTCATCTATTCAGCAGATGCTCTCGCTATCTACTCTGACGCCAGATTTAAACCAATCAAGCTCGATAACCAATACATCTATGGATAAACTAAATACGACGCTAAGTATCGGTGCATTAGTGATGTTGCAAGGCATTATGATGATGCCGGTACATGCCGCGAGCGCTGTTAAGAGTGGACAGCGTGTGTTGATGATTGAGATGACGCCAGCATTGTGTAGCATACAGCCGACGCGTGCCCGTATGCGTCAATGCTTGGAGGGTTATTCGTTGACAGTATCAGGTCTAGATATGGGATATGGTGAGCGCTGCGGACGTGGTAGTGAGCCACGTCTGACACCGTTACAGTTAAAAGTCGTCAACCGTATCATGCCTGATACGACAGTACGTAGCCAAGCTTGGCAGCGTTATGGGGCGTGTAGTCCACTTAGTGCCAGTAGTTATTTTCGCCAGATTACCAATTACGCTGGCGCATTAAAGCTGCCTAATGAGCTTAATACGGGTAATAGCTATACGGTTTCTAAATCTCGATTTATCAGTCAAATGACCCAGCTTAACAGTGGCATGTCCTCAAACAGTATTGATTTGATTTGCCAAGCGGGCAGTCGTCGTCAATCAACATTGACGGATATCCATATTTGTTATGAAGGGAGCGAATTTGGCACATGTCATAATGTTGTGAATAATTGTGGCAGTAAGTTCGTCATTTCGGGTGGAAAATAGTTTTTTTAGCCTATTTAAATGCTTATTGTTTGAATTGAGGACACGCCCTAATAATATTCGCTTATCTTAAGTGTTATATCACTATATATAACGCTTCTCAATGCTGTTATCAGCTGCCTTTTATTGCTTTCTAGCAGGGTATCCGTATAGGTTTACAGTAGGTATAAAAATCCTCCCGTATAAAATGTAACAATATAATCGGTGGTCGGCGTCTTATTGTCTCTAGACGATTTGCTGAACGAAGTGCTACACTAGCTCTCGGTTTATGACTGCTATATTCAGTAGGCAAGTCGCTATTTACAACGATAGTCATCCATTAGAACCATCAATCAGAATCATGAATTATCTAATCTATAATTAGGGAGTATTCAATGTCAATGAAACAGCCTTTACGTGTTGCCGTCACTGGTGCCGCTGGTAATATCAGCTATGCTATGTTATTTCGTATTGCATCTGGCGAGATGCTAGGTAAAGATCAGCCAGTTATTTTGCAATTGCTTGAAATCGCTCCAGCACTTGACGCCCTAAAGGGTGTGGTCATGGAATTGGAAGATTGTGCATTCCCTTTATTAGCAGGTATTGTGCAGACTGATGATGCGACCGTTGCATTCAAAGATGTTGACTATGCTCTGCTTGTAGGTTCACGTCCGCGTGGTCCAGGTATGGAACGTAAAGATTTGCTAGAAGCCAACGCTGCGATTTTCTCAGCACAAGGTAAAGCATTGAATGACGTTGCAAGCCGTGACGTAAAAGTATTGGTTGTCGGTAACCCTGCCAACACCAACGCTCTTATCGCTCAGCGCAATGCACCAGATCTTGATCCACGTAACTTTACTGCGATGACTCGTCTAGATCACAACCGTGCCATGGCACAGTTGGCTGGCAAAACGGACAGCACCGTCAATGACGTGAAAAAAATGATCATCTGGGGCAACCATTCATCAACGCAGTATCCTGATCTGACTGCTGCTACTGTCAACGGTAAGCCTGCGTTAGATTTGGTTGATCGCGAATGGTACGAAGCGACTTATATCCCAGAAGTACAACAACGCGGTGCTGCAATCATTAAAGCACGCGGTGCATCATCTGCCGCTTCTGCTGCCAACGCGGCCATTGCACACGTACGTACGTGGGCATTGGGTACTGATGAGAACGATTGGGTATCAATGGGCGTTTATTCAAACGGCGAATACGGTATCGCAAAAGGTTTAATCTACTCATTCCCATGCACATGCACGAACGGTGATTGGTCTATCGTAGATGGCGTTGATGTGTCATCAGATTTCTCTAAAGAGAAAATGGCAGCGACTGAGCAAGAGCTTAGCGAAGAACGTGATGCAGTAGCACACCTGCTTCCATAAGCCACCAATGTCATCATGTCATAAAGCTATTTTATAGAAATTGATCTAAAAAAGCCCTCTAATGTAGAGGGCTTTTTTGTGTCTTGTCTGCCTATCCAAATACAATTGATAACGTTAGATACACGTTGATTAACAGCTATTAAAATAAAGCTTGCTACAATAAATGTGTCAATTTAGATAATAAACACAAAGACACTCGTACCATTTAAGGAGAAAAGTATGTTGGGTGAACCAGAATACAATATGAATGAATTGTTTGCACAGTTGGGACTTGATAGCTCAGATGCAGCGATTGATAGTTTTATTGAAAATAATCAGTTGGATAAAGAAGAGAAGTTGATAGAAGCGAGCATTTGGACAGACAATCAACGTGCTTTTCTACAAGAAGAATGGGAAAAAGATGCGGAATGGGTAGAGGTCATCGATGACTTAAACGTACGTATGCATCCAGATGCTTAGAAAAAAGAACTATTAAAAAACGAATTATTAAATAAAAACCCACTAACGTTATAAACGCTGTGGGTTTTTTTATAAATTATAGATATCGAGGGTCGCATTTAAGCTTAATAGCAACCTAAATGGGCTGCTGCTCTCGCCACTCAATTAATGCTTTGACATCATTATGGATGCCTGTTTTTAATGCTTCTAAGCCATCATAATGTCGTTCACCATGTAAATAATGCAAAAATCGAACCTGTAAAGTTAAGCCGTATAAATCGGCATTTAATTCTGGGAAATGAACTTCCAAACGCCAATCATGTTGTTTATCGACAGAGGGTCTGGTGCCAATATTGGCTGTCCCAAAGAGGCTGTTGGAACGTAATCCTGAGATACCTGATTTGCCATCTATAGCAAGTGCCGATAAGCCATCAGCAATCACTTGCCCATCCTCGTCGAGGCTGACGACATCAACAGCAAAGATACCATGCAGGGCAGGTTTTAAACGCTGTAGGTCAACATTCGCAGTAGGGAAGTCCATGGTACGACCTATTTTATCGCCACCAACGACCATTCCTGTAATCGCATAATCGCGACCAAGTAGCGCATTAGCAGCGTCAATATCACCAGCCAATAGTAAGTCTCGAACGCGAGTAGAGCTGATACGTGCCGCTTTACCACTATCATCGATGACGGTATGTAGGTTGGTCACATCTAAGCCATAATTCCGTAAAAACTGACTGTCACCAGTACGGTCATGACCAAATTTGAAGTCATCACCCAACACCAATGCTTTGACATTTAAGCGCAGGGCTAAAAGATCCGCAAATGCTTGGGCGGATAGCGAGCGAAACTCTGCATCAAATCCTGCCACAATCAAGGTCTCAACGCCATATTCTGCTAACAAAGCTTGTTTTTCAGCGAGATTGGTGAGGCGAGCAGGCGCGGTGGCTGGTGCAAAAAATTCACGAGGCTGTGGCTCAAATATCATGATAGCAGAACCAAGATTTTGTGCATGCGCAATATCACGGACTTGTTCAAGCATTGCTTGATGACCAAGATGGACACCATCGAAGTTACCGATAGTAAGCACACAGGGCGCTAAATCTACTGGGCTAGTATTTGCAGTCAAATTACTTGGCGAGGCAATCAGTTGCTCAAGAAAATAGGTGTTCATAAATTTTCAGCTATGATAGATAAAACCAGATAAAAAACACACCCGTACCAAAATCAATGTGTTTAAAATCAGCCATTATAAAGTAAAATGACCACACTAACATCCTATAGTCTACTGACAATAAAAGTATGGCGCTATCCGCTCTGTCATCTTAAAATACCGTGATGTTTGTCCACATGCTTTTGTAATGACCCTCTGTATAGATGGATCATCTTGCAACAATTATTACTCATAGACTATTAATTAATAATTACGGAGACCTTATGTCCGTTACTGCCTTAAATGCTGTACCAGCTGTTTTGTCAGAACACTATCTCACTGATGAGTTTGTCGTGCAGCGTGCAAGTAGAGACGACTTGTCAGAGATTTTGGTGATTTACAATCAGACTATTGCAGGTAAACAAGCCACTGCCAATCTCACCCCAGTGACTTGTGAAGAGCGTGCAGATTGGTTTGATGAGCATATAAACAGTCCGACGCGTCCTATTTATGTCGTAAAAGCTATGCATAAGACCACGCAAAATTCAGCAGAAGCAGAGACAGCAACAATCGTTGCATGGGGCAGCTTTAGCGATTTATATGCACGACCGGCTTATCATATCAGCACTGAGATTAGTATCTACTTGCATCAGGATTATCACGGTCAAGGATTGGGCAGCTTATTGACATGCTGGATGTTGACACAAGCGCCAAGCCTAGGCATTCATAATGTGATCGCACTTATTTTTGCGCACAATCAGCCAAGCTTAGGATTGTTCCGTAAGCTTGGTTTTGAGCAATGGGGATACATGCCAGAAGTTTGCGATATGGAAGGGTTTATCGCTGATGTCGTGATGCTGGGTAAAGCGGTGACATCGGATGATGCTTCAGATAAGTAAGCTAAAATAGCTTAACCCAAGATCTTCCATTGACCTTCTATCTTCTGTAGCTGATAGGTCAATGGTGCAGGTTCGCTTTGTCCTTTTAACATCAGCTCCCCAATGATGGTGGCACGGGTTTTATCATCACTGTATTTAGTATCGGTAATAGTGACGCCATCGACGGTTTGCTGAAAGGCATACTGGGTTTTAGCCAGCTCTTCTTCGAAGTTTGCCATATCTACTTTATAATATCTAACGGCTTCTTTTACCTCGCCATAATACAAGCTATCTAGTGCTTGCTTGACAGTATCTTCCGGCGTACCAGCTTGGGTGGGATTGGTTACGAGGCTTTTTTGCTTGGTTGCAGAGGTGACTGGATTGATATCATCACTATCAATAACCGTTTCCTCTTTACCACTCTCACTCTCAGCCATCTGCTTGCTGTCAACTGTGCTATTCGCATCCACTGCTGACGTTTGATTAGCAGCGCTATTTTCAGCATCAACGCTTTCATCAGAAATGCCTTCAGCGATGGCTGCTGTATCTTCGGCACTATTAGCTGTCTTATCGTTATCGCTACAAGCACTTAAAAGCAGTCCAGTGCTAAGGACACTAGCAGTCAGGATAGTTGGTAAGCGTAGTAAGGTTACTCGTTTGGTTATCATTATTAGCCCTCAAATTTCATTTATTCGTTAATGGTTAATTATGGCAACTATCCGCATCATTCACTATCCATTCTCTTACTAAGCTTGTTTTGGTTTCGTAAGTGAAACTGTTTAACCATGCTTTAGCTGGCGTGGACGGAAACCAGTGGCTAGTAATACTACGCCATAAACCAGTGCTCCCACGGCACACATAATGAGCAAAGCGGCGATACGTCGCCACTGCGCATCATCGCTAGGGAAGTAAGGCAGCATGACATAAAGTATGCCAATCATAGCGCTGGTCGCAATCGCAAACTGGGTGAATAGTTTTTTCCAATGACTGCCAAAGCGGAAAATATCACGTTTATGTAAGAAGTAATATAATAAGCCTGCGTTGACAAAGGCCGCGCCCGTGGTTGCTAATGCCAAGCCGCCATGTAGTGGAATCTCTAAGAAATAAAATATACCGATAAAAATGACACTAAAAATCATATTGGCAAAGACAGAAATGATACCGATTTTTACGGGTGTTCTGGTATCTTGGCGGGCAAAAAAAGCAGGGGCAAAGATTTTAATAAGCATAAAGCCTAAAATACCACCAGCCATACTACGTAATGCGAGCGAACTCATCTGCGCATCACGTAAGGTAAATTCACCGCGCAAAAACAGTGCTTGCATCAGTACATCGGCAAGTATAAACAACGCTGCTGATGCCGGAACACCGACTAAAATGATTAAGCGTGCCGCCCAATCGATGGTTTTTTTAAAACTAACATCGTCTTTTTGCGCCTCACTTTTTGATAAACTGGGCAAAATGACTGTACCGATTGCCACGCCAATCAAGCCTAATGGCAGCTCACTCATGCGCTCTGCGGCATACAGCCAAGAAACCGAGCCGCCAATCATCAATGAGGCAAAAATGGTATTGAGCAGCAGATTAATCTGAGTGACAGAGACGCCAAAGATGGCAGGCAGCATGAGTTTTAAAATACGGCGAACGCCTTCATGCTGAAAGTCGACTTTGGGTGCGACCAGCAGCTTTTGTTGCCATAGCTGCGGTAGCTGCAGTAAGAATTGCAACAATCCTGCGATAGCGACCGCGTAGCCTAGCGCCATGATAGGAACATCGAACATAGGAGCAAAAATTAATGCGCCACCAATCATGCATAAGTTCAATAATACGGGTGCAAAGGCAGGCGCAGCAAAGCGTCCGTAGCTTTGTAAAATGCCACTGGCAAAGGCGGTCATAGAAATAAATAGCAAATAAGGAAAGGTCAGACGCAGTAATTCAGCGGTAATAGCAAATTTACCTGGTTGGTCGGCAAAACCAGGCGCGAATAAAGTCACGACCCACGGTGCCATTAAAATAACAACCACAGTAAGCATCGACAAAATTAACAGCAGAGCGCCTGAAGTACGACTGACTAAGATTTGTACCTGCTGCAAACTATATTTTTCTTTGTATTCAGATAGCACAGGGACGAAGGCTTGACTAAAAGCACCTTCTGCAAATAAACGCCGCAAAAAGTTTGGGATTTTGAAAGCGACTAAAAAGGCATCCATCAGACCACCAGCGCCAAAGACGCCTAACAATACGACATCGCGTACCAGACCTAAGATACGAGATAGCATGGTCATACTACTGACCACCATGGTTGAACGAAATAACCGACTTTTTGCCATGAGAACCTATTGTGCTAATTTGTTTAATGAAGGTTGTTTACTAAGTTGCTGCTATCAAAAAGCTGACGAATTATAGCATTTTCATAATCGAGATAAATGGATTGGATGTGGAATATGCTGTGTACAGTTAATAGAGCTTCTAGCAGGATTGACAAAATAATTATCCATATGACTTAACCCTCAAGAATGTTGGCGACCATCTCACGCAATTTTGACCATTCAAAATAATCACCGGGATCTGTTTTGCGACCAGGGGCAATATCGCTATGACCTGTTAGATGACGACGAGTTTTGGGGTAGGCGGCATAAATAGCACAGACTATTTTTGCAAGTACCTCATATTGTGCGGCGGTGAAGGACACAAAATCAGACCCTTCAAGCTCAATACCGATGCTATAATCATTACATTCAGGGCGACCCAAGTAGCTAGAGCGTCCAGCATGCCACGCGCGCTCATTAAAATTAACAAACTGAGTTATCGCGCCATCACGCTCGATAAATAAGTGAGCCGAAACCTCCGCGCCTTTAATCGTTTGAAAATAGGGATGCGCCGCCCAGTCTAGCTGATTGGTAAATAATGCTTTAACGTAATGGGTGCCGTCAGTATCAGACGCTCCGAACTCGTTCGGAGGTAGGCTGATATTATGAATAACAATAGTATCAATACTCATATCTGTTGGTCGCAGATTGCAGTTTGGTGATGCAAGGTATGTGGCGGCAGATAATCTGCCATCGTTAATCGTTATTGGTGTTATGGACATAATATTCTCTTTTATCATGATATTAATAAGTGGGCATTGACCGCTGGTTGCTAGCCATTTTTTATCAATTAATAGCCATTCTGATAATAGCTACCTTGATAACAGTAGCTTTAATAGTAACAACTTTGATAACAGCCACTTTGACTAAGATATTTCAATGATCTGGCTCGTATATGGTTTTTAAGGTTATTTTAGTGGACGATCCAATCGGCATTATCAGCCAGCCATCAATCACGCTATCGGCGTATGAATAATAACGTGCGAGGTTTACCCCATGTCTCTAAAGCCTAATTTTTTATCTGTAGATTGTACCCTAACTACTATGAGTCAACGAGCGCGTTTACCACTTGCTATTGCAGGATTGTTACTCTCTGCACAAGCGCAAGCTTTTTTGCCAACCCCAGCATCATTAGTAACGACAGGAGCATTAGCGCCTACGCCACAAGCTGCTGCAATCGCTAATAATACGCCAAATAATGCTGCTCAAGAAGACACCCAAGGGCTAGAAAAAAGTAACGCTGAGCAATTATTAGCCAAGTGGCGTGAGCAAGCAGCAACACAAAATTTAGCCCAACATACGACATGGCGACGTTTATTATATTTCTTTGATGATCAAAAAAATTTGATTGGTAAGAAAAAAGACACCAGCATGGTTGATGAGGCTGACTTTTTTTTAAGTAGGAATGGTCGGCAAGACTCGAATGCCGAGCTTGATGCGTTACTCGTCGCCCTCGCTAATGAGGTAGCGACAACGAATAATCGTACTGTCAAAAAAAATACTGCCAACATTTCGGTATTATGTCGTTTTCCAGCGCGTGTACAATGGTTGACCGATACATTAAACATTGACAAGGCGACGCTACAAGTTGACTGTCCGGAGTTGAATGAATGGATGCAGAAGATTGCCCCCGAGCAGCTCTCTATCATGTTTGCCCAAGAATATTTAGACAACCCTTTATCAGCCTTTGCTCATACCTTATTGCGTATCGACTCAAAATCGAGCTTGGCTGATCCGAGCCAGATTCATCACGCGGTTGCGCTGAATTATACGGTTGGTGGTAATCCAAAAGACAATTTTGTGGTGTATGCCATCAAGTCAATGACTGGCGGTTATGACAATCTCATTGAAATTGATCCTTATCCAGCAAGGTTGGCGAAGTATCTGCAAGAAGACGAGCGTGATGCATGGACGTATCAATTGGATTTGACTCCAGCGGAAGTACAGCAGATTATGTTGCACGTTTGGGAAACCAAAGATTTAAAATTGCCGTATTACTTCACCACAGATAACTGTGCGTCTGAGATTTTACGCTTAATTGATGTGGTGCGTCCGCAGCAGCACTTATTGAGTCAGCTGCCTTATGCGGTTATTCCTTCAGATGTCGTGCAGTTGCTTGATGATGAAGGCTTACTTGCCAGCACCAACTATACCCCTGCTGATAGCACTTTACGCCAAGCGCAGTTGAATAAGGTCAAAGAGCAGCGCGAGCAATTCGGCTATCACAACAGCGCAAAACAGACGATTAATGAGGTTAAATCTGCCCAACTCAATACGGTTTCGAGTATGTCAGCTGATGGACAGACGTTATTGCAGCCTAATATAGCAGTATCAGATAACAATCCAATAGACAGACATCCGCTGCAACTGGCTCATATGGGACTAGGGCAGCGCGGTGATAATAACTATATCGATTTGGGCTTACGAGCGGGCTATCATGATATTCTCGATCGTCCCTCAGGATTCCCACAGTTTTTTGACTTAGAAGGCGCATCTGCGACTTTGCGCCTGTACGACACCGATAATGACAAAGCCAATCAGCCAAACAGTGTGGTTTTGCAAAATGTGACATTGATTCGTGGGCGCTCATTTAATCCGGTCAATTCTGCCAAAAAAGGCAAAACGTGGGGCGCTAGCATCGAGGCGACGCGTGTGAATGATGGCTCCCAGCAAGACGGTCGCGATCATTTAGTTGGGAGCTTGGGCTATGAATCAGGTTGGTCATGGGCATTTGGCACGCCTCGCACAGGTACAGGCGAGATGCCGCCGCAGCTATGCTATACCTTTTTGTCCGGCACAGCGCAAGCAGGGCGCGGTATCAATAAAGGCTTTCGCGTTGGTGCTGGCGTCAATGCAGGCTGTCGTTATCAGATTAACAATCAGTTACGCGCGCAGGCTGAATTGCAACTGCCATATTGGTATCATGGCAGCAGCGATGAGTCTAATGCCCGTGGTCATTATTGGCAGCCGATATCAACATTAGGGCTGCAGTACGATATCGATAAAAAACAAGCGTTACGCATTAATGCCAACTACGAATGGCAAGATCGTGTTGATGCCAATGAAGACGTACAGCTGTCGTACAGACGCTATTTTTAACACTTATTACTGAAAAAATGTATAGGTTATTACAAAGATGTATAGGCAGTCATTAGAAATGTCGTTCGAATAAAGGATAAATGATGAGTACGCAAAATTTATTGATTATTGGTCAAGGTGATATTGGTTTGCCAGTCAGCAACCAGCTGGCACAGGATGGCTTGAATGTCACAGGTTTGGCTCGTGGTGAGCGCCATCATTACTCTTTGGATGATCACGCTGAATTTATGCAAGCCGATGCATTGACTCTGACGGCTGAGCAGCTGCGAGATTTTACGGCGATAGCAATTATCGTTACCCCCGATGATTATTCGACCAGTGGCTATCATAATAGCTACTTAGCAATTAGCCAGCATTTGGCAACGCTTGCGGACAAACTCACCAACCTTTCACGCATTGTTTTTATTTCATCAACGGGTGTTTATGGGCAAGATAATGGCGAATGGATTGATGACAATACTGCACCTGTGCCGCCAGCGCGTGAAGCATCGCAGGTGATATTGCAAGCAGAACAAGTCCTGCAACAAGGCTTTGGTGATAAAGCCATTATCATTCGTCCAAGTGGTATTTATGGCCGCGCGCGTATCATGCGTCTGCGTAAAGCCCGCGAGCCACAAAAGGAAGCAGTGGCAGCCGCGCATTGGAGTAATCGGATTATGGATCGCGATTTGGTCGCTATCATCGCTAACGTACTGACTATCGATGCGCCCAAGCCCCTTTATATTGCTACTGATTATGCGCCAGTCACGACTTTTGAGTTGGGCGTTTGGTTAAGTCAGCAGATCAATGAAACGCCTCCTGCTCTTGACGATAAAAAAATAGCGGTTACGGGAAAACGCTTGCACAGTAATATTCCATTAGCTTGGTTGGCATATCCTGATTGGCAAGTCGGTTACCGTGATATTTTGCGTCATCAAGAACAATATCAAGAACAATATCAAGAGTAATATTCCAGTTTGATTTAATTAGAATTGTTTTATATTTTATAGCCTATGGAGATTTCATGACCCAGCCTTCCACTTCTGACACTCATTTACCCAGTGCTGATATTACAGCAGTAGGCGGTACAATTTCAGAAGGCAATGCTGAGCAGTCGTCTATTTTGCCAGATAGTACCCAACCTGCGATTGTACATCCTAATTTTGACCCGAGTCGCTTGGCACTTGATCCTGCCAGACCCTTGAGCGATATTCCAGAACCTGCTAGGCGCTTAAATGGTCAATTGCAACGACTCTATGGTCGCTCTGCGCGTTTTTACCAGCCTAAAGAACACAGCTTGTCAAAATGGTCGCTGATTGCTTCAGAAGTACTGGGCGAGCATCTGTCATTACTGCGGGCAGCAGAGCTTGTCGAGTTTCCAGCCAGCTTTTATCACAATCACAGCGCGCAACCATTATTATCATCATTAAATAGTATGACTTTGCTCGACATGGCCGATATTCAGCAGGCGCTTCGTGCTTATCCAAAACTGCATCGTTACGGTTTTGCACTGAATGGCTCTTCTGTAAGTACCGATACGAGCGTTAGTAGTAATGCTAAAAACAAACAGGCTTCTTTCCGTGCATTGACCAAACGTTATAACCCAGATGAGTTGCTTAACAGTGTTTACGCCGAAGATTGGCAGGTAGTGTTGCAGCCGCAGCAATTTGAGACAGGCGAGGGCAGTTTGGCTACTGACATTATGGCGTGTAGCGTCGCTGTCCATGCATTGAGGCAGTGCGAGACACGCAAAAGTATCAATCACCGCTATAGCGCCGCGCAAATCTGTCAGCACATACGCAGTTATCTACTGAGTCAAATCATTTGTGAGCCATCGCAGCGTCATGCATACCGTCAAATACGCATTTTCACAGGGCATGTTATTGTTGCCGCGTATCATTTAGGTTGGGAGATACAAGTGAGCGATGACGGTCAGTGTTATTTTAATCTCTCATCGCGCAGTGGCCTATTGACTCGTTATCCTAACATGCAGGATTACGACATCAATGGTTGGTCAAGCTGATCAATAATGCGTACAATAACGCCAATTTTTTGCTCTTCTTTTTGTCAATAGGAACGCTTCCATGCTTAATGCCTCAATGCCTAATGCGCAACACCCTTCTTTCTCCTCACATCAATTTATCCAACTGGCTTTAGACAATCAAGTTCTCAAATTTGGCGAGTTTGTCCTCAAGTCTGGTCGCATCAGTCCGTATTTTTTTAATGCAGGCTTGCTGGCGTCAGGTGAGATGTTGTCGTTGCTCGCGTGTGGTTATGCTGATGCCTTGGCTGAGCAAATGGCTGCTAGTCATAACGGTACAGATGAGCAGGAGCTGGTGATATTTGGGGCAGCGTATAAAGGTATTCCTTTTGTGGCAGCAACCGCGCAAGCTTTATGGATTCATCATGGTATCAATGCCAAGTGGGGCTATAATCGTAAAGAAGCCAAAACTCATGGCGAAGGTGGCAACTTAGTAGGCGCTGACGTTAGTGGTAAAGCAGTCTGGGTACTCGATGATGTCATTACCGCTGGTACGGCGATGCGCGAAGTGGTTGAGATTTTAGAGCAAGCAGGCGCTAGCGTTGCTGGTATTATCGTTGCCCTTGACCGTAAAGAAAAAGGTCAGGCTGAGCATTCTGCTATTCAAGAGTTGGCGTCGACATTAGAGGTACCAGTGCGTGCACTCGTCGATATCGATGATTTAATCAGTTATTTGGCAGATGACCATGGCGTACAAAGCGGTCAGCATAAAGACGCGACCCAACTTGCCAAGATGCAACATTATCGCGCGCAGTACGGCGTATAGTTGGGCACTGAGTTCGAAGCTGTTCTACATTAATAATATAACGTAAGTGAGCTTTATCATGAGCCAAGCAAATCAAAAAAAATCGTTAAATATACTCGTTATTATGGATCCTATCGAGCAGGTTAATTATAAAAAAGACACGACCCTTGCGATGATGTGGTCGGCACAAGACCGTGGGCACAGCCTTGGCTATTGTCAGATTCATGATTTGTGGTTGGATCGTGGGCAACTGATGGTTGATACGCAGCCAGTGACCGTCAAGCGTGATCCTAAAGATTTTTATACATTAGGGGATAAAGCGACAGCGGCAATCAGCGACTATGACGTGGTGTTGATGCGTAAAGATCCGCCGTTTGACATGCGTTTTATTTATGCCACTTATATGCTTGATCATGCCAAAGCTGCAGGTGTACTAGTGGTCAATGACCCACAAGCGATACGTGATTGTAATGAAAAGCTCTTTGCCACGTGGTTTAGCGATTATATGAGCCCAACGATTGTGACCAGTAAACAGGCGCATATTCGCAAGTTTATCGCTGAGCAGCAAGACGTCATTGTTAAGCCATTAGATGGTATGGGCGGTACGGGTATTTTCCGCTTGACCGCAGATAGTCCAAATATCGGCGTCACGCTTGAGGTTTTAACCGAG
The DNA here is from genome assembly GCF_003148585.1 of Psychrobacter immobilis. Classification (GTDB taxonomy): domain Bacteria; phylum Pseudomonadota; class Gammaproteobacteria; order Pseudomonadales; family Moraxellaceae; genus Psychrobacter; species Psychrobacter immobilis. The sequence goes on along the minus strand of NZ_QGGM01000011.1, from coordinate 31,216 downwards.
CTTGAAACCTTGCCGATTATGGCACAGCGTTATTTACCAGAGATCAAAGAAGGCGATAAGCGCGTGTTGATCGTTGATGGTGAAGTGGTTGATTATAGCTTGGCGCGTATTCCTACCAAAGGCGAGACCCGTGGTAATCTTGCGGCGGGTGGTAGCGGTGTTGCGATGCCGCTCACCGATATCGAACGTCAAGTGGCAGAAGTCGTGGCACCTATTGTTAAAGAAAAAGGTCTAATGTTCGTCGGACTTGATTTAATCGGCGGTCGTATTACCGAGATTAATGTCACCAGCCCAACGTGTGTACGTGAGATTGATGATCAATGCGGTACAGATATTGCGACCGATTTTATCATCGCCATTGAGAATAAAGTAGCAGTTTGCGCAACACTGTAAGGATAGAGTGATTTATCACTAAGCTATGCGCACAATACTTAAAAAACAGTGTGCTAAGATAGATTGATAAACAGCATCTTTTCATAGCGCATAAAAAGGCGATAAAACGTCATTTATAAACGATGCTTTTATGATTTTTCGATAGTATTTATAAAAGCCAAGTCGTGATTGCTCGCGGCTTGGATTTTTGTTATTGACAGTGCATAAAGTGCTATATATCAGCCAACGATTTACACTATACTATGCGAGATTTTATAGGGTCATTATTGGCTGATAACTAAGATGATCATAGGATAATAAGTCCTTCATATAAATAAAGAAAAGATAGGCAGGCGTTCATGAAAGCACCGCATATATTAATGATGGCCGCGGGTACTGGTGGGCATGTGTTCCCAGCACTGGCAGTGGCTGAGGAATTGACTCAGCGTGGTGCGGTTATTCATTGGCTAGGAACGCCAAATGGTATGGAAAATGGCTTGGTTGCACCGACTGGTTATCCTTTTCATGCGATTGAGATGCAGGGTTTACGCGGTAAAGGAATCGGGCGTTTATTAAAGTTGCCAGTGACTTTATTGTCAGCGACGATGGCAGTTATAAAGGTGATTCGTAGTAATCAAATTGACATAGTTGTCGGTTTTGGTGGTTATGTGACTGCGCCCGGCGGTATCGCCGCACGTCTGACCAATACGCCTCTGATTATCCATGAACAAAATGCCATTGCAGGCATGAGTAATCGCTACCTATCCAAGATTGCAACCAAGGTGCTGCAAGCATTTGAGGATACCTTTGCCAATAGTGCACAGGATGCTAAGCTTGAAACGGTGGGTAACCCAGTACGCAATGCCATCACTGGTGTCTCTGAACCGACGGTGCGTTATGATGTTAATGACAACTCACCGCTCAAATTGTTGGTGGTGGGTGGCTCACTTGGTGCACAAGCCTTAAACGACACTGTGCCAAAAGCGCTGGCATTGCTCAATCAGCCTTTTGAAGTGCGTCACCAATGCGGGCGTAACAATGAGGCTGCCACACAAGCGGCTTACGATGAGCAAGATTTGAGTATGCACAAGTTTGTGGTACAGCCTTTCATCGACGATATGGCCGCCGCTTATAATTGGGCAGATGTTATTGTTTGCCGAGCAGGCGCATTGACGGTTACGGAAATCCAGAACGTTGGTATTGCCGCAATTTTTGTACCGCTGCCGCACGCGGTAGATGACCATCAGACTGCTAATGCCCGCACGTTAACCTCACACGATGCGGCGATTTTGTTACCGCAGTCTGAGTTGACAGCGCAGCGTTTGAGCAATGAGCTTGCTGCCCTTAATCGAGAGAAGTGCCTAGCGATGGCCAAAAAAGGCCATGCCCTTGCCAATCGAAGTGCGAGCAAGCAAGTTGCTGATATTATTTGGCAAACGCTGTAGCCTATATTCTTATAGCTGAATGTTTTTATTACCAATTATTTTGATACACTAAATTTTATTAGCCTTTAATAAAGAGAAGCCCTATGTCTAACCCTGCGAAAGCTCTACCTAAGCGTTTGATTGAAATACCAGAAATGCGTCGTATTCAGCATTTGCATTTTGTCGGTATTGGTGGTTCGGGGATGTGTGGTATCGCGGAGGTGATGAACAATCAAGGCTATCAAGTAAGTGGTTCTGATATTGCTGAGAGCTTAGTGACCAAACGTTTGGCACAGATTGGTATTGATATTGCGATCGGTCACGACTCCAAAAATATTGCCAATGCTGATGTCATCGTTGTATCGTCAGCGATTGATCGCAGCAACCCTGAAGTAAAAGCGGCACTAGAAGCGCGTTTGCCGGTGGTACGCCGTGCCGATATGCTGGGCGAGTTGATGCGTTATCGTCACGGTATCGCTGTTGCTGGCGCTCATGGCAAAACCACGACGACCAGTTTGTTGACTACCATGATGGCAGAAGGGCAACTCGATCCTACCTACGTGATCGGCGGTAAGCTGAATGCATCTGGTAAAAATGCTGCGCTGGGTAGCAGTCGTTTCTTGGTGGCAGAAGCCGATGAGTCTGATGCGTCGTTTTTATCGTTACATCCGATGGCCGCGATTGTCACCAATATCGATCAAGACCATATGGAAACGTATGAGAATAGTTTTGATAAATTAAAAGCCGCTTATATTCAGTTTTTGCAAAATATGCCGTTTTATGGCTTAGCTGTGGTGTGCGGTGACGACCCGGAATTGTATGCCATGATTGATGATATTGGTCGTCCCGTACTGACTTTTGGACTTGAGCCTTTTAACGACGTTCAAGCCATCGACTTGGTGACGGAAGGCACGAAAACTCACTTCACGGTACTGCGCCGTGACCGTGAACCTTTACGTTTGACCCTCAACATTCCTGGTACTCACAACGTTTATAACGCACTTGCTGCTATTACCATGGCGACTGATGAAGGGGTCGATGACGAAGCGATCAAACGCGCTCTGCAAAAATTTGAAGGCGTTGGTCGCCGTTTTGAGCAGCATGCTTCTGTCAGCCTTGATGAGGGTAATGTTTTATTGATTGACGATTATGGTCATCACCCAAAAGAAGTCGATGCCACCATTAAAGCTGCGCGTCAAAGTTTCCCTGAACGTCGTTTGGTAATGATGTTTCAGCCGCACCGTTATAGTCGTACCCGCGATTGCTTTGATGATTTTGTCGAAGTACTCTCCAGCGTTGACGAATTATTATTATTAGACGTATATTCAGCAGGTGAAAGCCCAATTACTGGCGCTGATACCAAGTCATTGGCACGTAGTATTCGGTTGCGCGGTGAAGTTGAACCGACGATTATTGACAAGGACAATTTAGCTCCTGTCATGCAGCGTTTATTGAAAGCCAATGACATGCTCATTACTCAAGGTGCAGGTAATGTAGGGCAGATCGCTGTCGACTTGGCTGCCAATAACCTTTACATTAAGTAAGCTAAAAAATTCTAGGAACGATCTTCATGACGACTGATACTAAAGAAAATACCAGCACTCAAAATTCAGATAATTTAGAGAGCAATGATGCCACTCTAAACACGACGACCAGTGATGCAAAAGATGCCAGACAGTTTGGTAAAGTGGCGGTTGTCTATGGCGGCAGTAGCAATGAACGCAGCGTGTCATTAGACAGTGGTGCTGCCGTATTGCAGGCGCTACAAAACCAAGGCGTTGATGCCACTCATTTCGACCCTAAGCATCAAGACATCACAGAGCTACGTGAGTATGATCGGGTGTTCAATGTGTTGCATGGTCGCGGCGGCGAGGATGGTTTGTTACAAGGTGTGCTGCAATGGTTTGATATTCCGCAGACGGGTTCAGGCATTCTGGCATCAGCGCTGGGTATGGATAAGGTTCGTACCAAGCAATTGTGGCAAGGTTGTGGGTTAGCAACCGCGCCATTTTCATTGTTAACAGCTGAAACTGACTGGCAGCAAGTGGTCAACATGCTAGGTCTACCACTTATTATTAAGCCCGTTCATGAAGGCTCCAGTATTGGTATGACTAAGGTCAACAATCTGGACGAGTTGCCAGCGGCTTATGCCACGGCGGTACAGTGCGGTGATGCGGTCATGGCTGAGCGCTGGATTACCGGTCGCGAGTTCACGATTGTTATTATCGACGATGAAGCCTATCCAGTCATTCGTCTTGAACCCGCTGATATTACCAACTTCTACGATTTTGAAGCCAAGTATAATCGTAATGATACCAGTTACTATATCCCCTGTGGTCTGAGCGCTGCTGACGAAAAGCATTTACAAGATCTGAGCCTTTCAGCGTTCCGTGCCGTTGATGCCAAAGGCTGGGGACGCATCGATGCTATGCAAGATGAAGCAGGCAACTTCTGGTTGCTTGAAATCAATACAGTGCCAGGCATGACCAGCCATAGCTTGGTTCCGATGGCAGCCAAGGCTCGAGGTATGGACTTTGATGCATTGTGCTGGCATATTTTAGCGCAGACATTAGAGTGATTTGTTTAGCAGTCATTGCTTAAACAGTGATTTAGCAACGATACTTTTTAATATTGTTCATTTTTTAACATTGTTCATAATGCTATTGATATTTATTGAGACAGTTGTCATTGATAAGCTGTCTCAATAAACCAGTGACAAAACTTATGAATGATTAGAGTTAAATTTTTCTTATAGCCTGAGAATACTACTAGACGAGAACGGGTTAATGTATCACTAGAGCTGCTATACCACAGCGTCATGTAAACTTGTGTAAATTCGTTGTCACTAGTAGGGGTTAAGCTATTGTTTAACCATAAAATACGTTAATATTGTAATTATAGGTCTGTTTTAGTAATATTTCTGTTTTCTATGAACATAGCCCATAAGTTATTCATAAATTAAGAAAAATGTTACGTTTAAATGAGCATAATGTCATCCTATAAATCGTTTTAGTAAAATATTTTGATAATATGTCAACTTAATAGGCTTCTGCAAAAATATGCAGAGTTACATTTATAAATAGCATGATCAGTTTTATGCAAATATAGGGACAAAGGTCGTTATGGCTCAAACTGTCAACGAGGTAACTGACTTGATGAGTGATAAAACCCGTCGCCCAAACTCTAAGTTCCAAGTACCGACTTCGCTCAAATATTTTTTTATGGTATTGGTACTAGGGTTGCTCGTACTGATATTGATAATGGGTGGAAAAGCGTTGCGTGATGCACCGCCAGCTTCTATCCATGTGAATAATCAGGGTTTGACCGTTACCCAATATCGCGCATTGCAACAGGTTATGAATCAACAAAAGGTAAGCAGCTTTTTTACCTCTGATTTGCAAGCGTTAAGAGATATTACGACGGGTCTGGCTTGGGTTGATCAGGTCAGTATTTCTCGTGATTGGCAACGGGGCATAGTCGTTACCGCATTACCTAAGCAAGCGGTTGCTAATTTTGGTACAGAGCGTTTGGTGGATGCAAAAGGTGCGGTTTTTGTCCCTGCTGATAGTAAAGATCTGACGCAAGAACGCTTTGCCACCTTACAAGGTGAGATAACGCAAGCCCCAGTTATCATGCAGCAAATGCAGCAAGTTAACGACTGGTATGCGCCACTTGGTATGCAAGTCGAAGATATTATCCTGTCACCAAGAATGACTTGGCTGATTCGTTTTGACAATGGACTGCGTGTGATTGTTGATAACGAGAATACTGCGCAAAAGCTGCTGAGTTTAAGTCAGCTGCTCGGCAATCAGTTAAGTGAGCGTCGAGGCGAAATACAGTCTGTAGATTTGCGCTATAAAAATGGTTTTACCATTGCTTGGGATATGGCACAGCCAAAAATTGATGAAGCAAAATAACAATAGATAGCATAAACAAAAACTGGTTAGCATTTTAGTTTGAGCTATTTTGATAGTTTGTAGCACAGAATATACAACATCATAGCGTGTTGATAACGCTTTTTTTAATGATCTAATGGAGACGTCATTTGGTCTCCTGTTTAGCGATAATTTGTCTGGTACCATGAAAAATACTGAAAATCTGGTTGTTGTCCATCTAAGTGCCACGGCAGTCTATGTCGTCATTGGTAACGTTGTCTCTGCAAAAGACATCCGTATTCTGGGCGTGGGACAAGTCAAAAATAGCGATTTTTACCAAGGTCAAATAAAACACCGTGAACGTCTACAAGGTGCTATTAAACAAGCCATTCAAGAAGCAGAAGATACTGCCAATTGCCGCGTGCACAGTGTGTGGTTGACCTTAGCGACACCGGAATTATCGAGCAAAAATAGTGCAGGCGAGGTACGTGTAGAAGATGAGGCGGTACGTGCCAAAGATATGGTGCAGGCGTTGTCTAATGCCAAGTCACGCGATCTATCATCAGACTATTATCTAATGCATTGCTGTCAGCAGGGTATCTATGTTGATGATCAAGATTTCATGGTGGATGATGCAATCGAAATGATGGCGCATAATATTACTGTGATGTACCACATGATGATGATGCCCGTTGCTAGTCGTCAGAATATCCAAAAATTACTGCAAAGCTGTGATGTTGGTATTGACCACATTGTATTTGATGCAGTGACGAGTGCTGAATATAGTTTGATGAGTGACGAGCGCCAGCAAGGGGTTTGTTTGGTAGATATTGGTGCTAGTACGACCAGTATTTGCGTTTATAAAGAAAACAAGCTCATATTTACCCATTGCATCGCGACAGGCAGCCACGAAGTGACGATGGATATCTCAGCTGATTTTGGTATCTCCATGATTGAGGCTGAAAAGCTGAAAAAAACCCATGGTACTGTCGATGTCAATAGTGTCGATCCTAGCTCGTTCTTTATCTTTAAACCGCAAGGAACAGGTGACGAGATTAATATTGGTATCTATAATCTAGCCCGCATTATAGAGGCGCGCTATGTGCAGATATTTACGGAAGTTGCTCGTCAATTGCATGAGGCTGATCTCATCGGCTATATCGACAAAGGTATCGTACTCACAGGTGGCGGTACAGCGATTAAAGGTATGATACCCTTTACCAAAAAATTGCTCAAAATGCCCGTAGTATTAACCAACACTCATCCTGCTATTAGTGCTCATAATCATTTTGATAATGATGAGTCATTTAAGCAGCTAAACAGTCAAGTAAATGATCGTGCTTATCAAACGGCATTTGGTACACTATTATATAGTCAAAGCGAGCAGTTTCGCCGTAGTGAAAAAAGCGAGCCTGAAGCGATTCAAAAAAATCGAGTCACTGGTGTTTTTCAAAGTGCAGGGCAGCGTTTTGCTAGTGTGCTCAAAAAGATATTATAATCTGTTAGCAAAACATACTTATATTAAGCAGCATAAGATTATGCAGCTATATAATAGGCAAGAATACGAAAAGTAACACCCTGTACTATACCGGCATATTTTGGCTAGCACAATTATCTAAGCCATTGCCCTGTTTTATTTAAATACAATTATATATAGTAAGTCGATAGCGCGCCATATAAGTGTGTTACCAAGTATCGACCATCACGCTATCTGCAACTGGAGAAACCTTTTTATGTCAAAATACACCATGCCAGATGATAACCAGCCTCAAAATAACGGCCAAGCAAGCTTCACTGTATTCGGTGTTGGTGGTGGTGGCGGTAATGCGGTTGAACATATGGTACAACAAGGGATTAGAGGTGTAACGTTCGTCTGTGCTAATACGGATAAACAAGCGCTTGATCGTTTAACTGCACCGCATAAATTGCAACTTGGCGCAAAAACGAATCGCGGTTTGGGCGCAGGGGCGAACCCAGAAGTTGGGCGTGAAGCAGCAGAAAGCGAAGAAGAAGCCATCCGTGCATTACTCGAGCATTCAGACATGGTGTTCATCACTGCTGGTATGGGTGGTGGTACGGGTACGGGTGCAGCGCCTGTGGTTGCTCGTATTGCTAAAGAAATGGAGGTATTAACAGTTGCGGTCGTGACTACGCCATTTAAGTTTGAAGGTGGCAAACGTATCAAGGCTGCTAAAGCTGGTATTGAGCAATTGACTAATTTCGTTGATTCTATCATTACGATTCCGAATGATAAGTTGATGAGTGTCTATGGCAATATCTCTATGCAAGATGCCTTTAAGAAAGCGGACGATGTGTTATTACATGCGGTTCAAGGTATTGCTGAAACTATCGCTAGTGAAGGTATGATCAATATCGACTTTAATGATATCCGCACTGCTATGACTGCCAAAGGTCATGCGATGATGGGTATCGGCCGTGCTAGCGGTGATGATCGTGCGCGTCAAGCAACTGAGAAAGCCATCAGATCACCATTACTTGATGACTTGCGTTTAGAAAATGCAAAAGGTCTGTTGGTTAACGTAATTTCTTCTGAATCACTCTCATTGGATGAGATGAGCAAAATCAGTGTTATTGTCGAAGAAATTACAGATATTGACGATGCACATATTTTCTATGGTTCAGTGATTGATGAAAAAATGGGTGATGACTTACATGTCACTGTTATTGCAACAGGTCTGACTTTAGATGAAAACGCTGGGCAAGAGCCAGAAGTAGTCGAGGCACCAGTTCCTTCTGTCAATAGCACTCAGCCTGTTGACCCTAACGTGCATACCAGTGCTTTAAACAGCCAAAAGCAATCGCAAGCTCAGATGTACCAAGAAACGGCTAGTGCTACTCGCTCAAGCGCGCCTCAAGAGCAGGCGAAAACCAAAACCAATAGCATTCAAGACTATCTAAAACGTCAACAAAATAAATAATATTTTCAGATGTTTGGGGTCAGGAAAAGCCAGTACTAAGTTGCTGGCTTTTTTGTGCGTATAGAAAATGTCCATATATTAGTAAGCTGATTCAGCTATGAGCGCGCTCTATTTATAAGAATCGCCTCTCGATGCGAAAATCATTATTAATAAATAGGCGCATAAAACAATTTATGATTGTAACATCTGGCTGTTATTTCCCTGTGTTAACAGAGGCAATGTGATCAATAAAACATGAAAACCATCAAAATTTATTGACGATAAGTGTTATCAATCAAGGAGATAAGGAAATTAGCGAGTTTTAACTATGGCGAACTAGGGGCGGGTAATGATACACTATGGCAATTGTAACAAAATATGTGAGAAGACAGCCATGAACCAAAGAACCATAAAAACTGCGATTGCTGTTACAGGTATTGGTCTCCATAGTGGTCAGCCTGTTGACTTAGAGTTTCATCCGCAACCTATTGATACGGGTATTGTTTTCGAGCGTTCTGATATCGAAGGCAGCCAGCCGATTCCAGCCAGTGCTTTTTTAGTGCAAGATACTATGATGTCGTCAAACCTAGTGTTTGGTGGCACACGTGTGGGGACGGTCGAGCATTTGCTTAGTGCCATTGCAGGACTTGGCGTTGACAATCTTTTAATCCGTGTGTCCGCCTCAGAGATACCGATTATGGATGGTAGTGCGGCTCCTTTTGTAGCGTTGCTGCTTGACGCAGGATTCTGCGAGCAAGACGCTTTAAAGAAGTTTATAAAAATCGTCAGACCTGTAAGAGTAAAAGTAGACGATAAATGGGCAGAACTGCGTCCTTATGAAGGGTTTGAGCTGAATTTTGAGATTGATTTTGATCATCCTGCTATCGACAAAGATTTTCAGCATGCCCAGTTGCAGTTTTCGACGCAAAACTTCATTGAGCAACTGAGTTCAGCCCGTACTTTTGGGTTTTTACGAGATATAGAAGCCTTACGTCAGAATAATTTGGCGTTAGGAGGCAGTATGGATAATGCTATCGTTATTGATGAGGCAAATATTCTTAACGAAGAAGGTCTGCGTTTTAATGATGAGTTCGTTCGCCATAAAATTTTGGATGCTTTAGGTGATTTATATTTGATTGGCTATCCGATTTTGGGTCGCTTTAATGCTTATAAATCTGGTCACGCATTAAACAATTTATTGGTACGTGAGATACTATCTGATCATAATAATTTTGAAATTGTAACTTTTGATGACAATGTAACCTGTCCAATTCAGTATTTGCCTCTCGAAGGTTTGACTGTTGAAGGATGAATACAGGAATATACACGAAGTATCGAAACATTTACGCAATATTACATAATCCGGCAGTAATTACATTCTAATAATATTCGTTTTTTTGAATGTATTGTTTAGATTATTTTAACAATTCTGCTCTAGAGTAGAGAATATCAAAGCTGTGGATAGTTTTTCAATCATCTGTTGGTGACGTTCATAATGTGAACGGAGCTAGCAGGTGATTTTTTTTGTTTGCGTCATTACAAAATCGCAGCGTTACCAGCTGATTTTTACGGTTTTGTTTACACAACTTTACATAGTAACATTGATAATTTCAATGATTTGCCAGACGTAAAAGTGCTTTTTTGAGATTTTCATCAGTGGTGACATGCTCTGCGGCCTGTGATATAGTCCGCTTTGTGTTTTGGCTAAGAGCCTGATTTTCATTGGCTTTACTAGATTTTGACAAAGTTGCTGATACTGCTGATAGTTGTTTAGATGAATGATTATCAGCTGAATTTTTAGCGACGACGACGCGAATTTGCTTGAGTTGTTTAAATGTAATTGACTGCTCTGTTAAGACTTGCAAATAAGCGCTCTGTAAATAGCGAATATGATTGGCAGCAGTCATTGAGCCCACACTGAGTATTAATTGCTCGGAGGTGAGGCCTACGACCCAACAGGTATTAAGAATTTCTTCAGGTAGACAATCTACCAATAGCTCTTTTACCTCGTTGGTCGCTTCTATGTATAGCCGCATATTGTCAGCAAGCGTTCGGGGTAGTGCGCTACCAGCAAAAGCTTGATGGTCGATAAGTTGGGCAAGCCGATTTGGCTGTTTTTTTGACATCGTGATGACTCATCTAATAGGTGACAAAATCGATATTCATAATTGACATGCTAAAGGCAATTGATACTGAACGACTTGCGAGACAGTGAACTAAGCGGAATATGGTATTAACAGATAATACCAGCATTAGTCACTACAGAAGAAATAGCGGGCTGTTTTAACAAGGATTTTATCATGTTTTTGTAATGATCATCTCCTCTAAACTAATTGATGCTTTGTCACGGATGACGAGCGGTCTTGTATTAACAATAGGTAGTAAATTTATGAAACAAGCTTTATTAATTTTGTCAGTATTGGGAATGGGTATAGCACAGACAAGTGGTGCTGTCGAAACAACCTTTCAACCAAATAATACCTTGAGTCATACCATCACTAACATCTCTGCTTCTGCGAACTACGGTTCTAGCCGCAATATCTATAGCACTAACAGTGGTGCTCATGTATATAGCAATGATGAAATTAGTCAAGCCATTGATAATTTAAGTGCGCATGCCAAGCAAAAAGAATACCAGCTTGCTTCGCTTACTAGCCGTTTGTCTTATGAGCAGCGTCAGCAGCAATCAAGCCGCGCTCCTGATCGCAATTCTGCTCCTGCTATCGCAGCGGCAAGTGCATCGCGAGTAGCGTTATCTAGAAGCTCTGGCTACTGTGCTCGCTATGTACGTAAAGCGCTACAATCAGCAGGTTACGAATTTACGCCTAACCCTTCAGCTTATCAGTATGCCTCTCGCGGCACACTTGCTCAAGCAGGTTTTACCAAGATCAGTAATGATATGCAGCCACAAGTGGGTGACGTCGTTGTCTATAATCGTACGTCAAACCGTCCACATGGTCATATCCAGATCTTTGATGGTAACGATTGGGTATCTGATTTCCGCCAAAACAGCATTAGCCCATACAGTGGCACTTACAGCTATACGACATGGCGTGATTCGCAATATGTCGATGATGCATCAGACCGTGGTATTTACCTCGCGATGGCTGACAAATAGTAGCCAGTTAGATGTAACCTAAGTTAAAAGTTTTCTCCAAACCCAGTAATGCCTTTATAGCGTTGCTGGTTTTTTTTGCGCTTTGAGTTGTGATGCTTAAGTTAAAAGTAGAGTTAAAGCTCAAATTTCGACCAGTGGCTACGATTGTGAAAGTCAGGCGGGGAGGCGTGGTTTGGGGCAAAATATAAAGCAATCTCACCAAACCATAAAATAACACAAGGATGTATTTGCTCAATCACAGTATTTGCGATGACGTACTGCTTATTGGATCGTTGGATTACTGATACATTAAAGCTGCGCTCATAATGATGAGGTTTATTTGCGACTGATGGATCATTAAATAAAGGATTCTCAACGTACCTTAATGTTGGCTTTACATTGTTTATCCAATTAATAGACGCGCGCGCTTGTCCATCAGCTGCATATAAGGGTGTTGGTGGTAAGGTCGCAGGATTACGATAGCTCTCAAATTGATATAGCGCGTAACGACCGTCTGGATTGGCATTAATCTCGATATAGGGCGTTGCCTTTTGGGCATCCGTTAGATTTTCATCATTTATCAGACGACCAGCGATAAAACACTCAAGGCAAGTCTCTTCCCACAAGTAATCATCGAATTTTACTTGTGCTTGCTGCCACATTGACCAGTTTAGCTGCTTTGCTAGCAGTTGGTTGGGCAGGGTGAGTTGATAGGTTAGCCTTAAGTGGAGTGATGGCTGTTGAATGACCTGAGCACTCACATTTATACAGATGCGTTGCAACTCATCTACTGTTACACCCAGTTGCTGCGCATCATTTACTATGGTTTCGGTGGCCACACAGAGATTGAATGATTGATTCATAAGTTAAGACCCGACAATAAAAATATAGAAGTAACCATAAGAAAAGTTGTACCGACTAAGCGAGCTAATATTACACGCTAAGTAAATCTAAAACGAGCAGACAACATAAAAGCCGCGAGCAAGATGCATCGCGGCTTTTATGTTTATCGTCACCATTTTCTATGATTTGAGTTGATATGGCATACCATACCATCACTCAAACCAGCTGGTCATCACATATTATTATGCATGACGTGCTAAGTTAGACAGTTTTGGGTTGGCGTTTGGATTTTTACGTAGTAATAATGCCATACGGCCAATAGAATGAACCAAAGACGCGTTAGCCGCTTTGGCAAGTTCAGCACCGATGACATCGCGCTCTTCTTTTGTGCCAGCAGGCAGTTTTACTTTGATGAGTTCATGATCTGATAGCGCGCGATCAATTTCTTCAGTAATGGTTGGGGTAATACCTTTGTTGCCAATCATGACGATAGGTTTGAGGTCGTGACCAATGCCTCTTAGGCGTTTGATGGTAGCGTTATCGAGTTGCATAGAATTCCTAGGTGTTGGTAAAAATAAAAGACAGTGCTATTAAGAGCAGTTGACGACCATTATAGATAATCTGTGGTCATCTTGCATGAGATCAGCAGGATTTTGCACGATTTTACGTGATGAAAATGTTAAACTGAATGTTTGGGCACATTATAAACGCTACTGTCTGATAAATCAGTGTTTTAACCAATAGAATTTAGTCAGTTTAAGACTGCAAATGTATAAAAATCTTGATTGATAGCATATTCGAATGAATTTAACCCATATCGAAAGTGCTTCATAAATCTTTTAGCTACTTCAGTAATATGTATGAATGTTTTGCAAAGCAATAGGAGCAGGTATTTTGGCCACGCGTATCGAAAATAAAAAACTGTCAAAGAGTAGTAGCGCTTGGATGAAAGAGCATATTGACGATCATTATGTGCAAAAAGCGCAAAAAGATGGCTATCGTGCCCGTGCCGCCTATAAACTATTAGAAATTAATGAAAAGACCAATATTATTAAAAAAGGCATGACGGTCGTAGATTTGGGCAGTGCTCCAGGCAGTTGGTCTCAAGTGGCAGGTCAGCTAGTAGGCGAAAAAGGTATTTTGATTGCCTCTGATATTCTGCCGATGGATACATTGCCTGATGTGACCTTTATTCAAGGCGACTTTCGCGAAGCAGAAGTGTTTGATGCAATCATGGCAGAGGTTGGTGATAGGCAGGTCGATGTAGTGCTGTCCGATATGGCACCAAATACGGCAGGAAACAGCGCAATCGATCAGCCACGTATGATGTATTTATGCGAGCTGGCAGTGGATTTCGCGCTTGCAACCTTACCAGAAGGTGGCGCACTTATTATGAAAGTGTTTCAAGGTGAAGGCACACAAGAATTACGCAAGCAGATGCAGCAGGATTTTAGTAAAATCCGTAGTATCAAGCCGGGTGCATCACGACCACGGTCAAAAGAGATGTTTTGGATAGCGATTAAATAATCATAACGTCGTTGTGTCATAGCCATTGTAAGCGAGATAATGTGTCACCATAACATAGTCTCATGAGCGCATTGAACCCGCTACAATCGTTAACTGAATAATAGCGAAACCTGCTTGAATTATGCAGGTTAGCACCACATATCATGGTATATTAACTTTGTTTCAAGCATATGTTTTAGGCAAAGTCGTCTGACAATAAGCGCCTGATGTGCTCATCTAGGATAGATATATAGGTCATTGATATTTATAACTTGTGAAAACAGTCCCCATGCAGCATTTGAGTTGTGTGAGTCTGACTCATAAATTTTGGCTATGAATATATCTACTAAAAAATGAGCGATACGTTTATAGACGTCACGTGTTTAATAAACACACCAATAAGTAAGGGATGGGAATAACTAGTGAGCGACATGGTAAAAAATACCTTATTGTGGCTGGTGGTAATCGGCGTTTTGGTGCTGGTGTTTAGCGGCTTTGATCAATCATCTGAGCCGGATAGCCTTAACTACTCTGAGTTTGTGACCGCTGTGTCAGAAAACCAAGTAGCCAGCGTTGAAATCGATGGCGAGCAAATCACCGGCGAAAAGAAAAATGGTTCATCTTTTGAGACCATTAGACCAGCTGTGTCAGATGATGAGCTGATGCCATTGCTGCGTGAGAACCAAGTCGAAGTCCAAGGGACTGCACCAAAACGCCAAAGCGTGTTGATGCAATTACTGATAGCCAGTTTCCCAATTCTATTGATTATTGGTCTGTTTTTATTCTTCATGCGTAACATGCAAGGTGGCGCTGGCGGTAAAGGCGGCGGCCCTATGAGCTTTGGTAAGTCAAAAGCTAAAATGCTGACTGAAGACCAAATCAAGGTGAACTTTGAAGATGTGGCTGGTTGTGAAGAGGCCAAAGAAGAAGTGGTTGAAGTGGTCGAGTTTTTACGCGACCCTGATAAATTTACCAAGCTTGGTGCGACGATTCCACGTGGTATCTTAATGGTAGGTCCTCCAGGTACCGGTAAAACCTTGTTAGCTAGAGCCATTGCTGGTGAAGCTAAAGTGCCGTTCTTCTCAATCTCAGGTTCTGATTTTGTTGAGATGTTTGTCGGTGTCGGTGCCTCACGTGTACGCGATATGTTCGAACAGGCTAAAAAGAGCGCGCCTTGCATCATCTTTATTGATGAAATTGATGCGGTCGGTCGTCATCGTGGCTCTGGTATGGGTGGCGGTAATGATGAGCGTGAGCAGACACTAAACCAATTATTGGTTGAAATGGATGGTTTTGAAGGCAATGAAGGCGTGATCGTCATTGCAGCGACCAACCGAGCGGATGTGCTTGATAAAGCGTTACTGCGTCCAGGTCGTTTTGACCGTCAGGTACAAGTGGGCTTGCCAGATATTAAAGGCCGTGAACAAATTCTTAAAGTGCATTTGAGAAAGCTGCCGAATACTATCGGTGTGGATGCCAATGCATTGGCTCGCGGTACACCAGGTTTCAGTGGTGCGCAGCTGGCCAACCTTGTCAACGAAGCGGCATTGTTTGCAGCACGTCGCAACAAGACCAGCGTTGATATGAATGATTTTGAAGATGCAAAAGACAAGTTATATATGGGTCCTGAGCGTAAATCAATGGTCATCCGTGAAGAAGAGCGCCGTGCTACTGCTTATCATGAAGCAGGTCACGCCTTAGTCGCTGAGCTACTACCAGGTACCGATCCTGTGCATAAAGTAACGATCATGCCACGTGGTTTTGCGCTTGGGGTTACTTGGCAGTTGCCAGAGCATGACCAAACCAGTATGTATAAATCAAAAATGCTGAGCGATATTGCTATCTTATTCGGCGGTCGTATCGCTGAAGAAGTCTTTATCAATCAAATGTCGACGGGTGCTTCTAACGACTTCGAACGTGCAACCAAGATGGCTCGCGCCATGGTAACGAAGTACGGTATGTCTGATGCGCTTGGTATTATGGTTTATGAAGATGAAGACAGCTCGCAAGGCTATTTTGGCTCTAGCAGTCGTACGATTTCAGAAGCCACGCAGCAAAAGGTCGATGAAGAAGTTCGCCGTATGTTAGAGGAGCAATATGATATCGCGCGTGAATTGATTGAAGGCAATCAAGAAAAAATGCATGCGATGGTAGATGCTCTAATGAAGTGGGAAACCATTGACCGTGATCAGTTGCAAGATATCTTAGCAGGTGAAGACCCTCGTCCACCTAGAGTTTATCAGCACAATGAAGTCAACTTATCGAAAAGTGATATTAAAATAACCAACTCAACACCGCCACCGTTACCAGCGATGTAGTTGTCAGTTGATTCATATCCAATAGAAGAAGCCCTTTATCATAAAGGGCTTTTTTGTTGTCCATATTTCGTGAAGGGTTTAGTACAGAATAGAGTTTACTGGTATCATGAGCACAGCGCATAACAAGCACAGTGCATAACAAGCAGTATGCAATAATTAGAATATTTTAATGAGAGATAATTTGGTTATGTCCTTATTTCAGCCCTTACCCAGCTATAAGATATCAAGTCGTGATAAAACACTAGATCTATCGCAGCCTCATATTATGGGTATTCTTAATGTCACACCCGATTCGTTTTCAGACGGTGGACAGTTCAATGCGGTAGATAAGGCTGTTGCGCATTGTCAGCAAATGATAGAAGAAGGTGCGACTATTATAGACATTGGCGGTGAGTCTACTCGCCCCAGTGCGAATGCTGTGGGCACGTCTGAAGAGCTGCAGCGTGTTGCGCCAGTGGTTCAAGCCATCCGCCGGCATTGCGGAGAGGCTATTTGGCTATCTATTGATACCAGTAATCCAGAGGTTATGAAAGTGGCTTTTGACGCTGGTGCTGATATTTGGAATGATGTACGCGCACTCAAATGTGAGGGTGCAGCAGTACTAGCGGCTGAGCTTGATATACCAGTCATGCTCATGCACATGCGCGGCGAGCCAACAACGATGAATAATTTGGCACACTATGATGATGTCATTAGTGACGTAAGGGCTGAGCTATTATCGCGTATTGACGAAGTAACAAGAATCGGTGTTAAGCGTGAGAAAATTATTATCGACCCAGGCTTTGGTTTTGCGAAAGATTATGAGCATCATTGCGCACTATTAAGCCAGCTTAGCAGGCTACAAGTGCTTGGTTTACCGATGATGTTTGGCATTTCACGCAAGCGTTTTTTAGCGGAAGTATTGAGCAAGAGTGGCGTCGAAGTCGTTGCTACTACTAACGCGGTAGATCGTGATGTGGTAGGTACGGTGGCTGGTATCTTTGCCCTACAGCAAGGCGCTGGCATTATACGCACCCATAATGTGGCGATGATGCAGCAAGCAGTAGCCTTGTGGCGTCAATTATCTGCGCATAACTATCCTTAACCTTAATTTAAAATAATGAGAGTACTTTTATGACCACCCCGATTCAGCCAGAACCAACCAATGAACAGCGCCGCATTATCTATCAAGCACGCCGCGGATTAAAAGAGTTAGACTTTTATATTGACCTTTATGTCAAAGAGATTTACTTAACGGCAGAGCCTGCTGAACAAGAGACGTTTGCAGAGATGCTGACTCATGAAGACCCTGATTTGTTGGATTATTTCACCAATCAAAATCGTCCAGAAAACGAAGAAATATGGGCGCTAGTCAATAAAATTAAGACATGGCGTCATACCAAAGATTTGACTTAAAGACTGATTTAGATATAAAAAATGGTTGTTCAGAGCTGGCATAGCTGGGCCTAAGTAACATAATAGTCTGCCGTTTTTTTTGGTGATAAAATATGACCTTGGCAAATTCGTTGCGTATTGATACGGCTATTCGGCCTGCCAGCTATTTGCGTTTGCTGCTTTATAGTGGGTTGACCGCCGTCATGGTTGTACTGGCATGGCTTGCTTCTTTACTGTTATGGCAATATGTGCTTATTTTAATCGTTACCGCCGCGGTGATTATTTATTTAACATTATCACGACCCATACTGCTGCACCTTAGCCAGCCACCACTTAGCCATCGTGTTGATCAATATTGGCAGCTGCTGCTCCGTACAGGTCGCGGTGATGAGCTATGGCAGGCACAGTTAAGCAATGTCTCTGGATATCGATGGGCGATAAGCTTTGAATTCAATGTTATAGAGCCTTATCATCGCTCTTTATCAGTGACCATCTTTCGAGATCAAGTGAGCCCTGAACAATGGCGAGAGTTGAATGTTTTGGCTAGATTGTATTGAATACTTATAAATAGTGCTTATCAGTGCCATGGTCGAATGTTTAATATGCCTAACATAAACGCCGAAAATACGAGTTAAGGCATTATTTTTTATAGCGCCCAGTGAGCGGTTTTTTCCACGAATTTACGAACGCCTACATGTCATAACAAAACACCTATCTGGATAGCGAAAGAGATTTGTTATATTGCAAGAGAATTATGAATCGCATAAGTAAATTAAGCTCTTGCTTAATATATTAAATTAGCAGCGAAGTTTTTAGCGGTTTATAGATAATAAATAATATGACAAAAAGGAATCGAGAATGAGCTTATTAGGGAATTTGGTTAGTCAGGTGGCCCGTCGTGCGATGGATCCTGAAGATGCGCAGCGTAATCCTGTAAATCAACGCATTGATCCACGTCGTACAGGTGGTCTTGGGGATATATTGGGTAGCGTGCTCGGCGGTGGTAGTCAAACTGGAGGCTACAATCCACGCCAGTATGATCGTCAGCCAGACAATGGTTTTGGCTTAGATGATATTCTCGGTGGGTTAACAGGCGGTGGACTCACTGGTGGCAATCAACGTGGCGGCGTCAATTCTAATGCCGGCGGTCTTGGAGACATATTAGGCAGCGTATTGGGTGGTCAAGCCATGGGTGGTCAAACGAGAAAATCTGGATTCGGCGGTAAAGGTATGCTAATCGCTGCACTTATGCCAATGGTACTAAGCTGGATCAAACGCAATGGCGGCTTGAGTGGTGCATTATCAAAAATCACAGGTATGGGTTATGAAAACCAAGCCCGTTCTTGGATGAGTAACCAGCAAGACAATGACAACCTTGATCCAAATGATATCAGTCAGTTGTTCGATGAAAATGAGATTCAGCAGGTTGCAGCACATACTGGTGCTAATGACGTAGAAGTCCGTCAAGGTCTTGCTGAATTGCTGCCAGAAGTAATGAATCAGCTGACACCAAGTGGCAATTTGGATAATGAATCTGAAGCCAATGAAGAGATTGATCAAATCATTAATCAACTATCTAGTCGACTAGGTGCGCTAAAATAAATTTCTTTTTTAAAGAAAGTCACAATCGTTAATGCCACAAAGTTAATACCATGAAAAAGAGTACGTTATCCAACGTGCTCTTTTTTATGGCTGTTAGTTTAACCCTACTATTGGTACTTAATTACTGAATATTTACTCTTTATTCTAAATAGATATGTTAAAAATGGCGAATAATAGAAAAATAATTCTATAAATCTTATAAGATGGTCATATGATTCATTGAGTCTTTTGTCGCAGTGGCTACTTTGATGATCCTTTATATAATATGACTGCGTGATGGTATAAGCATTTATAAGGATAGTTAATCATGCCATTTAAGCCTATTCAAGCAGCGGTTGCCATTTTGGTCGGCTTGATCATTTGGTTTGTGATACCAGTGCCTACTGGCGTTACCCCTGAAGCATGGCACATGCTGGCGTTATTCATCGCCACTATTGTCGCCATCATCGGCAAAGTATTACCCATTGGTGCCATTGCTATCATTGCAGTCACCCTAGTCGCACTTACAGGCGTGACTAGTGATAGCCCAGCACAAGCCATTAGCGATGCACTATCAAGCTACTCAAGTCCGTTGATTTGGCTAATTGGTATTGCAGTCATGATATCGCGTGGCTTGATAAAAACGGGTTTGGGTCGACGTATTGCCTATTATTTTATTTCTATTTTTGGTAAAAAAACCATCGGCGTGGCTTATTCTTTGACTGCGGCTGAATTGATGATAGCACCCATTACGCCCTCCAATACGGCGCGTGGCGGCGGTATTATTCATCCTATTATGAAGTCTATCGCGCAAAGCTTTCACTCAACACCTGAGGAAGGCACTCAAAATAAGATTGGTCGTTATTTGGCGATGGTGAATTATCATGCCAACCCGATTACCTCTGGGATGTTTATCACGGCTACTGCACCCAACCCGCTGGTTGTAGATTTGGTGAATAAAGCCACAGGCGGGGATATTCAGCTGTCATGGACCACTTGGGCAGTGGCGATGCTTGTACCTGGCATGCTATGTCTGCTTGTGATGCCGTTAGTCATTTATATGATTTATCCACCTGATGTTAAAATCACGCCCGATGCAAAAGGTTTTGCCAAGGAAAATTTGGCAGAAATGGGAAAAATAAGTAGCCAAGAAAAAATCATGCTCGGGGTATTTGCTCTGATGCTGTTATTGTGGGCGAATATTCCCGCATTGATGTTAGGTGAGCAATATAGCGTTGATGCTACCACCACAGCATTTATTGGTTTGACGACCTTAATATTGACTGGGGTACTGACTTGGGACGATATTTTAAAAGAGAAGTCAGCATGGGATACCATTATTTGGTTTGGCGCCCTTATTATGATGGCCGCTTATCTTAATAAGCTTGGACTGATAAGCTGGTTCTCTGGCAATATCGAATCGATGATTGGCACGACTGGGCTTGGCTGGATCGGTGCTGTGACTATTTTGACCCTAGTATACTTATATATCCATTACTTCTTTGCTAGTACCACGGCTCACATTACTGCACTATTTGCAGCATTTTATGCGGTGGGTTTAAGCTTGGGCGCACCGCCGATGTTATATGCGCTTATCTTAGCCGCAGCGGGCAATATCATGATGACGCTTACGCATTATGCAACTGGTACTGCGCCAGTCATTTTTAACTCTGGCTATGTGACGTTAAGAGAGTGGTGGAGTATTGGCGCAATAATGAGTGTGGTCAATTTAGTTATTTGGATCGGTGCTGGTTTGATTTGGTGGAAAGTGCTCGGCTATTATTAATAGATCGCTCAAGTCATATTGTTTTATGTACAGATGGATGTATTTAAAAAAAGGTGAGGGTGGGTTAAAAGCGCTCATCTAATGTGTCTAATGTATAATTGAGCGCGGCAAAACAGATATCGCTCTGAAAGCCTCGATATTGCAAAAACCGTAGCTGCTTTGCTTTGTCTTTTTGTTCAGTGGGTATGTCATCGCCGTACTTCTTAGTGCGGGCTGTGACCGCCAGTTTGAGCCAATCGACACCATCTACCAGATTATCTGCACTATCATCTACAAACTCCCTAAACTCTTCTGACTCTGCATTTGCCATATCGATTAACTCATCGATATTACTGGGCATGGTAATTTTTTTACGATAAAACTCCTGCTTGATACGTCCGCGTCCCCGACCTTTACGGATATTTTCACGAATGAGCATGAGCGTCGTGCGATAATCACTTTGGTAGCCTTTTTCTTCAAACTCATCGAGTAGCGCATCAATTTTATCTAAGGCTTGCTCTTTATCAATAAGCTTTTGCTTAAGCTCAGCCTTGCCGTACTCACGGCGCGATAAATAATAAAAAGCTAACCAACGCAAGCGGCTTTCGGCTTTGATCTCATCTATTTCTGCTTGTCGTTGTTCAGGCGTGCGCAAATAGGCTTTAAGAGCAGCAGGTAGGTTATCCATCTGACTGTCGACTGTGCTGTGCGCAGAAGTGTTGGTAATGGCAGCATCGGTTGTATACTGTGATTCTTTGTTAAATTCATCATCAGTAGCCGTGCTATCGTCTGGTTCATCATGAATATTTTGTTTAACTTCAGCCAGCATCTCTTTGATACTTTGCGCTTCTGGTTGCTGATAAGCAGGCACGTCACTAGGCTCAGGGCTAAAGTTAGCCGCTGGGTGAAAACGCTTTTTACGTTTCTTAGTTTTAGCAGGATTTTTATTGGTAGAAGAGTGAGCCTCAACGGATTCTACTGAAAAGTCAGCATCGTCAGATAATGAATGGTCTTCATGATAGTAAGTTGAATGCTTGCGCGTCTTAGTTGTTTTTTTAGGATTGCCTTGATAGGAATGCTGAGAAAATTTGAAGGATTCAGAGTGTTTGGAAGATTTGGACGGTTTTTTTGATTTGATAGTCGGACTACTCGCTGAATCGGCATCGGATTCAGCGAGTATTTCAGCTAAGGTTTTAATGTTCATAACAATTTAATTTTCATAACAAGTCATGATTATTAATAGCGGTGAATAATTGCGCCGTTATTGTACAGGTTCAGAAACCAACGCTTCATTGGCTTTATCTTCGGCTTTGGCTTCTTTCTTTGATCCAAGCTTTTCCTCGCGAATTTTAGCTTCGATTTCTTGCGCAATCGCAGGGTTTTCTTTTAAGAACAGTACAGAATTGGCTTTACCTTGACCGATTTTTTCGTCGCCATAGCTATACCAAGAGCCTGCTTTGCCAACTGCACCAATTTCAACACCCAAGTCAATCACTTCGGCTAAGTGGTTGGTACCTTCACCATAAGTAATTTCAAACTCTGCTTGGCGGAAAGGCGGTGCCATTTTGTTTTTGATGACTTTGACAC
The DNA here is from genome assembly GCF_003148585.1 of Psychrobacter immobilis. Classification (GTDB taxonomy): domain Bacteria; phylum Pseudomonadota; class Gammaproteobacteria; order Pseudomonadales; family Moraxellaceae; genus Psychrobacter; species Psychrobacter immobilis. The sequence continues at coordinate 8,556 of NZ_QGGM01000011.1, read as the reverse complement.
GGGTTTGGTTACCGATGATTTCATCACCATTTTTGACCGCACCGATACGGCGGATATCCATACGTACAGAGGCGTAGAATTTCAGTGCGTTACCACCAGTCGTGGTCTCAGGGCTACCAAACATCACACCAATTTTCATACGAATTTGGTTGATAAATACCACCATACAATTGGAGCGTTTGGCGTTACCTGTGATTTTACGTAGGGCTTGGCTCATGAGCCGTGCTTGCAAGCCCATATGTGAGTCGCCCATCTCGCCTTCAATCTCCGCACGTGGCGTTAGAGCAGCAACTGAGTCAATAACAATCATATCGATAGCACCAGAGCGCACCAACATGTCGGTAATTTCAAGTGCTTGCTCACCATTATCAGGCTGAGAAAGCAATAGCTCGTCAGTGTTTACGCCAAGTTTGCGCGCATAAACAGGGTCAAGCGCATGCTCAGCATCGATAAAGGCGCAGGTGCCGCCTTGCTTCTGACATTCTGCAATCGCCTGTAGCGTCATGGTCGTTTTACCTGAGCTTTCTGGGCCATAAATCTCTACGATACGGCCTTTTGGTAGACCACCAATGCCAAGTGCAATATCCAGACCCAACGAACCTGTTGATACTACATCGACATCCATAATAGCTGAGTCGTCACCTAAATGCATGATGGTATTCTTACCAAACTGCTTTTCAATTTGACCGAGTGCTGCTTTAAGGGCTTTGGCTTTATTGTCGTCCATACTGGATTCCTTGTCTTCAATCATTGGTTAAAACTATAAATTTGGTATGATAAATAAAATGTTTGTAGCTATGAAGGTTAACGGCTCAATAGTGCTGATGGCTATCTAAATAATAGGCAGCGTTCGTTCAATGTCTATCTATGATGAATGGGTTAGGGTATCGATGGTGTAGACAGTAATATAGGATATATCACTCTACTATACAGTAAAATCAAATAACGATAAAAGTAAAATTAAGTTCATAATCAGCGGCAACAGATGTAATTTGTAGGTAAAATTATGCTCGTTAAGCCTTAACTGTTTTCTAAAGTACGGTTGATTAGATAAGGTGATTATAACAAAAACCAAGGAGCATATAGAGGATTCAATGATGCTAAACGACACTAACTGTCGCATTGTATATAAGTGATAACTTGTGTAGTCTAGTTGCTGAATACATCCTAATTTTGGATAGGATAATGTCGCCCTTTGTCAATAGCATTAGAAGTTGTCCACAAGAAATAAAGCGTCTAAATTTAGCTTTTGTGAAACATCAGTGAGGATTAATTTAATTTAAAAATATATTAAAAATATATTAAAAATAAATTACAGTATTATGAAATACCGTTTAACTTACTGATTTAAAAGGTTTTTTAAATTGTATAAAAAATGAACGATTTTACCTCATCCTTTGAGCTATCTAGGGAAATTGTTGTCAAGTGCGTACTTATGCACAGGGTTATCCACAGCTTATGGGGAGAACTCATGAATCCCTTATACTATCAATGTTTGAGTAGGTAGGTGACCTGTGAGTGTGGCGCTGGAATATATTTTTTACCGCTATATGTAGCGTTATTTATTTAAAAATTCTATGAAAATAGACGATGTTTCACGTATTAAAAAAAATTTATTATTTTTAATAAAAATACTTATAGCTTGTCTATTAAGGGTTGTAGCTGAAAAAAATCAAATAATATTGTCATTAGATAATTTGCAAGCACAAAAAAGCGGCTAAATAATTTAGCCGCTATGCAGAAGTCATCGAAGATAAGTGAGCCGAATCTAGTCTTTAATATAGATTAAATCCCAAACGCCATGTCCACTATTTATACCGCGGCGCTCAAATTTGGTCATTGGACGAAAGTCAGGGCGGTCGGTGAAGTTACCTGCGCCTGCTTGATTGGTTAAACCAGTAAAACCGTCTAAAACTTCAACCATCCAAAAGGCATAATGCTCCCAGTCGGTTGCGGTATGGAACCAGCCGCCTTGCTTTAGACTACGAGTCACAATCGCCATACGTTCAGGGCTGACGAAGCGGCGCTTGTGATGGCGCTTTTTTTGCCATGGGTCAGGGAAGTAAAGCTGGATGCGATCAATATGGTTTTCTGGTAGTTGCTTGAGCAATTGGATGGCGTCACCGTTGATGATTTTGACATTGGTTAGCGCTTGCGTACCTGCCATATAGGCGCATTTACCGATACCTGGCTCGTGCACTTCGATACCAACGAAATTGCGGTTAGGTTCTGCTGCTGCCATCTCAATGAACGAATCACCCAGTCCAAAACCAATCTCTAAGGTAAGCGGTGCTTCACTACCGTTAGGGCTATCAGCGAATAGCGTTCGTAGATTGTCAATACCATCAAGATTGCCATCACCGAAACTGTTATTAACCAGATACTCAGCAAATTCTGGCGCGGTCAGTGCCAGTTCGGCATTTTTATTCATGTGCGTACGTCGTTTCATAAAAGTATTGACGATACGTAGATGTTTGCTTTCTTCAGGCTCACTCTCATTACTAATACGGGATTCAATGTCAGTATGAGTAAGGCTTTCGGTGTTAGTACTGAGGACTTTTTGCTCATCAGTAGTACTCGTACTATCGATGTTATCATTAATATCAGGATGTGGAATCATAGGATTGACAAGGCTTCATAAAATGGGTGATGTATGCTCATTATAAGTTAAATCTATACAGCTGTGAACGGACAATACTTTTTTAATATTGTTATCGTTCATTCAGCATAAAAAAGTAAAAGCGCTGACCTTGTTTGACGTATCACATATAGATTGGCATTCGGTTACCTTGACTTTCTTTTACATTGAATTAACGGTATTTATCTGTCGTTTTACTATTCTGCACATCGGTTTTGGCGTTATCATATAAAGTGAGTAATGGATTTAAATTTTTCTTCATCGTTAATAGGGGTAATCTATGCTATTTATCGAGACGGATTCGCCGCCCCCTTTTTATCAAGAACAGCTGACTCCTGCTAAGCGTACACAACTTGATAAATGGTTCATCGGTCACCGTAGCCAGCATTATTATCTGAAACGTTTTGAGCAGTTCGATGCGCAAGGTTATCTGTCGCCAAAATGGCATTGGGCAGCATTTTTTGTGACGTTTCCTTGGCTCCTCTATCGCAAACGCTATATGGATGCGATTGTCTATAGCGTGGCTGGCTGGTCGTTTATTCAGCTCAATGTGGCACTGGTATTGGTTGCGTTTGAATTTTTGGCAATGTCCTTCATCCCTGATGCTTACCAGATGGCGACACGCATAGGTATTGCCGCGATCATTTGGTTATTTTGGTCGTTCATGGTGGCGCGTTGGACGGATGCGTATTATTACCGCATGGCGCGACGTGAGATTGCAGATGCTATCGATGATTATCCGCGTGATGAAGCAGCGCAAAAGGCGCATCTGCGCCGAGAAGGTGGGGTCAGTCTATTTGGGCTAGGATTGGGGTTTGGTATTTTTGCTTTTGCTTTAATGGTCATTAAGATACAGTTTCTGCCAATTATTGCCAAGCCAAAAGCCAATGAAGTGCTGTTCGATGCGTATGATACAGCCAAAACGGCACAAAATCGTGTAGCACTGATTTATCAACAGACAGGGCAATGTCCGATTCATTTGCCTATCGATACAGGCACTCAGCAGATACGAATTGATATCGATAAAAAGGCCGCTGGCGTAGTAGAGACGGATTGTGCAGTCATTGCGACCATACAAAATGTTCAGTTCCCTATCCGCTACCTAAATCAGCAGACACTGGTTTTTTACCATGTGCCAGACAGCGATAGTTGGAGCTGTATGAGTTCACTAAATAAGAAACTGGCACCGGCAAGCTGTATGCCCGATTAGGGCATGTTTGATGATCTAACGATGACACTGACAGTGCCTATTTGTGAATCATCAAACACGCTTTAAAATATATAAATATTTAGGTGTTAGAGTCAGTTGCAACGTCGTCCTTTTTATCAACGGGTGTTGCTTTACTTTTTAGCGCGTCATAAAAATCTGTTAAGTCCATTTTTCGGGCTTTATCAATGTCTTCATCAAACAAGCTTTCTAGCTCTGCCATCGCTGATTGTGCGGATTCAATCATGCTGGCTTCATCATCATAGATCGCTTGCTGACGTTCAATTAAGTCATCGTCGTAATCGCGGAAGGTTTGCACTGTCTCGCGCGCTTTTTCTGGTGAGATGCCAAGCAGTTGTAGCGACTCACGCGACATATCCAAGGACGATAGGTAAGTCTCACGCCAAATATGACGCACACCGACCTCACGCAATCGATAATAATGCTGACGGTCACGTGCCCGTGCCAAGACAATCAGGTCTGGATAGTTTTTACGCAAGTATTGAGCCGTGGTGATAGAGCGCTCTAAATCATCGATGGCCAAAATAAACACACGGGCTTTTTTAATACCAGCTGCGCGCAGTATCTCAGGGTTTTTTGGATCGCCATAATAGACTTGGTTACCAAATTTACGCACGAAATCGACGCGATTCGCTGAGCGTTCGATGGCAGTAAACTCAATATCGTGCATGCGTAGTACACGACCGATAATCTGACCGACGCGCCCAAAACCAGCAATAATGACTTGATGTTCATGATCGGGAATGGCATCGTATTCGCGGCTGGGTTTGCTTTTGGCAAATAAAGGCTCACCGATTTTCTCAAGTAATAAAAATGCCAGTGGTGTGAGCGCCATGGAGATAGTGACGATAAGGTTCAGAGTATTGGCAAGTTCAGTTCGCAACACATTTTGTGCCGTAGCGACACTGAATAAAACAAAAGCAAATTCACCACCTTGAGCGAGTGTCACACCCAGTCTGATACTGGTTGGCCAGCGATTGCCTGATATCTTTGCAATGGCGGTAATGACACCAAATTTGATCGCCATCAATGCCATTGCACAGCCGATGATAAAGATAGGTTTTGCCAAGATAAGTTTGACATCCGTCAGCATACCGACCGACATAAAAAACAAGCCAAGTAGCAACCCTTTAAACGGCTCAATACTGGCTTCTAGCTCATGGCGATACTCAGAATCTGCAAGCAGTACCCCTGTCAAAAAAGCACCTAATGCCATCGATAAACCAATTTGACCCATCAAAATCGATACACCCATCACGATAAATAGTGCAACGGCGGTCAGCAGTTCTGATGCACCACTAGAGGCTACAAACTTAAAGAAGGGACGAACGACATAACGACTAGCAAAAATCAGTCCAGCAAAAACCGCAAAAACTTTGCCAAAATAAATCAAATCATAACTTTGTTCGCGCACCCCTGATAGGAAAGGAATGACGGCTAGCAAAGGGATAACCGCAATATCTTGGAATAATAAAATCGTAAACGCTTCACGACCGTGGGTGCTAGAAAGCTGCTGTTTTTCCGTCAGTATTTGTAGTACAAAAGCTGTGGACGACAAGGCAAGGCCAAAACCGACGATAAAAGCAGTATCGAGCTGTAAGCCAAAAATTTGATGTAACAGCCCCATTAATAATGTGCCAGTCAGACCAACTTGCAAACCACCGAGGACAAATATCGAACGCCGCAGTGCCCATAATCGTGAGGGTTGCAGCTCAAGCCCGATAATGAACAGCAGCATGACCACGCCAAACTCAGAGAAGTGCAACAAGCTCTCAGCATCGCCTGCGACGTCCAGACCACTGGGCCCCAATATCAATCCTGTAATGAGATAACCTAAGACCGTCGCAATGCCAAAACGTTTACCAAGGGGTACAAAGAGCAGGGCTGCTCCTAAGAAGATTGTAGCTTGTAACATTAAATTTGGTGAGCCGGTGGCGGCAGCGAACATCTGGAATCCTTAGCAGTCATGATAAAATAAGCGTTACAATATGGGCATAGCAAAAATAAAAAATCTTAGCATACGTTACTTTTTACGATAAATCTTCCACACACCATTATCGGCAAGTGGATTGTTATAAGCATCGTTACGGCGCTTACGCGGGGTCTGGCGACTGTCTACGATTTTGAAATCGGGCAGCGCATGGACGATAAGTCCCGTTCGATAAAAACGCACGCGTTCAGGCTCCAGCATCTCGCCCTTGCTATCACGGCAAAATACATAGGCGCGCAAATCAATAAATTCACGATGCGCCACCAAACGCGCCTCATCATCATTATCAAATACTGCACTCATACGCGCAATTTCATCAGCACTATAGTCACCACACTTATCAGTAAGCGCACCGACCGAACCGAAGCTTTTGGATTCTTTTGCACGGGTCTTGGTCAAATGTAGCCTTTGAACATGATAGATAAATTGCGGTATCTCAAGGCTGGCTGGTAGCGGCAGATGATCGGGTGGTAGGTTGGCCGCAGGATAAAACGCCATGGCGCGCTCAAGCAGATTATGCCAACGCTGCTGATAGGCTTGGACTTCGGCGATATTGCCTTCATAAATTGGCATATCACGAACTTGACGCAAAATATCAGGTGGAAACTGCTCATCTCGAAAGCTAGCAATGTCTTCTTGCAGCGTCGATAACAATGCTTTGGCATGCTTTTTACCCTCTGCTGAGATAGGGTCATCAATGTGGCTTGGAGCAACAAAAGGAGCTGAGCGTCTCGACATGGCAGAAAATAATCCATTAGTGGTAAATTGGGTGTTTCAGCTTTAAGTATACAGAATTTATATGAAAAATATGGCGGCGAGGCTAAATTTCCCATCATTTTTAACATGCTATTACAATGCTAAAAATCGGCGTGGTATAAGCTTATTTAAAATAAAGCCTGTTTATGTCGGCGCATAAGAAGTTAAATTCATGCACGATGATTCGTCCGCTGATAGTAAGTTGCGCGGATTATTGAAGACTTTTAGCAAAATAATTTTAAGGGTTTTCGGGGCAGGACTGGCGCTGTTATTTGGATTTTGGTTGCTGCTTGCGTCATATATGGCATCTGATTATTTGACATCTGATTATTTGACATCTGATTATGTAACGCACATCAGGACTGACGCATGAGATTTTTGGATTCGAATCATATTCTTATCGTTGGGGTTGGGTATTTGGTCAATAACAACGCTTTGGCTCATTTGGTGCATATGGCGTTATGGTTGCCACCACTTGATAAAACGTCGCTAATCAATCATAGACGACGTTTAAATTGATATTTGAATGAAGAATTATCTTTTCAATGTTTAATGTCTGACTTTCAAAGTCTGACTTTCAATGTCTCATGCTTAATGATTGTGACCAATATGATTATTACCCTCTGTTTGTTGTTCTGAGATATCGCAGACCAGCGCATCGCTATGTGCCTCAGTTTGCGGATGTGATGCGCTTTCTACCTGAATGGTCGCATGATGAATACCAAGCGTAAGCAAGCTTTTTTCCAGACTGCCAATCAATATACTCGACTCACGGATACTCATCTCACCATCGACAACGACGTGACAAGATAAGGCATTTAGACCACTGGTAATACTCCAAACATGCAAATCATGGACTTCTTGTACTTGTGGATGGGTAAGCAGTTTTTTTTCGACATCCACTAAGGATATGCCTTCTGGCGTGCCTTCCATCAAAATATGTACGGAATCACGCACGACGCGATAACCACTAAATAATATCAGTATCGCGACAATCACCGAGGCTGCTGCATCCGCCCAAACCCAGCCGAAGCTCATCATCAAAAGCGCGGCAATAATAGCGGCAACCGAACCCATTAAGTCACTCAATACATGCAGGTAAGCACTTTGCATATTAAGATTGACCGGTGCTTTACTCGCATTTTTTCCTTGAGTGTCTTCATTACTGTCTTTGTGACTACCAGCATGACTGTGACCATGTGTATCTCCACCACGACTGCCTCGATGCATCAGCCAAGCGACTAAAATGTTGACCAACATACCAATGGTGGCAACGATAAGCATGCCTTGGGTAGCAATTTCAGGCGGTGCATTAAAGCGCTTAATCGCCTCATAAAAAATCATTAGCGCAATAATGACCAGCGTCGCACCATTGACTGTTGCGACTAAAATCTCAAAGCGTTTATAACCAAACGTCTTTTGATGAGTAGCTGCTTTTTCACCAATTTTAAATGCCATCAGAGTGGCGCCAAGTGCGATTGCATCACTTAGCATGTGACCTGCATCAGATAATAGCGCCAAACTGCCAGTCAGCCAGCCACCGATGGCTTCAATAAACATATAGCCTGTGATAATGATAAAGCTGAACAGCAAGGTGCGCTGATAGCCCTTGGTATCTCGCGGGGCTGTTGTTTGCTCTAAGTGTTCATCGTGATCGTGAATGGCTTGATTGTCATGAGTGTAGTTGCTCTCATCCTCTTTATGCAGATGGTTAGCCACATTAACAGTATCATTTTGATGAGAATGGTTGCCTTGTTCAGCGTTTGATTTATTTTGACTCATAACAACACTCAGAATGACAGAAGAAGAAATTTGATTGCTTATAAGGCTGGACTTGCTGTGCACAAACTAGGGCGTGTCATCAATTAAGCCAAATGACACAAGAAACTAAATGAATCGCACTGAGGAAATGACAGGCTAACTTGTCATAGCGAGTAGCAATCG
>NZ_QGGM01000010.1:0-115534 GCF_003148585.1 Psychrobacter immobilis | reverse complement strand
TATGACGGTAGATACGTTTGTTATGACAAACTGCTATCTTGGTTGAATCAATATAGCTGATACCCGTACAGTCGCCCATCATGCTTTGCAAGTAGCTGCACAGTGGTATGATACTGCGCGGCACAAGCTTTATAAATCGTGAGTAGCTCGGCAGATTTGGAAGCTCCCGTTTCATCATGCCAAGCATGTGATGGTAGTAAAACGCCTTAAACTGTCGATACCGCAGTTGATGAAACAGTACCAAGATGGTCATAATCTCTGCTACACTTATCTGGCATGCTCTTAGCCGTTGACGGCCCGTTGCGATTAAATGAGCGTCAAACTCAGGTTTGAATTGCTGATAAAAGTCGTCAATATGGCAGTATAGTTCGGTTAGGTTGTCCATGTAAGAAGTCCTTTTTGCTTAAGTGGTCTTGGTAAACTTACTTTAGCAACTTTGGACTTCTTTTTTTATCTTTTTTTTGAGCGCTTATCCCGAACTGGGGTTATATTTATTTTTTAATAAAATAGTGATTTCTTTGAATATTATTAAGAGCAGTTAAGCAGCATAACCAATACCAAATTTCTATTTTCGACAGCATGAACCCTAAAAAATACTGCTAACTCCTTTTAATATGTCCTCCTATTTAGATTTTTCTGTCTTTTTGTTTTCATTGATATGCGCTATACGTTATTTACGAGAAGGGCTTACGTAAAATAAATTAACTAAAAAAATTGTTCTTACATCAATGTTTATAAATATTGCGTTATGTATAGTTTAGGTGTATATTCAATAAATACATCCTTTTTTATGAATATATTGACAGCAGCAAGGCACTTATTTTTGATTCACGAATATAAATATGAGTAACTGTTATGGTTTATAAATATTTCATTTCTGTACAAAAGCGCTCCTTAATAGCGAGTGCGTCTTGCTTATTGCTGACAGTATTGCTCAGTAGTTGCACAATAAATTCAGGACTTCAGTCTGGAAAATTACCTAAGTCAGGGACATTTACTGCAGAAAACGGTTTACAATTCTATATTCAACCTTTGAGTTTGGCTAATCTACCAGCTAAAGAAGCCGTCATCCTTGATCGAGATTTATATCATTTAGTAAAAACATCTGGGCGTGTCAGCTATGGCATTGCTAAAGGGGATGTTCTCAATATTATCCTGACCAATTATCCAGATATTAATGCCTCAACGTCTAGTCTGACTGTTGACCAGCAAGGGTTTATACAATTCCCCTTAATAGGGAGAGTCAAAGCCAGCGGTCTCAGTGTGCCGCAGTTCACTGCCACTTTGCAAAGCAAGCTTCAACGCTATCTCAAATACTCAGATCCTCAGGTCAAAATCATCAACTACCGTGGTAGTAAGTTTTTTGTGGATGGTGAGGTCAAGCAGTCTGGTGAGTTTGTTATCGCAGATGTGCCCATCTCAGTATATGGTGCTATTTCTATGGCGGGTGGTACGACTGATACGGGTGATTCAAACCATATCGTATTAAACCGTCAAGGCAAAAGTTACAAGCTCGGTATCCAATCATTGAATCAAATGGGGCTGTCTGCCAATCAAATATACTTACAAGACGGCGATGCTATTCATGTCAATAGCCAAAGCCGCAATAAGGTCTATGTATTAGGAGAGTTTGGCAAAATTGAGCCCGTTGCTATTCCTGAGCAAGGGCTGAGCCTAGCGCATGTACTGGGTGAGTCAAATGGATTGAATTCTAATACGGCCAATGCGGCCAAAGTATATATCGTTCGGGATAATCCAAAGTATCAATACACCAATATTTATTATGTCGACATGCAGAGCATCACAAGTTTTGCCTTGGCCAGTCGTTTTGACATGCAAGCCAATGACATCCTTTATGTTGATCCAACTGGCTTGGCGCGCTGGAACCGTATTATTAGCGCCATATTGCCTTCAACATCAGCAATCAATGTGATTTCAGGGATATAGGAGTCAGTCATGGGAGCGTTTGATCAGATCTTGGTTGTTTGTGTTGGCAATATATGCCGCAGCCCGATGGCCGCTGCCATATTAACGGCATATTACCCAGAAAAACACATCGACTCTGCTGGTTTGTCAGCGCTCGTAGGTCACGCAGCTGATGCCAAAGCGGTTGCATTGATGGCCACTCATAATATAGACATCAGTGCTCATATCGCCAAGCAAATTGATGAAGCATTAGTCAGTCAGTCAGATTTAATTTTGACGATGACAACCAGCCAAACCAAATGGATTAAAAATCAGTGGCCGCACTGTCGCGGAAAAACCTTTCGAATAGGGCATTGGCTTGATAAAGATATTGCTGACCCTTATCAGCAGGATGACTCAGCATTTGAGAAGAGTAGACAAGATATTATCGATAGTCTTGAACAATGGACTGACAAGATTAGCGACGCGCCATCGATTAGAGCGTTGAAGTTCAGCGAATGCTATTAAACGATCAACATTGAGCGATGAGTATATGGTTATGAATAATATGGATTCAAAAGACCTATCAACGTCTACGGGCGAAAAAAACAATGACGACATCGATTTAATGGCGCTGGTTTTAGTATTGTTACGCGGTTGGAAAATCATTGCTCTCATGGCGATATTGGGGCTTTTACTAGGGCTTTTGTATACCCGCTATGTGAATCCCATCTATAAATCAGATGCGCTGATACAGATTGAAGAAAATACTCAAGGAATAGAGGCGCTTGGCGAGAGTATCTCAGAGCTGGTGGGTGCAGAAGTCAGCAAAGCGGAGACAGAAGCAGAGCTGATACGATCACGTATGATATTGGAGCCAGTGGTTGAGCTATTGCACCTGCGCATTAAGCTAACAGATCCCAATATTGGTCATCTTGATAGAATAAAAAGCAATCGTACTTACACGCAATTAAACACACCAGATGATGTGTCACTTGATACCGAAAATGGCATAGTAAAAGTCCGCCAATTTGATGTATCACCAGCGTACTTGAACCAATCTTTTACACTAACAAAATCTGCTACAGGGTTTGTTTTGAGCAATGGTTTTGATGAATTCAAAGGTCAGCTTGGTCAAGCGCATCAGTTCAAAGGGTTGGACGGTCAGATTAATATTACTGTCACAGAGTTACCTGCTGATGGTTACCCAATTAATATTAGTAAGCAGACGATAAAGGCTGCGACTGACGCTATCAACGGCGCCTTATCGGTTGAAGAAAAAGGTCAAAAAACGGGGATTATTCAGCTGTCGATGACGGGTCCCAATCAAGAGCAAATCACGACTATCCTCAATCAGATCGTCCGATCTTACGTCGATCAAAATCAATCTCGCGGTTCTGAAGAAACGACCAAAACACTTGCCTTTATGGAAACGCAGATCCCTCTGTTAAAAGAAAAATTAGAGACTTCTGAAGCACTGTTTAATGACTTTCGTAAAAAATATGGCACGATTGATGTGGGTAAAGAAGCCGAGTTGTTATTGAATGAGAAGTCTCGCATCGATGAGCAGCTCAATGAGCTTAAACTCAAAAAAGCAGACCTAACCACTTATTATACCGAAGAACATCCACTGGTCATCCAAATTAATGAACAGCTCAAAGTGCTCAATAATAGAACAAGAGAGATAGATAATACCATTGCAGGTCTACCTGAAATACAGCGAGAGTTTCTAAAGCTATCAGAAGATACGGCAATCAATCGAGAAATCTATCTAACGCTGCTCAAAAATTATGAGCAACTTAAAATCGTCAAGGCTGGTCAAATCGGCTATGCCCGTATTATCGATTCACCGACCAGTACCTTTAATGCCATTGCACCAAATAAACTACAAATCCTGATGCTGACCACATTGATAGGCATGATGTTTGGGGTAATGCTGGTGCTCTTGAAGAACCTTGTTAGAAATGTTGTAAAAGATCCAGAGCATTTAGAGGTCACAACGGGCATCCCTGTCATTGCAACGATTCCACGCTCACCCTTACTGTCGAGGTTGAGTAAAAAGAAGAATACCACCCCTCGCATGCTCGCTCATGTTGATCACAGTAGTTTGAGTTATGAGGCGATCAAAAGTTTAAGAACCAATTTGATGTTTGGTATGCCAATGGGGACAGCGGTCGGGCAGCCCGCGCAAGTCATATTGATTACTGGGGAGAGCCCTGGTGTGGGCAAGTCGTTTATCGCTGCTAATTTATCAGAGGTATTTGCCCAGCTCAACAAAAAAGTCTTGGTCATCGATGGTGACATGCGCTTAGGTGAGCTGCATAAAATGTTTAATATGAGCCAACATGATGGTCTTGCCGATTATTTGTTGCAGGATAAAAAGCATTTTTCTCCGATTGATGGTACTCGATCAGACAGTGAGGTTTCTAGCTTAGGGGTCGAAAGCTTTATGCATCCCACTGGTATGGAGTTGATTGATTTCATACCGCGCGGACGGCAGCCGCATAATCCTACCTCCTTATTGATGGGCGAAAAATTCAATCATTTGATGGCAGAATTAAAGACTCAATACGATTATATTGTCATCGACTCACCCCCGATATTGGCGGCGTCAGATGCTATGGTACTTGCGCAACATGCAGACAAAGTACTCATCGTTACGAAGTTTAATCATTCAATAGAAGGGCAGCTGGTTTATGCGATCAAGCAAATGAATAAAGCCAATGTACAAGTAGATGGTATTATTCTCAACGATGTACAGCAGGGTATTATGGATAAATATAGCTACCATTATCATTATGCCTATGGAGATAACCGCTAGTTTGCGTGGTTGTCGCTCATAAGCAAACCAACTTAATTGGGTGGATATTATGTTTATAAAAACAGAGTCAAACAATGCTTATCAATCGTCCAGTGGTTTTAATCAATGGTCGAAGCGTGTGGCTCTGTATTTATTGTCATTACCACGCCTGACTAAAAGCACCCTCTTATTTAGTATAGATTTTGCCATGTCGATCTTTTGCCTATTATTGGCCTTGATGCTACGACAAGGCTATGTGGCCTCTCATATCAGTCTTGCAGCGTTGGCTTTTTATGCATTCGTGCCGGTTGCTAGCTTATATCTTATTGGTTTTTATCGCAGCGCCTCTCGAGGGTTTTTTGATGCAGTGATGGGTCGTGTGCTACAACTGTTTTTTTTACTTATTATTGTTTATCAAGTCATCATTTATTTGAGTCCATCAGCGACGATACCGCGCTCAGCCCCTGTTATATTTTTATTTCTATTTTTTATTTGGCTGTGGAATAGTAGGCTCATGATCCGCGCGTTACTGAAACGTCTACAGGGTGCAGGTCAAAACCGTCGTCCAGATGCCTGTTGTGACAACGTGATTATTTATGGTGCAGGAGAAGCTGGTAGAGAGTTGCTAGAAAGTTTGAGGCATTCTTATCAGTACAATGTGGTGGCATATATCGATGATGATCCGCAGCTTACGGGGGCTTATTTACATGGCAAACAAATATATGCAGCTCACGCGCTTCCGTGGTTGATAGAAAAACTCAATGTGGCGCAGGTGATTTTGGCCATGCCCTCTATGAGCCGTGGTCGTAAAAAACAGATTATGGACAGTCTGTCAGGTATCTCCGTTAAGATAAAAGACTTGCCAAGCTTACGTGAGCTTGCTGATGAGATAGTAACTGTCAGTCATATACGACCCGTTGACATATTAGATGTGCTCGAACGAGAAACAGTCGAACCTGTTGCGGAGTTGCTACAAAAAAACATCACGGGCAAAAACGTTCTCGTTACCGGGGCAGGTGGTTCAATCGGTAGTGAGCTGTGTCGGCAAATCATCAAAAATAAGCCTAAATGCTTGGTGCTATATGAACAGTCTGAGTATGCTTTATACACCATATATCAAGAACTTGGTAATCTAAAAACAGCGAATGCTGATTATCAAAATATTGAGATTATTAGCGTCATCGGCAGTGTCAGTAACGAAAAAAAATTAATCAATATATTCGAAAAAAACCATATAAAAACGATTTATCACGCTGCAGCCTATAAGCATGTGCCTATTGTTGAATCCAATCCCTTTGAGGGCACCATCAATAATACCAAAGGCACCTACCATTGTGCCCGTGCTGCGATACAGGCCCGCGTTGAGACTTTTGTGCTGATTTCTACTGACAAAGCTGTGCGACCTACCAATGTCATGGGAGCGTCCAAACGCTTAGCTGAGCTGGTCTGCCAAGGATTGAGCCAAAGTAACAGTCAGACTTGTTTTAGCATGGTGCGTTTTGGCAATGTTTTAGGGTCATCAGGCTCTGTGGTGCCGTTATTTACCAAACAGATTGAGCAAGGCGGTCCGATCACCATCACTCATCCAGACATCACGCGCTATTTTATGACGATTCCAGAAGCGGCCAGTTTGGTTATTCAGGCAGGTGCGATGGCATTCGGTGGTGAAGTGTTTGTGCTTGATATGGGCGCACCCGTCAAAATTGTTGATCTGGCAAAACGTATGATTCGTTTGACAGGTTGTGAGCTAAAAGATGATAGCAATCCCAATGGCGATATCGAAATCGTATTTACTGGCTTGAGACCGGGTGAAAAGCTCTACGAGGAGTTAATCATTGGTGAAGACAATATCGAACCTACTTTTCATCCATTGATTATGCAAGCAATGGAGCACAGCTTTCCTTTGCAAGATATCGAAAACATTTTATTTGAATTTGCAGAAAAAGCAAAGCAGCAGGATGTGGTCTGGCTGAAAACACAGTTTAAGTTTTTTGTCGAAGGTTACCGAGAAGGATCTGATAAAGATGTCGAGGTAGAGAAGGTAGATACCACACTGACAGATGAAATGTGTTAATAGAGAGGCGCGCTATCATAAACTCCTTACAAGTTCTGTGAGTCACTAAATTGGACAATATGTCATGAGCTCTGAAGTATTTTCATCGATACAGAGCACAATAAACAGGTTGAAAACCAGTCACTTTGTGCGAGATGTGGTCATGGTCGGTGGTGGGATTGCTGCTGGACAGGCCATCGCCATGATTTTTATGCCATTTCTCACCAGACTATATAGACCTGAGGATTTCGGTATTGCTGCTGCCTTTACTGCTATCGTCAGCATTATTACCCCGATTGCCACTATGGGCTATGCAAATGCAATCGTGATGCCAGACAGTGACGAGGATGCTGCGGCCATTGCTCGATTGTCTATATTGCTCAGTGTGGTTATAGCTGTCCTCTCATTCATTGTTGTCTATGTCGGTAAGTTTCATTTGGCAAGTTGGATGGGTATGGAAAGCACGCCAAACATGCTATATCTCATACCATTAACGCTATTAGTCGGTGCTTTTCTTTCTGTCGCTGATCAGTCTGCTATTAGGGTGGGCTTATTTAAAGCGAAAGCTCGGGCTTATGTGGAAAGCAAGCTTGTGACAGATAGTAGTAAGCTGATAGGCGGTATGCTAGCACCTTCAGGGATATTGCTTATTTTATTGACGATAGCAGGGCAGCTCACAAACTTTATCATGCAGATGCTTCGTGTACCTAGAGTAGGTGTATTAAATGTCCGTCATTGGTTTGGTACTAAGGGTATTCGACATGCCGCCATATCGCAGCGTGATTTTGCGATATATCGTATGCCACAAAGTATCCTGAATGCGGCTTCAGTGGGGTTGCCAACTATCTTGTTAGCGTCATTATTTAGTGCCTCTTCTGCAGGGCAGTATTCGTTGGCTGTCCTTGTGCTTGGTGCACCCGCGATGCTGTTAGGTCAGGCGGTTGGAGAGGTTTTCTATCCTAAAATTACGCGTGCCATCACAGCAAATTCACCTGAGGCTTATCAATTTTTATTAAAAGTGACGTTGATTTTATTGGTGGTAGGTATTGTTCCATTCGGTACGGTGTTCGTTTTTGGCGATTATCTTTTTTCTTTAGTGTTCGGTGCAGAGTGGGCATTAGCAGGTAGTTATTCGCAGTGGCTGTCTATTTGGCTTTTGACCAGTTTAGTATCTGGTGCGAGTACTGCGGCATTGCCAGCATTACGTTTACAGCGATTCCTTTTGATTCGAGAAGTGTTTGCAGTGGTATTTCGTGCTGCAGCGCTGTATGTAGGTTTTTACGTTTTTGAGTCAGATATGATAGCCATTGCCCTTTTCTCATCTGTTGGGGTTTTGCTTAGTTTATCTATCATTTATGTCGCTTTTCGGCGTCTTGTTCATATCGATGAAGTGGAGCAGTAGGTATGTTTTTTGACTGCTTTGAATGTCACAAAGGATATGTATGAGAAGTCTCAACTTGAGAGGCTCACTATGATTTCAGTCATTATCGCCGCATTCAATGCCGCTGCTACTATTGATCGTTGTATTAATAGTATTGACGTTGCGAAAAAGAGTCACGACATTGAGCTGATAGTCATTGACGATGGCTCTAAAGATCATACTGCTAGCCTATTGCATGGCTGGGCGAGTGCTAGGTCATGGATTACGGTGAAATCTCAAAAAAATGGTGGCGTGGCAGAGGCTCGTAATACTGGGCTCGATATCGCAACCGGCAATTACATCGTTTTTATAGATGCGGATGACACCATTGATGATTGGTATTTTGATTTTGTCTTTGAACAAGCTGTAGATCGAGATGTCGAGATGTTGGCATTTGGTCATAAACGCATGATGCTGGATGGCTCTGTTATTGAGCGTCCTAATAGTGCGGCAGAGTACTCACGGCAAGATATCGAAATGCTACAACTGAGAGTGACAGAGAATAGACATATATATTGGTACGCCTGCACCAAGGTGTATAGCAAAAATTTAATTGCAGAGCTGCGTTTCGATAGCGACGTCAAATTTGGTGAGGATGGTATTTTTAATATCGCATGTCTAAGCAAAGCGAATCGTTTATCGGTGCTGCCAGACTGTCCATACAACTACTATGAAAATGCGACCTCTATAACAAGCTCACAATATAAATCAGGGCTTTTGGAATCCATTGAAGCGGACTATACAGCCAGAGTCAGGATACATGATTGGTCGATCAGTGCTACTGAGAAGCAAGTGCTATTATCGGACTTTGCTCGTAGTTATGTCGAGCATATGCTGCCATATTTACTTAACAATTTGGCACATATCGATATGAAAAAGCGTCGTGCAGAGTTAATAAAAATACGCCAGTCTTTTGTTTATCAGAACTGTTTGCCGCATTATTATCAACGACATCCTGCACGTGGCATTCGTGTATTGATTTTATGTTTTTCACGGCGTTGGTATGTTATGACGCTGGTTTTTCTTCAACTGTCTTGGTCTAAAGCAAAGGTGAAAAAATATGCTTAATATTGATTTGTTGCCTCAGCCTTTACGCAGTGACGAAAACGGTCAAAAGCGCTGTTGTTTGCTGCAACAGACAACAGCTAGCGGGAAAATGACTGAGAAGGCATTGTGGTTTTTATATCCAGCGAACTTGCCAATGCCAGAAGACGATGATTGTGATGCTTATTTACTGGCCACATTGTTGCCCGCGATGCAGATGCGAGCAGCCATTCATGTGCATGGTAGCGTGTCGCATGAGCTATTAGCCAACCTGACAGAGCTACAGTATGTTTGGAATAAGTGGTTACCAGAGCGTTATTTTTTGATTGATATACAAGTTGATCGTATTAGAGAGAGCGACGTACAAGTAGATGGTGCGATTGCTGCATTTTCTGGTGGCGTTGATGCTCAGTTTACCGCTTATCGTCATGCGACAGGCAGAGCAAGATACGCCACACGAAATATTAAAGCAGGGGTTTTTGTGCATGGCTTTGATATACCTTTAGAGGATACAAAAGGCTTTGCCAGTGCAGCAAAAATAGCGGCAAACACACTCGCAGATATCAATATCGAGCTATTGCCAGTTGAGACAAATATTCGCACGCTTTGGTCTATCAACTGGGAAGACTATCATGCTGCTGCTATCGCTTCGGTCTTATGTGGCTTAAAACGATATGCAGGCATTGGACTCATTGGTAGTGGTGATTCTTATGATGTATTAATTAGTCCTTGGGGCTCACACCCAATCACTGACCCGCTGCTAAGTTCTGGCGACTTTAGACTCATTCATGATGGTGCAGGCTTTAGTCGTTCAGAGAAGATTCAAACTCTTTCAGCATGGCCCTTGGGTATTGAAGGCCTGCGTTTCTGTTGGGCGGGTGATCAAAATGATAGTAACTGCGGTCGCTGTGAGAAATGTGTTAGGACGCGTCTCAATTTTTTGGTTGCAGGTATAGATAACCCTCAATGTTTTAGCGAGCCCATGGACTCATCACTTTTTAAATCAATGGCTCTAAAGGGTAGGGCTGTCAGCATAGATTGGAAGTTAATTCGTCATGAGATGATTAAAATGGGTAGAGGTCTTGAATGGCTGCCATACATTGAAAAAGCACTCAAACGTAAACCGCCTCCTAACTTGAATAGATTGTTTCCTGTTGGCTCAAGGCGTCGTATGTGGGTGAAGAAGCTGTTAATGAGAAACGAATAAGGGAGCATTAAAAATGAATATTGCTGCTATAAAAAAGCTCATTCCGCTCAGATTAAAAAAACACTTAGCCGCTTATATGGGGGCGAGAGGTTTACCGTTACCAACTGGTAAACGGTGCTTTATTTTTCTTGCCGCCGACTATGGCAATATTGGTGATATTGCTATTTCTCACGCGCAAAAGCAGTATTTGCAACGTGTGCTGACGGATTATGATGTTGTTAGTGTGGCTATCAGTCAAACCAGATTTGTGCTCAATTCAATTAAACAGCAAATAAAAGAGACGGATATCGTTACTATCATCGGCGGCGGTAATATGGGTGGCACGTATCCTGATATTGAGGAGCTGCGCCAATTAGTCATCAAGTCATTTCCTGCCAATCGTATCGTTTGTTTTCCTCAGACACTAGATTGGAATGATTCTGCTCAGTCTAAACGTGCCTTGCAGCGTATTGTAAACGTCTACGCCAAGCATCCAGATATACATGTTTTTGCCAGAGAGTCGATAACAGCGGCAAAACTCATCGAGCTTTTTGCTGACTACAGTAATGTGCATATTGGTCTCGTACCAGATATTGTGATGAGCGCTAATGCAACAGTGCTGGGTACGACAGATTGCTTAGCGCCTTCAGGTATTTTGCGCTGCTTACGAGATGACAAAGAAGCCGCATTATCAGCTGAGCAATACGCCATGATAGACAAAGCCTTAGCAGATACTGGCTATCAGATTGAAAAGACCGACACACATGCTGGTGGTTCGCAACTCGATGAGGCACATTGCACAAAATTACTGACTGACAAGCTTAGTCAGTTTCGTGCTGCAAAATTGGTCGTGACTGACCGTCTGCATGGCATGATTTTATGTCTGCTATCGGGTACGCCGTGCTTGGTACTCCCGAACTCCAATCATAAGATAAGACAGACGCAATTGGACTGGTTAGGCGGTCATCCAAGGCTGGTGTTTTTAGAATTGGAAGAGATTGCTGATATTGCAACATTCATCGATAGCCTTCTGTCCCTGCCTCACGGTACGATGGATGAGTCTCCAGTTGATATATCTGAGTATGATGACCTAAAAAAAGCGCTAGTAGCGATATGACGACTATCGAAACGCCATTAGTGAGTATCATCGTACCAGTGTATAACGTTGCGTTATATATCGATGCTTGCTTGGCATCCATCAAGCAGCAGACTTATCAGAATATTGAAATTATCGTTGTAGAAGATTGCTCCACTGATGATTCAAAACAAGCACTCGCGTCACATCTCATAGATGAACGCATCAAAGTCATTCAGCATCACAAAAACAGTGGTCTTTCTGCGGCACGTAATACTGGTATCAAGTCTGCGATAGGCGAATACATGATGTTCGTTGATTCTGATGACATTATAGACACTCGCTTGGTGGCAGCGTGTGTGGATTGTGCGCTCACCACGAATGCAGAGGTCGTGACGTATGGCTTTACGCCATTCAAAGATGGCATCACAGAGACAGATCCGCAGTATCCAGCTAGAAATTTAGCATTTGAGGCAACCAAAATAGACGGCTCATATTTTAGCTTACCGCATTTTGCATGGCTCAAATTTATTAAATCTAGCGTAGTGCGGTCGGCCTCGTTACAGTTCCCAGTGGGTCTGTACTACGAAGACTGGCCTTTTCATTGGCATCTTGGCTTAGCTACTAATATTAAGTATCACCTGCCCATTGATTTTTATCTATACAGACAGCGCGGCACGTCGATCACAGGGTCAACAGATAAAAAGCTATTAGACCTTTTCGTTATCCATGCAGAAGTCATCAGTTTAGTAGAGGACTATCAAGCGGATGAGGTTAAAAAAACACTCGCCAATAAAATTAAACAAAGTCATTGGAGTATCCTTACTCGTATAGATAATGACTATTTAGCAGCTGCATTGGCACAAGCTAAAAAAGCAGATAAAACGTTACGACTAAAGGGTTATAAGAGCGATTTGACCGTAAGAAATATGATGATTAGTAATATCGTACGTATGCCGACGCAAGTTGCCTTGCTGATGTTACAGGTGCTTCGTCAAGCGTTAGACAAAAGAGCAAAGGTTAAAGGTCAAGAGATGACAGATTCAGAATAGTTTTGAGAAATACGTTTGGTTTTATGGCTTCTTAATAGGTAAAGAGATGACTATTCAGAGAGTGCTACACATCGTGGGAAAAATGGATCGGGCTGGGGCAGAGACCATGCTCATGAATCTATATCGTCATATAGATCATAGCCAGATTCAGTTTGATTTTATCACTTTTACTGCCGAGGTCGGTGACTATGATGCTGAGATAATAGCGCTGGGCGGTAGGATTATACCGATTTTAGCGGATCATTCATTAGCGCGTATGTGGAAGCTTAAAAACTTCCTTAAACAACATCCTGACTATCAAATAATTCATGCTCATATGCTATTAAACAATGCTTTTCATCTGCTGGCTGCCAAAGGTGCTGGCGTGCCGCATCGCATTTCACATTCTCATAGCACCAGTAATGGTAAAACCAATATTGTTAAAAAAATATATGAACAGTGGGCGTTCATTACCAATCGTAAATTGGCCACGGATAAAATGAGTTGCGGTGAACAAGCGGCACATTACCTATTTGGCAGCATAAAAGATGTGTGGCTACTACCCAATGCTGTTGACATACAGCAGGTGATGGCAGTCGCTAGCCAATCAAGACAGTATATCGACCAAGAATTTGGCGATGAGGGGCTAAAAATCATCCAAGTTGGTCGTCTAAATGAGGTTAAAAACCATCAGTTTTCTTTAGAGGTCGCTGAGCAGTTAAAACAACGTCAGATCGCCTTTACCTTATATATTGTTGGACAAGGTTCATTGGATATGAGGCTCAGGCAACAAGTAGCAGATAAGTCACTCCTAGATACGGTCAAGTTTTTGGGGATGCGTACGGATATCACAGAATTAATGGCCAGCGCCGACTATATGATTATGCCTTCGTTGCACGAGGGTTTCCCTGTCGTCTTGGTCGAGAGCCAAACAGTTGGGTTAAAGGCGCTGGTTTCTGACCAAGTATCGCCTGAAGTAGATTTAGGACTTGGATTAGTACAGTTTTTACCGATTCACTCAGCCAAGGATTGGGTTGATTGCTTATTAGCGTCTAAACAGCCAAAGCCCAATGAAAAAGACATAACCGCAGCGCTGAATTTATACGGATTTAGTGCTGCTACCAATGCGCAAATACTAATGCGAAAGTACTTGAGTATGTGACGGAGTGGTTGCTTCTTATTTATAGTCGTTTCAAGGTAGTTTGGACGGAATGAGAAAAAAATCGAGGTGGGTAGGAAGGCTATAGTTATATAGGTACTGGACGGTAAAAAAGATACTAGACGGTGTAAACCTGCCATCACATCCGATTTATATAAGATTGACGACATCTACTTTTATAGAGGGTTAAATGCTTCCATACCTGCTGGTTCTTAGCCTTGTTATTTTTTGGATCGTACTGGAGAAAAAATCTCTCAATCGTACGTCTTTTTGGCTGCCGCTAATTATATTGACATTGTTTGCAGGTCTTCGTAGCTACCGAGTCGGTACGGATACAGGAAACTATACGAGAAATTTCAACAGTCAATTGAATGCCGAATACTTTAGGTTCAACGAAGACATTGAGTTCGGTTATCAGTTATTGGAGTATGCGTTATTACGTATGACCACTCATTATTTTTGGCTGCTTGTTATTACCAGTTTAATTATTGTCTATTGCTATCTTAGAGTGATTAAAAAATACAGCGTAAATTATTGGTTCTCCGTATTTTTATTTATTACGCTGGGCGTTTATACTTTTTCTTTTAATGGACTGCGTCAAGGATTGGCAATGGCGATCTTTACCTTGGCCATTCCTTATCTGTTAGAAAAACGATTTATTCCATACCTGCTGATTTGTGCAATTGCTTCATTGTTCCATGTAACCGCATTATTTATGATTCCATTTTATTTCATCGTCAATTTAAGAATAAAACCCTTATATAAGATTTTGGCAACATTCTTAGGGTCGCTATTAGTAAGTGGGGTATTGGTCGCTTATATTTCTTCTACTAACGATAGATATGAGGGCTATGCGAAAGCATCTGATGAAGCAGGCGGGTTTTTAACGCTTGGTTTTTATACAGCTATCATGATTTTAATCATCTTGGTCAGTTATCTGTATAAAATCAAAGACAAAGATTTTCAAAAACTAATAACATTTTATGCATCAGGCGTGGTTTTTATCATACCGTTAGCGATGTTGGGCACCAGTCCTTCAGGTCCTCAAAGGCTGCTTGCGTATTTTACATGGACATTGGTTTTGATACTGCCTATGATTTTAAAAAGAATTAATAATATTTATTTATATATAGCGAGTATCATTATTTTTCTCATGTATTTTGTCTTGACGACATCGAGATTTAGTAACTTGAGTCCATATATTATCAATCCGATATTTGAGGTTTTCTAATGAAAAATCAGACATATATATCCATTGGTATTCCCATTTATAATGCTGAAGCGTACTTGGAAGATGCTATCAACTCCATATTGGCTCAAACGCATGAGTTATGGGAGCTTATATTAATTGATGATGGCTCTACTGATGCATCATTGGCCATCGCCAAGCGTTTTGAAGAGGCTGATCATAGAATAAGGGTCATTGCTGATGGCATAAACAAAAAACTGCCTACTCGATTAAATCAGCTTATTGAAGAAGCGAACTATGATTATATAGCACGCATGGATGCCGATGATCTCATTCATCCAGATAGACTAGCGATTCAATTAAGTTTTTTAGAAAAAAATCCAGATTATGATTTAGTTTCTACAGGTGTCGTGTCTATTGATAATTTTAATAAAGTTTATGGTTGCCGTCATGTCGATCAAATTTATACAGAATTTAAAGAAATAGCCGCTGCTTATCCTATTGTACATGCTGCTGTTTTGGCAAAAAAGAGTTGGTACGAACGAAATAAATATAATGAAAATTATCCAAGGTCTGAAGATTACGATTTGTGGTGTAGAGCTATCTCAAATCAAGATTTAAATTTAGCGGTATTGCCTGATTTATTATACTATTATAGAGAAGAAGGGAATTTATCGTTATCTAAAATAACCAGATCATATAAAGACAGTTTTAAAACGTACTGTGAATATAAGGGAAACAGTTATTTAGGTTCTTTGAAATTATCAGCAAAACTGACAACGGTCAATTTTTTAGATTCGATAGGATTATTACAAAAGATAGCCAACAAAAGAAATAAATTAACAATATCTGACACGCTAAGAAATCATCATCAGTCAGTGGTAAATAGTATTTGTGCTAAATGACATTGTTTATAAAACGTCACTGATAAAATAATATATAAAAAATGCTGAGGTGCTGAAATGACATTAAAGATATGCTTTCTAATGACAGATGCGGTGTCATTTAATGTGCTATATCGTGATCAGCTTGAATACATTAGAGATCACGCGGATGTTGAGATCACCTTAATCTGCGGTGGCGATAAACAGCAGCTAGATATTTTACGTGAGCGCAAAATAGGCAAGGTGATTAATTTAAATTTTCAGCGTAAGCCTTCTTTGTTTAAAGATGCTCAGTCACTCGCGCTTTTAACCCGTTATATGCTATCGAATCGTTTTGATGTGGTGGTTTATTTAACGCCTAAAGCCTTGTTGTTAGGGAGTATCGCAAGTGCTGTTACATTGCAAAAGAGACGAATTGCTTTTAGCGTGGGTAGAGCCTATGAGAATTTCTCAGGTTTAAAAAAGAGGGTGTTTCAGGGTCTGGATATATTAAGTTTTGGCTTGTCTCATGAAGTTTTATTTGTTTCTGAGTCTTTGCTCAGCGTATGCTTAGCAGAAAATATTCTCAAAAAAAGCAAGGCAACTGTCATTGATAATGGCTCATTTAACGGCATCGATACTGATTTGTTACAACCTATGGCTCAGCTAGAAAAAGAGGTATTAAGAAAGAAGTACAAGGTACCTGAAAATACCTTTGTGATTTGCGTGGTAGGACGAGTTTGTGATGATAAAGGCTTCAAAGATATTGAGTATATATCCGAAAAACTAAGAGAAGAAAACGTCTACTTTATGTTCATAGGAGACTGTGAAGACGACGTAGGAAAAGTAGTCGTTGAGAAAGTTGTCAAAGATAATAGAGGTGTATATATACCAGCCAACCCAAATGTGCACGAAGTTTTTCAGTGTGCTGATTTACATTTGTTTTTGAGCTATCGTGAAGGGTTTGGCAGTGTCGCTATTGAAGCAGCAAGTTGCGCTGTTCCAACTTTTGCCTATGATGTCGTGGGTGTAAAGGATAGTGTCAAAGAAGGGGTAAGTGGTCGAAAATTTAATTTTAAGGATATGTCGTCTGTCGCCGAAGCAATCCGCGATGCTGCTACTGATAAGGAATTTGAAAAGAGATATCCTGAGGCAAGAGACTGGGCCATTGCAAATTTTGAACGCAAGCAATTGTGGCAAAGTTATTTAAGTTTTTATTTACGCAGTAGGGATGACCGCGTAAACGACAAAAGGCGGGCTGCAAAATGATAAAGCGACTATTTGACATCACGGCGGCCACAGCGGCCTTGGTAATATTATCTCCTGTTTATGCTATTACGGCTTATAAAGTCAAAAAAAACTTAGGCTCACCAGTGATATTTAAACAAACTCGCCCTGGTCTAAATGGCAAGCCGTTTGAGATGATTAAGTTTCGCTCGATGAAAGATGCTATCGATACAGAGGGTAATCCTTTAGAGGATGATGAGCGTTTGACGGCATTTGGTAAGACGTTGCGTAATAGCAGTCTCGATGAGCTGCCTGAACTATGGAATGTGATTAAAGGCGATATGAGTTTGGTGGGGCCGCGACCACTATTGATGGAATATCTGCCGCTATATAATGATGAGCAAGCGCGTCGCCACTGTGTACGTCCGGGTATTACGGGATATGCACAAGTTAATGGTCGCAATGCGATTGGTTGGCATGAAAAATTTACGCTCGACACATGGTATGTCGATCATCAGTCATTATGGTTAGACATTATAATCTTGGTTAAAACAGTAAAAAAAGTCATTATCAAAGATGGCATTAGTGCTGATGGTGAAGCGACCATGAGCAAATTCACAGGTAATAGCGTCGATAAAAACACGCTTTGATGAGGAACGCATGCTAAATACTCCTTTTTCACCTTGGCCTAGTTTTACTCAGCAAGAAGCGGATGCGGTCAGTCAAGTATTGCTATCCAACAAGGTCAATTATTGGACAGGGCAAGAATGCCGTCAGTTTGAAGAGGAATTCGCTGATTGGGCGGGTAGCAAATACGCGATTGCATTGGGCAACGGAACTTTGGCATTGGACGCGGCATTGCAGGCACTTGGTATAGGTGTGGGTGATGAAGTTATCGTGACGCCGCGTACTTTTATTGCCAGTATCTCCTCAGTGGTTAATGCAGGCGCGACGCCCATTTTTGCGGACGTTGACGAGGCGACAGGGAATATCACTCCAGAGTCGATAGCGGCGGTATTGACGGACAAAACCAAAGGCATCGTCTGTGTACATTTGGCAGGTTGGCCCTGTGATATGGATGGCATTATGGCACTGGCAGATCAGCATCATTTATATGTCATTGAAGACTGTGCACAAGCGCATGGTGCACGCTACAAAGGTCGTGGTGTTGGTAGTATCGGTCATATTGGCGCGTGGAGTTTTTGCCAAGATAAGATCATGACCACAGGCGGCGAGGGCGGTATGGTCACCACCGATGACGAGCAGCTATGGCGAAAAATGTGGGCGTATAAAGATCATGGTAAAAGCTATGCGGCGGTCTATGAGACCGAGCAACTGCCCGGCTATAATTGGCTACATGAGAGCTTTGGCACCAACTGGCGCATGACCGAGATTCAAGGCGTGATTGGGCGTATTCAATTGGCACATATGAGTGACTGGATAGCGAAGCGCCGTGCTAATGCTCAAGCGATATTAGAAACATGTGCTAAATGGGAAGAAAAAGGCTATCTATCGGTGCCAACATTAGAGCAAGATTATCAGTTTCCAAACTCTATCCATGCTTATTATAAATTGTATGTTTATGTGCAACCACATAACCTAGCTGAGGGCTGGACGCGTGATCGCATCATTGAAGAAATAAATGCGTCAGGCGTGCCTTGCTATTCAGGTTCTGCCTCAGAGGTATATTTAGAAAAAGCATTCGATGATACAGGCTTGCGTCCAGAAAACAGACTGCCAATAGCAAAACAGTTGGGAGAGACCAGCTTAATGTTTTTGGTTCATCCTACCTTAACCACTGCCGAAATTGCGCAAACGGTAGATGCAATCGATCGCGTGTTTGCTTCAATGATTCAGTAATGTGAGAATATCGCTTATTAAGGCGTGTTGAGTATTTATAAATAGTTGCGGCTATTGGCTTTTATTTGTGAGTAGACTGTCTTATAAAACGATAAAGGTTGTCAAGGTTGCATTGGTAATGACATGATATTGCTAGATTGGCGAGTGATAGAAATTTATAAGTATCCAAGTCTTATCTCACGCTAGGATTTTTTAGTCCAGACAGGTACAATATCAGTCTTAATCATACATTGATCAAGCATAAGACAGGCATGCAAGTAGTTGCGGGCGCTGTCTTTCTTTTTTTTATCGCACCCTCTATTGGAGTTACTATGTCAACTGCCCAAGGATCTGCTACCGTTTTGGACGGTAAAGCACTTGCTAAACAAATAGAACAGCAACTGAGTACGCGTGTAGACGCTATTAAAGCTAAAACAGGACGTACCCCAAGCTTAGCGACGATATTGGTCGGCGACGATCCCGCTTCTGCGACTTATGTACGTATGAAAGGTAATGCTTGTAAACGTGTCGGCATGGATTCTATACGCGTTGAGATGCCAAGTGCGACAACCACTGAAGAGCTGATAGCGAAAATAGATGAGCTCAATAGCAATCCAGACGTCCATGGTATCTTGCTACAACATCCAGTGCCTGCACATATCGATGAGCGTGCTTGCTTTGAGCAGATTGACTTGGCAAAAGACGTCGATGGTGTGACCTGTCTTGGCTTTGGTCGTATGGCGATGCAGCAGAGTGCTTATGGTTCATGTACTCCGCAAGGCATCATGCATTTACTAGAGCACAATAATATCGAGCTTGCTGGTAAGGAAGCCGTAGTTGTAGGTCGCAGTGCCATCTTGGGTAAACCAATGGCGATGATGCTATTGAATGCCAACTGCACCGTAACGATTTGCCATTCAAGAACGCAAGATTTAGAGTCGCATATTAAGCGTGCGGATATCGTGGTTGGGGCAGTGGGCGTGCCTGAACTGATTAAAGCTAATTGGATCAAAGTGGGCGCTGTGGTTATCGATGCAGGCTTTCATCCAACGGATAATGGCGGCGTCGGTGATATTGAGTTGCAAGGCGTAGAAAATATCGCCAGTGCTTATACGCCTGTACCGGGCGGCGTGGGTCCAATGACCATTAATACCCTCATTCGCCAAACCGTTGATGCGGCTGAAAAATCTGCCGGTTTGAATATCGGCTAAAAAGAGAGTCATACGAATACTGATTGCCGATAAATAAGGGGCCTGAGGTAATATATACTCAGGCTAAATCAACCACATCTCAGTTGATAGGACCTAAACATGGCTAAAAAAAACGTAGGTGTTCATGAGCGACTACAAGGTATCGGTAGAGAGTTTGTCGATGTCTGTCATTACGTTATTTTATTTCTAATCAGTGTGGTTGTCGTTTGGACCGCTGGCAAAGAGTTCGTTGGTATTGTTCAAAAAGGCTCAGCGGATTTAAAAGACATATTGATGTTGTTTATTTACCTTGAGCTGCTGGCTATGATAGGTATTTATTTTAAAACCCATCGTCTGCCGGTACAGTTTTTGATATTTATCGCGATTACTGCTTTATCACGACATTTGGTGGTTGATGTACAGGCAGTCTCAGACTATTTCCATTTATGGCTGCTGGCGACAATTTCTGTGGCCATTATGCTATTGAGCGGTTCTATCGTAGTATTAACTTGGACAGCAAAAACGTTTGGCCGTCCAGAGGACAATCTAGATAAACAGCATGCAAACTTAACGATTAAAGCGCTGTTACCTGATAATGCTCAAGCGCCTGATAGTCATACCAAGCATCGCCGTGAATAACTATTAAATAGCAGCATAAAAAAGGGTTACCACTGGTAGCCCTTTTTTGCCTTCTTAACTCTCACATTTTATTGTTTGAGCGTTAAATCCCCTTTAAGAAGGTCATTAATGTTTGTTTTTGCGTGGCGGATAACTGTGTAAAGCGTGTCTTTGCACCTTCTGCTTCACCACCATGCCAGAGTATCGCTTCAGTCAAGCTGCTGGCACGACCATCATGCAAAAACCGCGCTTCTGGATCACGTGCCACAATGCCAATTCCCCACAATGGCGGCGTACGCCACTCAAAGCTTTCTGCATTTTTCTCTTTCACGCTGTCATCTAGTCCAGCGCCCATATCATGCAGTAATAAATCAGTATAAGGATAAATGTTTTGCTGTGATAGGAGCGGGAAGCGATCACTATTGCCTGTTTTTTGTTTGGGTGTGTGACAGCCAGCACAGCCGACTTGCGCAAACAGTTGCGCTCCTTTATTAAAATCTGATAAATCATCTATTCGTCTTTCGGGTACGGCAAGGGCGGTCATAAAATCGGTCACGGCGTCTAGACTGCTGTCTGAGACTTCTGGAGAGCCGCCATTCGCTGCTGTCCAACAAATAGGCTGATTTACCGTACAGTTAGGATCCATAAATACCGAGGTCGTCAAACCCATATCTTGCGACATGGCATTGGCATTTTGGGTACGTAGACTGGTATTAATGGCCTTCCATCCAAAGCGGCCAATGCGCTGCTGTTTGCCATCTTGTACCCAATGTACGCGGCCACTGATACCGTCTTGATTGTTATCATCAGGGTCAGCTGCCGCAATGATATTCGCTTCAGGAATCAGGTCGAGCAAGCCCATGCCGACCAATTGCGGTGAGATACGTCCGCTAATCGCTGTATTTCCTAAGGGTTGATTAGGGTCAGTTGGAGTAAAGCTAAACTGTATGCCAGCAGGTTTATCATTTTGACTGAGCATTGCTGCGTAGCGCATGCTCCCTTCGGGATTGATACTTGTGGCAATACTTTGATGCTGCATCTGTTCACCGTAATAAGCATGTGGCAGGCCTTGCTTATTACCCAACCGGAATAAAATCGCATCACTCAGCTGACCATTGGCTGCATAAATAGGTTTGCGACCTTCAGCGCTATGGCATTGGGTACAGGCATTGGCATTTAACAGTGGCCCCACACCATCGAACAGTACGCGACCCTCATTTGCTGGTGTCCACTCGGTGATAAATAACTCACGTCCAGGCGATACTCCGCCTAAAGCGCTGCTCGGTAGATTGGGCATGATTTGCAAAAAAGGCTGTGATCCATTGGCGGCAATCGTAGCACTGCCACCTGCTGGCTGCCAGTTGGTATCGATTTCTGGAGTGTCAGGAGTAGTAGGTGGGTTGGGTACGTTAGTATCTCCATCATTACTGGAATTATTTGAATCGTCTGAGCCACCACAAGCGGTGAGCAGCAGCGCCATACTTACACTGAGTAGCGTGTTACGTATGATAGGAGGTGATGTATACAGTGAAGA
Source organism: Psychrobacter immobilis (assembly GCF_003148585.1). Classification (GTDB taxonomy): domain Bacteria; phylum Pseudomonadota; class Gammaproteobacteria; order Pseudomonadales; family Moraxellaceae; genus Psychrobacter; species Psychrobacter immobilis. The sequence continues at coordinate 93,401 of NZ_QGGM01000010.1, read as the reverse complement.
ATTTGATATGGTTGACGAGTTTGATCGTAAAAACATGGGCTGACCTGAAATGGCTAAAATATAAGGAGTTAGGGTGTATCTTCATTGTCAGCCTATTTAGAGAGCTGTCGATTTAATTGAGGATATCCTGAGGATTATGCGATAAGCTACCGCGCAATAGTTAGGCGTATTGACTCAAACAAGCAGCATAAACGAGGCTGCTTGTTTGAGAATTTTATGATAGGAAATTCAACCAACTATGCGCTGTTCGCTTCGTCATACTTAAAACACTTATAGCTGACTAGGTAAAGCAACTGGGATAGGGTTGTTATACATCCAAATATGAGTGGTGTCTTTGTTGCCGAGTGAGCCTTCAAAGCTCCAGCCCCACGTAAATAAATGACCAGCTTTCAGCGTATTATTGTCTTGGTCAAACGATTTTTCATGAGCAACCAGATGCATGGCGCCCATGGCCATATTATCGATATTCTTTAGATTCGGTAGCTTATTGGTCGGTTCATCTAGGTCGTTGTAAATGGTCTTGCCTGCGCCATTTGTCTCCCCAAACATGCCCCATGCATAGAGAATACCATCCGTTGTTGATGAGCCATTATTAGTGGCGACATTGTCCAGTAACGCATAGCTGGCATTGCCATTGGCATAGACGCGGCGAACTTTTTTATCTGTAAACCAAGGCAGTTTGGTCGGTGAGGTAATGACATCTGCCCATGCCTTTTCGCTGCCATTAAATGTCTCACCATTGTAGCCCAATTGACTAGTGGCATTTAACCCCCAACCATACACTGCGTCTTTATTGGTCAATGCTAAGATATGATCTTTGCCAGCCGTCAATTGGGTCACTTTTTCTACATCTATAGCGGGTTGGTCGTCAGCTTTTTGAGTGGCGTCATCTGTCTTAGCAGTAATGGCGTTATTAATCGTTTCATTAATGACATGAATACGTACAGGCGTTGTATTGACGTTGATACAGTTGGTTGTAGTGTTACAGACTTTGCCTTTGCCAAGGTTGGCGTAAGCATCGCTGCCCCAACCCCAAACCTGACCTTTGTCATCTAAGGCATAAGAGCTATTGCCACTGACAACCACCTGCACGATATGTCCTGCCTCTGTGGCTGCTGAAAAGTCAACTTTAACAGGGGTGCTGCTATCGGTGCTTGTATTATTACCAAGTTGACCGTACCCATTGGCGCCAAAGGCCCAAACCGTACCCTCTTCAGTCAATACCAAGTTATGGCTATAGCCGGGTGCGACCATGACGGCATTTTCGATACCTCCGATCGCGCTGATATCCAAACGACAGTCAGCAGTCTTGCTACAGTCATTACGACCCCCATCACCGCGACCCAGCTGCCCGTATTTGTCTTCGCCCCAACTATAAACTTGACCATTTTGAGCAATAGCGAGTGAATGATTTTGATTAAAGCCAATAGATAGCAAATCTTTTGGTGCGCTGTTCATCAGCATCGGCGTGTCTGGATGTCCCATAATATCGCTGATTTTTGTGGTCAGACCGAGTCCTGTCTGACCATAGTTGTTGCGACCCCAACCATATAGCTGACCATCACGCAGGGCAGCGGTATGCGAACCACCTGCCGCTATGGTATCGCCTACGTAGATGGTTTTGGTTGAGCGCATGATATTACCAGCATTGTCTGTGGCTTCTAAGACAATGGTATTGCTACCTAGCGTTAATAAAATACGATCATCAAAATAACCATCAGTATCTAGCGTTAGCGCTTGGGCTGATTCGTTATTATGCATATAGGTCAATGATTTAACGCCGCTGCTATCTTGTACTTGTCCTGAGACAAATACCGCGGCAACCGCGCTATAGCCATCAGTAAAGTTGCTATCAGTGGTTAGTAGTGGCGGTGTCCCATCTATGATAGCAGTAGCTGTGTCGGAATCATTGCCACAAGCAGTAAGAATCAAGGCTGCGGTAACGACCGCGACAGCTTGAGTAAGACGGGATAAACGCATAAAAACCTCGATAGATGCAAATTGACAATATGTCAGTATGCCAGCCGTAAAATAACAAAACCGTCCCATACAAATCCGACGGTTGTAGGGTTTGTGCTATTGACTGAGTCAATCGTATATGATGGCGTTGGAATAATAGAAATGGCGGCAAGAGTTTAGCAATAATAAATGTGAATAGTATTACAAATAAGAATTATTATCAATAATAAAATGGAAAAACAGCACCACCAAGGATGCTGTTTTTAAAAGCTGAACGCTGACTATCAATGAAACATCAACTATAAGTTTTAGTTACAACCATTTAAGTCTTTTAAAATTGTAATATAAATAGCCACATAATGATCCAATGATGAGCATGATGACAAAGTAGGAATATTGCCAATGCAGCTCGGGCATAAAATCAAAGTTCATCCCATAGATACCTGCAATGGCCGTCGGTACAGCTAAAATACCTGCCCAAGCAGCAAGCTTACGAACCACCTCGTTCTGTCCCATATTAACCATGGCCATATAGGTATTCATGACCACACTCAGCATCTCGTTTAGACCATTAATGGCGTCTAATGAGTGTAGCAAATGGTCATTGACGTCGCGGAAGTAGGGCTTAGCGGCCTGAGAAAACCCAGAGACCATCTCGCTTTTTTTATGATTGATAAAAAAACTACAGATATCTTGTACTGGTAAAATAATCGCCCGCATATGTACGAGTTGCGATTTGAGCTCATAAAGGTTTTTTAATGTACCTTTATCAAACTCATAGGTAAACACGTAACGTTCTTGCTCACGCAAATAGCGACCTAAACGATCGGTAATCGGCATATAATTATCCACGATAAAATCGAGAATAGCATGCAGTACAAATATCGGCCCCATACGCAGCTTTTCAGGGCGACGATGACAATGCTCACGGACAGGTGCATAGGAGTTAGATGGACCATTACGGATGGTAATCAGGTAGTTTTTGCCCATAAATATCGCGGTGGTGCCATAGCGAATGACATTGTCCTCAAGCTTAGCGGTACGCAATACCACAAACACCATGTTATTGTCGTAGTTCTCGACTTTCGCACGCTGGTGATCGGCAAATGCATCCTCAATCGCCAACTCATGTAGCCCAAAGGCTTCTTTGACTTTGACCATGGTTTCTAGGCTCGGATCATAGAGACCAAGCCAAATAAACTGACCATTATTATTTAATGCACGACTAACATCGTTTAGCGCCACTTTATAGAGATTTTCACCGGTCTTACGTGAGTAAGCATAGCAGTTGACGACTTCATCGGCACTGGAAGAGTCAATATCTTCATAGCGTTCAGAGTCAGGATCGTAGACCGTCATGGTCTCGATAGTGTCCTCAGTGGTGGTATCAGCATCGCCATAGATATAGCTGTCATCATTGTCTAGATAGAGATGTTCCTCATTCATATCGGCATAAATACGATTGATATTAGAGTTAGGTGCAATACGCGCGGTTTTTTTGATCAACTGGTCGTTATTGTTTTCCATACACCCTCCCTTTATAAAGTAAAAAACGTGTCACAATCAGAACTTATAATGATTGTTGTTAATAATGATCGTTATTAGAGGGCGTAACTTTTTAAAGTATCAATATCGACCAAGCTCAATAAGCTTTCGTGGCAAGCTTCTAGTTTGATTTGCGGGGCAATATCAAAGTCCAAAGCTTCGACCCAGCGTAACGCGCAAATGCACCAATAATCACCAGGCTTAAGACCAGAAAATCCATACTCAGGTAGCGGCGTAATCAAATCATTGCCGCGACTGGCAGAAAAGTTCAAAAACTCGCTGGTCATCTTGGCGCATACAGTGTGTTGACCAACGTCATGGTTGCCAGTATGACAAAATCCATTACGGTAATAACCGGTAATAGGGTCAAAGCAGCAGCTGGCAAGTGCCGTACCTAAGACATTGGCTTGATTGTTGGCAGGGTTTGGGTGGTAATCAGATGACATAAGGCTTCCGAGATAAAAATATGGCTTAGTGTACCATGAGTCGGTATCGAAGGCGTCGTTCTCACTTTGCTCATTATTTTCTTTATGATATAAAATGATGGTAACCATTTTTGAGTCAACGATTACTTATATAGTCTACAGATAACCTTCATAGATTAAGTGCTAATAAGACGTAATTAGATAGTAATTGTGGCTAATTGTCACTAGGCGAACCTTGGCTGCTATGCTAAACTAAAGCATAAAGTGCCTTGATTATTTAACGCCGTTTATTAGCGCATAAAGATACTCGTCTTATCATTCTAAATTATACTTATTACTCACCCTTTTGCGGCTACCTAGTTTGTTTATAAATAATTGGGTCAATGATGTTGCGCGTTAAAAATAAAAATGCATGGCGTCAATGCAATTGTAAATATAACCTTTAAGTACCGCATCAGTACCGCGTTTTTGGTAAGCGATACGCCAAACAAGGATTTATTGTGTCTGTCAGTTCTGATTCTGCAAAACTTGCCCAGTTAAATACGACTAATGAAGCGGCGGCTCAGCCTGCTGAAAACACTGCTACCTCTACTAGCATGCCATATTTGAACAACCTTGCCAGCGACGTTGCCAATAGCTGGTTGTTGCCTGATGGGGTGGTGGATGTGCTGTTCGAAGATGCGCGTAAGCAAGAAGTGCTTAGGTATCAGCTGACTCAGCAGCTTATTGGTCATGGTTATCAGTTGGTTAATCCACCAATGATTGAATTTACTGAGTCATTGTTGAGTGGCGCCTCAGAAGATTTAAAGCGTCAAACTTTCAAGATTATCGATCAGCTAACGGGTCGCTTGATGGGTCTGCGTGCGGATATTACCCCGCAGATTTTGCGTATTGATGCGCATTGGGGCGGCACAGGTATTGCGCGTTATTGCTATGCAGGTGATGTGATTCATACCTTGCCATCAGGATTGTTTGGCTCACGTACGCCTTTGCAGCTCGGCGCTGAAATATTTGGCTGTGCATCACTTGCCGCAGATATTGAGCTGATAGATGTGTTATTTGGCATGATAAATAAGCTAAATATGAGTGCTGCACTACATATAGACTTGGGTCATGTGGCGATATTCAAACGCTTGGCTGAGTTGGCAGCGTTGTCTGATAATGACACTGAGCAACTCATGCATTTATATGCCAATAAAAATCTACCAGAGCTAAAGCGTGTCTGCCAGTTATTGCCAATGGGTGATGATTTTTATGCTTTGGCACGTTTTGGTCATGATATTACCAATCTATTGGCGAGATTGTCAGAGACTGCACAGCAGGACACGCAAGTCGCGACTGCTATCAATGAATTACAATGCTTAAAAACACATCTACAAGACCAGTGGCAATGCCCTGTGAGTATCGATGTGACGGAATTATCAGGCTATCATTACCACACGGGTATCGTATTCAACGGCTATATCAATAGTGAGACGCAACCTCTGGTACGTGGCGGTCGTTTTGATGGTATGCAAAGCGGCAACCAGTTAGCAATCAATCAGCCACGTGAAGCCACGGGCTTTAGTATGGATGTCAGTCGTTTGCTTGCACACACGCAGCTTGAGACACCAATCATCGTATTGGTCGACTATGAAGCATTGAGCAGTGTGAACCAAGAACAGAGACAGATACTGCTACAGCAGGTTGAGAGTTTACGTGAGCAAGGCTATCGCGTCACCATGCCATTGAATGCAGAAGATCGTCCCTCTGATATGACGCATCGTTTGAGCTTTAGAGATAATCATTGGCAGTTACAGAGTATTTAAGCATTAGTTTTTAATATTGATATTAGTATTATTACCATTTTTTAACGTCTTTAAAATCAAGATAACGAAAGTTATCACAGGTTTTAAACCGTTATTGCACACACCTCAATACATAAAGGTAAGGATTGATCATGGGTAAGAATGTCGTAGTTTTGGGTAGCCAATGGGGCGATGAAGGTAAAGGTAAAATCGTCGATTTACTAACCGAAAAAGCTTCAGCAGTTGCACGTTTTCAAGGCGGACATAACGCTGGTCACACGTTAGTTGTCGATGGCAAAACCACCATCCTACATTTAATCCCATCAGGTATTTTACGTGAAGGCGTTACCTGCTTCATCGGTAACGGCGTGGTGTTAGCACCTGACGCATTATTAAAAGAGATGAAAGAGCTAGAAGACAACAACGTACCAGTACGTGAGCGTCTGCGTATCTCTCCAAACTGCCCACTTATCATGCCGTATCATGTGGCACTTGACCAAGCACGCGAAGCTAAGCGCGGTACTGGCAAAATCGGTACGACGGGTCGCGGTATTGGACCTGCTTATGAAGATAAAGTAGCCCGCCGTGCCATCAAGCTTGCTGACTTGTTCCGTGATGATTTAGAAGAAAAACTCCGCAACTTAATCGAATATCATAACTTCCAATTGACTCAATATTATAAAGTTGACGCCATTGATTTTGATGAGACACTTAAGCTTTGCCAAGAGTGGAAAGAAGAGATTAAAGGCATGGTTACCGATGTGACCGAAGACTTAAATCAATTACGTCTTGCTGGCAAGAACCTGATGTTTGAAGGCGCGCAAGGTACATTGCTTGATATCGATCATGGTACATATCCATTTGTGACCAGCTCAAGCGTAACCGCTGGCGGCGTATCGACTGGTACAGGTATCGGTCCATTGTACTTAGATTACGTACTTGGTATTACTAAAGCTTATACTACCCGTGTCGGTAGTGGTCCATTCCCAACTGAGCTATTTGATGATGTTGGTGCGCATTTGGCTAAAGTCGGTCATGAGTTTGGTGCGACCACTGGTCGTGCGCGTCGCTGTGGTTGGTTCGATGCTGAAGCATTACGCCGTGCCGTGGTACTGAACTCTATGTCAGGTATCTGCTTAACTAAGCTTGACGTATTAGATGGTCTTGAAGAGTTACTAATTGGTGTGGGTTATAACTTGCCTGAAACTGAATGTGCAGGTGCACATGATGCTGAATTCTATGAGTCAGTCACGCCTAAGTATGAGACGATGCAAGGGTGGAGTGAGTCAACCGTTGGTATCACTAACTATGATGAACTTCCAGAAAATGCGAAAAAATATATCAAACGTATCGAAGCGTTGATTGGTTGCCCAGTTGATATTATCTCAACCGGTCCTGACCGTGAAGAAACAATCGTATTGCGCGATCCATACGACGCTTAGTTTTTACTATAAAGTTGCTTAAATCGCTTTTAGTATTAATAGAAAATCCCAGTGCTGAGCATTGGGATTTTTTTATGAGTATTACCTTATGAGTAATAGTTTATGAGTAAATTCTCATCATTTTCTATTATGTGAACTATTATTAATGCCAAATGATAAAAAGTGTTAATCACTATTAATCTCTAACGATAAAAAATCAAGATATCTAGTCATTGAATAAATTGAGATAAGAAAAAATAGTATAAAAGAGAGAATTGCTAACATTATTCTGGTTTAATTGGTATATTATGTCATAAATGAATGTAGTTTTATCAATATATAAAAAGGAAAACGTGATGAAAGCGACTATTATCAAGCACTCTATAGGCAAAACAGCTTTAGCGCTGCTAACGTCTGCGGCTTTTATGTTTCCTATGCTGTCATGGGGCGCGCAAAACTGTGATAAACCCAACAATGATTTTGATGATTTATATTGCTTAACGAAAGTATATTTAGAAGCGGATAAAGAGCTGAATAATTCTTATGCAAAATTGGCTAAGCAGTTAAATAGCCAGCAAAAATCCAAACTCAAACGTGGACAATTGGCGTGGATACGCGAGCGTAATGACCAATGTAGTTATAATAATGATGAAGGATTTTTTGTCAACATGGGCTGTGCGACTCGGGTGACAACTGAGCGAGTGAACTTCTTAAATGATCGTGTTCGTGAATGTAGCGCTGGCAGTTGTCGCGACAGCCGCTTAGGCGAGTAGTTGTTTTTTAGTATTGCTTGAAAGCAGTGACCTTCATAGCTGCGTATTAACAAAATCCCTTAGCATTATATGCTGAGGGATTTTTGTTGGTAACACTACATAGAGTTTTCGCCAAGTTGGTTTTATGTCTATCAATGACAAAGATAGTTAGTGATGAGATACGTAGGGTAAGAATCTGCTATTGATGAATGCTCACTTTGCCTTAAGATAAGCTGCGGTCATAAATTTACTTTTATGCAAGGTGCGGTCATAAATTAACCCTATCATTTATAGCGCTAATCATTATAATAGGCAGCAATCCTGTGTTGGCGCTCATATTATCGCATTGATAGACCATGAGCTATTTAAATCTGCCTAAGTCAACATTGCGGCCAAAGATAAAACAAAGTATTTACCATCTCATTTTTATCGAATTCATTATTTATTAGGAGCTTTTCATGGCTAACGAACGTACTTTATCTATCATCAAACCTGACGCAGTAGCTGGCAACAACATCGGCGCTATCTACGATCGTTTTGAAAAATCAGGTCTAAAAATTGTTGCCGCTAAAATGATGCAACTTGATGATAAAAAAGCGGGCGGTTTTTACGCTGAGCACGCTGAGCGTCCATTTTACAACGATCTAGTGTCATTTATGACTTCAGGTCCAGTATTGGTATCTGTATTAGAAGGCGAAAATGCGATCGCTAAGCATCGTGACATCATGGGCGCTACTAACCCAAAAGACGCGGCTGAAGGCACTATCCGTGCTGACTTCGCTAGCAGCATCGATGAAAACGCGGTTCATGGTTCAGATTCAGCTGAATCAGCAGCACGTGAAATCAGCTACTTCTTCAATGAAGAAGAAGTTTGTGCACGTACGCGTTAATATAGTAAACCAAATATAGTCTGTTACGGTGTCAGACTCGCTTAATGTACTCAATGTACAATTGGCGCTTGTCTTCCTTGTAACAGCTCTATATTTGATTCACTATGCACTAATAGCTTATAAAATTGACTATAAATTATTAGTGTGGCAAGACGGCTTATATCTTTTGGTATAAGCCGTTTTACCTATTATAATAGTCGGGCTATATATTGAAATTTCAACTTTTCTCCCTCATTATTGGTTTTATATAGCGTTATCAATCCTTTATCAGCATATTGCTTTCAGTTTTTGGTAAAAAATGCGCTCATAACGGATTGCTCATGCACTCATATATTGAGTACGTCTGCAACACCCATCTCAACAATTGCATCGCTTATACCAGTAGATGCAAAAAGGTTATTTATTATGTCAACTGCTCAAAATCCTATTCAAACTGACGTCCAACACGTACCTGCTAAGACTACTAAGAGTATAAAATTAGTAGACGAGGCGCAGGCGAAAACCAATCTACTAGGTATGACACAAGCGCAGCTGGCGGAATACTTTAAGAGTATTGGCGAAAAGCCGTTTCGCTCGACGCAAGTCATCAAGTGGATATATCAGCAGGGTGTCACTGATTTTGAGCAAATGACCAATCTTAGTAAATCTTTGCGTGATAAATTATCAGCCAATGCCTGTGTGATACCGCCAAAAGTGATTCATCGTCAATACAGCGATGATGGTACGCGTAAATGGGTATTTGAAGTCACGGGTGGCTCGTTGGTCGAGACCGTACTAATTCCCGCAGATGACAGCAAGTTAAACGGTCGTAAAACCTTGTGTGTCTCTTCGCAAGTGGGCTGTGCGCTCGACTGTAGCTTTTGTAGTACGGGTAAGCAGGGCTTTGAGCGCGATTTGACGGCGGCTGAGATTCTTGGACAATTATGGGTGGCAAATGCCTCTTATATGACCGATGAAAATGATAGTTTAGAAAATGTTGACCATAGTTTATGGGAAAACAACGTCACCAACGTCGTCATGATGGGTATGGGCGAGCCGTTATTAAACTATCGTCCCGTTGTCAGCTCAATGGAATTGATGCTCAGTGACCATGCTTATGGTTTATCAAAACGCCGCGTTACTTTGTCGACTTCAGGTGTGGTGCCAAAAATGTATGAGTTGGCACAGGAGCTTGACGTGGCTTTAGCGATTTCATTACACGCGCCAAATGATGAGTTGCGTAATGAGCTAGTACCAATTAATAAAAAATATCCATTAGAGCAGCTCATGGCGGCAGCGAGAAATTACGTTTTTGAAGTAAATCCGCGCCACAAAAAACACGTGACTATTGAATATGTGATGCTAGATGGTGTCAATGATAGTAATGAGCATGCTGAGCAATTGGTCGCATTATTGGGCGATTTACCGAGTAAGATTAACTTGATACCGTTCAACCCGTTCCCTCATGCAAATTATGATAAGTCGAGTAATAATCGTATTCATGCCTTTAGTAATATATTAAGTGAAGCAGGTTTTGTTTGTACCATACGTCAAACGCGCGGTGATGATATTGATGCGGCATGTGGTCAATTGGTTGGGCAAGTTGCTGATAGAACGCGTCGTTCAGCCGCGTGGCAGCAAAGCATCAAGGATCGTGAAAGTGTTTAGTATGATGGTCATATAAATGGTGAATAGACATTTTCGATGTAGCATCGTATTTGTCTTTTATCTGTCGCAATGGTAATAAAAATGTAGCAATAACGATTAGTTTGGATGTGCATAGTAATTAATGACAACTAAATTGTACTTATGCGGGCTAAATCTATTAAACTGATGCCTCGAGGATCGAACGCATTGAATCACAGTTTTATGATGGCGGCTATGATGACTTCTAGAAATTCTTGTCAGTTCAATTATCAAAAAATATTTTCTCAGACTTATAAGCGATTGAGTACAGCGAATGAACTAGGGGCTATTGACCCAATAGCGATGTCGAAGCGTACGGTATTAGTGACGGCGTTGGTAGGGCTGCTGCTCACTGGTTGTCAAAGCACGCCGACCAATGATTTGACAAATATCGCGGCTTATCAAACGTCTACGCGACCCAATGACAATCGTAACTTAGATCAACAAGAAATTGCTCGCGTGCGCACTTCACTTGCCGCGCAATATATCCGCAAAAATGAGCTTGATACCGCTCAGCGCCAACTTGAAAAAGCCTTTGCTGCCGATAGCCGTTACGCGCCAGCCTATGATATGATGGGCGTTTTGCTGCAGCAAGAGGGCAGTCGACTCAATCTCGAAAAAGCCGATCAATATTTTAAAAAAGCGATCACGCTTGATAAAGATTTTGAGCAAGCCCACAATAACTATGGCGTTTATTTGTCACAAATGAAGCGCTATCGTGAGGCGGCAGAGCAGTTTGAGATTGCGGGTTCAGCATTAGGTTACGAAGGTCGTATTGGTGCGCTAGAGAATCTAGGACGCACTTACTTACAGCTAGGGGATCGCAGTGCGGCTGCTAAAGCATTTTTACGGGCACTTGATGGCAATCGTAATAGTATTATTGCCCATATCGAGTTGGTCGACTTATTGCTTGAGCAGCAACGTGTTCCACAGGCTCAAAGGCTTTATGATGAAACCTTGGTACTGGTACAAGGGCAGGGCATTAGCCCGCGCTTGCTATTACAAGGTATCAAATTGGCCGCTGCACAAAATAACATAACGACGCGCCAGCAATTGGCACAGCAGCTTTTATCTGCTTATCCTTTAAGTGATGAAGCAAAACAACTTAAGACTTGGCTTAACAATCCAGAGGCACCATGGAAATGACCACCCCATCATTAAACACTCAATCTAACGCTCAGGGATCATTTGGTGCCGTGTTGCAGCAAGCCCGTAAAAATAAGCAAATCAGCTTAGACGAGGTAGCTGCCGAGTTATTTATTTTAAAGCGTCATTTGCAAGCGCTTGAAAATGAAAATTTTTCGGAGATGCCGCAAGCTGCTTTTGCCCGTGGGTTTGCCATCAATTATGCTAAGTTTTTGGGTTTAGATCCTGTAAAAATAGCAACCAGCTTTGATGCCGCTTATCCTACGGAGCTGAAAGCAAAATCAGTGAATAACACGGATACGCCACTGCGTCCAATGGGCACGTTGCAACGTGATACGCACAATCGAATTCGTTTTAACCCACTACTGATCATCGCCGTTATTGGTGTCATTATTTTAGCGATTTTCTTATTTCGCATGGTGAGTAATGCAAGTAAAGAGAATACCGAGCAGCCAGTATCGACGGTCGAAGACGTCTCAGCGATAGAGCAAGCGCAAGGGGCGGCAATCAATACTGATGAGATGGGCGTTGGTGCCTCTGGCTCTGCTCTAAACTTGGGCGGCGATGCAAGTCCAGCGTCTTTAGATGTCAAACTGACGGATACCGCCGTCGTGAGTATTACTGATGCTTCTGGTAGTAGTCTAATGAGTGGCTCGCAGACATCTGGGGATTATAAACTGTCAGGTACGCCGCCGTTTAATGTACAAATTGATAATGTCGATAATGTCAGCATAATGCTTAACCAAGAAGCGGTTGCTCTAAATACTTATGCAACGGATAAGCAAGCCAATTTTGAGTTAGCGCCTTAACTTTTTGAGCGGCTAATTTTGAATGCTAGTCTTATCGACTGCTGTACAAGATTTATTTTTAAAATTTGCTATCTCCAAGCTATTATAAGTATATTTTTTCTGCGTTTTTTCGCTTTAACTGAAGGGTTTGTCTATGTCAACGTCAGCGCCTATTAACCGTCGCCTTACCAAAAAAATATATGTCGGTGATGTCGCGATTGGTGGTGATGCGCCGATTAGTGTGCAGAGTATGACCAATACAGATACTTGCGATGTGGCAGCAACTGTCGCTCAAATCGAACGCTGCGTTGAAGCTGGTGCGGATTTGATGCGGGTGTCGACGCCAACGATGGATACGGTCAAAGCTTTTGGCGAAATTCGTAAGCTGGTCAGTGTGCCTTTGATTGCAGATGTGCATTTCGACCACAAAATTGCGTTAGCAGTTGCCGAAGCAGGGGCTGACTGTCTGCGTATTAATCCAGGTAACATCGGTAGCGATGCCAAAGTACGTGAAGTGGTCGCCTGTGCTAAATATTACAACATCCCTATTCGTATCGGTGTCAATGCAGGCTCGCTCGAAAAAGACATTCAGCGCAAATATACCGAGCCAACTGGCGAGGCGATGCTTGAATCAGCCATGCGCCATATCGATATATTAGAGCGTCTAAATTTTGATCAGTACAAAGTATCAGTCAAAGCCAGTAATGTGTTTTTGACCTTGGATGCGTATCGCCTGATTTCTGCCCAAATTGATAATCCACTGCATTTAGGCGTCACCGAGGCAGGCGTTTATCGTACGGGCGCGGTTAAATCCGCGATTGCACTTGGCGGTTTATTATTAGATGGCATCGGTGATACCATCCGTATCTCACTGGCGGCAGAGCCTGAAGAAGAAATTAAAATCGGCTTTGATATTCTAAAATCGCTCAATATACGTTCTAATGGTGTCAACTTTATTGCGTGCCCAAGCTGCTCGCGCCAAGAGTTTGATGTGATTCGAGTCATGACGGCTTTAGAGTCGCGCTTAGAAGACATTCGTGAACCGATGAACCTGTCTGTGATCGGCTGTAAAGTAAATGGTCCTGGTGAAGCGAAAGAGGCAGATATTGGCATTGTTGGTGCCGCACCAAGATCCTTGGTATATCGTATGGGCGAAAAAAGCCATCTTATCGATACCGATAATTTGGTCGATGAAATAGAAGGCATGGTACGCGCACATGCCGAAGATTTGGCTAAAAAACGCGAGAATGAGATTATCCGCGTAAAATAAAACACTATTATGAGCAAAAAATAAAAGAGACACTTGTTAAAATTTTTAAGGATACGATCGTACCATGATTAAAGCTATCAAAGGGTTTAATGATATTTTGCCTGATCAGTCCGCAAAATGGCTGCATTTAGAAGCGATATTGGCTGAAGTACTGGGCAGATACGGCTTTGAGCATATTCGCTTACCAATCGTTGAGCAAACCGATTTGTTTGCGCGTGCCATTGGCGGCGCGACTGATATTGTCGAAAAAGAGATGTATAGCTTTACCGATAAGTCTGAGCCACCAACGCCGTTGGCTCTACGCCCTGAAGGTACGGCAGGTGCAGTACGTGCTGTGATTGAGCACAACTTGCTGCGCGGTGATACGCCTAAGTTATGGTATATCGGTCCAATGTTTCGCTATGAGCGTCCACAAAAAGGTCGTTATCGTCAGTTTCATCAAATAGGTGTTGAAAGCTTTGGTAGTGCCTTACCAGACGCTGACGCTGAGCTGATCGCCATGACCCATCTGATGTGGCAGGAGTTGGGTCTAAAAGATGAGATGCGTTTAGAGCTAAACAGTCTGGGCGAAATTGATGAGCGTTATGCTTATCGCGAAGCATTGGTTGCTTATTTAACCGATAAAAAAGATCAGCTGGATGAAGACAGCAAGCGCCGCTTGACCACCAATCCGCTACGTATTTTAGATAGCAAAGAAGTAAGCACCCAAGCTCTATTGGTAGACGCGCCGAAGCTGGCTGACTTTTTAGGTGAAGAGAGCGTGGCGCATTTTGAGCAAGTGCAAACGTATCTGACTGAGCTGGGTATTAATTTTGAGATCAATCCACACTTAGTACGCGGTCTTGATTATTATAACAAAACGGTTTTTGAGTGGGTGACCGACAAGCTTGGTAGCCAAGCGACTGTTTGTGCAGGCGGCCGTTATGATGGTTTGATCGGGCAACTAAAATCCATCGGTACTGATGGCAATAAGCCAGTAAAATCTGAGCCTGCTGTTGGATTTGCCATGGGGCTTGAGCGTTTATTACTGTTAATGGAAGCAGTTGCGCCAATTGCTGATGTTCCCGCTTGTGATGTCTTTGTGGTTGCGCATCCAGAAGTTTATAGTGCTGGTATTGGCTATGCCCAGCGCCTACGCTATAGTCGCCCAGATATTCGGGTGAAAATGGCGAGTGCGACGAGCCTAAAAGCGCAAATGAAGAAAGCCGATAAGTCAGGTGCTGCATTGACCGTTATTATTGCGCAGCAAGAGCTGGATGATAATACCCTTAGCGTTAAAGACATGCAGACGGGCGAACAACAGACGGTTGCGACAGATTGGCTGTCGAGCAAAGAAAATTTTGTTCGTCAGTAATCGATTGCGGTTTTAGCATTAGCAATTTAATAACACTTTTATCAGGTAAACACATATGGCTCTGACACCCAATTCGCCGAATGCAGACAATTCAATGCAAGCGTTAAAGCAGTATGGCAGCTATATTGTCACTGCGATTTTGTTGGCACTGGCCGCTTATTTTGGTTGGACATATTGGCAGGACAACCATGCGCGCGTAGACACCGTTGCAGCAGATCATTATGCAGACATTCAGCGGTTGAATGAAGAAGTCAGTTTGGCCTCACAAAACCCTGATTTGGAAGCAGAAGCACAGGCAGCACTTGCCCAAAGTCGCACCCAGCTAAACAAAGATATTGATGCGCTAGTCAGCGAGCATGGTGAGTCGGTTTACGCTTGGCAGGCACTGATGATTAAAGCGCGTCAGCAAGTAGATAATAATGAATTTACCGAAGCAAGTGAAACCCTCAAAAAAGCATTGGCCATTGACTTAGGTGATGCAGGTTTACAGGCAATTACTCGTTTGCGCTATGCGACGACATTACTGGCGGCGGGCGATGCGGATGCTGCATTAGCAGAAGCCAACAATGATATGCCAAGCTCATTTGAAGCCAGCCAACAAGAGTTGTTAGGGGATATTTATTTAGCACAAGATAATAAAGACTCAGCGATCAAGTCTTACAATAATGCTTGGGAGTTGTTACGCAACCGTCAAGAGACGCGTGCAGTATTGGCATTAAAGATGGAGAGTCTGGGCATCGTACCTGAGCCTATCGACGAACCAGTCAGTCTGATTCAAGAGTCAAGTAGTCCTGCACAGCCCTTAGTGGAAGAAAATGCTGCTGCCGAGGTTGCGCAATAATTATACAGTGACAAGCGCTGTTAACCAATAATAGCGTTTGCGTTCTACCTAATGCCTGATAATTGCTAGTCAATAGCGCGTATCTATAACCGTTCTACAAGCTAAGTGGTGCAGTAAAACAGCATCGGATAGACCACCAGCACTCATTGAATGTGCTTGATGAATACTAATCGCCGATCTTACATTTACTGATAACCAATTTACTAATTAATAATAATTTATTTGTAGTGAGAACTCATAATGACTCAATCTATTCGCTCTAGCAAGATATCAAAAGCTAAAACCATCAAATCGACGGTGATGCATGTGGCAGTATTGGCAGTGATGAGCACTGCGGTGATTGGGTGTAATCGCGGTATTAAACCCGTCGTCAATGATCCAGTCAAACTGGTACAGATTGCTGAGCCTATCAGTGTGTTGCAACCGGTTTTTAGCACAGATATTGGCAATAAAAAAGCCAGTAAGAAAGATCCATTAGACTTGCAAGTAGGTTATGTCAATGGCCAAATCGTCACTGCATCGCGCGGTGGGGATTTGACCGGCTTTAACAGTGCAGGCGAACGTTTATGGTCGATCAACGTTGGCGATCAAATCACGGGCGGCGTTGCTTTAGATGCTTTGAGCCAAACAGCGATTATTAGCACACGCGGTGGTCAAGTGATGGCATTTGATAGTGTGACTGGCGCAAAACGCTGGCAGAAGCAGTTATCAGGATCAGTATTGACACCCGCTTTAATTACCAATAACCGTGTCATTCTATCAGCGAACGATGGCTTTTTACATGGCTTGTCACTACAGACAGGTCAGTCTGTCTGGCAGTTTGCCACGCAAGTACCAGCCATCAGTGTGCGCGGTAGTGCGGCGCCAACGTTGTTGGACAGCAAAACGGCGTTATTAGCGACTGCTGATGGTCGTTTACATGCAGTAACGACTGATAGTGGTTTACCGCAGTGGTCAAGACGTGTTGGTGTTGGCACTGGTAGTAGTGAAGTTGAGCGCATGAGTGATGTCGATGGTACGCCGATCGTCGATAAAAACCAGCTATTTGCCATCAGTTATAGCGGTCAGCTATTAGGTATTGATTTGGCTTCGCGTCAAGTCATGTTTGTCAACGAGCTTGCCAGCTTAAAGTCACTTGCTGTAAATAACCAGCAAGTGATTGGTACCAGCTTAGAGGGCAAAGTGGTTGCCTATAATCGCAGTAATGGTGAGGTTCTTTGGGAAAGTGAAGAGCTGGCTTATCGTCATTTAACCAATCCTGTAATGATTGGCAATTATATTGCCGTGGGTGATTTTGACGGCATGGTACACTTATTCGATCCAGCTAGCGGTAAAATCGTTAGCCGTGTACAAACTAAGGGTGCTTTGAGTAGCTTGCAAGTACAAGGCAGCCGTTTAATGACACAGAGCACATCAGGACAGGTTGCTATTTGGCAATTAGCCCGCTAAGCTTTTTATCGGTTAATGCTTACTTAGATAGTATGTTTGATATTATCGTTAAGCTAACTGATGGATTGCAATTTTAGAGAACACAAACGCTGCTTCGTCAGCGTTTAGTGCCTTGTGTAAATTGCTTGTTTAAATACAGGCTTTCGCGTACTCTATGCGACCGATGCGCCGTAGGTGTTATCCATATATATTATTTATTTATCATTTAGTCATCCTATGTACCACTTGCTAATTGTAAAATAGCTGACTATTATTTTTGCTATTGTTTTATCATTCATTTTAATTTGCGGTCAAGAGCAGCTTATTCACGACTACTGTTATATCACTGGTTATAAGAATAACTGTACTGCCCGCCATTGTGCCTTTCACTGAGAGTAACCCATGAGTATCAAGCCTGTGGTCGCCTTAATTGGTCGTCCAAACGTCGGTAAATCCACCTTATTTAATCAGTTCACAAAAAGTCGGCAGGCATTGGTTGCTGATTTGTCAGGACTGACTCGTGACCGTCAGTACGGTGATGCTACCTATGAAGACAAGTCTTTTATCGTTGTAGACACTGGTGGTATTGGTGAGGCGGATGACGGTAGCGGCAACATTGATGACTATATGTCTGAGCAATCGCATACGGCGATTCATGAAGCAGATATCATTGTATTTGTCGTTGACGCTCGTGCTGGTATGATCGGTGCAGATGCTGAGATTGGTAAGTTTTTACATACGCTTGGTAAACCAGTTTATGTGGTTGCCAATAAAGTCGATGGTGCTCACGATGCTGCGCCTGCCGAGTTTTATGCATTAGGCTTGGGTGAGCCATATCCGATGGCGGCCAGTCATGGTCGCGGTGTCGGTAATTTGCTTGAAATATTGACGGCTGATATGCCTGAGCAAGAGAATGTCGTAGAGCCAAAAGGTTTGAAGTTAGCGATCATAGGTCGTCCAAACGTTGGTAAATCTACGCTAGTCAATCGTCTATTGGGTGAAGACCGAGTAGTGGTTTTTGATATGCCCGGTACCACACGTGACAGTATTTATATTCCTTATACACGTGAGGGTAAGGACTACGTCTTAATCGATACTGCTGGTGTACGCCGCCGCGGCAGAATTGATGAAAAAGTAGAAAAATTCTCGGTCATTAAAACCCTACAAGCAATCGAAGATTCTAACGTAACCGTTATTGTTATTGATGCGCATGAAGGTATCGTTGATCAAGATTTGCATATGATTGGCTATGCGCTTGATGCGGGTCGTGCTTTAGTTGTTGCGATTAATAAGTGGGATGGTCTGACTGCTGATCAGAAAAATTATATCAAGATTGAGATGGATCGCCGCTTTAACTTTATCCCTTATGTAAAAGTGCATCTAATCTCAGCACTACATGGTACGGGTGTGGGTAATCTATACCCGTCTATCTTGCGTGCTTATAAATCTTCGATGTTTGAAGTATCAACCAATCGTTTGACTCAGATTCTGCAAGATGCGGTGACAGCCAATCCACCACCAACGGTTGCTGGTCGCCGTATTAAACTGCGCTTTGCTCACATCGGTGGTCACAATCCGCCCGTGATTGTCATTCATGGTAACCAAACCAGTGCATTACCTAAGAGCTATCAGCGTTATCTGGAGAACCAATTCCGTCAAGTATTTAAGCTCGAAGGCACGCCGCTCAACGTTGTTCTTAAACAAAATGACAACCCATATGCCAATAAGAGCGATACGCCAACCAAAGCGAAGACGCAACAATTGCGCCAACGCGAGCGTAATCGGGCACAGAAATTTACTACCAAAGATAAGCAGAAATTCACCAATAAAGATAAAAAGCGTTAATTTAGCAAAATGATGATGGTCTTTATATTGTTGTAGTAAATAAAGACTATTGGATTCTATTGTTCATGCTTCTCTGTAATGTGCTATATCATGATGATTATATCGGTCATCATGATATATTAATACGTTGTTAAGTTTTATTAACGTGTGATATTTCCCTCACTACTCCTACAAAATACCTGTAATATAATCAAAAGTTTTCTTAACTCAGTTAAGTAATATGAACAACCGTCCCTCTCAAACCATCTCTACGCTTATTTGGCGTTCTGTCGTACAAGCCATTATTTTGGCTGTGTTGGCAGGCTTCTTGATGTCTATCGTTTATGGTTTGTTATACCACTATAAAGAGAAGCGTCAGCATATCCAGCAATTGGCTACCATGTTGACCACCAGCGCATCGACAGCCGATGGTGCTGATATCGTGGCTGAGCAAGTGAGATTCTTGTTAGAAAGTGAACCCAGCATTAGAAGTATTTTATTTTATTCAACACCCAAACCTATTGATGAAGTTAATCAATCCAGAGATGATTGGAAGAATGCCTTATTGGCAGATACTGTCAGCTTCAATTATCCCGTTACCAGTGACGATATAGGTGATGATAGCGCGCTAGATACGTTAAACAGTAGTCAGCAATCGTCCACAACTTTACCAGATGGTGAGCAAGAATCGTCAGCGTCTAGTGAGGCCAATAAAAATAGCGCGTTAGTTGGATATATTAATCTCACTTTAGATGTGAACACCCTGCGTTCACATTGGTTTCGAAGCAATATATTGCTATGGCTTATTACCACGATATTGACGGTACTTTGGGTATTGTACATTCTGCGCAAACTCAAATGGCCAATCAGAGATATTGAAGCTTTGAAAGAAGTCTGTCACATCGTTGTGAAAAACCCAGAGCTTGAGCAGTTACCAGTGATTCCACAGCTTTTTGAATTTCAGGAACTGGTGCAAATCAAGCAAACTTTGGCTGTATTGTTTGATCGTTTACAGAAAGTCCAACAAGATTATGAGGCGCTTGCTATTTTTGAGCAGCAATTACACAACAAAGACGTATCCCTCGATGTGCAGCTGCATAACTTTCAAAGCATGATCACCCATGAGCTGAAAACTTCGCTAAATGCTATCGTAGGCGGTTTACAGCTGTTAGATTACGATACCCTCAATAGAGAACAAAAAGATGCGGTTGAAATTATCAGTGACGGTAGTGATAAATTGGTGTCGTCGCTTGATCATATTATCCAATTGAATCAAATACAAAAAGGTCAGATGAGTATTAATTGTATTGCGTTCAATCCACTGCAGTTAATCGCCGATCTGTTGGCAGAATATGAGCCTATTGCTCGGCAAAAAAGGCTAGAGTTGATTAGCCGTATTCATCATATAGACTATGGTCTGGAAGGGGATGCGGAAAAAATAAAACAAATATTATCAATATTACTGAGTAATGCGATTAAGTTTACTCCAGCGGGGCAGGTGACTATTACGTCGCAATTGACTCATTTTGATAAAAGCAATCGCTGGCAAATCAGTGTGAAAGACACAGGTATTGGTATCGATAGCACTCATATCGATGATATTTTTAATCCGTTTTTCCAAGTGGATTCATCACAAACTCGCCAATATGAAGGTTCAGGTGTTGGTTTGCCAGTCGTCAAGCAAATGGCTCAGCTGATGGGCGCTACTATAGAAGTAGATAGCACGTTAGGGTCAGGCACCCAATTCATGCTGACCATATCGATGACCAATAAACAGCAGTCTCGGCAGCAGCATTTATTGGCTGGATTGACTATTATTTACTATTATTATCATGAAGTCGGGTTTTTAGCGAAGGAGCTAGAGCGTTTAGGCGCAACGGTCATCTATCGTCAGCATGAAACACTGGTTATAGAGGAGATGAGTATAAGACAGGTGAATATGGTGATGTTTGCGGAAGATATTTTTCCAAGTAAAGCTGAGTCGTTAGCCAAGCGTATTCGTCAATTTGAAAGTGAGCATCGGGCTTTATTGGTATATTGGTATCCACCACATCGAGCGAAGCAGTTAGATAGCTTTGAGCATGGTTTAAAAGCAGCTGGTGTCGATTACTGTTATAGCGCCACTTATAAAGATAAAGCATTAAGCGACTTGCTTAAGCGCTGGTTGGTATGGACGCAATAGGACTAAAGGATTTGTCACGCTTACTGTACTAACCTCGTTTAATGTACTCGATTGCCTTTCATTTACTTATTTACTGTAAATAGTTTCGAACATCGTATTTTCGACAAGGGTGCTTGCTTTTAATTTGAAAAATATGATGAACGAGAGCAAACCTGCTAAGTCTAGTAAATCAGTGTTTATCACAGCTTTATGGTGACACTACTTAATAGCAATAATAAAATCTGTGCGGTGAATGAAGACATAAAAAAGACGCCCCGTTTTGAGGCGTCTTTTTTGTCAGTAATGTTCTTGAAAAATAGCTTTTACTAATATTCTCTAAAACAAATTTTGTGCCCAACGTACGACACGCTGCCAAGTGCGGCTCATAAAGCCTGATTGCTCGATATCACTGGTCGCTATAATAGGCACTGAAGCCACCGCTTTACCATCAATAACGGCCATCATTTTGCCAATTTCTTGACCTTTTTTGATGGGTGCTTCTAAGCTTTCAGGAATATCTACCACAGTCGTGATTTTGTTTTTTTGCGTTTTGCTGGTTAGAATTTGCAAATTATCCGCAGTGACTAGCTCAACTTCATCAGTTTCACCGAACCAAACTGGAACTTTGCTGACGAATTGTCCGGCAGGTGCTTTGGTGACAGTAGTGAAGTGGCCAAAGCCCCAGTTGAGCAGCTCACGTGATTGATCGGCACGTGCTTGCTGGCTCTCTGTTCCCATAATCACAGAAATCAAGCGCATGCCATCACGATTGCTTGAAGCCGCTAAGCAATAGCCTGCTGCATCAGTGTGGCCAGTTTTCAGACCATCAACGGTTGGGTCGGTTGCAAGTAGAGCATTACGGTTACCTTGAGTAATACCGTTATAGGTGAACTCTTTTTCTGCATAAATACCATAATAGTCACCGCTATTCTTGATAATAGCACGTGACAATTTGGCCAAATCTAGTGCTGATGCCTCATGCCCTTCGTCAGGCATACCCGTAGAGTTGACGAAATGGGTATTTTTCATACCAAGCTTTTCTGCTTGCTCATTCATCAAGATAGCAAATGAGGCTTCGCTACCAGCGATATGCTCAGCCATAGCTTTTGAGGCATCGTTACCTGATTGAATAATAATACCGCGTAGCATGTCGATAACGCTCGCAGATTTATTTACCGGCACGTACATGCAAGACTGGCTGCTACTACCACGACACCAAGCATTTGGACTCATTATGACTTGGTCATCTTCTTTGAGGTCGCCTGATGCTAAGCGCTGCTCAATGATGTAACTGGTCATCATTTTTGTCAAAGACGCTGGCGGTAGCGACTCATTGGCGTTCTTTTGTGCCAAAATCTCACCAGTATTATAATCCATCAATACATAGGCGGTATTATCCATCTCAGGCGGCTGGATGGCTGCGTTTGCCATCACTGCACTCATAGAGATACTCACACCGACTACCAGCTGCACCAGCTGATTTTTTACACGCTTTACTGTCATATATCGTTACACCGCATCATGAAACCAAATGTATCTACCGCTTGTACCTTGCACTAAATCTTATGCATCATTTTAAGTAGCCTGTCTTAAACATTCTGTTTAAAAACAATGTATTAATAAGAGTGGTGATGGCTGAGCGACAGACATAAAATTAACGCCTTATCTTAGCAAAATGCCAACCGATGGGGAATCGATAAATGCAAAAAAAGACCCGATTAAAAAGAAAGAGTGGTAAGAAGTAAACGTTTGCTCAGACTAAGACTGCCACAATGTCTCGAATAGAAATAATTCGACTGTCATAAAAAAGCTTACGGTTATCCTGTTGGTATAAACAGAATTACCGTAAGCTTTTTTGTTACTTGTAAGCCTGATGAACAAGCCTATAAGTTGTCGCTAAATAGCCCATATTCAACGTTCCAAAACAGATAATGCCATGATTTATTGTCATTAATTATAGCTGACTTTATCAATTTGGAATCAATGCTGGGGCATAGCTATTGTAGGGGAGACGATAGGATGTATGATAAGTAAGCCAATTATAATATTGTAATTTTTGAGCTTAATTATGATATTCCACTACTGGTATTCAGCATTCGCCAAATCTTCGCATAGAGCTTTGTTGTCTTGTTTAGAGAAGCCCATTGTCCAGCTACGAATGCCTTGTAATATCTGGCGATAATCTTGCTGAGTGGATAGATATTGAATCGCAGCTTTTGGATCTTCTAAAGACGGCATCAACTCGTGAAGCTGCACGTTATAAGATTTATAAAAGCGCTGTTTTTGTTTGCCATTGAGCATCGGTGGACATATCTCTGATAGCACTTGCATGACCGCAATTTCATGCTTAGTAACATTGATGCCAGACATATCTAGAGGTATGGTTGTAGCAGAATTATTCGCCGCAAAGGATGCTTGAGACAGCATGGCAACGGACGTTACCAGTCCTGCAAGACTAATTTTGGACGCCGTCTTTGCTATCACAGAAGCTATAGATAATATCGATTGATTTTTCATGCAGTATTACACTCGCTTATCTTTAATTAATGGTGATATGTTAATGGGTAAAAAAACAAAAGTCACATAAAATATTGATTTATGTGTAGATATCTTGTGAGCTAAAGCTCTTTTTGAGCAACATATCAGCAGCATAGACCCATAAGTTACGTCAGCATAAAAATATAAGTTTGTATTGTTGTAAGGTGTTGCCTATTGTAACGTCACGCCAAGTTTTTTTGCTGTTATTGATGCAGATATCATAAAGATAAAATTATGAATTGGATGGATTATGCGCAAAGACTGGGTTCGTGTCAGCGTATTATTAGGGTATAATCGCCCAAAATTATGGTGGCATCCGCGTTTTGCTCTATCAATTTTTTCATATGCATGCTGTGATATCAACACAGTGTCATTTTACTTTGATAGCGGTATGGCTTTTTTAACTTTTATAGTAAATTCAGCTACCATTTGACGCTTGCCAAATGCTGTGTATAAATACTGTTTATGCAGAAAAAGCCAATGTGGGTGTCAGCATCAACAGTATAATCACATAATCTAACCACCATTTTCGGGTCTGATTATAGCAATTTTATGCGGCTAAAGTTCATAAGTGGACAGGCGGTCATTAATGAGTATATTGAATGAAAATGAAATTTTTAATTAGTAATGATGATGGGGTTTATGCACCAGGGTTATTGGCATTATATCAAGCCCTGTCTGCTATTGCAGAGGTGGTAGTGGTTGCACCAAACAGTGAGCAAAGTGGCTGCGCGAGTGCTTTGAGCCTATCGATGCCATTATATACTCATCAATTGGATTCTGGTTTTATAGCGGTAAATGGTTCGCCCGCGGATTGTGTACATTTGGCATTGCATGAGTTGTATGCTGATACGCGTTTTGATTGTGTGATTACTGGTATCAATTCTGGTGCCAATCTTGGTCAAGACGTTTTATTTTCGGGTACCTTTGGTGCTGCATTAACCGCACAGCTCTTTGGAATACCTGCCATTGCGACCTCCCTAGTGGGCGGCGGTGTCAAAGGAGAAGGGCAAGAGCAGACCAGTCATTATCAAATGGCGGCAGCTGAAATTGTTAAATTATTGATAGAAACACCGATATTAGATGCTTGCAAAAATTTGCCCTATCATGTATTAAACGTTAATATTCCTGATGTGGATAGTGCTGATGATATCAAAGGTCGGAAAATAACGGCGTTGGGGCACCGTCAGATTGCGCGTCCTGTACATCATGTGGTCGATCCACGTGGGCGTGATGCTTATTGGTTGTCGCTACGTAAACGCCCACATGAGTTGCCATTAGAAACTGAAGATTTGCAGTCCTCTGCAATAGATATGACGGATGATCAAGCGGTAGCGGCGGGTTATATTAGTCTATCACCAGTGCGCCTGCATCATACGCCAGCAGACACGCTTAAAACGCTGTCGGCGTTAATGCTATAAATTTACGCTGCCAAAATGCGTCAAACAGCTGGTCAATATCCTGATATTATCTGCGCTATTTTTCTTATTTGGCTGCCATTTATCTCATTTTTATCACCATTTTCAAAATGAAGACACGCCTTAGAAAATGGTTTGCTATCGAGTGATTGATAATGGTATTTGCCAAATACTAAATACTAAACGGTATAAAAGTTAGCAAAATGCTTGTGAGTAACACAAGGAGTTTGTGAGTAACATAAAGAATAGGAAATCTTGTATGAAGAAGCTTATTGCTGGATCGCGCTTTGCAACAGTGGCATTGATAGGTACTTTAACAGCAGCAACGTTAACGATGGTGGGCTGTGCAACCAAGCCTACTTACCAATCAGCCAACCAAGCGGGACCTAAGATTATTACCAATGCACAAGGCGTTCCTAACTACCATCGTGTACAGCGTGGCGATACGGTCAGCCAGATTGCTGAGCGCTATCGTCTCAGTTACCGTCAAATCGGTTCGCTCAATGGTTTGGACAGCAAGTATACGATTTATAGTGGTCAATGGCTCAAGCTGTGGCAAGGTACGCCAGCCGATAACAATCGTTATAACGCGCCTACAACGACACAGCCAACGTACACACCACCTGTAACGAGCGTGCCTAATAATAGCTCACAAAGCCCTGTATACGAAGTGACGGCTAACGCAACGTCAGGTTATGAATATCCGAGTCGCAATCAAGTGACCCGTAACTTTGATGCGGCAGCGGGCACGATGGGTATGTGGTTTGCTGGTAATATCGGTGATCCCGTACTTGCTAGCCAATCTGGCACGGTACTGTACTCTGGCGATGGTCTGCCAGAGTATGGCAATCTTATTATGATTCGTCATAGTGATAATTACATCACCGCTTATGCGCATAATAGTCAGCTACTGGTCAAAGAAGGCGATGCTGTACAGCGCGGTCAGCGCATTGCAAACATGGGTAACAGTGGCCAAACCAATCAGGTCGGCTTAGAGTTCCAAGTGCGCTTAAATGGCAATCCTATTGATCCACGTGCGGTACTAGGGCGTTAAACGTGATGCCAAGTTTTGACTGATTTGGCAAGTTTAGTGGCTTTATTCAGAGCGCTTGAATTTTAGAGCGTTTGAATAAAGCCACCTTAACTAAATCGGTTTATTTGAGTCGCTTTACTTATTCATACTTGAGAATTTTATGATGTTAAAAAAACAATATCTTGCCCTGTTTCCTGCGCTAGTGATGGTTGGGTGTACCAGCCAACAGGCGATGCAAAAACCTAGCAAACCCGTGCGTCAAGGCAACGTTCAGATTACCCAAACTCAAACCATTCAAGTGAAGCCAGCACCGAAGCCTGTCATCAAGCCGCAGCCAGTGGCAAAGCCAAGCTATAACAGCTTTTCTGATTGGAAATCGGATTTTTCTATGCGGGCGATTTCATCAGGTCATGATGCAGCGACGGTGCGTCGTCTACTTGATACCGCTTATTTAAATCAGCAAGTCATCTCACTTGACTCAGGACAGCCAGAGTTTTCTAAGATGCCATGGGAATACGTCGATTCTGCCGTATCTGATGGGCGTGTGAGTACTGGTAAGCGTAAGTTTGCCGAGCAACGGGCATTTTTGTCGCAATTAGAATCGCAGTACGGTGTCAATGCAGAAATAATCGCTGCCATTTGGGGCATGGAGTCGTCATACGGCGTGGTGACGGGTAATAGCAGCATACCAAGCTCGCTTGCGAGTCTGGCTTATGATGGTCGTCGCCAAGAATTTGCCGAAACTCAGTTGTTGTCATTAGCGACGCTATTGCAGCGCGGTGATGTGTCTTGGTCGCAGTTGGATGGTTCTTGGGCAGGTGGCATGGGACAGACGCAGTTTATCCCTGATACTTGGCTGAAGCACGGAGTGGATGGCGATGGTAATGGTCACCGTAATCCGTGGGCAACGGGCGATGCACTGGCGTCCACCGCTAATTATTTGAGCAACTCAGGTTGGGTTCGAGGTCTAGCACCATTTTACGAAGCGACTATTCCTGCCTCATTCGATTACTCCATGGTTGGTAGTAAGCAGCCTGCTGCGAGATGGGCGGCGATGGGTGTTGATACTATAGCTGATGTTTATTTGGATGCCAATACTGAAATGGAGCTGTGGCTACCAGCTGGCAAGGATGGTCCAGTGTTGCTACTCAGCCCAAACTTTGATGTGATCAAAGTTTATAATAACTCATCGAGCTATGCGCTAGGTGTTAGCTTATTGGGTAAAGCGCTTGCTGGACAAGGCGGATTACAGAAATCATGGCCGCGTTATGAGCGTCCATTATCCACAGCTCAAGTACGAAATTTACAGCAGCGTTTGACCAACTCAGGCTATGATACTAAAGGCGCTGACGGTATCGTGGGTACCAATACTCGATTGGCGTTCCAGCGCTGGCAAGCAGACAATGGTCAGACTCCAGACGGCTTTATTACTCAGAGTAGTGCATCATCGTTAGCTTCGTGGTGAAGCAGGTTGATTGCACTGCTTTTGACTCGTATTAATTCTAATATTACCGTGTTAAAAGAAATTTTTTAACCATCATTTTTGACGGTAGTATTTAATACGATGAGCTTAGTGAATACAATAAAAAAGCACCTTATTAGGGTGCTTTTTTATTTTTCGCTATGATTATTTTTCAACAGACTTTAATCTTGTCAGGTTTTAATAAATAATATGGACACAAGAAGACTGATACTGTGACTGATAAACGCTACACTGTTTGTTTATCAATGCGCTTTGTTTATCAACGCGCTATTTATAAGAGCTGACATTATATTTGTCTGTTCAATCTTTTAATATTAGATACAATAGATCCTTTATCCTCATAACGAATGGCAACGAGCAGTGACATTATGATAGACCAGTCTCTTATGTCCGATATGCTTAGTCCATTTTGGGTCAGTATTAAGCTTGCTGGTGTCACTACCATTTGTTTATTACTGTTTGCAACGCCTGTGGCTTATTGGCTCGCTAAGCCCAGTCGTAGGCAAGTTGTGGCACGTCTTAAAGTCTTGCTTATGGGCATCATTGCCATGCCATTGGTTTTGCCGCCTACCGTCATCGGCTTTTATCTTTTATTACTGTTGAGCCCTAGTGTCGGTATTGGTAAATGGCTTAGCGAACATAATATCAGCCCCTTGATATTTACCTTTGAAGGTCTTGTCATTGGTTCGATTATTTACTCCTTGCCTTTTTATATTCAGCCTGTCTACGCCCAATTTTTACGTATTCCACAAAGCGTGATGGAAGTGGCACATTTATTGGAGCCAAGCCGTTTCAAACGGTTTCTCAGAGTCGCTCTGCCACAAGCGCGTGTCGGTATTGTGCTCGGCAGCTTAATAAGTTTTGCCCATACTATTGGTGAGTTTGGCGTGGTTTTGATGATAGGGGGTAGTATATCCGATGAGACTAAAGTGGTCTCGATTGCGATATACGAGCAAGTAGAGGCGCTGAATTACGAGGCAGCGCACATGATGTCTGGGATTCTCATCATTATGGGAGTGATTATGGTGGCGTTGATTGCTAGTGTGAGCCGGCTGAATCAACGCTCATAAGATCGTAGTTAATACCTATAGCTTGAGTTAATGCGTCAAAATTTATTTATCCATTTCTTTTCATCATATCTAAGTCACTTGAGTAGGCAAATAAAGCTGGTGCACCGCCCGTATGCCAAAATAAGACACGATCGGTTTTCTTGATTTTGCCAGACCGAATCATATCTATGAGTCCGCCCATCGCACGACCCGTATAGACAGGATCTAAAAGTATGCCTTCTGTTTGAGCTGTCATCGCAATGGCTTCATTTTCTAATGTACCAACCACGCCATAGCCTTCGCCCACATAATCAGAGTTGAGTATTAAATCGGTTTCTGAAAACTGATGATCGGCACCGATAAGGGAAGCCGTGCTATTGGCAAGCGCGACGGTATACTGATCAAAAGGCACTTTGTCTGTTTCGCCTTTATCGATATTAATACCTACGATTTGGGCGGGCGAGTTGAGTATTTTTTTGCCAAGCATCAAACCGGCTTGTGTTGCCCCAGAGCTAGAAGCAAAAACGATATGAGTAAATAATACGTCCATGCTTTCACGTTGCGATTCCAACTCTTTAAAAGCTTCTACAAACGCTAAAGCACCCAGCTCATTGGAGCCGCCATAGGGTATGACATATGGTTTTTTGCCTTGTTTTGTTAACTGCTCAACGATTTTAGGAATGTCTTCTCCTTTACGATTGGCGCCTGCCCAATGGATGTGTGATCCAAAAATTTTGTCTAATAAAAGATTGCCACTTGTTTGTTCGGGTTCTTCTCCACCTAATACTAAATGGCATTCAAGTCCCAAGCTTGCCGCTGCGGCAGCAGTTTGACGACAATGGTTCGATTGTGCGGCACCTGCCGTAATCACGCAATCAGCACCTTGAGCAAGGGCATCACCCATGATAAATTCAAGCTTACGGGTTTTATTGCCACCCAATGCCAGTCCCGTGTTGTCATCTCGTTTCATAAAAATAGTAGGGCCATCAAGCGCTTTACTCAATCTGCTGAGCGCTATCAATGGAGTGGGGAAGAAGCCCAATGATTGTCTGGGTATGTGGTTATATTCCATATTTTGTCCCTTTTATGATAAGAAAATGCTGAATAATTTTGAAACATAGCCATTGATAAAGTCAGTTAAAGATGATTGTTTAGCGGCTATAAATAGCCAATAATTATACGTCGTAACAGCCTTATAAAACGTATGAATGCGTATCCAGCTTGAAAATCAGTGGAATCCTAAGGGTTAATCTACCAAATATAAAATAAAGAGTCCTCATGCAAGCTGTCAATTTTGCATGAGGACTCTTTATTTTATTAACAAACTATTTGTTTTAGTGAGAAAGAGTTGAGAGCCGTTTTAGAACTATTCGTCAAACCAATTAGACGGTTAAAAATGAAACTTCACTAGAGCGCTAGGCACGTTTTGAGTTGTATCACTACCATACTTATTTTTCCAATAGCTATATTCCATACCGACCTCTAAGCGATTATCAATGCCTAATAGTGGTTGTAAGTTATACTTTATTTGCGGATTGATATGTAGTTGGTTTTTTAAGTCATCGTTGTTAAAAGAGTAGTCTACATAACCATCGACCACAAAATTGTTTTTCTCCCAACCGTAAGTTAAGGTAATTTGCTGGTCATCATCAGTATTATCATTGAAGACATGATATAGGGAAGCAGAGGCATACTTCATACCTGAAATAGGAACATTCAAATCTGCCCCTAGTCCTATCATATAGTTGTCTTGGCTAAAGCCTTTGCTGTTCGAGCCAAACTCATATTGCCCCGCTAGATTGAGCTGTTTGATAAAGCTATCATCGAAAGTTGTGAGCTTAAGCTTGGGCGCAAACTCACCATACGTTTCTTTAAATCTATTGTTTTCAATATCATTTGCGCCTTGATGGCGATCGACGAAGAAAAATACGCCGCCCCAACTGTGGGTAGATGCGTGCTCCAGAGTGATGGTCGTCAATTCTCCGTCTTCTACCAGCTCATAGTCATTACCATACAGTACAGAAAGACTGGTGTCGGTGAAGAGCACCTTTGCATGGCTGCTGCTCATCGTACCCAAGACAACGATCGCGGCTAAAGCCGTGGTTAATGAGCTACTAAAAAACAGTTTTTTCTTAATATTGGTTTTACATAATTGACTAGCCAGTGGCAGGTTTGCAAATAAGTGATAACGCACAGTAATATTCCTTTATATAGAGTGGGTCATCCTAGCAGGCTGGGTATATGACAGAAGCGCGTTTTAACTTCCTGTCAAAACGGGTCAATGCTGCTAAGGACGAAGCGCGGTCAATTTTCGATAGTAATCTAAAACAATGAAGATAAATGTTATCAATATAAGTATTGTCAAAAGTATAAAAAATGCTCTGTTGGCTACATTATCCGCAATAATTCTTAACACTTTGAAACAGTTAAGCATGTTTTATAATGAGTAACAACCATAAGCTGGCTCAAAATAATGGTCTATCAAGCCTTCTAAGTATTTGATATTACCTAAGTTTATGATTTTATTAAATTAACTGACTAAATGGTCAGCTTTATTATTTTTGTAAGCAAGGAGATGTGTCGAAGTAGTTGGTAGACTAAACCACTAGCAACAATTATTACAATTCAGAGTTGTGAAAAGAGCTGGTAGGGTGGTTTACGACAAATGATATGAGAGGCAAGTGAATGGAGATATGGCAGAATTAATAGACACAAAAAAACCTCAAGTAAACTAATACTTGAGGTTGAAACTTTTGTATTAAAACTAAGTTTTAAATATGGCGCAGCGGACGGGACTCGAACCCGCGACCCCCGGCGTGACAGGCTAGACCCACCATATTTCGTTAACCTATATTAAGTAACATTAACCTACAAAGCTTTATACCAAAAGAGTTATAGATGATTTTT
This sequence comes from Psychrobacter immobilis, assembly GCF_003148585.1. Lineage (GTDB taxonomy): Bacteria > Pseudomonadota > Gammaproteobacteria > Pseudomonadales > Moraxellaceae > Psychrobacter > Psychrobacter immobilis. The sequence continues at coordinate 61,717 of NZ_QGGM01000010.1, read as the reverse complement.
TATTAGGACGTTTAGCGTATTTTAATATATCTTAGCAAGGGTAATAAATATATTTTGGTCACTGAAATAGCATAATAATTAGGCATTTTTGATATATAAATGCTTAATTATTGGGCTAGTCATTCTGATTATATTGGTCGTTTTTTTCATTCTTCCCCACTCACATCTGTGTTGTTACTATAAGCTAAGCAGCCGCAGGATACTCCCTCATACTAGATATAGCTGCATTTTGTTAATTTCTTTACGAATCGATAATCCCACACACCCTCCAAAATTATTTTCCAATTTCGTATTCTTGACACAACCTGTCATACCTCTAAGCTACACTAATGCTTGACCTGTATTTATGAGTGTTAGCAATGATCTACCTAGAAAAGTTCTTAGGGAAAAAGTGTAGAGGTAAGAGAATATTAAGCGATCTCTCTATAACACGGCAACTGCCTCAAAACATTCCTATTTGGTTTGAATTTAATTCCGGTCAACGTATTAATCTGAATAGCAATCTAATTATTGAGGACACAACAGGCTTATACCAGTTTTTGCGACATTGTGGACAACGTACTATTGCTAAACAAATTAATGTGAGTTCTAGGTTTGTACTGGTACCGCGTATTCATGCTCCTATTGTTTTTTATGAAAGGGATTATCATAATTGGCAGCTTTAATATTGTGTTACTTCTTTGAATTAGCTTTGCTATGTTAATAACATAAACATCAATAACTTAGATAAACATTGATATAAGAGCATTAAATATTAGTTGAGAAATCTAGATAAAAGTGCATAATTACATTTCTGTATAGTTCATGTAATATTATTATAATTTTTTATACAGTTCGAACCGAGTAAAAATAATGGAATTAAAAAAGCATGAACGTCTTGCATACCGCTTATCTGATATTATCGTTAGACTCAACAACGGTGAACGTTTAGATATTTTTGAGCTAGCAGATATCTATAAGGTATCTATTCGCACCCTAAAAAGAGACTTTCAAGATCGTTTAACTGTCTTAGATTTTAGTGAAGCAGGTCCACAATTTTACTGTCTCAATGCCAAAAAAATTGGATATTTAGATATTGCTGATATCAAACGCTTCGCTAACTTTGCCAGCGTCCAAGATCTCCTACCAAAAATTGACCGCCAGTTCTTTCAAGAACAAATCAATCAAAGCATACTCGTTAAAGGTTTTGCTTATGAAGACATTAGCGCGCGTACTAATGAATTTAAAGCCATCAATCAAGCCATTACCGACTGCCAATATATTGAATTCGATTACTGTAAAATCAGCGGAAGTGCTAGTGACAGTAGCAGCAAACACCATCATTTAGAGCCTTATCACCTACTCAATAAAAATGGTATTTGGTATGTAGTTGGTTGTCGCCATGGACAAACGCGGACATTTTGCTTTACCCAAATAGCTAACCTGCAAGTCAATAATAAGACCTTTGCATACTCTGAAGATATCAAAGAGAAAATTCTTGGTACGGACAGCTTGTTTTTTGGTAATCAAATCAGCGAAGTAGTCTTACAAATCGATGCGAAAGTTGCTGGATATTTTGAGCGTCGTGATCTACTACCCAATCAAGAGTTGCTACGAAAACTTGATAATGGAGACTTACTTCTGATATGCAAAGATGTACACCCAAGAGAAGTTGTCCCAATCGTTCAATATTGGATACCACATATTCGTGTGATTACCCCTAGTAGTGTTCAAACACAAATTCAAGACCTGCTCGAAAGTTATTTAGAAAAGCTCTAAAAACCCAAACATTAATTATTGAAAAATTTTAAGGTGAAATGATGAGTATTGTGAATAATGGAATGACAAAATTGGCGCTTAATGGTTATAAAGATGATGCTATTAAAATATTGCAAACCCAGATAAGCATGCTTTCAGATATCGAGTCTGACATATTAAGTAAAGAAGAGCAGTCAAAAAACGATGAGTCTAAAAGTGAAGGTATTTTAACCCAAGAGACCTGTAAAGAGTTCAAGCAAGTTCTGAAAGGTGAGGTTCATAAGCTACAAAATTTTGATGTTGTCTTAGCTGTTGTGGGCACAATGAAAGCCGGTAAATCCACTACTATTAACGCTATTGTGGGCCGTGAAATACTACCTAACCGCAATCGTCCGATGACATCTCTTCCTACTTTGATATGCCACAATAAAGAACAAAAAATACCTAAATTAACTTTTATTAGCAAGCCGATTAACGACTTCTTAGTTGACGTAAATAGTGCATTAGATGTTTATAGCATCGAAAACCCAAGTCCAGAAATCGTTGAGCTAATACAGTTCATTCAACAAAATAAAAATAGCTCATTCAATGATACCTATAACGGCGAGACAGATATCTTTGATTTTTTGCAACGTCTAAATGATTTAGTCCGTCTCGCTGCAACGATAAACAGTATAGCGGATGATGAAGTATTAAAATTTCCCTATGATAGCTATCAAAACATAGATGCCTTACCAATGATTGATGTGGCATTTAAGCTACAAGATGATTTTGAGACGAATGGGCGCTTTATGCTGTTAGATACAGCTGGGCCAAATGAATCAGGTCATAGTGAGCTTTTAGGCCTTCTAAGAGAGCAACTGAAACGTAGCTCGGCGGTTATGCTGGTTTTAGATTATACGCAGCTCAATTCTGAAGCTGAAGAAAGTATAAAAAATGAGATAGAAGCCATTCCTACTATCCAAAAATCAAGACTGTTTGCTTTGGTCAATAAGTTTGATCAAGAGTCAGCCAATGCGGATGACGCTGAAACTACTAAAAAACATATTTTCAACAACCTACTCAAAGACAAAATTGATCTGGAGCATATCTATCCTATATCAGCAAGAGATGCTTATTTAGCCAATCGGATGGAAAGTTATCTATTAGAGAATAAAAACAAACCTGATTATAAAGAAGGGACTTGGATAGAGGACTTTGCTAAGCAAGTATTGGGTAAAAGAGCTGAACAAAAATACGAAAAGATGGACACAGAAGACATCTCTGAAGAACTAGAGGCATTAATAGATGAGAGTCGCATGTCAGAACCTTTGAGAGAGGTTATTCTCAATATGCAAAGAAATGCACCTTATATTGCTATTCAATCGGCTCTAGCAGGAGCAAGCGATGTGTTCGAAAAGCTACATAACTTCTTCAATATTCGTGGGCATTTCGCTGAAAAAGAGAAAATGACAAATGAAGAGATAGTTGTATTAGAGACAACCATAAAAAGTTTAGAGAAGCAAATTAATGAGTCAGAAGTACTGTCTGAAAATATAAAAAAAATATTCTCAGATATAAAGCAAAAAGCAAATAGAGAGATGAAAAAAAAGGAAGAAACCACAAAAATAATGCCCATCATAGAGATAAGGCTAAATGATATGTTTGGTATTGAAAGCAAAAAAATTAAAGAAGAAGTTGAAAAAATAGATGAAACTATAAATAAGACTATTTTACAAAAGTTTTTTAACCATGAAGAGTCTGATGAGCGAAAATTGAAGTTGGCAGAACTTGATAAAGCTAAAGAACTCGCAAAGTCTAGTGAACAAGCACTAGTTTTCTCAACAAAATCTGATCTTAATTCCTTTCAAAAAAGTGTAGAGGCAATGACATCTGATTTAATTAAAGAAGTTATTAACGTCTACAGTTTAATATTAGATGAAAGTATACAAGATACGCAAAAAATAACTACAGAGCTATATAAAAAGTGCAATCAGCTATTAAATAACTTGCAAGAAGAGTTTAATAGAGAAGGCTTAAAAGAGCTAAAAATAGAAAGTATAGATTCGCGTATAAAGCAGAACCAAAACGGTGTATTAAAAAACTTAAACCTAAACGTTTCATACAAAAAGATTAGAGAAACTAGAAATGAAAGTGGAATAACATCGGGCGTTAAAAGGAAGTTTGGAGGTTGGTTTGGGAAGACTTGGGGAACTTATGAAGTTGATATAGAAACTTATACTATCAATAAAAGAGATATGAACGATAAAATAAAATTTACTATAAAAGAAAAGATTATTGTTCCATTAGGTAAAGAGATTGAAAGCACACTATCAGAGCTTTTGGATAAAAACATTACTTCTATTAATAAGTTTAATGAGACTATAAAAGATGTAGTGCAGGAAATGAACAATGCTATTATCCAAGAAAAGATGCCTGATTTAGAAGAGAAAAAGCAATACAAGGAAAAAATTGTAAAACTTCAAAGCTCTAGTAAGCATACTGAAGAGAACTGGGAAAATCTGTCAGATAAGTTTGCAGTTGAGAAAGTAGACACTCAACTTAAGAGCGATATTGCTGCTTAATTTATCTCACCAATTATTATTTATGACTTAGAGCATTAAAAGGAAGTATTTATTGTGAACCTATCAACGTACCAGCAGTCTATAAAAGAAAACATGCCTTACCTAACGGATAAAATGGTCATAGATTTTGTCAACGGCTTAGATGCGGCTTCAGAGCTAAACAACAAAACCATGCAGCGTAGTAGTTTTTTCTCTCGTAACTTATCTTTAGTGTCTGGGAAAACCCAACAGGCGCAAGCAAATATTAATGATCATCTTATCGTTGGTTTAGAAGCTTGCCAGCATTATTTTCATGAAATATTGCAGTCACAGGATAGTCATACCCACGCCATCCTTGATATCCATCAGAAGCTCAAAAAAACTCAATTGGGTGTGTCTGAGCTGACTGATTATGTCTTGGACTTTCAGCAACAGATTGAACAGCGAGTATGCCAAGTTAGTAACCGATTGGATAGGCTCGAAAGCTATGGCTATGCCTATACTCAGATGGGTCACGTAGTTGCTAAATTAAAAGCTGAGAAGTTTTCTAAGCTATCTCTTTTAGGGCAATGTTATACAACTTTAGATACCTTATATTGGGGTGACTTTGGTTTATATCTTCGCACTTATAGTGATGATAAGAAGAAAGATGAGCTGCTAGAAACTTTAGAGAATGAGCTTATAGCTACCTTTAAACAGAACCTTCAGATTGGTGCCAAAGAAGATCTACATCAAAGTGAGTGGTTGTCGTTACCTAATGAGCGTCAAGAGACTCAGGTATTACAACATGCCTTAGCATATCAAGGCGATTGGAGCGGGTTATCACCTAATGAGTATCCTATCGTATTTATGGCTACCCAGTACCATGATTTACCAGACGATAAAAAGTCCGAGTATAAAAATTTAAGTCTGAATATGATAGATATCAATAGAGTCTCTAAACGTATGATTGGTGAGATGAATAATCGTATAGAGAGTTCTAGACTAACAGGGATTGGGTTATGAACAACGAACTGTTAAATACTCAATCTAATAATAAGGTTGGTTTAGTACTATCAGGTGGCGGTGCAAAAGGCGCTTATCATGTTGGCGTTGTTAGAGCGCTCAATGAAATGAATATTGGCATCGATATGATATCGGGTGCCAGTATTGGTGCACTAAATGGCGCTGTACTTGCTTCAGCACCTAATTTTACCGAAGGCGTTAAACGTATAGAAAATCTTTGGGATAAGTTACCCCATCTTAAGCCTATTCAATTTGATAGCAACGCTCTGACGTCTAGATTCAAACTTAAATCTATCTCAAATAGTAAATTTAATTACTTAATTTATTTTACACTTCTACTATCAGCTGGATTAAGGCTTAGTAGTCCTCTTGGGTGGTTGAGTTCTGTATTTGTTGGTTTTAAAACTTCAGGTGTTGAAAATATACTTAAAGATGACACATTAAGAATGATGTTAGAGGAATATTTAGATATAGAACATCTACAGCATTCTATACCCCTATATGTTTCGATTTTTAAACAGCAACAAAGTGGTAAAGCATTTATAGACTTATTTTTAGCTATAAAAGATGTTGTTAAAGTAGAGCTCGCAGGAATAGACAATGCTCCTTCAGAATTTAGACACATACAGTCTTTATCATTAGAAGAGCAAAAAGAGGTACTTTTAGCCTCTGCTGCAGTACCCCTATTCTTTAAAGCATTCAGTGATGGTCAAAATGGACGCTATACTGATGGTGGACAAGGGGGTTACCTCAAATCACAGGGTAATACACCTATTACTCCATTGATAGAAGCTGGCTGTCGTCACGTTATTGTGACGCACTTAGCTGATGGTTCACTGTGGCATCGACATGACTTTCCTGGTAGCTCTATTATAGAGATCCGACCTAGCATCGAAATAGGTGGCACGATGGCGATGTTCGATTTTTCAGTTGAAACAGTCGATAGACTAGTACAAGCAGGCTATCACGATACTATGAAGGCTCTGCAAAAGGTAAAGCTTAACTTGAATAGTGTTCATTCAATGCGCCAAAATACCACACTACTCGCAAGTACATTAAGTGATACAGAGGGAGACGATGCATTGGAGAATGCTATGAAGAGATTACGGAGTAATAGCTAATGCATAATGATAGTAGTACCTCTCACCAGACATTAGAGAGCCTCACACAGTACTATCAAACCCAGAAGTCTAAATTTTCTGACCCATTTCGCTTGCGTATGCATCGCTCATTAAGTTGGCTGTCTAAGGCAACTAGCGTCGATGATGACGACATACGTTTCATCACTCTATGGATTGCGTTCAATGCAGCCTATGCTCGTGAAGTAGCCTTGTTTACCACTAGTTCAGAGCGCAGTGAGTTTAGACGCTTTATACAGCTGGTATGCCGTTTAGACATTGACCAGCAAGTCTATAAGCTAGTCTGGGAGAAATATTCCGGTAGCATTCGTATATTATTGGATAACCAATATACATTTCAGCCATTTTGGGATTATCAAAATGGTCTGATTAGTCAGCAAGCATGGGAAGAAGATTTTAAACGAGCCAAAGATAAAGCTCACCGTGCACTTAGTAATAAAGATACAGATACAGTATTGGCGGTAGTATTTGATAGGTTATATACCCTGCGTAATCAAATCATGCATGGCGGTGCCACTCATAACAGCCAAGTCAATCGTTCACAAATCAAGGACAGTGGCGCTATCTTATCTGCTATCTTGCCGTTAATGTTAGAGATCATGATGGCAAACCATAGCAAGATGGATTGGGGAAAGCCCTTTTATCCAGTCGTAAACTAGCGATTATTTTAGTGTAAGCTTCTTACTATAAACAGTTCAGTTCAGGACTAGTTTTTGCCGCCTCATTCCTAAAAATTAGGCTCTGTCAGTACTATGGTCGGATGTTGATACATGCCCTACCTAAGGTTTCAGTTAAAGTGTTATATTGCTCCTCAGAGCTGCCCAAAAAATTGGAAGGTCTATTAACTTTTAGTTTAGAGAACTTTGATAAAACAATCTTATAACTATTCTTATCGTAACTATTGATTCTCATAGAGGATTACTGTGATTTTTAATTGTGTTGCGATCCATATCTAACAGTTCGGAGTAATCAGCTTGGCGCAAGTAGTTCCTCCTATTATCAAACACCTCGTTCCAAATACTACTATTATAATCTTGAGTAATTTTTCTTAGTGCTGATTCTATAGAGCCTGGCCTTTTGAGCGAGATTAAAGACATAGATCTAATAAAATCCATAAAAATAAAATCAACTACATCTTGATTGAAATCCTTCTCAATACGCTTTTTATGTTCAGTGTTAGTATTATCTTTAGACGTCTTATAACTGAGAAAAAGCGTATTACTTTCATTAAGTTCTCTAAGATTAAATAGAGGTGAAAAACAACCTCCAATCAATAGATATTTATTAGCACCTTTACTTATCAGTGAGACATTATGGATAGGTAGACTAGGGTAACAATCAAATCTATCGCTTATCAGCTTAAGATACTCTTCTTGCCCTCCTGTAACATATGCTTCGATAATCAACTCATAGAGTTTTTTAGCCAATGGATGTAAGTCAATTTTAGTAATATTCTTAAATCTGATGGTTTTTGCGGATAAATTCATTTTATTTAAACCTCTAGATTTTATCTAATTAAGTTTTTCGCCTATCATGATGTATACATAATGACAGAATATTTGTAATGTCCGAACACTCCACTGGCTAATAGGAATATTAGAATCCAGTCTATTCTCAATTCTTATAGGCTGAGTTTGGCTCGTTAGTGAAAGCTCAGCTCGAATCTTTTTTTGATATGATCTACCTTTTGCGTAATCGAGTTCATTAAACTCCATTTGTGATCGAGGTATAGTCTTTAATGCAAGATTCCAAGAGGTTTGATCTGCCTCTGAGGCCTGCTCATAATTATAGACCTTTAAGCTAATATCTTTTTTGTATACTAGCTGACAGACAATTTCAAGATAGTTGTAAATGTCTGCAGGATGCTTAAAAATGATAAAGTTCTTACTGGGTTGAGCGTTAATAAGGGTATGAAAAACAAACTTATTAATAGCACTTTTATCATTACTTCCTTTATAAATATCACGAAATTTATCTGTCATTCGTATCATATTTTTTCTATCATCACCGTATCTATCCTTTACAGGTAGTAGACTGTGCTTATTGTTTGGATCAAATAGTCTAGGATTACCTTTTGTAGTTTGAAACTCTGATGCCCTCCTTAGTTGCTGCGCATTGTAAAGCCATTTTTCAAACGTATCTTGACTGACATCGTAGATATGCATGAGGTATTCATAGTCACCTTTTTCGGTGTAAGCTTCCAAAATTTGATTCACTTCATCGAAAGCGTATCTTTTGGTCTTATCAATTTGTTTGGTTAGATTCTCGCTAACTGATTTACTACTCTTAGGCTGTGGTAACTCTGGTAGTTTCATCTTGTATATAAGATATTCATTAATTTTTAATGGTACGTTTTCAATTTCATATTTTCTTCTTCTTGGAGTTTTTAGTAGCGGAGCATGTTTAACAGATAGTTTAAAATCTACATGATATAACAGTAGTCCAATTTGAATATCAGTAAGATGCACATAGGATGCAAACGTTGTACTAGGACTGGCGTGACCTGCTACTCCTGCTAAGGCGTATACTTTTTTGTAGGCGAGACTCGTCTCGAAATGATTGATAATATTGACAGCCTGCTTATCTTCATAAGGTAGTAGGCTTTTTAAGAATTTTGCACTTGAATGGTTATTGAATTTATAATCTTTATCGTATAAAAAGGACATCAATTGAAAATTAGTCAGGCAGCTGTGTCTTAAATGATGCGTAGTGAGGTATTTAAGACCAGTAACTTCTTTTATAAGGGTACTAATTATTTTTGAGATTGCATTAGAGTTATATGGCATGCCAGCTTGATTTGCTATGAGCGTCTGGTTTTTGTACCTAGAACGTTTGATATATACACGTCTTATGAGTTGCATATCAGATTCTAGCAATAATTGAGAAAGTGGTATACGACGCAGTGCAGAGAGGCTTTTATTGTTTCCAAATTTGTTATTTCGAACTTCTAGATAGTTCTGTGTCTCTGCAATATCTCTTATTCTTATCTTAACGATTTCACCAATCCGCAGACCACACCGTTGACCTAGTATCAGTGTTAGGCTTATAGCCTGCTTTTCATCAACAGTCATAGTGAGACTATCAATTTTATTGAGTATAGCTTGGAACATACTTTCTGAAATGTAACCGACTCTATGATGAGGTCTATCACTCGTAGCAAAAGGAGGTATAGATTCGATATTATGATGCGCAACCATATACTGATGAATTTTATCAATTAATTCAGCAGCTGCGTTCGCGGCCTTTGGAGTTTTACTAAGTTCGATCATCTCAGTATATAGTGCTACAAAATCATCTTCTTGATAGTCCTTTAGACTCGCATTTTCTGTCAGGGCTAACCATCGATTGGTAATTCTATTGCTATAAGTCTGAATGCTAGAGACCATATGACTGGTTGTCATTGATAGCAGCCAACCAACGATTGCCCTTTCGTTTAAAGGCGCATAACTATTTTTAAGTTCGCTATCGAGTTTTTTTAATTTTTTAACAAATGGTTTTTTAGAAATTTTATTATTACTATCACTTTTAAAAATCTTCGCTATCTCAACTGCTAATTGAGAATTTGTTACTGTAGAAATATTATTAGAAGTACTAGGTACTTGGTTGCTCAGCTGTTCTTGATTAGTTGTATCATGCCGAATCTCATATATGAGCGATTGCCAATTGGAAGTTGGTAAACTAAATGTATCTTCTTTGCCCGTAACGATATACCACATATACTCGGGCAAATTAAGTGAAAGGTAGTTTTCTAAAATGTACACTGCTGCAATCAAGAATCGTCTTAAGCCAAAATTAACGCTACTTTCCAGTGTCTGTCGCATGCTTTGATATAAATTATGAATGTTAATATTTTTTAGCTTATCTGCGACTGGTACTGCTTTTTCTTTGATATAGGACTGAAGAATATGTGCTGATAGAGGAGATATAAAAACTTGCGTTTGGTGTACAGCTTCTGTCCCTACATAAGTGTTTGTATGATAGGAGCTATCGTCAACAACCACAGCAATGATTGGTAGACCATAGACTTGTTCAATCATTAAGCAGTCATCAGATAGCTGCTTCAATATTGCTTGTAGCACAGACACTTTTAGTACTGCACTATGAAAAATAAGACTTAAAAATACATCGTTTAAAGTTAGATCAATATTAGTTTGAGCTTCTAATCGTTTACTCCATTCTAAATAGAAATCTAGTACGTCCTTACCATCAGAAAACCATTCCTGTGTGCGAAAGGAGGCTGGACGAGATGATTGAATAATGAGTTTTGGAAAACCTATAGTAATGTTTTTATCTTCCATACGATCTTGACAGTACTTTACGGCATGACTGTAAGCAGTAGAATACTTTCTTACATCTTGAAAATGCTTGTTAGTAGATAAATTTTTATCAAATTTAGCCCACATTAAATTGAAAGATTTTTGGTGGTCTTTTGATTCTAAAATTTTAATAAAATCAATATATTTATCTATTAGTTTACGAGCTAACAAAAAACGTTTTTCTTCTCGTTGATCTCGATTTTCTTTACGTATTTCAGCACCTGATTTATTATTACTCATATCTAGTGCTCCAACTTAATTAGTTTAAAACCAATATCTTTAGTCAGTTCATTTATAGTTTGGGCAAAAGCCCTAAGTTCACTTCGTTTTAATCCACTAAATCTATCGTAAAAGCTATATCCAAGCTCATCAGAGTGTCCCATCCAAGCACTGACCACATCATATCCGATACTGTCTTTGTTCAGAGATGGGTCAAAAGAATATTTTCCAATATGCTCGTTTTGTAGCGAGCGTATATAGTGACGAGGCCAGTTGAGTGGTAAAGAGATATAAGCTGATATACGTTTTTTAAGGAAAGTATTATCCAGTTTTAGTCTAGTAACTGTGCTAGTTGCTTCATCCAGCTTCAAGTAGCATACCAGTCCAATATTGCCGTCTAGAATATTCGTATAGATTAGTCCAATGTCGTTCCCTAATTTATTAAAAAGACTAGCGTTGCCTTTGATAAATTTTATGTACTCGTCAATTTGTTGACATAATATAGCTGGTAGATATATAAATCTGCCTATAGTATCTTGCTGAACTTCTTTATCACTTATAAAATACAAACCTGTTCTGGTATCTATATCTGACAATCTGCCGAATGGCTCATTCACTGGGCGGTAACCGCTAGCAATGGATAGCCAAATATATAGATAATCGGTGAAAAAGTTATGCAACTCTACAAAATCACCTACTTTCAAAAAACTAATTTTTCCAATTTTTTCTAGAATATTTTTCTTTAACTCTTCGATGATTGGAGTTAATAATTTTTCTCGAATAGCTAGCAAAGAGCCCATTTTCTGATCATTCAAATGTGGCACAGTATCTTCATTAGTTATTTTGAAAAAAACGTCTATTCTTTCCTTGCTATCCTTGATATTTTTATCGTCAATCAGACCTAATAAGTGATTAGTAAATTTAAATTGGCATCGATATAGATCATACTGAGAGACATTGTAATAAGGCAGCGCTGATAAATGATGTACAGGAGACTCAGTAATTACTTCTATCAAGGCTTGATCAACACCGTTCTGAGATAAGTAGCTAGTAAAGTAGTTTCTTATTTTATTAAAACTTAATCTTACTTTATACTTTTTATTGAACGCCTTGATGTCATTGGTAGCTTGAGCATGAATCGAAATCATTAAATCATCATCCAATACGTAAGTCATCTCACGGTGTAGCTCTATAAGAACAATTGGCATGTAGAGGAAAAGAATACTTTCATTATTAGCACATAATTTTTTATCCCAACTTTCATCCGTATAACTACGTTTCGGTGCGAATTGAAGTTTATATCGATAGCCATTAAACCCATCTTCTAAATTATCTGATTCAAATATATTCTCATTACCGGTTAATAAGATCATTAGTAAATAGAGAGCAGATTGATGGCTTAGGTCAAACTTAAACTTCTCATCTATACAACGTCCTCTATCTAGCTCGCCTAAATCTAGTTCCTTGAGCTTACAACCAAGGTACTTTACCAATGTGGATATATCATCTTCATGGGCTATATTGACACTAGTAACTAAATTCATAGCACTTTTTCGACGACTGTTTGATTGACCTTCAGCCCTTACCAAATCAAGATAATAGTTACTGGGAGTATTGACTGTTATTTGTTCAAAAAATTCTTTCTCGTTATCTTGACGTTCTTCATCTTCAAAAGCTTCTGTACTATTTACATCCTTAGTAAGATTAACTAAGTCGCTGATTGTATTACCTGTCGTGTCATCATAATGTAATGAGCCATTAGCAACCTGATAGGTGGTACTAGTTACGCGAATAATACCAGAGTCGTTTTTGAAATAGTTTTCTATCGGCAGAATATACTCATAAATATATTTAGCTATACGCTCATTAAGCTCATTTTTAGCATTGCTAGAAGAGAATGAAGTGCTCCTGCTTAGTAACTTGTTACCATATTTTTTTATTTCTGACTCAAAGGTATCAAGAGTGCTATTTAACCATCTGGTGTAATGATCATTGTCTTGAGACTCGATAAGGTGGCTTTGGAGATCATTAAGACTCTCAAACTCTGTTATGTCTGGCAAAAATGGGACTAGGAATTCACGAATATTACTCGTTAAAAACCGACATTCATCAAGTGTGGTTTCAATCCTACTATCATAATCAGTCAACTCAACCATTTTAAGGCAGAGAAAAAAGTAAAAAGAACGAATGCTATTTATTTTTGGTGAGTCTGAACGACTGGCTAAAAAATTAATGAGGTAGAGATCTTTGAGATACTTATGACGTGTTTTTATGGTTTTTAGGAAGTTTTTCTGATCAATACCGCTTTCGTATATCTGTAGTTTCTCTAATTCAGTTAAAGTAGAAACTGTATCTTTTGTTTTTACCCATTCAGATAAAGCATGGTACTCACTTTCTAGCGCTGATCTGAATTGCTCAGGCAAAGTATCTTGTAGAAATTTTAATTCAACAAGTAAGCACGAAATTTCATCTATATTTGACCACTTAATAATATTTGTTTGTAACCATTCACCAATTTTGCAAGCTCTTTTAGTTGCTTTGTTGTCTGTATCCATTGCTACGCAACCGTTATAAGTCATTTAAATAACTGTAGCTCCGTTCATTTAAACCATCCAGCTTTAATACAAAAAAAAGACACCTATTTAGATGTCTTTTTATTATATATAGGCTTTTTCATAGGTTTTGTAGTATACCTCGGTCTTTCAATAGCTTATCCAGCGCGCTTCCGTCTTGACGAGTAAGGTTCGGTACATAGCGAGAATAAACGGTAAATAGCATCTTAGTATTGCTATGGCCCATCTGAGAGGCAATCCATTCAGGCGCCTCGCCAGCAGCTAGCCAAAGCGTTGCAGCAGTATGCCTAGATTGATAAGGATTACGCATATCTACCTCTAGATACCTCAGTAGTGGATACCAAACTCGCCGCGTCACGTTGCGATGATTCAAAGCTGTGCCAGCTTTTGTACAAAACACAAATTTGTTTTGCTGGCTGTTTATTTTTTTTTGCTCAAGCAGTGCATCGTAGACCAGGGCATTCATTTGAATCACACGATTGGAGCCACTAGTTTTAGTTGGACCAACTATGCCGTTTACTACCGCCTGATCAACAATGATTTGTCTGCGTTCAAAATCTATATTTTTCCAGGGCAAACCATCTATCTCGCCTGTCCTCATACCTGTAAAGAAACGCACAATATAATACGGTTTGAAGTCCCTACGCACGTTATTAATGATTAACATAACCTCGTTTAAGGTAAAAGGATTAACGCTACTTTTAGGTTCACTGAGTGGCTTAATATTTTTCCAAGGGTTATCAAAGTCAAAGCGCTCGGTAGCTTCAGTGATTACCATACGTAAAGGAGTCATTATGTGGTTGATACGGGAAGCTGATAATGGTCGCCCATTATTTCCCCCTTTAACCAGTTTGCCTCTAAAAGCCATAATTTTAGCTTTAGTAATCGTGTTTAAGGATATGTCGCCGAACTGAGGATATAAATAGATTCTAAAAATATCATCGACATTACTTATCTGTGAATCACGCCATTCTGGTTTTTTCTCTTCTAACCAGATTTTACTAAAGTTACTAAAACTAGAGCTTGAATCTTTATGACTGTTTGTCGACTTAACTAATTCTAAGCTTTTAAATTTTTCAAGTTTTTTACTTTGTGGAAAATAGTTTTCGTACCGAAAACTCCCCAATTGAATGTCAGCTTCCATTCTGCTAACGAAGTTTTCTAGGCGCTTTCGATTGGGCTTAGTGTCTGTTAGTAAGGTTTGCTCTCTACAGCGCTGACCTATGTATCGGAAATCTACGTACAGGTTGCCATTACGGCTATTGATACTCGCCATGATTACGCTCCCGCTGCAAATGGAATGGTATCGTCGTAGCCTGTCAGCATCAGCTCTTCAATCTTTTGCCATATAAAAAGGATTTTTCTACCTCCAAATGGTTTGATGTAATGAACGCCCTCAATAAACACAGCATCTTTAAGCTGGTTGCGTATGGTCTTGCTGTCATATTTAATACGTTGTGACAGCTCTTCTGTTGTTAAATAGGTATAACTCATAGTAAAATCCTTACTAAAGATTAAAGTGTTATTATCTGATAGCTTTATGACCTGCTATAGAACATAATTTACACTAAAAATAATCTTTTGCAAGACATTTTTATCTACAGTAGGTTATTTTATTATGGAGGAGGTTATGGTGAAATGTAATTTATCTAGAATTATGGGCGAAAAAAGACTTAAGATTGCCGACGTGTCTAGAGATACAGATGTCAACAGAGGCACAATCACACGTATGTATAACGAAGAAGCGACCAGAGTGGATCTAGAGGTAGTAGAAAAGCTATGCTTATATTTGGATATTGAAGTGGGCGACCTTTATGAGCTAGTTAAGGAAGAAGAATAAACTTTCCTCCTTTTAAAATTCAAGATAGTGCTGCGCTTATCAGTCATTACACCAAATAGTACGCAGCAATATAGTTTCTCAAATGAGTTAAATGTTCTATTAAGTAATAAAAAGCTCTATAGAAGGTTATTTTGAGTTGCATCAGATCGAAATGTATGTATAATTAAATCTGTAGGAAGTCATTACGACTAACAGAAAGAAATATTCATCTACAGGAGGTTATACATGAACGCATTTATTAAATCGCCGCATGCTTCAATCTGGTTAAGCGCCGAAGCGATATCGCTATCTACCAAACTTATGGTAAATCTGCAAATACAACAGGGCTCGCAGTTAGCAAGAATGCTAGGCGTTAACCCGATATTTTATAATGATGAAGCGGTTAGGATATGGGTTCAACGTGAGCTCAATGAGGGGTTAGCGCTAAATTATTATGCATTAACAAATCTTGAGACCAAATTTTTGGACATTATGAATCACTACGATATCCCTTATTCGTTGTGATCAACGTTAACTATTTGGTTTGGAGATAACCATGAGCTTAAAACTTATTTTTAGCCCTTATGTAGATCAGTCCGACATACAGCTATGTGAAGACTATTGGGCATACGGGCATGATGGGCGGTATGTAGAGTATATAGAAATACTCTGCAGACAATACCATATCGATTATCATATTTTGTTTGGCGTATTAGCGGAGTGTCAGGCTTACTTAGATGATGTTCACTGTGAGTACTGTGGACGGCCGTATCAACTTGATGTACCAGCGGATATACCTTATATCAGAAAACAATCATCTTGGTTCTGTGAATCATGTATTAGCTTTTCCGGTGGGCAGCTTATAGTAGGTAGGTAACAATTTAAAACCAATGAAAAGCCAATTAATCGAGAGATTAGCTGGCTTTTTCATTTTTTATGCTTAATTGATCTTTAGTAGGATAGATAAAATGTCTATTCAAAGTTATCTAATTACTTTTATGCTCTAGCACTTATAATAACTGAGTATTATCAATACGGATTAGCATATTGCCTTTTTGTGGCTAATGTCATTTAGATATCCTTATTAGTAATATTGTTTTCAATATACTTAATCTACTACGTTCGGAGATCTTTACAATGCTTAGCTAGCTGATTCACGACATATAATATCGCTTACTCATGCTTTAGCGAAATAAAACATAATTGGTGTGCTTATATCTATATCTAATTTAGTTTGACCAAAATTCACTATTTTGAAGTACATAAGTCTTCTTAATTTAGTTCCTTCATATATAACTCAACAATCATTGACCGACGATTGTTAGGTCGTAGCAACACTTATCCATCTTATATCTGAAGGCTGTAAATACCTATTGGAATTCGATGCCATAAAATCTGATAAAGTCTTATCAATTTCTGTTACAGAGTTTTTACAATAATCCTTATTTGGTAAAACCATTGCATTATCGATAGGATTTGATTTGATGAGAAAAACATCCAAAGCATTGTCTGGATTGACAACTAATCGTTCTGGTGAGCGATAGCAAATACATAATTGTTTTTTAATAATATAACCTTGAAGGTCTTGCCACTTTAAGATTGAAGTAGTGATTTCAGTAAATTTATCGGTTGTATTAGTATTAATTAAAGCTGAAAGTCCACCGAAACTGTAGCTCGTTGCCTGTTTGATGAAATACTGCATAATGAGAGATGATAAATCAAGCAGGTGCGTTGCATTACGATCATTAGCAATCGTCCTATCTGTTGTCACCTCGATAATTGATGCTTTACCAAGCAGAATTCTAAATTTATTTTGCAGTTCTTCATCAAATCGAATACGGATAGTATTTATTTCAGGATGATGGGTATGTTCAATTTTCATAATTTCTAACATACCTATTACAAAATTATGAATATGACTAGAATCAATAACTACCTCATATTTTAACTCGTCTACATTGCTACTAGCTGCATAATCCAAAAGCTCTCTTTGCTTCTCTACAGCATTTTTGGCATTATCAAGTGCATCTTGAATACGTTTATGAGTACGAGTTATACCTACCTGATTAAGTTCAGACAAAACATTTTCAACATCAATCTGATTGGATATTTCACCAAGAATTTCATCTTTAAGACCTTCGTTATACTCATTATTTTGTAGAGAAGATAAGTCGTCAACAATTTGATCAATCCTATTATACATTGAAATGATAAGCTTTTGATCTAAGCTATCAGGTTGGTATAGGTTGAATATAGCCACTCGATTTTTCTGACCATAGCGATATAAACGTCCTATTCTCTGTACTAATCTCATAGGATTCCATGGTAAATCGTAATTTATCATGATATTACAAGCACGTTGTAAGTTAATGCCTTCGCCACCTGCTTCTGTTGAAATCAGAAAAACTCCCTTCGTCTCAAAATGCTCAATAGCTTTTCTTCTCTCGTCATGACTCATTGAACCATTGATAAGACTAACCGAGTCTTCACCAAAATATTTTTCTAAATGAATCCGTAAGAACTCCTGAGTATTACGATACTCACTGAAAATGAGAATTTTATTAGAAGGGTTGTCAGATAAAATTTTATCAACAACTTCATTTTTAAAATATGCAAATTTTTGGTCATCGATAAGTAACGCTGAACTGGCACTTATTAAATTTTTAAGCAGAACAAGCTCACCGTCAAAGAATTCACGGTTAGAAGTTTGAGAAAGCTGGTATTCTTCATTTTCACCTACAAATCGCTCATCACCATCAGCTACTAAGTTATAATTATTATGCAGCTCATCTCGTCTAACTTCTATCTTAGCGATACGTTTTAGTAGAGCCTGGTGAATGGCTTGAATACTGGACGCTGCAAGCTTTCTATAGGTGGTCATGACAAACCCAATAGCTCTTGCCTGTGGATTAGCTCCCTCAGTACTCGCAGAGTAGCCTAACTTGAAATACTCTGCTAGCTGCAGCTCAAAATCAGTAAACTTTTTACTTGCAGGGACATTGATGGCATGAACGGTTTTACCTTTAAAAATAAAATTGCCTTCATGATCTGTAACATCTGCTTTATGATTTCTAAAAACCATATCTCGCATAATCTCTGGATTAAAATTCAAAGTTGCTAATTGGTCTCTTCTTTCTGGCCTTAATAGCTCTAATAAAGCAACAAATTTATCCTGTTCGCCTTGATGAGGAGTTGCACTAAGCAATATCAGTGACTTTGTTCTATTTCGGAGTTTATTGGCTAAAATAAAGCGTTCGGATGATTTTATTTGCATACCATACTGCTTGCGACTTAGCCGATGCCCTTCATCAAAAATAATTAAATCCCATGGCTCAGCTGCCAATAAGAGATCAATATGATTATCATTTTTAAGCTTGTCTATGGATCCAATGACATAATCATGTAGCTTCCACTTGCGAACTTCATCTACTTTAAAGTCTTCATCATATATTTCAAACTCTTCTAAATTGAACTTATCATACATCTCTTCTTGCCACTGTTTAACCAATCCAGCAGGAGTAACTAAAAGAACTCTTTTAGCCAAATTTCTTTGTTTCAAAGCATGTATGAGCATCCCTGTCTCAATAGTTTTTCCAAGTCCTACATCATCTGCAATTAGCCAATTTAGATTTCCTGAAGCTAATATGTGATGAACTAGGTTAATTTGGTGTGGTAGAGGGTCTATATCAAGATGAGACAGGGCTCCTGAGTTCTCATTCCAGAGTTCGATAGCATTTGCCAAAGTTCTAAGTCTTAACCGCTCTGCTTCTAAATTTGATTTACTAATATCTCCTCTAATGTATCTATCTTTAGATTCTTTAATCCATACCAAATGTTGATAAGGCATCCATATTTTTCTTTCACTGTCCTTAAAGTCCACCAAAAACTGCTCAAACCCTGCAAGCACTCTTTGTTGCACTATCAAACCTTGCCCGAGTGATTGATGACCTACATCCGGAGTCTTATCAATGACCACCATACCAGCTATAAGTCCTGAACTCACATCAGTTGCCACGCACTTAGTGATAGAATTAGTTTCACTCAACCAACGAATATTTAATTCATCAATGTTGGAGCTAATTACAGTGCCAAATCGATTTTTATTATGAGTATGTTTGACTAGGCAGCCAGCTACGGGTATTAAACTATTATTCAACATATTTACTATTCACTCTTTGGTTGTTTCTGCATTGAGCTCTTGATTTGACAATTGAATTCGCCTTTCTGTCCAATACCAGTAAGGATCACCTACTTGGGGAGCAGGTAGACCTAAACGCTCCTTGTCACAGATTAGCTGAACCTCGAATAAGTCAGCATTGTCTAGCCAAGCCTCAGGAGTAAAATCATTATTTTCGAATACATAGCTGTCACTTGCAGGTAAAAACCCCTTAATTTCAAATGCCCATAACCAGACAAAGCCAATAAATCTCCAATACTTTCTTTGTAGTATTTTTTTAGACATCCAGACCTCATAGAGTCGGTCAATAACATCTACGATTTCTTCAATGCATGGGTAGCTGTCAAATGCTCTGACTATTTTGAGAGCACTATTCCAAGACATAACATGTTGACTGTAACTATAGCTACTGCAACCTCTTTCAAATGCTATCCAATAATGATCATTTTCTTCCCAAAATATCTTTATCTCAAATAGTAGCTCAAGCTCTGTAGGAGATAAATCAAACTCCAATAAGCGTTCTAACGCAGTTTTGGTAGCGCTCCAACCATAGCGATAAAAAATATCGCTAATTAGTCCTAAATATTTTTTAGAACTCCATTCAGACAACATTATGAATTCAACTGCTTTCTGTTGAGCTCTTTTTTCTCTTGAAACGGTATTATCTTCAATACCTAAATCAACAAAGTTATCTAATTCCTCATCTTCAAAATCGTAAACATAATCATCTAAGGCTGAATAATCTTCCTCGTCAAAATTGATTTCATCCTCATCAGTCTCGGATGGGATAAAATCATCATAGCTTTCAAGGTCCTCAATATTCTCGAATCCACTAACTTCGTCAATACTTTCGATATCTATAATATTTTTAATACCTTCAGATAAATTAAAAGTGTTTTTACTGTTTTCGGATTGCTTTTCATCTGCTGGTATATTGATAACTATAAGTTCATTCAACAGCTCATTTTTGCTCTCTACTTCTGATGCTCTAGTCTCTTCATCAAGTCCATTATCTTCGTTAAAGTGCTTGGCGACTCCATCGGCTAGAAGATTAAACGGACGTATAACATCATCAAATAAATTTAGTTGTCCACTTTCAGAAGTTTTCTGTACAGTACTAAAAGATGTAGACACAATTCTAGGTTCATTAAAATTATTACTTCCTTCAGCTAGGTTAATAAAAAAGTTGTCATCTTTATCGGCGTCTATGAGCTGATAGTCAAAGTAGATATCTAAAACATCTAGAGTAATATAGTCCTTGAGAGTATTGTAAAAAGACTGAGAAACAGTTTTACTGTTCAAGGTAAACAAGTACTCGTTGATAGAAATAAAGAAAGGTAGCAGCGCTGAAGTTTTATTTAATGACGCAGCAAAAATTTTTGACAAAGGTGAATCAATGTCAGTAGTCAATTCGATAAGATTATGAACTAATTCTTCTTTATTATTTGAACTATAAAATACATCGTTCAGAGTGTTTGCATTCATAGTCTTTAGCATCCTTGCTCTTTATCAATTGTTGATATTAAGTGTAATTAAATTGAATAAATTATTTAAATGTCCTGCCTTACAAGGAAGCTAAACACTTTAGTAAAGTTATGTTTACCAATATTACCTTAACAACTTCAGGATGAGAAGCGCAAAAAGACTTATCCGACACATACTGTCGTTTATTTCTAGTTCATTATAAAAATATACAATTGTTGTGCTATATTTACTAAGCAATAATTGCGTAACATTAATTCTACTATTGGAGTGATTATGAAATCACCTTTTTTACTATCTATAGCTGTTTTAATATTTTCATCTCTTATTTCTACTGTTTCTATAGCAGCTCCTGGCTTCTCGAATGGTATTGAAGTATACGAGAGCCAAGATGGAGGAGTATATACAACGACGTGGCGAGCATATCCGATGACTATAGAAGGTTATACTGGACCAAATTATAAAAAACCAGATAGTCTATTAATTGGTTTAACAGCAGATGGAAAAACAAGTGATTTTAGAGGTGTTTTGAGAATTACTTGCTCAAGCCCGATAAACTCAAATATAGTAAGTGATAAAGATTATAAAAGTTTAAAAGACGCTATGGCTGATGGAACCATTCCTCGCCCAGCAGTGAACGGCTTGTTCGCTAAGTTCTGTAAATAATCAATGGTATAGTTGATAATTGTGAGAGTTCAAAGAAAATTTAAAGCAGAAAAAAGGACCTTATAATACAATAAGGTCCTTATTAACAATCCCATGATCATTTACAGGTTTTTAAAAGAACCAAAATCATAACTATCAAACTTACTATCATCATCAAAAATAGGTGAGTTTAAATAGCTTTGAGTGACTGTTGCAATATGATTCACTTGTTCGATATCGGTAGTCATGAATCCTACAGGTAGAGTGACATCGTATTGATCAGGGAGTTGAACATGATAACAAACAACAGCAAGTGTATCTTCTAATACTATAACTTCGATATTGCCCTTCAGAAAACCTTCAGAAAACCCGTAAAGGTTTTCTTCAGACACTTCTTTGAACTGATGCTTTAAATCACGAACTTCATTGCGTAGGCTTCTACTTTCTTCAGGTAACGGTAAATAAGTTTTAAAGTTATACAATCTAACCTTTTCTTTATTGCGTTTCACCATAGAACCGTTGGAAATTGAGTTAATTACTTCAATTAGCTTCGTTTGCTTGCCCCAATAAAAATCACTCGGCGCAATCCAAGTCAAGTTTTTAGTTGTCTTTAGTTTACTAGCTAGTTTAGTGATTTCATCAATTACTTTGTTTTGATGATATGTTTGTCCGACAAAATATGTCTTATTGTTACTATTTAACTCTAATTCCATAAATGTATGGACATCAAGTTTACCACCTATTATAGTTTTTAAGATATCTGAAGCCCTCATTGCCTCCATACTTTGCATGATGTCAGATAAGTTGTTTTGCCCCGATCTATGGTTGCCTAGCGTTTCAGTAATCATTTGTTGAATGTTATCGGATCTAGTAAGCTCAAGTTCGCTACGTTCTAACTGAGTGCCATCTTCAGCATTAATTTCGAAAGGTTGGGTAAATCTAAAAAAGTCAGTATAAAGCTGTTCAATTAAATCTATCTTGTACAGTTCAATATCCTCCGAAAGATTTTCGATTACCTTATCTTCCTTTAGGTTCATAAAGTCTGATTGAAACTGGCGTTTAGCGACATCCTTACTCTCTGATAAGTCTTTGTTTGATACATTTAATTCCAATGCATTACGATTATCTTTAGAAATCCTTTTTTTCGGTATGAAGTTTCTATCTAATAGCTCTAAATGCAAACGCTGGGTTCTTTCTTGCAAATTAGGTATTTTCGGACCTTTACTGTTTTGATCAAATAAGAGTTGTCCCTTGCTTGACAGTCCGATAGTACCATCCTCATTCCATTCAACCCATCCTTTATCAGTCAAGTCTTGTATGGCGATTTCGGCTTCTCTTTGAGTAAAGTCAAAATAATCAGCTAGATGCTTAGGTTTACACGAATTTAACTTTAGTAAACGTAGGACAAACTCTCTGACAAAAGGAATTCCACGCTCATCCATATAGGAAAATATGATTTTAAAGCTAGGTGATTTGATGGCAAAATCAATTTGATTAAAAGCTATGCTTCCTGAATTATTCATTATTTGCGTCCTCGCTTGTTAGAAGACAGTTCTATAAGATTATATTTTGAGTCGTTACCGTGTTCTTTAAAATAGTTAAGAACTTCCGCTAACGGTGTATGTTTATTTTTTGGACTTTCCCAAGTTTTCGTTGCTCCAACAATAACGAGCTTATCCATAGCTCGTGATAGCGATACATTAGTACGGTTAGGTAAATGTAAGAATCCCGTTGTCAGTTGTTTATCAAAACGTGTAAGAGATACAATGATTATTCTATTTTCTTTACCTTGATAACTGTCTACCGTATCGATCTTTATCAGCTGTCTAAAGCTGTCATCCCAAGTATTTTCATTGAATTTTTTACGTAACAGTCGTTTTTGTTCCGCATACATACAGATCACTCCTATTAAGTGATCGCTTTCTTTCAAACACTTTTTGGCCGTCTCACTACTTAAAAGTTCATCGTTGTTTTGGATATCTTGTAGTAATTTGATGATGACATCAACCTCAACCCGATTAGATGAACTCCCATTAGATGCACCTGTATGATATGCATTAGGCATAGAGGATGTATCAAGCCAACTGACACAGGACTGGATCTCTTTGGGTACGCTGTTATATATATCAGGAATATCTTCTTCTTGTTTACCGTTTTCAAGCAAACCGTCGTAAAAACAGTATGAAACAAGATTACCAATAGCAGGTGCCATACGGTATTGAGTTTTTAGTGTAGCGCAAGTATTTTTTCCATATTCAGACTGGAATACACGCTCAAAGTCACTACCTAAAGCATCATCTAGCTCTTCACCTCGTTTAGGAATACCTAATCGTCGTGCTAAAGCTAACTTGTGTTCTTGTGAATAGATGGGAGGTAGTTGTTTATGATCACCAACCAATAGCACTCTCTTCCCAGACTGCATGGCGATGGCTAACTCACTAGAGATTGATCTTGCTGCTTCGTCAATGATAACCCAATCATAGACATTTTCGTTAATACCGATATGTGACTGTCCCATACCAACACAGGTCCCGACTACTAACTGACGTGATCTAGCAAGGAACTCTGCATAGTTAGTACGCTCATTTGATAATGAATCAAGCATATCTTCAGTAAGTTGAATTAACTCACCAGCTTCTGAGCTTTCCTTTGGTTCAACGGAGTATTCTTTATTGATTTCAGAAACTAACTTGGTATAAATATCTTCAATACTTGACTGCTTAATGTTGAAATCTATATTAAAATTGGTCTGAGCCATCTTAGATTCAATATCTTGCTCAATAGCTTTAAGAAGACTTGTTTCCTCTTTATTATCTATATCCTTTTCCTTATTGTCTTTATCACTCATCAATAAGTTATAACGCTTAATTTGTTTACCTATATCAAAGTGTATTTGAGCTCTTTTACGTAAGTAGTCTTTTTCGAGCCCCAATAATAAACCAAGGTTTTGAATGCGTTCAATTTTTTCAGCTTTAAGTAATTCGTACTTTGAATTTTGCAAGTTCTCAGAGAATACATCCTGTAATTCACTTGAAACAGTTCTACTACGGTTACTAAAACGTACAACATCCAATTCTGTATCAAGCCGACGACAGTGGCGACGTATTCTTTCAGCCGCTGTATTAACAGCCTGATGAGACTGACTCACCAGTAGGATGCTTTGAGTATTCTGTTTTTCAAATAAGTAATGTACGAATGCTGCGATAAACTCAGTTTTACCTGTCCCAGGAGGCCCTTGTAGGAGAGATACAGGTCCATTTTTTAATAGTTTTTCAAATGCCTCTTTTTGGGGATCATTTAATCTTATCGTCTGCTCATATTCATTAATACGATCATATCGTTTGAAGTCATTTTCACCAATAGTAGAGTCGTAATGAGTAGCGGGTAATTTACAAGTTGCATCAAAATATTCATAAAGGTTATTGATTACAGCCTCGCCATCTAAAATTCTAGATAGTGCATTTTTACGACGGTTGAAAGAAACCTTACTCTGCTTGCTTTGTATATAGACTATTGTGTCTTCAACTATAGAGTTATTATGTTTGACACTACCTGGCTTAAAATGAAGCTCGTTTAAAGAGCTCCTTTTAACATCTATGTTTCCATATACAAAGGTCTTATCATTAGCGGTATCTTTGCCTAAAGCTTGTACAATATCGTCTTTATTGAATTGGTCTAAAGGGCTTATTTCTCCATTGTAGGGTACATAAACCTTGTCCTCATTCTGCCAAATAACTGAGTCAGTGGCGGTAATATATGGAAGCGCTTCGGTTTCGGTGTTTAAAATTGCTTGCCATAATTCTTTAACTGTAAAGGAGTATGAATTTTCCTTCTTTGAAAGTTCTTCAGTAGATTCAATTATTTCAGAAGTAACATCAGGCTCAGATTCAGGTTCTACATTTTGATTGGTAGTGTCATTCGTTCCTTGTAACTCTTTAATAAAGTCGTCAACTGCATTAGTAAAATGAGCGTCCTTTAATAGTACTTTGTTTAAATCAGCTAAATCATGACGATGCTTGCTAGTTAGCCGCACTCCTACAGAAATAATTGATTGGCTGTCTCTTCTATCTTTAGCTGATATATGGTCTCGGCTAATAGGCGGTAGGACATGCGTGAATTTTTTTTCTGTCATTGAGTAAAAAGCTTTAAATAAACCACCTAAACCTATAAATTTAACTAGTATGTCGTTCTTTTCTTTACTTTTACTTTTTTCAAACTGAAAAAACAGCTCATCGTTTTCTGGATATATTTCAAGAGTGTCAAAAGAATCTCTATTGCCAATACCTACCGCAATCATTTGAACTTCAGATTTTGGTTGAAGAGCGTCTTTAAAACGTTCAAGAGAAATAAAACCTGATTTGAGGTCTAACAACTCAGTAGATACGACTTCAGCAATATCAGGAAATTCAGTAGAGTCTTCACCCCAAGCGATCCCCAATAACTCACAGCTCATTTTTATAACTGCAAAAATATCACGCATTTGAGCCGTAGCGTTTTCAGCGTGGCTAGGGGCATAATCATAATTTAAGTTGCTATTGCCATTTGAAGTAAAGTCTAGAGTATCAAGTAGATAGAGCTGATAATCGATACTATTAGAATCAATTTGACTTACTTTTATATTTTCAGGATGCAAATCACCATGCGTAATATCAATCCCATGAAGATGCTCAACGGCATGAATAAGTTGATCGATTAATCCAAACTTATATTCAATAGTTAACTTGTCATCTGAATTATGTAACTCTGACCACGCGAAACCTTCTACAAGGTCGCTAACCATATACAAACTACCAGATTTAGTAGCAACACCAAACTCGTGAATATTAGGTATGTATTTTGGTGAAAGCTGTTTTAACCTAGAAGTTCTTTGTAGCCAATCAAATATGGCACGAGCTTTATAATCTCCATTGACTGGAAAAGTATTTAACCATGCCTTAACTATTTGACCATTAGATACATAAACTTCCTTTTCATCAGTTTCAACAATGAAATCTCCATCCTCTCTAAACTGACGAGAGTAATTAATATCATGATAGAAAGGTTCTAGCTGATTTTTATCGAACGAAAAGTCTTTCTCATCTATGGGTTTAGCTTCGTTAAATGCACCTAAAAACCCCTCTGCATTCACATAAGAGTCCTCAGATAAAGCTTTCCTAATAATAAGGGAATACCACTCATCATCAGCTTCTAATTCGTGTTTAAATGACTCAATACTATCGTTAGATAAACGCTTTGCTTGTAGAATATGCCAGGATAATACAGCCAAAGCTCGTACGTCTAATTGGTAAGCGGTGGGTTTGTTTATAGGGTAGATATTTTGGACCAAGTCAGTGGATACGGTGAGTATGTCTCGAATGTCTCCAACAGTTCCTTTTTTAGGAAAAAAAGCAGTGGCGAAACCGGATAGGGAAACTTTCTTGTCAGCTGATAGCCATACACTGTGTGTTCCTAAATCCCTATGAGCAATATCAGCATTGTGTAAATCGACAAATTTATGCAATAGTAACTTGACGTAGTCAATACGGTCTTTAATTAGAATTTGTTTGGCTGTTTGACCGATAAATTGATTAAATCTAAGTTGAGAGGGCATCAAGTCAAATAAGTCGGTATGGTCTACGGTCATCTCTGATTTTTGAGGGACTGTTTTATAATTTAAACAGGCAGAGTAAAGCTCTTCATTAATACCCTTTAAGTGTTGTAAAACCTCATACTCTCGGCTGACTAACTTGAATCTACCATCAGGCGTTTGCGCCTCTGGATTTTTTATCTTTGAAAAATCCCAACGACGTAATAGTACTTGATCATTTTTGGAGTGCTCTGAATGAGCAAAATACTCATTATAGATTTTATTTGGATGTTGAAATGCAGGTTCGTCTTCTGCTACGTAGCCATTTACTTTAATACTTTTAGGCTTTACGTTACCTCCACCAAAAATTTCATCAAATATTATGAAGTCTTTATTCAAGACCTTTGATGCTGGGTGAGGTCTAAAATATCCATCGAACTCCTTTTCATTTTTCATTTTTAGAAAGTCATCTAGACTTATAGTGTATTTCTTTTCTTCATCGTTCAGTTTGCTAAAGTCAGCATTACCTGTCATTACGACTAAAAAATGTACAAAGGGAATGTATCCCTTATTAGAAAATCTACTCTTATATCTCTTTAAGATATTGTCAAGCAAGAATTTTTTGTTACGAGTGATAGAGACTGGGGATTTTCCCATATCTTTACTGCCAAGATACCAACGATTATTACTGCTGGTGACTTTGTGGTTATTCCAATCTTTTAGCTCTATTATTAATACATTGCAATGAGTAATAATTACTAAATCAAATTCGCCTTCTTTACTACCTCTAGGATCAACTAATCTAAATCCGGAAAACCCTTTCCATGGAAACATAGGATTGCTAGGTGCGCTTTTTTTAAGTTCAGCTAAACTAATAGTTTTGCTATTTTTCCTATCGAGTTCAGCTAATGCATCTGATGCTTGAAAGTTTGCTTTAATTTTTTCAATAGCTTCAACTTCATGCTGTGTAAGCCCACCACCCCAATCCTGTACTTCCATTACTCATCCTTAACTTTTCTAAATAAATTAAAACTGCAAATTAAAACAACTAACCGTCAAGCTCATCCAATACAGCCCTAAAGCTTGCAAGCCCAGCCTCAATATTATCGATAATATCACTGGCCAGATCCTCAGGATCAGGTAGGTTATCTAGGTCAGTTAGTGAGTCATCTTTTAACCATGTGATATCTAGGCTGGTCTTATCACGCTTTTTAATGTCATCGATACTGTATTTGCGCCAGCGGCCAGTAGGGTTGGTTTCAGGGTCATAGGTTTCGACACGCTCATGGATATTATCAGCGTTATAACAAGTGATAAAGTCTTGTAGATGCTCAAGCGTCATCGGTTTGCGTTTAAGGGTGTGATGAACGTTGGTACGGTAATCGTATATCCATACGTCTTTGGTAACGGCGTCTTCTTGAGCAGGGTGGTTGTCAAAGAATAAGACGTTTGCTTTAACGCCATTGGCGTAAAAGATGCCTGTTGGGAGACGCAAAATCGTATGCAGGTTAGTTACTTCTAGTAGTTTCTTACGCACAATCTCGCCAGCACCACCTTCGAACAAGACGTTATCAGGTAAAACAACGCCAGCTTTCCCATTAATCTTGAGCATGGTGTAAATATGCTGGAGGAAGTTAACCTGTTTATTAGAGGTCGTCGCCCAGAAATCTTGACGGTTATAGACAAAGTCTTCTTTTTCTTGCTCGCCTTCATCATTGGTGACGGTGATGCTGCTTTTTTTACCAAAAGGTGGGTTGGCAAGTACCATATCGACACTTTTACCTGCTGATCCAATCAAAGCATCATCTGAGCTGATAGGGCTATCACCATCAATCTCACCAATGCCATGCAAGAATAAATTCATCAAGCACAGTCTACGAGTATTGGCGACGATTTCATTACCCGAAAATGTATTGTGCTTTAGGCTTTCTTTTTCTTCTTTATCAAGCTTATGATGCTGCTCTATATAGTCGTAAGCCGCAAGCAAAAAGCCACCTGTGCCCGCTGCTGGGTCGGCAATAGTAATATCAGGACTAGGTTCCATACAGGCAACGATAGCTTGAATCAGAGGCCTTGGGGTAAAGTATTGACCTGCGCCAGACTTAGTATCCTCAGCATTTTTCTCCAAGATACCTTCGTAGATATCGCCTTTAACATCGGTGCCTAATCTTACCCACTTAGTGCTGTCTATCATATCGATAAGACGTGCAAGCTTGGCTGGGTCTTGAATCTTGTTAAGTGCTTTGGTAAAGATTTGCCCCAGTAAGCCTTTTTGCTTACCAAGCTCTCTTAGTAACTGGATATAGTGGATTTCGAGCGCTGCACCTGACTTGCTCATCAAGCTATCCCATTCATAACCTTCTGGTACGCCAATATCTCGGTTATAAGGCGGCAAGCTGTATTCGTGTGCCATTTTTAAAAAGATAAGATAAGTAATCTGTTCTAGATAATCACCATAGCTGACACCATCATCACGTAGGGTATTACAAAAGCTCCAAACCTTGGAGACGATAGAGCTAGCTTGGTTGTTTTGCTGATTGCTTGATAAAATATTTGGGGTTGCTGTGTCACTCATGGCTTTCTCTCGTATGGATGCTATCTGGTACTGATAAATTATAGATAAATGGCTTTTGCATTAGCAATTAAAGCGGTAATGTTATCTGCTCATCTTTTTTAGATTTCTTTGGTGTCTTAGAAGATTTGGCTTTCGCTTTGCTTTTTGACGCAGCTTTATCTTGTTTGGCCTGTTTTTCAGCCAGCGCTTTGGCTTCACGCTCAGCTTTGATTTGTGCTAATAGTTCTCTAGCTGGTGGATCGTTAGGGTCTTGATGTACGAGCTTGCCTTGAAAGGCTTTATGCAGGATTGAGGTTTTTAGTAGAGTAGCTTTTTTTAAATATTTATCTAAA
This sequence comes from Psychrobacter immobilis, assembly GCF_003148585.1. GTDB lineage: Bacteria > Pseudomonadota > Gammaproteobacteria > Pseudomonadales > Moraxellaceae > Psychrobacter > Psychrobacter immobilis. The sequence goes on along the minus strand of NZ_QGGM01000010.1, from coordinate 31,589 downwards.
GTTTGTTTTGAGGATTCAATAGCGTTATTTTGTTTTTCTAAAATTTGAGCAATTTCTGTTTGCTCTTCAAATGAACAGATAGGTATGGTCATGTTTTGAATGACAGTTTTGTTAAGTGCTTTTTGATTATTTCCAGAGCCAATCCTTCTTGTCATTTCATAGCTATATAATAAGTAAAAGTATAAATATTCTGAACTTAGCAAATCATTGTTAACCCTTAAAGCAGCTGTGTTTTGATTATGGCACGCCTCAATTTTTAAAATGCTTGCTTGTCCTCTTGTTTTTCCTTCACCAATCATAGCTAGCATAACGGTTCCAATAGGATGAACACTTGTAGATGTTTTGACTAACCCCAACTGCGTAATCTTCTCTTTAGTAAAGTGAATATTTGAGAATGTCACTTCACCACTACTAACCCAGTTAATATTGCCGTTCCAATATTCTGCAATACTTCTACTAGGAGTTGAACCTATGAAAATATCGTAAAGTTCAGAAAAACTTACTTTTTTCCAAAAACAATCTATTAGATAGTTGTTTACTGAAGAGTTTTTTTCTGGCTTTATAAGTGCACTTGGCTTTCGGGGTTTTGCACTTTCCTTACCTTGCGCTTCCCAATCTTTAACCGCTTGTTCCCAATCCGCAATTTGCTGGTCATAGTAATCTTGACGCGCGGTTTGAATCCGTTCTAATAATTCATCAACGCTAGGTAATGATTTGCCACGCTTCTCGGCATATTCTTCACGCCACTTAGCCGTCAGCTTGCCTTCAAAAGCATGCTTAAGTAACGATTGACGGTATTGCTCAAGTTGCCGTTTAGCAAGTGTTAAGTTTTCAATACCCGCATCAACCTCTGAAAACAAGACTTCAATTTTATCGACAATGCGGTTTTGTTCATTGAGAGGAGGAAGGTTAATAATTATTTTTTCAATATCTTTAGAACTAACATTTTGCACTCCCATTCCTTTTGCAATTGTCTGAATATTTTGTTCTAGGTTTAATAATAAATAGCCAAAGAAATTATTGTTGAATACATCTTTAGAGTACAGCTCTAATTTACCTACGCGTTGATTAAGCAAGGATGGATAATCGTAATTGTAAAAACTCATCTTACCAATAGAGCCAGACATACCAATTAAGATATCTCCTTTTCTAATAATAAAATCACTGTATTTATCAAGATATTCTGAGGGCAGGAAAACACAGTCATCCAATATAACTTGACTACCTTTCAACTGAGACTGTTTAACAAGGGGAATCAGCTCTTCATCAGCATTACTTTTGATAAAATCATGACTTTTAAATGCGTGTCCATTTTGAAAATATAAAATATCTGATAAAACACATTCCTGCCAGTTTTCAGGCACTTTACTAGCTTCATTCTTTATCATGCAATTAACTCAATATTTATTTCGTTTAATAATTCATCAAAGTTCGAACCTTCGCTAAGCACTTCATAAGCTTCGCCTAGACCGCCATATTGATTAAACGGTGTTAGCTCAAAGTCATCTGCGGTGATCGAAAATGAGGTGGTGACATGGTCACGAATCAACCTCAACCATTCCATCTGTGTGTCTGTAAAAGCACTTTTACTTCTTGCGTTGTGGGCAAACACCCAATCTTGAAAGTTTTTACGTACCGTATTATCAAAAGGCTTTAGTTTATCATCGATACCCACCACACGGCGCACCAAACTGACCAGCGCCGTTAACTCGTCTTCCACCTTTTGCGACGTAACGCCATCAATGATGGAGTACGCTTCCCAAACACTGAATATAGCTAAGGGTGGCTTGCTTGCTTTAATCGCTTCATATAGCTCTTTTATCATCGCAAAGCTGAGTGCCTGACGACGATGCGGCTGATTATACAAGATTTGTAGCGCCGTAATATTGTCTTTATTGGCTTCTATATAATCAGTAAATCGGTTGACAATGCTTTCGGCTTTTTCGACTTGGTCAGTCTCCCAACCTATATTAGTTACTTCATCAATATTTAGATGATCAATTTTCTGCTCACTTTCTCGTCTGATCTCCTCAAGCTCTGTAATTAACTCACCATTGAGCCATCTACTGGCTTCTTTCACCCGCTTATGCTGCGCTTTCTTCACAGCCTTATCGCTAGGCGTCTCGTCAATACTGATGCCTTCAAGCTGGCAAGCGGACTCATGCACGAGATCGACATCGATAGCCGTGAATAAGCGTTTAACCAACTCACTTAACGGTATACCGTCAGTGGCTTTTTCTACCGTAGCGTGTTGTTCAGGTTCCAAAGCGATATCGAGACGTTTTAATCGGCTGGCAAATGAGCTAACCGTATCGGTGTCGGATTGACCCATCATGATACCTGTAGCGAGATCACGAAAGCTGACTGATTTCTTGGTATCTAATTGACTACTACTGGTTTTAAGCGACTTAGTGACACCGATGGCATCTACGATGACGTAATGCGTTTTAGCACTCCTAGCGCTAGGGGTGACCTTTTGGAGACCTTCTTTATCGAGGGTACGCGTGCCACGGCCTTTCATTTGCTCAAAGAAATTGCGGCTTTTGACATCACGCATAAAGAGCAGACATTCAAGAGGCTTTACATCAGTACCAGTAGCGATCATGGTCACCGTAACTGCAATACGAGGATTATAGCTATTACGGAAGTTAGCCAGTACGGTTTTGGCCGCTTCACCTTCTTCAGTGATTTCACCTTCATCATCGACTCTATCTTGACCTGCTTTATAAGTAATTTTTTTGCAGAAATCGTTGCCTTTACCGAATTCCTCTCGGACAATATTGATGATATCGTCAGCGTGACTATCAGTTTTGGCAAAGATTAGCGTTTTAGGCACTTCGTTACGTGCAGGAAAGATGGTAGGTAAGCTATCTCTGAAGCTTTTTATAACTGTACGAATTTGGCTGGGATTGACAATATCTTTATCTAGCTGCTTAGAAGAGTACGCTTCATCGCTGTCTTGTGCCTGCCAGCGTTTTTTACGAGTGACTTTTTCTCTGTGTTCTATCAGCTCTTTAGCCGTTAGTTTTGCGCCTTCTTTAGTGATTTTGGTCTCTATCAAATAGACCTCATTGCCTACATTGACCCCGTCAGCGACGGCTTCTTCGTGAGTATACTCACTAACGACGTTTTGGTTGAAAAAGCCAAAGGTGCGGCTATCAGGCGTTGCTGTTAGACCGATCAAAAACGAATCATAGTAATCGAGTACTTGTCGCCACAGGTTATAGATAGAGCGATGACACTCGTCAATAAATATAAAGTCAAAAAACTCAGGAGGAATGGCGCTATTGTAAACCACAGGCAATGGCTCTTTGATATGTTTCTCGTATTCCTCCAGACCTTCTTGCTCCAATGTTTGGTCTAGCGGTTCACCTTTGAGGATAGAGTACATACGCTGAATAGTGCAAATATAAACTTCGACACCTGACGGAACGTGTGGCGAGGTAATGATTTGCGCGTTATATAACTCAGTAAACTTGCGATTGTCATCATGTGGTGAGAATACAATCATTTCTTGTTCTGCTTGCTCACCTAAGTTGATGGTATCTACTAGAAACAAAATACGGCGCTTACCTGTGTATTTCAGCAATCGGTACATAATACTAATAGCCGTATAAGTTTTACCTGCGCCTGTCGCCATCTGAATCAATGCACGCGGGCGAGCCTCAGCAAATGACTTTTCTATATTGACAATAGCACGCTCTTGACAATCACGTAGGTCAAGCTCTGACGCTGGTAAGTCGTCTGGATTTAACGAAGGAATAGATTTTAGTTTCTTACGTAAAGTATTCTTGCCCTCGGCAAACCATTTTTCTAGCGTCTCTGGGCGATGAAAGTTGAAAACTTCTCGTGAGCGAGGATTGGGGTCATTTTGATTGGTAAAACGAGTAATAACACCAGTAGACTCATATAAAAAAGCAATTTCCGCTTCATTAATATGCTTAAAGTCGCTAGTGGCATAGCGCGCGCTTTGTTCTTCAACCGTCGTTATCTTCTGCCCATAGTCTTCAGCTTTTGCCTCAATGATACCGACAGCTTCTCTATCTATGAATAGCACATAATCAGCAGGGCCCGTGCTAGTTGGATACTCCCTAACCGCAACCCCTAGACCGGCATTAGGATTATAGTCCTTGAGTTTCTGTACCAACCAACCAGCTTGTTTAAGTTGGCGATCAATATTGTCTCGGGCGATGTCTTCTGGACGCTGATTTGTTGTCATATTCACGTTCAATCTTAATGTTGAATTTAAATAGACTAATATAGCTGAAAATTGTTGATAAAGCTAAGACCAACAAGTGTTGGAATAAATATTATTCCACGCTAAGGGTTAGTGGTACTATGCCAAACATTGCTTTGTAAGCAAATATTGTAGCCATTAAACCCGTGAATAGGAAAAAACGTTTAACTATTCGATAAAAATAAGGTAATAGAATGAATTTTTGGCATATGCAAATGCACCAAAACAATGAAAAATGGGATTGGGCACGTGAAAAGGAGGTTCTCGAAAAGACTGGCTATATTGGTATGGGCGTTTGGGTAGAAGATGACCCATCAAACCCTCAACAAACAGATTTTGAAACCAAGATGCAGATTGGTGACATTGTTGCTGTCAGAAGAGGGAAAGAATTAATAGCTTTAACGCAGGTAATAGGTAATTACGAGTATACAGAAAAAGTCACGGATCTAGATTGGTTTAAAAGGAGACGTAAGATTAAGATCCTAGACTGGTACAAAAATGAATATAATTATAAAGTTGCATGGCTTGGAACGTTAAAGCGATGCTCTAGTCCAACAGCAGATACTACAATTAACATAAAAAAATGGTATGAAAAAGTTATGAGTGACTCTGATATTAATGAAGTAATCGACCTTCTAAAATACAAGCATCAAGTCATATTACAAGGACCTCCTGGCACCGGTAAAACAAGACTGGCTAAACTGGTTGCTAAACAATTAACACAGATTGAACGTAAAGGAACACCTCAAGACATAATTGATAGTTTGGTTAAGAGCTTTGATACACAGTCTAATGAAGCGAAGTTATCTAGAACAAAAAATGATAAATTGCTATCTAGGTTCTATGAATCCTTTCCTCAAGATAAATTAAGTAGCCTTTCATTGCCAGAGTATGCCATTGGACATGGAGATCAAGATTCACTCTGCTGGTGGTTAGAAGTAGGATTAGAGAGCTTAGGAAAATTCTCTCCAGGATTTTCGAATAACTATCCAATATACTGGAGCAAAAGTAATAATAAATACATGCTTAACAATAAGGTTGCAGGTGCAGCCGATGCTGAATCAGCAATGGAATTAGTTTCAAATGAACTATCAAAGCTAATCCAAAGAACCGATCTTGATAACTCAATCAAGTTTTTTGGCCCATGCTTTACTCTTAAATTGCTGCATAGTTATTTTCCAGATGAATACTTTCCTATTAACAGTGTAGATGCGCTTAATAATGCTCTGAAGTTATTGGGTAGCTATAATAAACAAATGGGAACCATTGAAAAAAACATAAAGCTCAAAGATATCTACCTTGATAAAAGACAGTTCAATACTAATCTCACTCTCATCGAATTTGCGAGCATCATTTGGGACAACTTTAATTTAAAAGATGGTGAAGAGTTATCTGAGAATGATGAAGTTATGACTCATGGAGAGTTTGAAATCATCCAATTCCATTCTGCCTATACTTATGAAGACTTTGTAAGGGGTATCGTTGCTAGTAGTCACGAAGGAGTTATAAGTTATAAGGTTGAGAATAAGATTCTAGCTGAGTTTGCAAAAAAAGCTCTTGAAAACCCTAATGGTAAATATTTACTTATAATTGATGAGATTAATCGTGCAAATTTACCTTCTGTGCTAGGCGAACTGATCTATGCTCTTGAATACCGCGGTGAGTTTGTACAGTCCATGTATGAATATGAAGGTACACGAGATATCAAGCTTCCTAAAAACCTGTATATCATAGGCACAATGAATACAGCTGATCGCTCGGTAGGTCATATTGACTACGCTATTCGTAGACGTTTTGCATTTTATGACGTATTGCCCAATGCAAGTGTAGTCATACACAAAAGAGCTAAAGAACTTTTTGATGATGTGGCTAGATTATTCGACAACGATAATTCCTATCTATCATCAGATTTTGATGCTAATGATGTTCAAATAGGTCATAGCTATTTTATATTGTCTGACGATGAAGATATGACTGAGAAAGAGCTTGAAATTGAGCTTAAACAAAAGATTGAATATGAGATTAAGCCCATTTTATATGAGTATATAAAGGATGGTGTTTTATTAGATAGCGCTAGAGAGGTAGTCGAAAACCTTCATGTCTAAGCTAATAAGATCAAACCATTTAGGAACTGTAAGCGAACACAAGCAGATAGATTTTGCTTATGAAGAGGTAGAGGTTTCAGATATATTTTTTCAAGACAATGAGAAGAATGAGCGATGCGTTCAAGTTGTTTATGGTAGAGAAAGCCTTTCGCTCAAAATGTCATACTTTATTGGTGCAGACTGGCTTGTAAAGAATCAACAAGCCATCTATGTAGCACCAAAGATTAATAAAGGGCTGCAAGAAATTGACTATCTAGGCATGCTTCAATCATGTCTTACGCATGGTGATATTGCTAAGAATACTAAAGACCTATACCACATTAAGCTAAACGAGCCTTTTATTGAAATAGATCAGCAGATGGATTTATTAACGCCACTATTGATCATGCAGTTCCTTCAAACTCTAAAAATCTTGGTAAAAAAGGGATTGAAACAATCCTATTATAAAGTCGAACGCAATCTTAATAGCAGAATTAAAGGCAAAGTCTTAATTGCTCAGAATATCAAAAAGAATATAGTTCGAAATAGAGTTACGAATACCTTTTGTAGTTATGAAGAGTTTGGCTTTGATAGCATTGAGAATAGAGTTTTAAAGCATACGCTAAGCTTTGTTAGACGTTATTTATCTCAATACCCAGAGTATCTTGGATCAATGAAGTGTTTAATTGACTATTGCACACCTGCTTTCGAGAGAGTTAGTGATGAAGTTAATTTACATGAGCTTAAAGCAGTCAAGCGTAACTCCTTTTATAAAGAGTATCAGGAAGCCTTAAAACTCTCTAAGATCATTCTTAAGCGCTTTGGCTATCATATCAGTGAGATCGACAATAGTAGCGTTGAACAAATATCAGTACCACCGTTCTGGATTGATATGTCAAAACTTTTCGAACTGTACGTGTTAGGACTTCTTAAAGATAAATATGGAGATAGGATACTTTTTCAAGCAAAAGGTAGCTACGGGTACCCAGACTATTTATTAATAGATGACATGCAACCGCTCATTATAGATGCCAAATACAGACCAACTTATCAACAAGACAAGAATTTAAGCTATATCATTGATGATATTAAACAGATAAGTGGTTATGCAAGAGATATGGGTATACTAGATAAGCTAGGCTACCATACGGTAGAGGAACAGTCATCAAAGGTTGTTAGTTGCGTTGTTATCTATACTGATCAAAATGAGGGGGATAAGCTGCCAAACTGTTTAACCGCTGGCAAATCGATTGAAGGCTTTACTAAATTCTATAAGGTACCAATCTCTGTCCCTGTTCTCAAAAATAAAATAGCTGAATAAAATCTGTCAAACGGGATCGTTTACCATGACTAATTTTAACAATCTTGGTCACGAAATGGTCACCGTTTGGTCACCGAGCACTTGGTCACTGATTTTCAAAGCATAGAGTGCTTGCAAGAAAACTTGTCATTCATGCATTGTTAAAGAGTAGAGCATTTCGCAAAGGTCAATATAGGGAAAACATCCAACCCTTATAAACACAGGCTTCTAGAATAACTGCAGACACAAAAAAACCTCAAACAATCTAATGTTTGAGGCGAAACTTGCTTAAACTTAAGAGTTTAAATTCGTTTTAAATATGGCGCAGCGGACGGGACTCGAACCCGCGACCCCCGGCGTGACAGGCCGGTATTCTAACCAACTGAACTACCGCTGCTTAGGTCGTACTTAGTTTATTTAACCACTTAGCCTACTACTTAAGAGTAGCGCTTACTAAATAGTGGTGGGTGATGACGGATTCGAACCGCCGACATTCTGCGTGTAAGGCAGACGCTCTACCAACTGAGCTAATCACCCTTCGAACAATTGCTATGCAATTTATTCAACATCAACTGAGCTCTAAGTTTGTCACTAAGCTCTGCTGCTGTGGGTGTGTATTATATAGATTTACACATGGCTGTCAAACAGTTTTTTAACTATTTTGAAAAATAATTGAAAATACTGTCTGAAAGCTATTATTAATAGTAGTCTGAGGCACGTGTTTACTAAGGTTGCTGCCTAAAAACTTATTATGGTTAGTCATTGTTTGATGGTCAAAAACTACTATACTATTGAGGGTGTTTTACGACTCATGCTTTATTTTATGTTGATTGTTGGAGGCGGGCATAGAAAATTCCACTATTGAACAAACTTTTACGACCTGGTCTTGGGGAGACTTTGCAGGCTTGGGTCTGGTATTGCATATTGTTCTCATGATAGTAATGACGCTACGTGTTGTGTCAGTGCAGCGCAATATCGGTGTATCTATCGCTTGGATTGCTGTGCTCTATACCTTGCCCCTTTTTGGTTTCATCGCTTATATACTATTGGGTGAGCCGATGATAGGGCGGCGCTATCGTCAACGGGTAGACCAAGCAAGCTTATTGATGGATGATATGGCACGGCGTGAGAATTTGGTTTTTGATCAAGGACAAGAGCTGCTGCCAGCCAACTACCGCGGTGTCAGTCAAATAGGCACGCGTTGGACGGGGCTGGGCGTGTTTCCTAATCACAATATGCAGCTATTGACAGATCCTCATACTATCTTTCAGCGATTAATCGAAGATATCAATGCCGCTCAGAGTATTATCCTGATGGAGTTTTATATTGTTTATCCTAAAGGGCAAGTACTAGAGGTGATAGAGGCGCTGTCAGCGGCAGCGCAGCGTGGCATTGAGTGTCATATCTTGGCCGATAGCGTGGGCAGCTTTAGTTTTTTTAATAGTAGCGCCCATCGTACTTTAGAAAAAGCAGGTGTTTTTGTCCATCAGTCATTACCAGTGGGTTTATTTAAAACGCTATTTAAACGCTCTGACTTGCGCAATCATCGTAAAATTGTGGTGATTGATGAGCACATTGGCTATATCGGTAGCTTTAACTTGGTCGATCCAAGATTTTTTAAACAAAATAAAAACGTTGGACAGTGGATCGATGTGGCGATACGCACGACCAGTCAACACTCTATTAGTATTACGACCGCTATGGCGATCGTGGTGGCCACGGATATTGGTGCGGAAAATAACGACAATCTAGACGCGCTCAATCAGCGAGTAAATGGCTATACTCGTAAACTATATGTGATGAACCCAACCATTAATGATTTAAACAGTCGGGTAAAGGTATTGGCTGGTGAGATCGACTATTATAAGCAGCCAAATATTGGCTCGACATCGATTGTGATACCGAAGATGCCGATGGTAGAAGGGGTGCTGGCGCAGCTGATACCCTCCGCACCGCAAGTGACAGCCCATGTGATTTACAATACATTGGTGACCGTTATTCATCGCGCCAATAAACGCATTCGCATTACCACACCGTATTTTGTACCTGACGAGGCGCTATCGGGAGCATTAACGATCGCTGCCAAACGCGGGGTTGAGGTGACACTGATTGTCCCTGAAAAGGTGGATTCGTTTCTTGTACAGCATGCGTCACAAGCCTATTATCAAGAGCTGCTCGAGGCAGGCGTGACGATTGCCTTGTTTAAGGGTGGTCTGTTGCATACCAAAACAGTGGTTATTGATGATGATTATTGTTTATTTGGTACTGTAAACATCGATATGCGCAGTTTTTATCTAAATATGGAGGTGAGCTTGGCCATTTATACACCAGAGATGGTCGCTCAAGTGGCTGATTGTCAAGAAGTCTACTTACAAAGTTGCCGTTTTTTGAGTTTAGAGCAGTGGCAACAGCGCCATGGTGCAGAGCGTTTATTTGATAATGTGGTACGCTTATTTAGTCCTTTATTGTAGCATTTTCGATTTTAGGGTAAGGTAAACGACTGATGTCAGTTTAGTCCCATGATGACCTTATTTTTATTACTATTAATTTATCCCGATAAAGGATGCGCTTGTCTATGTATGCATCGTCTGCATCACCTCTAACGCCCTTTGACTATATTGCAGCAGGCTATTGGCAAGACTTTCTAGCGGATCGTCCTATCGCTGGTGGCATTGCTTACGAAAGTGAGCTTCGTGATTGTATATTAGATGAGTCATTGGCCAGCTTACAGCGAGTCGATACGCTGCTGTCGCACATACGCCGTGAGATGGTTAAAACTGGTCGATGGCATGAAGAGAGATTATTGCTCGATGAACGCTATCGTAACTTTATGGTATTTTTGGCGTTTTATGCAGGGCGAGTATTGGCACAGCAATGGCAAAGTACGCCGCATTGGTATGGACAGTTTGAGCTACATAAGCGCTATCCTGAACTGGCTCTTACAACCGATGATTTTTATCAACATCTGGCGGTTGTCTATTGTCAGTCGGCTGATGCTAATAGCGTTACGTCATTGTTTTTTGCACTAGAGCCGATAGGGATGCGTCTATTTGGTCATATTGATCGGCCGTTTAAGGCGGTACAAGGCGGTCAAGTGGCTAGTGGTCTGTATCAAGCGGTTAGCGCAAGGTTGCCACACGCGCACGACAATCACGTTGCTAATGCAATCACATCAGCCATTAATATCAGCACACCAGATACAAGCGCTAGTGTAGAGCGCATTAAAACGGTTGATAGTCAGAAACCGTTAGAAAAAGAAAGGTTGAGTCATACGCCACATGATGTGCCAGAATCTCAGAACCTGTCTCAGCAAGAGAACCAAACTAAGCCTGTGCTGTCTAAATCAGAAACAGTGCAACCTCATACGACCTCAGAAAATACGGTATTAGAGCAGCCACTACCATTGTCAGTGCCTTCTCCTCAGGAATTGCCAACGCCTGCGATTTTTACGCAACTACTCGTAGAGCTGGATAACATAGACGTCGTTCAAACGGCTGGCAATAGCGAATATCAGCAAGCCCATAAAGTGTTGGAGCAGTTAGAACAGCATATCGCCAAGCAAAGTCAGCCGCGCGCGCAAATGCGCTTTTCAGAGAGTCATTTGACGACAAAAAAGCAAGCGCTATTAACACTACAAGAGGCGGCGCATGCGGGTAATAGCGCTGCCATGCTACATTTGGCAATGTATGAGTTACTTGGTGAAGGATTAGCGGTTGATAAGGGTGCTGCTACAGCGTCAGGGGTTGAGTGGGTTAAGCAGGCAGCCAGCAAAAATGACAGTCGTGCGCAGCGCCTACTAAGCAAGATGTATTACCAAGGGGTCGGCGTGGCGCAAGATATAGACACTGGCAAATATTGGCTAGAGCAAGCAGCAAAGAATGGACACGCGGAAGCGGCGAGCGTAGTAGGGCAATGGCAGCAGGCGCAAGCGCTGATAACGACACAAAAACAAGAGCAACATAGCATGAAGCGCTATCAGTTGTTATTCGCCGCCATACTCGTAGTGGCAATATTGATCCTAATTATTGTCTAAAATATTTTATGGCAACACGCTGTAAAGCGTATTGTTAATCGCTAAATTCAGGTAGAATTGGCGCATTTTTTACCGTCACCTTACTATAGTCGATTTAATTTAAAGAGGTTAATGCTATTACTCTTTTATAATGAATTGACTATATTATTTAAGCCATTACTAATCTGGGCAACTTTATGCCATCTTCTCCTATATCCTCTGATTGTGCTTTAGAAGCGACTGACCCAGTATCGTTGCCCAGCCGCACTGTTTATACTGCGCCTTTGTATTATCAGTGCGCCATTGGCTTACTTAAGCCGCTATATCGACTGCAAGTTTGGCAACGCTCACACAACCGTGACAACTATCAACAAGAAGTGGCGCAGCGTTTTGGCAAACAATATCCGCCGCGACCAGTGGCTAAAGTGACTAATGCGCAAACCGATAAAGGCGTTATTTGGTGTCATGCGGTGTCATTGGGCGAGACCAATACCGTCGCGCCATTATTAGATACATTATTGGCTGATGGCTATCAAATATGGCTAACCAATACCACGCAGACAGGTTTTGCTCGCGGTGCTAGCCGTTTCGCCGATGATATTGCTCAAGGTCGGATGAGCCATAGCTACGTACCTGTCGACAGCCCAACTGTGATTGAGGCTTTTTTGGCGCATGTAAAGCCCATCGCTGCTCTGTTTGTCGAAACGGAACTGTGGGCAAATATCCTAACCAAATTATGCGAACACCATATTCCCAGTATCTTGGTCAACGGTCGGCTGTCAGCGTCTTCTTTTAAAAGTTATCAAAAAATCGCTGCGGTCAGTGCCAGTATGATGAAAAATCTGACTTTGATTATCGCCCAAGACAGCGACTCTGCTAAACGCTTTCGACAGTTGGGTGCGAATAGCGCGCAAATTCGTGTCGCAGGTTCACTCAAATGGGTGATTAATACGCCTCAAATTGAAGATATAGAAGCTGAATATACAGAAAATTCTAGTGTACCAAACCAATATTTTGAATCGGTCAAAGAGTCCACATTAGCAAAAGAGATGAATATCGCTGGTCGACCGATTTGGGTTGCCGCAAGTACCCATAGTGGCGAAGAAGAGACGGCACTGTCATTGCATCAACAGCTATTGTCACATCCCGCGCTCGCTGATGCGCTGCTTATCATTGTACCTAGACATCCTGAACGTTTTGATGAAGTAGCAGCGTTCATTCAAGCGTCTGAATTAACAATGGCACGGCGTAGTGCAGAAGATAGCATTCATGTAGACACACAAGTCTATCTGGCTGATAGCATGGGTGAGCTGATGGCGTGGTATAAGTTGGCAGATGTGGCACTGGTCGGCGGCTCGTTAGTAGATGTCGGTGGGCACAATCCCGTTGAGCCAGCGAGTGTGGCAACGCCTGTGCTCATGGGACGCTATACGCAGTCTTGTCAAAGCGTGGTGGATAAATTGGCGGAGGTCGGCGCGTTATATCAGCCAAACAATGTTTTCTATCGTCCCATTACTGTTAATGCGGCTACTACTGATGATGATACGAATCAACAATCCTCTCGTAAGAAGCCTGCCGCTAAAGAGGAGGTAGCGCTCATTTATCAGCAGCTAGTGTCTTGGCTCAGTGATCTTGAGGTAGCGGAACAAGCAGGGCAAGCTGGCGCGCGAATGACGAGACAACAGCAAGCCGTACTGACCCGCCAATTTACCATGATTAAAGAGGTTGTCGAGCAGCATGCTATTCAACAACCAAGCCAAGAGCTGCTATGAATTGTCTATTATTACCCATTGAAAACTTCTCTTCGGATGCGGCATATATTGCTGAATTATCACAAATAAACCACGTCAATAAAGTGCTAACAGCAAAAGTTGGTGATACGCTGAAAATCGGTCAAATGGGCGGTTATTTGGGCACTGCTGTTATAGAGAGCATCCGCTCTGATGCTATTGAGTTGCGTGATATTCAGCTCACCACTGCGCCGCCACCAAAGCTAGATTTAACCGTTGTGTTGGCACTACCGCGTCCTAAAGTGCTACGACGCTTAATCATGGATATGACCGCGCTTGGTGTGCGCGATATCATCCTAATCAACAGCTATCGAACGCAAAAAAGCTATTGGCAAAGTCCGATGCTTGAGCGCCTTGATGAGTTTGTATTAGAAGGGCTGCAACAAGGGGTTGACACCATAGCGCCTCGTATCACTTTACAAAAACGCTTTAAGCCATTCGTGGAAGATGAGCTGGCAGGTTTGGTAACCAATCGAGCCATCGTGGCGCACCCGTATAGTGAGCTATCCTTTACACAGTATCTACAACAGCCGCCATCGTTAGGATTACCAAGTCTGGTTTGTATCGGTAGCGAGGGCGGCTGGATTGATTATGAAATAGCACTGCTTGCCACTCAAGGTTGCGCGGCAGTCACTATAGGCTCGCGTATCCTGCGTACAGAAGCCGCCGTCAATGTGATTTTGGGTCAATGGTTGCTGTCGTGAATCAGCAGATCATTGAAAGATAATTAAGACATGCCATCACTTAGAAAATCTATAGATTGATTCATGAGGATCTATAAATTTATCCTTAAAAAGAGACAGTTGAGCCAAATTATCGGTGCATTTCTGAGTTAAACAAATGTATTGATAATTAATCTCATTTCTATTAGTATATTGTTTCAGAGATTATCGCGTGATTGAGCCTTATTGTTAGAGGTCTTTAGCACCGTCTTATCTTATTGTCATCTTGTCTATTTATCTCACCTTTTCGTAGCATCATTATGGGGAAAACCATGTCATTGAATGCCATTAGCGCTAACCTAACTTCTACTAAGCTTATCTTGCCTGTTGCCGTATTTGGCATGATGTTGGGACTGACTGGTTGTAGCAATTCATCTACAACAGAAGAGAGCGTGGAGGCGGAGACATCAGCGGCGGCTACTGAGCAACCAGCTGCTACTGATGGTGCTACGAGCGAAGGTGGTCAAATGATTACCATTTATTCTTCGCGAAATGAGCAGCTGATTAAGCCATTGCTAGACCGTTATACCGAACAGACGGGTGTGAAGATTGAGCTGGTCACAGATAGTACAGGTCCGCTCATGGCGCGTTTGCAAGCTGAAGGTCAGAACACGCCAGCCGACATGCTGCTCACGGTTGATGCGGGTAACTTATGGCAAGCCGCTCAGCAAGGCTTGTTACAACCAGTATCATCTACTGTGTTAGAAGAAAATGTCCCTGCCAAATATCGTGATCCAAAAGGTCAGTGGACAGGGCTATCATTGCGTGCTCGTACGATCTTTTATGACCCAAGTAAAGTCAGTGCCGACCAATTGTCTACTTATGCAGATTTAGCTGATCCGAAGTGGAAAGGCAAGTTATGCCTACGTACCTCTAAAAAGGTCTATAACCAGTCACTTGTGGCCAGTATGATGGAGCATTTGGGCGAAGAGAAAACCGAAGAAATCGTCCGTGGTTGGGTCGCTAACTTAGCTACTGACGTGTTCAGCGATGATACCAGTATGCTAGAAGCCATCGCTGCTGGTCAGTGTGAAGTGGGCATTGCCAACAGTTACTACTACGGTCGTCTGCTCGATGAAAAACCTAACTTCCCTGTGAAAATATTTTGGGCAAACCAAGGCACGACTGGTACACACGTAAATATTTCAGGTGCTGGTGTGGTCGCAGGTTCAGACAATCCAGAGGGTACGCTTAAACTGATAGAATGGTTGTCTTCTGATGAGGCGCAAGGTCTTTATGCCAGCTCAGACAAAGAATTCCCAGTAAAAGTAGGGGTTGATGAGTCAGAAATGCTCAGATCATGGGGTGAATTCAAAAAAGACGATATCAATGTGCAAAAGTTTGGTGAGCTACAAACCCAAGCCATTCAGTTGATGGACAAAGCAGGTTATAAATAAGGTATTGACAGTCATACCATTCTCAAAAATGACAATGCCTATCAAGCACGAGTATCAAGCTTGATAGGCTAAATGATAGTGTTTATGTTCAAAGCAGACAGTGTTTTTAGCCGTATTTTTGAGTTTGGTATAATGTTATAAGGTCTTTATGCGTATGACACGGTAATAATGATATGATCAAAACGCCAGACGCGTCTGTACGTCAAAACGATACAGTCAATGATAGTGCTAATGCCAACAATATGGATAATCATAATATTGATGGAAAGCAGACTGTCAGCCAAGACCACGCCGTCCGTAAACGTATTATCTCAAAATCAGTCTTAGGACTGATTTCGTCGTTTATGCTTTTGCCAATTTTGATTGTGTTGCTATCTTGGACGCAGCCAATTGCTGATATCTGGACGCACATGGCAGATTATGTGCTGCCGCAAGTGCTTAAAAATACCGCAATTTTATTGCTGATGGTAACGGTTGTGTCTGGCACTATTGGCACCGCGCTTGCTTGGGTAACCAGTATGTACCGCTTCCCTGGACAGCGGTTTTTTTCGTGGGCGCTGATGTTACCGCTGGCGATACCTGCCTATGTATTGGCGTTTGTCACTATTGGTATTGTTGATTTTAGTGGACCATTACAGACAGGTCTGCGCGACCTAGGCTTTGATGTAGCGATTCCTTCGATCCGTAATGTCTGGGGAGCAGGTTTGGTATTGTCCCTAGCATTTTATCCCTATGTCTATTTGTTGGCGCGTCAAGCGTTCTTATCGCAAGGCAGGCGAGCGATTGAAGCAGGACAAATGCTGGGCTTAAGCCGTAGCCGCGTGTTTTTTCGGTTGGCATTACCACAAGCATTGCCGTGGATTATTGGCGGATTATTGCTTGCCAGTATGGAAACCTTGGCAGACTTTGGTGCCGTGTCAGTCTTTAATGTTGATACCTTTACCACGGCTATTTACAAAGCATGGTTTGGCTTCTTTAGTTTGACCACTGCGGCACAATTGGCGGCTTTGCTCATCGGTGTGATCTTTATTGTGGTATTGTTTGAGCAGTATTGGCAAACCAAGCGCGGCAATAACGTGACTCAAGGCAGCAGTCAGCGTTTTGATGCCAGCACGCCTGCGAAATTGGGTATGACATTGCTATGTACCTTGGTATTTGCTGGCGCTTTTTTAATCCCACTTTTGCAGCTCATCTACTGGACGGCATTGAACTTTCGCCAAGATTTCGATGCGCGCTATATTGATTTTGTGACCAACAGCCTCATGATTGCTAGCATGACCACGATTTTTATTGCCTTTTTGGCGATTATCATTGCGTGGATTAAGCGGCAGTATCCTGATAAATTGACCAAGCTCATGACTACTTTGGCAAATTTGGGTTATGTGGTGCCGGGTACAGTATTGGCAGTGGGCATCTTTATACCAATTGCTTGGCTAGACAACCAAATGATTGCCTTTGGGATTACCACGCAGCAAGTGCTATCAGGCAGTGTGATAGTGATGCTATTGGCATTATCGACGCGTTTTATGACGGTGAGTTTTCAGCCAGTTGATCGACAGCTACAGCGACTAACGGTCAATCAAGAAGCGGCCGCCAAATTACTGAGTGACAGTACTTACCAGCGCTGGCGGCAAGTGATGTTGCCTGTTATTAGTCCGGGAATATTGACAGGACTGTTGATGGGGTTTGTTGAAGTCATGAAAGAGATGCCGATTACGTTAATGACGCGTCGTCAAGGCTGGGATACGCTGGCGGTGCGGGTGTTTGAGATGACCAGTGAAGGCATGTGGGGACGAGCTGCGTTGCCCAGTTTATTGATTGTGCTGGTTGGGCTGCTGCCTGTTTGGATATTATTGCGTCAAAGCGATAAGCAAGGTTAAGGTGTTTTTAGAGTGAATCTGCATTATCCGATGACGCTCCATTTTATGATTGTTTTCACTGTTTTATCTATGGGTTTTATTTACTAATAGCTAACTGGTACCGTCTATGTACACTGATTCAATGAAAGGCTCAGCAGACTCTAAATCAATCAATGCCAAGTCAATAAAGGCCAAGGCAAGACTGGAGCATATAAAAAAATTACCAGTTGCTCAAATTAAGACGTCGCCCGCCCAGCCTAGTAAGTCTTTAGAAAAAAGCAGTGCTTTTAGCCAAGATGTTGAGACAAATACTGAGGCAGCTACGGCTACTAGTCCTTATTTTAGTGTGCAAGATTTAATCGTCGGTTATGACGATACGATTATCGTCAATGGTTTGTCATTGCAATTGAAGCAAGGCGAGATTGGTTGCTTTTTGGGCTATAGCGGCTGCGGCAAGACCACGGCACTAAGAGCGATTGCAGGGCTGGAACAAAGCCGTGATGGTACGGTTCTCTTAAACAATCAATGTCTTACTGATAAAACTGACCGTAACTCGTATGCAGTCGCACCCGCCAAACGCGGTATGGGTATGGTGTTTCAGGACTATGCGTTGTTTGGGCATTTGAGCGTGGCAAAAAACATCGCTTTTGGTCTGAATAAATGGTCGGCTGCTGACAAAAAGGCCCGTGTCGCTGAGATGCTAGAGCTGGTTGAATTGTCTGAGCATGCTGACAAACGTCCAAATGAGCTGTCAGGTGGTCAGCAGCAGCGGGTGGCATTAGCCCGTGCATTAGCGCCAAAGCCGAAATTATTGCTACTCGATGAGCCGTTTTCTAATCTAGATGTGGTGCTACGTGAATCATTGGCAATGAATGTTCGTGATATTCTTAAACGCACCAATACCACGGCAATACTGGTCACTCATGATCAAAACGAAGCTTTTGCACTGGCTGATAAAGTGGGGGTGATGCATAAAGGTAAACTGGTACAGTGGGCAACCCCAAGCGAGCTATATCATGAGCCAATCAGTCCTTTTGTCGCTGAGTTTGTCGGCGAAGGTGCGATGATAGATGGCATCATCAAAGAAGGCCATGTTGAGACGGCATTAGGCGATATCTATCGACGTATGGAAGTGTACGATGAGTCAGGGTATCCACAGTATTGCGAGTACGATTATCCTAACGGCACACCGATTAAGGTGCTGGTGCGCCCTGATGATATCATTCATGACGATGAGAGCACACAAACCGCTTTAGTCGTTGGACGCGTATTTCGCGGTGCCAACTATTTATATCGCTTGCAACTTGACGACGGGCAAACGGTACTGTCTTTAGTCGCCAGTCACCATAATCACGAGATTGGATCGCAGATTGGTATTTTACCTATCCTAGAGCATGTCGTGGTATTTGATGAAAAAGACATCAATGCGACGACTTGGTCAGAGTATGATAGGTCAGAGAGAGTTGACGAGACAGAATAGTCGCAGCATTTATAAGTGATTAGAGTATTAACCTCGCGACATGCACACAGCATGCTATTGACGCTTGGCTGCCTTGTATCTACTTTAAACTGCGGCGACTATATTAATTTATGTTTACGTCAAACAACAGCGGCTTGCACTTACGCTTATCGTGTCGCCAATATGTGCAAATAACGTCCCAACCATTTATACGGCTCTAATTGCGAGTAGCGCAGCTCCATGCGTATCACGGCATCTGGGTCATTGTGTCCACCACGCTTAAGCGGGGCATAATCATGGAATACGCGCAGACCACTGGTGCGTATGATCTGATAATGATGCGCAGTCAACCAAGATTCGACTTCTTCTTTGGCAACAGGATGGTTGGGTGTGAGGCTTTTTTTGTTATCCGCCTTATATTCTGTATTATCGAGTAAGTTGAAGTTCCCCATGATTAGGTTGCGATAATCAAAGCTTGCTGGGTTATAAAAGCATAAAGATAGTGCACCCTTATCCGTTAATTGCTGATCAAAAAAGTCCATCACCGCAGCGGGCTCTGCCAACCATTCAAGCAGCGCATGACACATGATTAAATCAAACTTTTCACTATTTTCTGTACCCAACTTTTCTGGCAGCTCCTGATAGGGGCAAACGTACCATGTGATATTCAGGTCTTCGTCTATCTGCGCGGCACTCGCTTTCGCTTTTTCTAGCATATTGGCTGAGATATCATTGATGACCAATTTATGACCTTGAGCTGCAAGCTCTATTGCAATCTGTGCCAGCCCTGCACCCACATCCAAAATACGTAAAGGTCGCCCAAGGCTTTCACTCATTTGCGCGCTATATTCAAAGATATCACGGCGTAGCACCGCCAATCGAATATCGCCTTTTAAGCCACCGTAGACCTTTTTTTCAAAATGATCCGTAATCGCATCGAAGCTACGATCGGCACGTATATCACCTGATGCGTCGCTTGGTTGTGTCAGATCAACCGATTGGTTGACATGTTCTTTGGTACTTTCACTATTGGTTTGCATAAAGCGCTATCTGTATTAGGGTGGTATTTTGAAACATCGTACAACAAAGACAAAATCTAAGCTAGGTTTGACACCAATACTAGCTTTACCAGAGCGTTAAATATGCTATTAAATACCTGTTTCCCAGTAGCTTTTCACAATATTTTACGGTATAAGTAGTAAGGTTTAAGAAACAATTATTGAGTAAGTTTTATTGAAAATATCTGATACTTCACTGTATTCAATAAAAAACAATCGATAAAAAGAGTCTGCCATACTGAAATTTTTTATTGTCAAGGACTCTCAGCAAACGTCTGATCTACCACCGCTAAGGACAGCAACCATGATCGTATCTAAATCTACTACCGCTA
Organism: Psychrobacter immobilis; assembly: GCF_003148585.1. Taxonomy (GTDB): domain Bacteria; phylum Pseudomonadota; class Gammaproteobacteria; order Pseudomonadales; family Moraxellaceae; genus Psychrobacter; species Psychrobacter immobilis. The sequence goes on along the minus strand of NZ_QGGM01000010.1, from coordinate 11,339 downwards.
TAAATAACAAATCATCTAGCAGTACCCATCAATCAGTATCCATTACGACGGGCAAGCCTGTGATGCTGCGCTGCCTATTATCCGTCGCTATTGCTAGTAGCTTGCTGCTGGTCGGTTGTGGCGATGACAATGATTTTGATGCTGTCATAGGCTCTGACTCTGCGACGTCAGTTAAATCAATCAGCTCATTTAACACCGCGCAAATAAATACCCAGTTCGGTCTTGATGGTACGGCAACCCCTGATGCCAAATGCGATATCAAAATCGAAAAAGTTAGCTATCCGACAGTAGGGGCAGCGGGTGAGCGTACCAACGCGACAGCAGCTTTGATGCTACCAAGTGGCGACAGTGCTGACTGTCAAGGCGATCGACCTATCTTACTGTATGCCCATGGCACAACTACGGATAAAGGCTACGATTTTAGTCAAGTCGCCAATCCTCAAAACCCAGCAGCTGGTGAGGCGACATTAATCGCTGCCAACTTTGCGGCTCAAGGCTACATCGTCGTTGCACCAAACTATGCTGGTTATGATGAGTCTGATCTTGATTACCATCCATACCTTGTGGCTGAACAACAAGCCACTGACATGGCTGATGCATTAGACAGTGCCCGTACCATCATTGCAAGACAACAGCGCGCTAATGATCCTGACTACACCAACCTTGATGACTCTGGTAAGTTATTCATCAGTGGTTACTCTCAGGGTGGGCATGTGGCGATGGCAACTGCAAGAATGTTCGAGAAAAATGATGAGCCTGTCACTGCCATTGCACCTTTATCAGGGCCTTATGCACTAGCAGCGTTTGGTGATGCAATATTTTCGGGTAACGTCAATATCGGCGCATCGCGTTTTGCACCGCTACTGGCATCTGGTCTCCAAAATGCGTATGGCAATGTCTATAACAGTACTGCTGATATATTCACTGCCAATTATGCAGACACACAATTACCAAGTTTATTGAGCTTTGGTGAGTTGGTCGCTGCTAATAAACTGCCTGATAATGCGCTGTTTGAAAAAGATCCTGAAAACAATCCTACGCTTGATCTTCTACCAGCGCCTACCGTTCCCTTTGCCTCTATTGGCTTCGCGGATGATAACTATCTGATCAAAACAGACTTCCGTACCGCTTATGTCGCAGATGCATTACAGAACCCTGATAGCCTAATCGCGATGACAGGAGCATTACCAGCAGCCAATCCACAAAACAACTTACGAAAAGCCTTAAAAGCCAATGATCTACGTGGGTATGTACCAAAAATGCCAACTCTGCTATGTGGTGGCAATCAAGATCCAACGGTTTTTTATGACCTAAATACCAGTTCAATGGCTGCTATTATTCAAGGGAGTGTCGCACAAAATCCAGCCCTTACCGTTAACGTGACAGTATTAGATGTTGATGCGACGACAGCTAATGATCGTCCTGATAATTCTAATGTTCAACTTATTGGACAGGCGTCCATGAACCAATGGAATATTAATTCTGTAGTAGCAAGTGTTCAAAGTAACTTTGTTCAAAATCTTCAACGCGTAGTAGATGCAGGAGCACAGCAAGGCATACCTGCAAGCGTTGCTGTATTGGGCAACTATCACGGCGGTCTGGTCAGTACGGCTTGTACGCAAGCCACACGTGAGTTCTTTAATCAGGAATTTAAACCTGCTTAATAGAGGTCATTTTAACCATAAAAAATAGCCTGACTATCGAAAAAACTGTATCCACTGGATGCAGTTTTTTCATGAATATCATTTAATCCTCAATAAGAGAAAGATATGAAATCGATAATATTATCACTAATTGCCTGTGTCTTTATCATAGCTCCGATCAGTCAAGCACAGGCTAAGAATACACCTTGTTCGGGCAAAATGGGCGGCGTATCTCACTGCTCAAAAGATGGTAAATTTGTTTGCAAAAACGGCAAAATCAGTCAATCAAAACAAGTATGTCGTTAAAGTTGTTTTTACCCTTGTTATTAGAGTGAAAAAAACCGCTAATCAGCTGTTTTGCTTAATTTTAATAACAGCCAGACGCCCCTAAATCAGCAAATTTGTGCTAAAATAGCTTCTTTAATTGAACATTATTTTTAACAAAAACCGTATCACTATTTTCCTATTGTTTTGCACCTTTGACAGTGCTTTTTTAGGGTCACTATTCTGATAGTAGCTGCGCATTGATGCAGCTATATTTTTGTATAACCCATGAGTATCTTGAACAAACGTGTCAACATTAGAAAAACAATGTGAGTGAAGGAGTGTATATGAGCGAATCGGTCAGTCCTATTGGCATCGTAGAGGAACTAAAGCAATCCTATCTGGATTATGCGATGAGCGTGATTGTCTCGCGTGCGCTGCCTGATGTGCGTGATGGGTTCAAACCTGTACACCGCCGTGTGATGTACGCCATGCACGTGCTATCTAACGACTATAATAAGCCATATAAGAAGTCTGCACGTGTCGTCGGCGATGTCATTGGTAAATATCACCCACATGGCGATAGTGCGGTCTATGATGCCATTGTGCGGATGGCGCAGGATTTTAGTTTGCGTTATCCGATGGTTGACGGTCAAGGTAACTTTGGTTCGATCGATGATGATCCTCCGGCTGCCATGCGTTATACCGAAGTACGTATGACCAAACTGACGCATCAGATGCTTGCTGATTTAGACAAAGACACGGTTGATTGGGAAGACAACTACGATGGTTCTGAGCGTATGCCTAGCGTCATGCCAGCGCGTGTTCCAAACTTACTAATCAATGGTGCGACTGGTATTGCCGTTGGTATGGCGACTAATATGGCGCCGCACAACCTGACAGAAGTGATTAATGCTTGTTTGGCTTATGCCGAAAACCCACAAGTATCAGCTGAAGAGTTGATGTCACACATCTCAGGTCCTGACTTTCCTACAGGCGGTATCATTTATGGTCGCGCTGGTATTTTAGATGCTTATCGCACGGGTAAAGGTCGTTTGCACATACGTGGTCGCTATCATATTGAAGCCATGAGTGATACGGGTGTCAACCGCGATCGTGAGCGTATTGTGTTTACCGAAGTACCTTATCAATCTAATAAAGCCAAAATGATTGAGCGTATCGCAGAACTCGTACGTGATAAAAAGATTGAAGGTATTAGCGAGATTCGTGACGAGTCTGACAAAGATGGCATGCGTATCGCCATTGATTTGCGTCGTGGTGAGACAGCTGAAGTTATCGTTAATAACTTGTTCTTGCAAACGCCGCTCGAATCAAGCTTTAGTATCAATATGGTGGCGCTCGATAATGGTCAGCCGAAATTACTGACTTTGCGTCAGCTGATTGCCGCCTTTGTACGTCATCGCCAAGAAGTGGTGACACGCCGTACGATTTATGAGTTAAACAAAGCGCGCGTACGTGGTCATTTGCTCGAAGGTTTGACCGTTGCATTAGCCAATATCGACGAGATTATTGCAACAATTAAAGCCTCTGCAAACCGCGGTTTGGCACGTGAAAGCCTACTAAATAACACGTGGGGTTCAGGTAGCGTGGTGGCGATGCTGACCGCTGCTGGTAGCCAATCTGTGCGTCCTGACTATATCGAAGGCGAAGATCCTAAAGCACCATTTGGCTTGATTGAGGGCGAAGAACGTTATCGCTTATCACTTGAGCAGGTCAACGCGATTTTAGATATGCAGTTGCATCGTCTAACGGGTCTTGAGCAAGACAAATTGACCGAAGAATACCAAGATTTGCTACGTGAAATCGCTCATTTAGAGTCTATTCTTGGTGATTTTGATAAGCTAATGACCATTATCTCCAATGAGATGATTGAGATTCGTGATAACTTTGGTGATGAGCGCCGTACCGATATTATTGACTCACGTACTGACTTTAACCGTGAAGATTTGATTCCTGAACAGACGGTTGTCATGACGGTCTCGCGTACAGGTTATGCAAAAACTCAGCCGATTGACGATTATGTCGCACAAAAACGTGGCGGTAAAGGTAAGTCTGCAACCGCAATGAAAGAAGATGATGTGATTGATCATTTGGTGGTGACCTCAACGCATGCTACCGTATTGTGCTTCACGGATAGCGGTCGTGTCTTTAGCTTACGTGGTTTTGAAGTGCCGATTGCCAGTCGCGGTGCTCGTGGTCGTCCACTAGTGAATTTAATTGGCTTAAATCCTGATGAAACCGTCACTACGATACTGCCAATTCCAAAAATAGTGGAAGAATTATCGGTAAAAGGTGACGCGTTAACAGATGCTCTAATAGATGGGGATGATGATTCATTAGACGCTATCACGCAAGCAGAGCCACCTTTTGTGTTCTTTGCAACTGCCAATGGTACGGTGAAGCGGGTAGAGCTTAAGCAGTTTGCCAATATTCGCTCGAACGGCTTGATTGCGGTTGGACTAGAAGAGGGCGATAAGCTGGTCAGTGCTCGTATCACTAATGGTAGCCAAGAAGTGATGTTGTTTGCATCCAGTGGTAAAGCCATTCGTTTTGATGAAAATGATGCTCGTGTGATGGGTCGTACGGCTAAAGGTGTCCGTGGTATGCGTTTGGCGGCTAATGAGTCGATAAGATCATTGGTTGTGATCGAAGATGATGTCCGCGAAATCCTTATTGCTTGTGAAAACGGCTTTGGTAAACGTACCTTTATCGATGAGTTCAATACCCAAAATCGTGGCGGCGGCGGTGTAATTGCTATCAAAACCAGTGAGCGTAATGGTGCGCTAGTAAGAGCCACTAAGGTTGACTCTACAGACGATATTATTTTAATCTCTGACAAAGGTACGTTGGTTCGTACGCCCGTTGAGCATGTCGCTAGCTCTGGTCGTAATACGCAAGGTGTGACGCTGATTCGTCTATCAAAAGACGAGAAGCTGGTCGCTATGGCGCGTGTTGAGCATGAAGAAGGTGACGATGAGCTGGTTGATGCCATGAGAGAAGATGGTACATTTGATGTGGCAGGTCAAGAGCAGATAGATATCGATGCAGCGACTGGCAACACAGCAACGAATGACGTTATGGATGTTGACAGTACAGACGGTGAAAACGCAGACGACGAATAAATGTCTCAGTAGTTAGCTTTTTGATCTAGTCTTATATGATTGTTCTATAAAAAGCCTCTGACGTTATCGTCGGAGGCTTTTATTTTTTTCTGTACGTCATCTATTGTTAGAGTCTGCCTTTAGGGCGTGTCATCAATTAGCACATTAGTACGTTTAGTGGTCTTAAAATGGCTAAATTTTGCTAAACATCGTCAGCAATTTTGTCAATATGTTCACATTAACGGCAATTGCTTCCTTGTTTATCTACAATTTTTCTCATTTTAAGCCTCACAATCTCATTGATGACACGCCCTAAGTTTCTGCTGCTCTAATTTTTTATAAATAATGCCCATAAAGTTCTATTTTTTAAGGCTGTTGTTATGCTCTCGACCAATCAAACTTTTCAAGGAACCCTTGCTTCGATATCATCGAGCTTTTTATTTTCGATGATGTTTGTGTTTGGGCTATTTATGCTGCCTTTGACAGGTACGCAGGTAGCCTCATGGCGCGTGCTCATGATGCTGCTAAGTTTGCTATTGTTGGTCAGTTTTACCAAGCAATGGCAACACGTTTTTGATTATTTGAAAACCTTAAAAACTCCGAAAGAGTGGCTGATATTTATTTTGCCCACACCGATTTTGGGTGGTCAAATTTGGCTATTTATGTGGGCACCGGTCAATGGCTTTGGGCTAGATGTTACCTTGGGCTATTTTCTGTTACCGCTGGTGATGATAGTGCTTGGCCGTTTCTTTTATCACGAGCATATGAGTGCGTTGCAGTGGGTGGCCGCGCTATGTGCAGCCTTAGGTATTGGCTATGATATCTTTCAATATGGCTCAGTATCTTGGGTAACGTTGTTTGTGTGCTTGGGCTATCCACCCTATTATCTATTGCGGCGTAAACTGGCTGTGCCGCCTATCACAGGGCTGTTGTCTGATTTGGCTCTGTTAACCCCAGTAGTGCTCATTATGTTGTATTTTAGCGGCGGCTTTAGTACGGCAGCACAGGACATCAAGTTCTGGTATTTATTACCACTGCTAGGAGCCTTTAGTGCGCTGGCGATGTCCTTAACCATGATTGCCAGTAGCAAATTACCTGTATCATTATTTGGGGCGCTAAGCTATGTCGAACCTATGCTGCTGTTTGTTTTATCCATCACTGTTCTAAGTCAAAGCCTCGATGAGGGCGGCTCTTTGTTCATGTATGGTATGGTAAGTTTGGCATTACTGGTGATGATTGCTGATAGTATAAAAGGTTATCTTAAGCGCCGCCGTGATAATCATTTGCATGGTTATCGAGAGCCACAAGTGGGCGGGTTTCCGCCACGTCGTCGTTTCATAGATCAGCGTATTGATGGGGTTTTAACCGCGCATCGTTTTCGTAAGATTCGGCGCTATCAAAAAAAGATGGATAGAATACAGCAAAAAATCGAGCAGTTGAGTGCAAAGTAAGATGCTGAATGGGTAGGTGAACGCTTTAGTAAAGCGGGTGTATTGCTTATCTATTCTGACTTTGACATAATACTGACCATAAGATAAACACGATATCTTCCAAGTATTTATCTCAATCTTATATGATTATGTTGTAGATAACAGAGTTTATAGATCAAAAAGCCTTCGACGTCCGCGTCGGAGGCTTTTGTTTTTTTCTAAAATTGCCAAGGACGTGCGCTCATTTTTCAAGGTTGTCGTTATGCTTACCACGAATCAAACGTCGCAAGGTACCATCGCCGCAGTGGCAGCAAATTTTTTATATTCATTGCTATTCTTATTTGGTCTATTGATGCAGCCGTTGTCAGGGACTCAAGTCGCTTCTTGGCGCGTATTGATGATGCTATTGAGTCTGGTGCTGCTGATTAGTGTGCTTAAGCAGTGGCAGCATATTTTTGATTATTTAAAAACCCTAAAGACGCCAAAAGAATGGTTTTTATTTATCATACCCACACCAATATTGGGCGCGCAAATCTGGATATTTATGTGGGCACCTGTCAATGATTTGGGGCTTGAGGTGACATTGGGTTACTTTTTATATCCAATGATTATGATTATGGTTGGTCGGTTTTTTTATAGCGAAGACATGAGCTTGTTACAATGGATTGCCACCATTTGTGCAGGTGCAGGTATTGCTTATGACGTCTTTCAGTACGGCAGTATTTCTTGGGCGACTTTATTTGTTTGCTTGGGTTATCCGCCTTATTATCTACTGCGTCGTAAATTGGCAGTGCCGCCGATCACAGGGCTTATCTCTGACCTTGTTTTATTGACGCCGGTGGTGTTGATTGCTTTATATCTCAATGGCGGGTTTGCGCTGGCAATATCTACCGATAAGTTTTGGTATCTGTTGCCACTATTAGGCATTATCAGTACGGCTGCGATGTCATTGACCATGGTTGCCAGTCAAAAGCTGCCCGTCTCATTATTTGGCACCTTATGCTACCTTGAGCCGATATTTTTATTTGTATTTTCCATCACGATTTTGCATCAAAGTATCGATGAGGGCGGCTCTTTATTTATGTACGGCATGATTTTTGTCGCGCTGTTGATGATGATTGTGGATAGTGCGCTTGGTTACTTGGCACGTAAGCGTGATGACCGCTTGCATGGTTATAATGAGCCACAAGTGGGTAGCTTCCCGCCACGTCGCCGTCTGAAAAACCGCCGTATTAAAGGTGTATTAACCGCGCATCGTTTCCGAAAAATTAGAAAGTATCAGCAAAAAATACATAAGATGACACGCAAAATTGAAGAGCTGCATTCAAAGTAGCGCCTGCCAGCAAGTCGATATAGACTTGACTTAGCAGGCAGTGTTTTTCGTCATTACTCTACACAGTTTCTGTGTTAAAGAGGCATTAATTACGCTATTATCGATAGCATTGCTGCCACGCTTAATAACGTTTATTAATGGAATGCGTGGCACCAACTATACATATCATGACTTATTCACGCGATAACTTATTCACATTATAACTAGGATGGTTTATGTTACACCTTCATCATTTAGCAAATTCGCGCTCATTTCGTATTATTTGGCTGTTAGAAGAACTTGGCGTCGATTATCAATTGACGTGCTATGAGCGCAATAAAGCATACCGTGCGCCTGACAGTTTAAAAAAAATACATCCGCTCGGTCATGCACCCATGTTAGAAGTAAATGACCGTGTGCTCATCGAATCAGGGTTCATAATCGAATACTTGTTGAAGCATTATGATAGCGAGAAACAGTTCAAGCCTGCGGATGATAATGAAGCGGCGTGGGAGGCTTACACGTTTTGGTTGCATTTCGCTGAAGCATCAGTGATGCCGCCATTGGTCATGCGTTTGGTATTTACCAAAGTGGTTGAGCAGTCGCCCATGCTGATCAAGCCTGTGAGCAAAAGCATACGAAATCAAGTCGAAAAAAATATGATAAGCAAAAGTCTAGATGCTATATTGGCCATGATGGAGCAGCATTTGCAAGACAATCATTGGTTTGCAGGGGCTGAATTTAGTGCCGCTGATATCCAAATGCATCTTGCGGTTGTGGGTGCCAATGCTGGTACAGGATTAGATAGCAGTAAATATGCCAATATCTTAATTTGGCTAAAACGCTGTGAAGAGCGTGATGCCTTTAAGCGTGCAGAAGAAAAGGGTGGTCGTTTGCAGTTCTAAACGCGGCGCATTCAATCGTTCATAAATGACTGATTTAATATTAAAACGAAGGGTTTTGTTTATTCATAGACAAAACCTTTTTTAGGATAAGAAATGACAGACTTAAATAAATCGCATAACAAGCATACTGATGTCGATACTGGCATTGCTGCTAAGCCCGCGCTTGATACTACCGCTGACAATGTGAACCATCAGCAGGTATCCATTAAAGCATGGTCACAAAAATTGCTCGTAGTGATTCTATGTGTTGCCAGCTTTTATGGCGGCTGGAAATCTTATGAGTCCAATATGGTCAGTGAATGTACCGCCAATGGTGGGCAGATGGTTGCAGCGCAAAAAACCATGATGTGCCAATTGTCATAGCAGATAAGTATCATGTGTAAGAGAGGTAATCTATGTTGAAGCTGACTTTTTTGGGTACCTCTGCCGGTGTGCCAACCAAACAGCGCAATGTGACCGCACTGGCGATTGAATGTCTGGATCCTTATTTATCTGGCGCCCAGCAAGGCAATCAACCACAGAATGCCAATCAAAATAAAAAATCGCGTCCATGGCTACTGATAGATTGCGGTGAAGGCACGCAGCAGCAGCTATTGCATACCAAACTGTCTTTGCATCAGCTCCAAGCGATTTGTATTACCCATGTGCATGGCGATCATTGTTATGGTCTGCCAGGACTGCTGGCAAGTGCCGCCATGTCAGGACGCTGTGAGCCATTGACGCTGATTGCCCCAAAAGCAATCAAGACATTGCTTAAAGCTATTACCTTAACCACGGATTTGTATTTACCTTTTGCTCTCAATTTTGTAGCCATTGAAGAGGTACTGTCTGAGCAAAGTGATACAAACAAGGTAAATATCCGATTAAGCGACCAGCATCAGCTTGATATTGATATCACGTTGCTAGCACATCGGGTTGCTTCTCATGCATTTGGTATCACGCAGACTATCCATCATCGCACGCTTGATACGGACAAACTGCTGGCGCAAGGTATTCCTGCAAGCGCGCTATGGGGTAAATTGCAGCAAGGTCATGATGTCATCACTGAAGAGGGTCAGCAATTATGTGCATTAGATTATGTCAATGATGACCTATCACGAACGCGAGTAGTGGTGGCTGGTGATAACGATACGCCAGCGTCTCTCACTGCGGCGTTGGTTGATACGGATTTATTGGTGCATGAAGCGACATATACGCACGAGGTATTGACTAAAATTCAAGGCAAAAATCCAGAGTTTGATCCAATGCATAGTAGTGCGCAATCGGTGGCGGGTTTTGTGGAAAAAAGTGGCGTAAATAATCTAATTTTGACTCACTTCAGCGCTCGTTATCAAAGCTTTGATAATCCTAATAGCAGCACGCCCAACATGGCGCATATTCGCTTGGATGCCGAAAGTGTTTATCAAGGTAATTTATGGTTGGCAGCCGATTTTGACCAATATATGGTCGATGGTGCCGTTGACTTGGCAGGTATTAACGAAAATAACCGCGTACAATATTTGGGTTCTGCACGCGGTCGTTAAGCACTGAGCGTCATCATAAACATAACTTTTAATGAAGCTTTACAATGGATTGTCTTCAGCTGCTAATCGTGTCTGTCCTATCCAGTAGCGGCTAAACTGATATGCCACACGTCCTGAACGTCCACCGCGCTCTGATGCCCAGCGCAACGCTGCTGCTCTGATGTTATCAGGTAGCGTCTTATTTTTTTCTTCATTATTACTTTCTTTAACGTCATTCGCATTATCTAGATGGCGGTTTGGCGAAAGTGATAAATAATGGCGCACGATGTGTAAATAGGTATTTTGATCCATTGGATGAAAGGACAACCAAAGCCCAAAGCGATCAGACAGCGATACCGTCTCATCAATGGTTTCATAAGGATTGACCTCATCGGTTTGACCGTTATAAATATTGACATTGTCTTTCATTAGCTGAGGCAATAGATGACGGCGATTACTGGTCGCATAGACCAGTAGCTTGTCTTGCTCTGAGTCTAGCGAGCCGTCCAATACGCTTTTTAATGTCCGATAACTTTCATCTTGACCGTTAAACGCCAAGTCATCACAGTACACCACATAATGACAGCCACAATCCGCTGGCAACGCATTAATGGCGGCACGTATCTTATCAAGCACTCGCAAGTCATCACGGGCAATTTCAATAATGCGCAGTCCCTCACTATGATAGGCTTGTAGCAATGCCCGAATCAGCGATGATTTGCCAGCACCACGTGTCCCTGTCATTAAGACATGATTGGCAGGATAGCCCTTTAGAAATTGCCGTGTGTTTTGTACCAGTTTTGCCTTTTGCGTATCGATACCATGCAAATCATCTAAACTTAAAAATAAGTTCACTGCCAATGGCTCCAAATGTCCATTATGACCACCGACCCAGCGATAGGCGAGCTGTGCAGGATCAATTTCGATAGTGGGCGTGACTTGCTCTTGTAAATACTGTCCGAGTAAATCCAATAAATGGTCGGGTAGGGCGTAATTCTTAACAGGCTTAGTGGATTGGGGCATAATATTCAGTCGCTCATAAAAATTAAAATAACGTGTGGCATACTAGGGCGTGTCATCAATTAAGCCAAATGACACAAGAAACTAAATGAATCGCACTGAGGAAATGACAGGCTAACTTGTCATAGCGAGTAGCAATCG